>CAVXMP010000017.1:0-161015 GCA_963762925.1 uncultured Acidobacteriota bacterium | reverse complement strand
TTCCTGCCGCGTCAACGACGTTTTTGGATCGCCGAACGCGAGCGCGAAGAAAGGGGAGCGCGGCCAGCGCGACGACGAGCGCACCATGACGCAAAATCGTTAAGCGGTGTGGGCGTGCCCACTCCAGCAGCGCGGGCAATCCCACACGCCCGGAGCCGGCGCCGCGTCGCAGCAGAAGGCGGAGAAGCATCGTCGTGAGCGCGAGCCCGACCAGCACCGTGGCGCCGAAGCGTGCGTCCGCCGCGTGCACCAAGTTGAGGTCCGTGAGGCGGAGCGCGAGACCCTCAGCAAAGATTTCGCGACACGATCGAGGCCGGCGTTTAACGCCCCCACACGCGCTCCTTCCAGCCCTCGATGGAACGCTTGGTCGTCGCCACGCCCCGTGCGGCCCACGTGTGCTGGGCCGCAACCCGGCCGGTCGCGCGAATCCCGGTGGCCACCGCATCGTCCAGGTCCGCCCGCTGGCGCCGTTGCTCCGGCCGTAGCGGGCCGCCGTAAACTGCGCCAGCGCCGTTCGCAGCTCGTCGGAGACACTGCTGTCGGACAGCGGGGATCGCGTCAGCCGTTACCGCACCCGACACAAGCACGGGGCCGCCGATCGCACGACGGAGGACCAGTTGCCCATCAGGCGGGGCGTCGCGGCGGACGACGCGCTGCACAACCGCGCGACCCGTGACGTAGCTGGCAGCGACGCGCAACGCGGCGAGCGCCCGCGCCGTGAGCGACTCATTCCAGCCTTCGCGTGCCGCTTGTTGCTGGACGGTTCGCAGCTCGCGGCGTACGCTGCTCAAGATTGCGGAATCGCTGAGCAGGTGCGTGCGCACGTGCGGGCTTGCCTTGCGTTTTTGCCGGAGCAGAGCGCGCGAGCGCGACGAGAAAGAGCAGGCCGGCAACGGCGAAGGCGATTGTACCCGCCGTTCGCAGCAGCGCGCCGCGCGACTGACGCGACGCGACGACGCTCAAATGGAAACCGGTGCCTCGCGAATATGCGTTTCGGTCGCCGGCACGAGCTTTGCGATATGCACGGGCAGCGGCGGCAGTACGTAGGTCTGTTCACGACCCTGCACGGCGCCGTCCTGCTGCACCTTGCTCTCGATGCGATAGGAAATCTGCAGCGGCGGAATCGGCACGTCGGCGCCGAAGACGTCGTCGCTGATCACCCGGACCGTATATTCGTACTGCATGAAGCGGCGACTCGCCGTCGTGATGTCGTCTGTCTGCGAGCCACCGGTCACTTCGTACGGCGGCAGCTGCACCGCCGCGGATGCGAGCCGGCCGCGGTCGATCACTGCCTTGGTCGCCTCGGTCTCCAGCGCCGAGCAGGTGAGCACGACCGAAAACGGTTGGCCGACGCGGACCGCGCTCGTGCTCGTGCGCCACCAGCACGTGACCGGTTCAACTTCGACATTTTGCGTCGCCGGCGGCTGGGCGAGTGCGGTGGAGGCGAGCAGTACGAATACGCAAGCAGTAAGTATCGCAAGGGGTCCCTTCAGCGACGACGGAGTCGCCGTTCGGCGACCCATTCGAGAAGTGCGATGTCGAACTGGTTTTGATCCTGAGACAACCGCAACACGTCGAACCCGCTATTCTTGGCTCGCTTCGCCACATCGTCCTGCCACTCGCGAACACGCGGCGCCATCTGTTTGAGCTCGCGGCGCGACATCACACGTGAGCGGCCGGTCTCCACATCGAACGCTTCGATCCAGCCGGCTGAGACCGACGGGAGCTCGAATGCGAAATCCGCTTCGACGAGGACAACGAATATGTCGTGGAGCGAGTTGACGTGCTCGAGGTCGCGGAAGACGGCGTCGACGTTTTCGAAGAGGAAGTCCGACACGACCGGCACCAGCGATGTCTTGCGCATGAAGCCGACGAGGGTCGCACCCAGGTCCCCGGCCGACCGCACCTCCTGCACGCCTCGGCCGTGCTGATACGCATCGAGGCATTGAATCACCTGGCCTTTGCCGATCCGCGGGCGCACGCCTTGGAGATCAGAAAAATCCTCGCCGAACGTGATGAGGCCAATCGAGTCCTGAAAGAACACCGCGGACATGCCGATCGTGGCAATGGCGCGCGCGATCGTCGCCGCCAGCGGCACGCCATCGATGCCGCATCTGGTCGAGAGCGATCGATCGGCCACGATCACGACGCTCGAGGTGCTTGGTTGCTCGAATTCGCGCACCACGAGGGGACTGAAGTTGGTGATGAGACGACTGCGGCCAGTCGATCGAGGAGAAGCGATCGCCCGGCTGGTAATCGCGCAGGCCGACAAAATCGAATCCGGCGCCGTGAAAACGGCTGGCATGTTCGCCGATGGTGAACTCGCGCATGCGTTTGAGAATGCGGAGCTCGACCTCGGTGATCTCCGAGAGGTTGATCAGCGGCTCGACTTCCTGCCGCGCGTCCTCATGGGATCGCCACCCGCTCCACAACGTCCTTGATCACGGCCTCGGCGGTGAGCGCCGTGGCTGGCCGCATGCGGCCCCAGCCAGACACGATGCCCGAGCACGTACGGGGCGAGTCCTGGATGTCCTCGGGATACACCTCGTCGCGCCGGCGCATGAGGATCGCCCACGCTTTGGCGAGCCGGCCCCAGCAGATGATGGCGCGCGGCGACGCACCCAGATCCACGCCGCGTTCGACCAACTCCGATGGCGAGTGCGTGATGCCAGTCGATCTCGGCATTGTAGGGCCGCGTGGCGGCGACGAGGCCCGAATGTAGTCGGCCGAGTGATTCGTGCAGAAACACTTTCTCGCTGATCGCCGCGCGCAGCTCGATGATCCGTTCTTTGGACATCAACGGCCTGAGTCGCATGCGCTTGAAATCGAAGTTGACGAGTTTCTCTTCCTCGGCTGGCGGCAGATACCCGATGTTCACGATGATGGCAAACCGATCGGCCGCCGCCTCGGAGAGCGGGAACGTCCCCTGGCCGAGCTCCACCGGGTTCATCGTCGCGATCGCGAAACTGAAGGCGGGCAACTCGTAGGTCGTCTTGCCGATGCTGACCGTCCGATCCTGCAGTCCTTCGAGGAACGCGCTCTGCGACTTGAGCGGGATGCGGTTGATCTCGTCGAGCAGAATGATCTCGGCTTCGGCGAGCGGCCCGAATTCCGTGACCAGCTCTCCTGTCGCCGGATTGATCATCTGGAAGCCGACGACTTCCGTGGGCTGGAGATCGGCGCGCCCCTGGAGACGGGCGAATTTCGCGTTGCTGATGGCGGCGAGGATCACGCCAAAAAAGGTCTTGCCGACGCCGGGGACCCCGCGCAGCAGCAGGTTGCCGGAGCTGACCTGGCGTTGCTCTTTCTTGTCGTACGTGGTCGGAATCTCCGACATGAGCACGACGTTGGCGAGCTGTTTGGGAGCTCGTACCCGACGAGCGCCTTGGCGCCTTCCGCGAGGACCGCCTCGTGGAAGGCGACGGCTTCTTCTAAATCTGGATGCACAGGTCGCCTCGAACAGCTGATCCTATCATCGGCCTTCGCTCGCTGAACAGGTGCGAGCTCCGGCCGACAAGTCGCCTTCGCTCACAGAATAGCGACGACGAAGGCGGTGAAGGACGCTGCGCTACAATGCCCTGATGCGCGTCGCCCGCCGGTATCTGGTTAGCGGCCGGGTGCAGGGCGTCGGGTTTCGTTACTTCGCGCGAGACGTCGGCACTCGAGAAGGGCTCAGCGGGCAGGTGCGGAATCTGCCGGATGGTCGCGTCGAGGTCCTCGCCGAAGGCGACGAGGAGTCGCTGATGCGGCTCGAAGCGGCGTTGTGGCGCGGCCCGTCGCACGCCCGTGTCGAGAGTGTCGAGGTCGACTCGACGAACCCGTCGGGCCGCGTGACGGGCTTTACGATTTCCTGACGTTTGTTCCGTCGACGTGGACCGTCGACTGCCGACGGTGATTGATGGACACGCTCAAAGCCAAAATTCGTCACGTGCCGGATTTCCCGAAGACGGGCATCCTGTTCTACGACATCACGCCGCTCCTCAACGATCCGCAGGGCTTCCGCGACATGATCGACGCGCTCGCAAAGCCATATGCGGACAAGGGCATCGAACAGGTCGTGGGCATCGAAAGCCGTGGGTTCATCCTCGGCGCGGCGGTCGCCAACACGCTCAACGCGGGGTTCGTCCCTATTCGCAAGCCCGGGAAGCTTCCCGCGAAAACGCACCGCGAGGACTACGCGCTCGAGGTCACGGCACGGACTGCCTCGAGATTCATTGCGACGCGTTTCGACCCGGACAAAAGGTCCTGCTCGTGGACGATGTGCTTGCCACGGGCGGAACGGCCAAGGCGGCGGCCGGGTTGATTCGGCGAGTCGGCGGCGAACTGGTGGGCCTGTCGTTTCTCATCGAGCTCGGTTTCCTGAACGGCCGCGCGAAGCTCCCGGATGAACCGGTGTTTTCGGTCTTGCAGTATTGATGCGCCCGTAGCTCAGTGGATAGAGCACCCGCCTCCTAAGCGGGGGGTCGCAGGTTCAATTCCTGCCGGGCGCGCCAATCCCGCTTGGTCTATTCCGGTCACATGGGTGACAGTTCATTCCGAAGACATAGGTAACACTTTCGGGCCGAAGGGATTCTCGATCGGCTCCAGCCGGCACGTCTCGTCGTCGAAGTACCCCAAATCGTGCTGCATGAAGGTGACGAGCCAGATGTGCTCACCGACCTGTGTCACGCCGACGTTCTGGCCAGCAAACACGTGGCTGAGATTAATCTTCCGCCCGTTAAAGCAGATGCGGCCGCAGCGGGTGACCGCGATCGTCAGGTCGTGAAAGGGGTACGTCAGCTCATCGAGACCCCGATAGAGGCGCGGTGACCGGGCGTAGACGTCCGCCGGGCACTTTCATGTCCAGCGCCTGATGTGGCCGCTCCTGGTTGTACGCTCGACGAAGGTGTCGAACCGCGCCTGCTGTTGCAGGACGTTCGCCGCCGCCGGCTTGGTCGCGTCCGTTTTGAGTGTGAGATGCATCCGCTCGTGTCGGCCGTTTTGTTGCGGATGGCCGGGTTTGATCCGCTCGATCTGAATCCCCAGTCGCAGCCACCAGACGGACAGTTTGCTCAGGCCGTACAACGCGTGCGCGGACGCAAACGGGACCCCATTGTCGGTGCGGATCGCCTGCGGCAACCCGAACTCTTTAAACGTCCGCTCGAAGACGGTGAACGCGAATGTCTCCTGCGTCGTCGTGAGCGCCTCACAGGTCAGCAGGTAGCGGCTGGCGAAATCGGTGATGGTGAGCGGATAGCAGTAGCGGCGGTTGCCGAGCATGAACTCGCCCTTGTAGTCGGCACACCACAGCACATTCGGCGTCGTCGGCTGAGAGAGTGCGGTGCCGCGCGCGCGCGCCGGCGCCGGCGCCGGTGTTTCACGAGCCCGTGCCGATCGAGGACTGCGTGGACCGTGCTGATCGCGGGCAGCTGCGGCCCGGCACACCGCTGTCGCAGTTTCTCGCGAATCTTCGGCGCGCCCCAGCCAGGGTATTCACGCTTCAGGCGGACGATCGTGGCCTCGATCGGCGCCGGCAGCCGATTCGCCTGGCGATGGGGCCGGCGGCTCCGGTCGGTGAAGGCCTGCACACCGCAGTCTTTGTAGCGGTCGTAGATCTTGTAGCCAGTCTTGCGCGAGATCCCGAACTCGACGCACAACGGCGCCATCTTCTCGCCCTCGAGCAGGCGGGCGACAAACCGCAGACGCTCGTCCATCGTGTGACACTCCTTCCAAGGCATGCCCCCTCCTGCGTGTAGGGGGCAAAGTGTCACCCATGTGTCCGGAATACCGTGTTACCTATGTCTCAGGAAGGACATTCGCGGGAAGTTCCCAGTTCAAAGTTCCCAGTTCAAAGTTGAGAAACCGGGTCGCTCCATGCCATCCGAGCGCGCCGAAGCAAGAACGTTACATTTGCGAAGGCGGGCCGGGCGCGCCAGCCTTCAGGCTTCACTCACTTCGCACCGAGCTACGGCTGGCAAGCCAGGCTACTTGTCCGCCGTAGCGCGAAGCGCGAAGGTGGACGGTTGGCAAGCCGTGCCGCGCGTGCACTACCACCACGGCCTCCGCAAACCCGCCGCGGTGTGGCTTACCGACTGCACCGGCCCACAACTCGCGCGTCGGCTACCGTCCATGAAAAGCATTACGCTGACGCTTCACGTCCGCGTCGGTTGCTCGCCCACCTCGACCATCGTCCCAGTTCACCGATCCCGTCGAGTACGTGCACGTTGTCACCACGCATTCGACGTCGTCCCCGTGAGTAAACCCATAGCCAGGTCCTTGGTCCCAGATCGGCGCCGTAACGGACCGGCCACCCAAGAAGGCAGAGAGCAGCATCAACAGAGTCTTGTCTCGACCCGACCGGCAACAGATGATGTCGATGTCGCAATCCTTCGTTAAGCACTTCTCCAGCCGGGTCCATGAGGCTATGTGCTTGAAGATGGTGACGGTGTTGATCTGCTGGTCCCCAACGTTGAAATGCTCCGAATTTCCGTGGCCCACGATGGAAAGACTGTAGATCTGGCGTGTCGCCGAGCACAGCGCCGTTCCGCCACCTCAACGAGATCCGTCACGCTGCTGATTTTGACCTCTGCGATGCGGATAGCGGCATCCCAATACAAAGCGTCGTCTTTACCGCCGGCGCTGTCCTTTTTACCGCCGGTGCTGTCCTTCTGGAGAACCGTCAACCTAAAATCTGCGAGACCCATGGTGTCCTCCTGTTGGCGAGGTTCCTCGCGATGCCGTTTCCGATATCTACGTGAAGTAATCGAAAAGTTCGACACAATGCCGCCGCACGACGTATGGGCCTGTCGGGGTCGTGGTGCATGGGTCGGCTTGGCGGCGAGGGTCCAGTTCTCGGGGTTTGATCCGGGCGCGGTCTCCGTCTCGCGGTGGAAGACCCAAAGCGCGCCTTGCCGCGTCACGATCGTTTTTGGCGTAGGTCACGGCGCGGGCGACTTCAGCGAGCCACATACGATCGCCATCGACGCGCGTGGACGGCTGTTCGTCGGCGATCGCGAGAACAATCGCATTCAGATTTTCGATCAGGACGGCCGCTACTTAGACCGATGGCGTCAGTTCGGCCGCCCGAGCGGCATCGTCATCGCCGCTGACGACACCATCTATTGGAAAGCGCCCGGGGCCGTAAGCCAAACACCCCCTCAATCCGTGTAATCTGTGTAATCTGTGGTTATTGCCCGTCTGTGTAATCCCGTCGGTTCATTGAAAGAATCACTGAAATGAAGACCTCGGAACGGCATCATCTCAAGGACAACGAGCTGGCACTCGCGCTCGGGCACGCGAGCGATTTCGCGGCGCGCAATCGACGCCCGATGCTGATCGGGGTTGGCACGATCGTGCTGATCGCGATCGCGGCCGGAGCATTCTTCGCCTGGCGCACCCGCGCGGATACCCAGGCGCGCGAAGCCCTGGCGCAGGCGATGGTCGTCCTCGAGTCACGCGTCGCGCCGCCCGCGCCGCCCGCGCCGGGCGCAAACCCGGCTGTCCCGATTGCGCAGCAGCCAGGAACGTTCCCGAGCGAAAAAGCCAAGCTCGAAGCGGCGCTGCCGAAATTCCTTGCGGCGGCCGACCGTTATCCAACCACCGACCCCGGCAGGACGGCACGCTACCACGCGGCCGCGGCGCTCGTGGGTCTTGGCCGTTACGACGAGGCGATCAAACAGTACGATCAGGTGGCCAGCGCGGGTGGCTTGTTGGGCGAGAGCTCGCGGTTGGGGAAAGCCGAAGCACAATTACGCGCCGGTCAGCACGATGCCGCGATTGGCGGGTTTAAAGAGCTGTCGGAGAGAACCGGCAGCAATCTCCCGAAGGAAGCCATCCTGCTGGAGCTCGCGCGCGCCTACCGCGTCGCGGGGAAGACCGACGACGCGCGCAAGACGCTCAACCAGATCGTGGAGCAGCACGCCGACTCGCCCTTTGCCGCCGCCGCGAAGCAGGAGCTCGAGAAAATCAAGAGCTAGGTGCGCGCTGCACATCTTTCAAGAACGTGAACTCCGCCAGCGGGCTCAAGCGAATGCCCGTGAGACCGCGTTGCGCGACGGCGACGTTGGTCTTGTACCAGAGGCTGATATACGGCGCGTCCTGCGCCACACGATGCTGCACCTCGCGGTAGAGACGCTTGCGGACGTCCTGATCCGTCGCTTCCGTTGCCGCATCGATCAGGCGGTCCACTTCTGGATTGCTGTAGAACCCGCGATTGAAACCGAACGGCGGCATCTGCTTCGAGTGGAACACCCGGCGCAGCATGTCGGGATCCGAGATCCCCACCCACTGCAGCGTGACGAGTTGGAAATTGCCGCCCGCCACGTCCTTGGAGAGCGTCGCAAACTCGTGGCTGCGCACGTCGAGATCGATGCCAACCTCGCGCAACTGCTGCTGGATCACCGCCGCCTGGAGACGGTAATACTCGTTGGTCGACACTTTCAGGGTGAGGCGCAGCCGCGGCTGCGGGCCGTCGCCGTCGGGGTCGCGATAGCCGGCCTCGTCGAGCAGCGCCCGCGCCCGCGCCGGATCATGAGTGAACTGGAACACGTCGGCGGCAAACGCCCACGACGTCGGCGGCACCACGCCGAGCGCGGGTTCGGCCAGATCGCGACGCAGATACTTGACGATGGCGTCGCGATCGATGGCGTAGCCGATGGCCTGGCGCACGCGGCGATCGGACGAGGATCGGATCGCGCAGGTTAAGTCCGACGTACGCGTAGTCGGTGCCCGACCGCTTGCACGATCTGCATCGAGCCTTCCTTACGAAACTGCTCGACGGTGTCGGGCCGAGATCGTTGACGATCACATCCACGGTGCCCTTCTTGCAGCTCGAGACCGCGCATGATCTCGTCGGGGATGATCTTGAGGACGACGCCGGCGTTCTGCGGCGCGCCACCATGGTAGTCGCCGAACGGCGCGAGATCGAGCCGATCGTCCACGGCGTAGCTCTTGAACATGTACGGCCCGGTCCCGATCGGATGCGTGCGCAGCTCGGGCCCGGCACCGTTGGGAATGATCGGCAACACGAGCTGAATCGGAAACGAACCCGACGGTTCCTTGAGGACGAAGCGGACAGTGTAGGCATCGATCGCTTCGACGCGATCGAGCAACGCGTAGGCGCCTTTTCGCGCAGAGACGAATGCCGGGTCGATCAGGCGTGGTGAAGGTGTAGACCACGTCCGCGGAGGTGAGCTCGTGTCCGTCGTGAAACCGCACGCCCCTCTGGAGATACAGGACGTAGCTTGTGTCGTCCGGTTGCTCCCAGCGCGTCGCCAGTCCCGGCGCAACACTCAACTGCTGGTCGAGCGTGAGCAGGTTGTCGAAGACGAGTTGATACACCTTCTGCGACACTTCGTCGGTGCCAACCCGCGGATCGAAATTATTGGGCGCCGCGAAGACAGCGATGGTGATGACGTTGGGATCGGTGGCGGGTCTCGCGGTGCATCCGCTGCACAAGGCGACCGCGACAAGCGCGGAAACACGGAAAGCAGCGGGATCGCAGAACCACGGAAGCACGGAAGCACGGAAACGCGCAAGGAAAGGACCGTACTCTCAGTTTACCAATCACACGTCGGCGTCCTTTTTGAGATCGGACAGGATCTGCAGCGCCTCGAGCGGCGTGGTGCGATTCAGATCGATCTCGTTGAGGCGCTCGCGCAGACGATCGACGGCTTCACTCGGGGCATGGAACAGGCCCAGCTGCGCCAGCGCGACCGGTGGCGCGCCGCTCAGTGCCGGCCGCGCGCCGCGGGACAGTTCGTCGTGCTCGAGCGCGATCAGAATGTCTCGCGCACGCGCGATGACCGACGGCGGCAATCCGGCCAGCCGCGCCACTTGAATCCCGTAGCTCCGATCCGATCGGCCGGCGAGAATCTTGTGGAGGAAGACGATCTCGTCTTTCCATTCCCGTGCGGTCACGTGCGCAGTTGACGACACCGGGCAAGCCGTCGGCGAGATCGGTGAGCTCGTGATAGTGGGTCGCAAACAGCGTCTTGGGTCGCGCCCGCGGGTTCTTCGCGAGGTGTTCGGCGACGGCCCAGGCGATGCTGAGCCCGTCGAAGGTGGCGGTCCCGCGGCCGATCTCATCGAGCACGACGAGGCTGCGCGACGTCGCGCCGTTGAGGATGTGCGCCGTCTCCTGCATCTCGACCATGAACGTCGATTGCCCGCGCGCGATGTTGTCGGAGGCGCCGACGCGAGCGAAAATGCGGTCGACGAGCGAGACTTTCGCTTCGCGCGCCGGCACGAACGACCCGGCCTGCGCCATCACGCAGAGGAGCGCCACCTGACGCAGGTACGTCGACTTGCCGCCCATGTTCGGCCCGGTCAGGATGACCAGCTGATGGGAGGTTGCCGTCGAGCTCGACGTCGTTGGGGACAAACGCTGCCGGCGGCCAGTCGTTCGACGACGGGGTGTCGAAGGTCGAGCGCGACGAGGGCATCGCCGTCGTGGACGTGTGGCTTGGTGTAGTTGCAGAGGGTCGCCGTTTCTGCGAGGCCGGCGAGCACATCGAGCGTGGCTAGTGCCCGCGCACTGTCGAGCAACCGTGCGGCTTCGGCTGCCACCCGCAGCCGGAGCGCCTCGAAGAGCTCGAGCTCTCGCTCGAGGCTCCGCTCGTCAGCGCCGAGCACCTTCTCTTCGTACTCTTTGAGCGCAGGCGTGATGAAGCGCTCGCCTCCGGCAATGGTCTGCTTGCGGTGATAGTCGGCGGGCACCGCGTGCAGGTTGGCCTTGGAAATCTCGATGTAGTACCCGAACACCCGGTTAAAACGCACCTTGAGTGAGCTGAATGCCCGTGCGCGCCGCTCCCGATCTTCCATCTCGGCGATGATCTGCTTGCCGGAGCGCGAGATGTGCCGCAGCTCGTCGAGCTCCGGGTCATAGCCGTCGCGCAGAAAGCCACCCTCGCGCGCGAGCGCCGGCGGCTCGTCCGACATCGCCATACTCGATCCACTCGCGGACGTCCGCGAGTTCGTCCAGTTCTCCGAGCAGCACGTGAGCAGCGGCGCCTGACACTCGCGCAGCACCACCCGCACGCGCGGGATCGCCGCAATCGACTGCCGCAACCCCACGACATCGCGCGGGCCGGCGCTCCCGAGCGCCATGCGCGACGTCAGCCGTTCGAGATCCTGGACGCCTTTGAGCGCTTCGCGCAACTTGCCGCGGTCTGTCGAGCGATACGCCAGTTCCTCGACGGCGTCGAGGCGGTCGCGAATCCCCTCGAGCGCGATCAGCGGCCGAATGAACCATGAGCGGAGCAGCCGGCTGCCCATCGCCGTTGCCGTCCGATCGATCTCGTCGAGGAGCGACCCATGCCGCGGCCGCCCACGGCCTCCGACGATCTCGAGGTGCTTGAGCGTCGTCGGATCGATCACAAGCGCATCCGCCGATGACTTGAGACGAACGTGGCGCACATGCGCGAGGTCGGCCTTTTGCGTGTCACGCAGGTAGCGCACGAGCGCACCGGCCGCGCAAACGGCGGACTGGCTGTGTTCGAGGCCGAACCCTTCGAGCGCGCCCACGCGAAGCTGATCCAGCAGCGTCTGCCGGGCGCGCTCCAGATCGAAGTCCAGCCGTCGATCTCGCGGATCGTCGTGCCGGCTGCGGCGATCCGGGCACGGCTGCGCGGATGTCGTGTCGCCGAGCCGACGACGATCTCCCGCGGCTTGAGCATGAGCATCTCGTCCCGCAGCGACTGAAGTCCATCGCGCCCGCCGTACTCGGCAACCGAGAACTCGCCGGTCGAGAGATCGATGAGCGCCACCCCGTAGGCGGCCGTTCCGACGCCGGCAGAGGAGAGCGCCATGAGGAACGCCGGCTCCCGCGCATCGAGGTGCGCCGCATCGGTGAGCGTCCCCGGCGAGACCACGCGCACCACTTCGCGCCGCACGACACCCTTGGCCTTTCTTGCGGATCTTCGACCTGTTCGCAGATCGCGACGCGGTAACCCTTCTGCACCAGTCGAGCGATGTAGCCGTCGGCGGCGTGATACGGAACCCGCACATCGGCATCGCCGTCGCCGCTCGAGTCCTTCGAACGAGACGTCAACGTCAAGTCGAGCGCGCGCGCGGCGACCAGCGCGTCTTCGTAGAACATCTCGTAGAAGTCGCCCATGCGGAAAAACACCAGCGCGTTCCGATACTGCCGCTTGGCGTCGAGGTACTGCCGCATCGCCGGCGTGACGTTGCTCGCCGGCGCCTGCGACACGGCGGGAGATTCGTGGGGCTGCGACACGCGATACGATCATACTCGTGCTCGTTCTGGCGCTCGACACGACAACACGCGCGGGAAGTGTCGCGGTCACACGCGATCGCGACGTCCTGGCTGTTGTCGAAGGCGATGCCTCCCGGACACACGGCGAGCGCCTGCCGGGTGAAATCGCCGCGGTGCTCGAGCGGGCGTCGCTCGCACCAGCCGACCTCGACCTGCTGGTTGTGGCGAGCGGGCCAGGTGCATTTACCGGGCTTCGCATCGGCCTGTCGGCCATACAAGGCCTCGCGATGGTGCTGAACACGCCCGTCGTCGGCATTTCGGCGCTCGACGCGATGGCAGACACGGCGGGTGTCGATCTCGGGGTCGACGGAGCGCTGGTGGTGTGGATGGACGCGCAGCGCGGTGAGGTCTTCTCGGCGTGTTACGTGCTGGATGCTGGCTGCACCGCGCGCGGGTGCGAACCGGTCGCGGCCGCACTCGTCGGAAATCCCTTGACGATTCTCGCAGCCTTGCCGTTCACGGCAGAGACTCGGTGTGACGTTCGTCGGGGACGGCGCCGTGCGGCACGCCGCCCTGATTGAACGAGCCGGCAGCGGCGTCCCGCGGATTGTGAGCCGCATCCCCGTATTAGCTCCCGCGCTCGCCCGGCTGGGGCAGGTGAGGGCAGCACAGGGTGCGGCGGGGCCACCGCATACCCTCGCGCCCTTATACATCCGGCGTCCCGATGCCGAGCTCGATCGCGAGCGACAAGGACAACGGTGAGCACCATTGTCCTCGAGCGGCTCACGTCGCCGGAGGATCTCGATGGCGTCCTCGCGGTCGAACAGGCCTCGTTTCACAATCCCACGACACGCGAGTGGTACGAGAGTGAGCTCGAACGCCCTGACGTGTGCTACGTGTTCGTGATTCGAACAGTCGAAGCGCGCGTTGCAGGGTTTTGCGCGTTTTGGCGCGTCGCCGATCAAATTCACATCAACAATCTGGCGATTCGGCCAGATCACCGCAATCGCGGCTTGGGCCGCACGCTCTTGGCCCACGTTCTGGGCGAGGCAGAGCGGCTTGGCGTGGTGCACGCCACGCTGGAGGTACGCCGATCGAACACGGCCGCCCTCCGATTGTACGAAGGCGCGGGATTCCGTCTCGCTGGCGTCCGCCCGAGTTATTACACGCAGCCGATCGAAGACGCACTTATCCTCGCCCGTGATGCCTCGTCTTCCAGCTGATCACCTTGCAACCCTCCAGGGGTGGTGCTACAGTCCGCCTATGGAGTGGGTCGCATCCGGCGCCTGACTCCGGAAGGGAGGCCGAGCACGATGGCTGAGTCTCAGGACTTACAGACCCTGCTCCTCGAGACCGACGAGGAGTACCGCCGGCTAGTATCGAAGCATCACGAGTTAGAAGGCCGCCTGCACGAACTCACCGTTAAGCATTACCTTTCAACCGCGGAACAACTCGAAGAAGTCACTCTCAAGAAGCGCAAACTGCAGCTCAAGGACAGAATGGAGCTGATTCGGCGTGAGCATCGTACGGGAGCCGCCGGCGCCGCGCTGAGCGCCTGACCCGATCATCGTTCGCTCAGAACATCGAGAGTCTTTTTGGCGGCGACCCGTCGAAAAAGACTCCCGATGTCTCTATGATGGTCAGATCAGCATGATCGATCGCGCAGGATGGCCTTTCATACTCGGTGCGCTCGTCGCCGCCGGCGGCATCTGGTGGTGGCAGGGCCGGCTATGGGCGGTGCCGTTGCTGCTGCTTGCCGCGTTCTTCGTCTTTTTCTTCCGCGACCCCGAACGAACGGTTCCTTCCGACCCCAACCTCGTGGTCGCTCCTGCCGATGCGCGGGTCATGCTGATCGGCGACCCCGGTCCGGGAGCGCCTCCAGGCGACTGGCAGCGCGTCGTCATGTTCCTGTCGCCGATCGATGTGCACGTCAACCGCGCACCGGTCGAGGGCCGGGTCACCAAGGTGGAGTATCATCCCGGCAAGTTTTTGCCGGCGTATCGCGACGAAGCGGGCACGCTCAACGAGTGGACGGAAGTGTGGATTGATCGGGCGGGCACACCTGTTGTCTTGCGGCAAATCGTGGGCATTCTCGCGCGGCGCATCGTGTGCCGCGTCAAGCCGGGGGATGTCGTCAGCCGCGGCGAGCGCTTCGGCATCATGAAGTTCGGGTCGCGGATCGATTTGTTCCTGCCGCCCTCAGCACGCGTGCGCGTGAAGGTCGGCGATCACGTGGTCGGCGGCGAAACACCCCTCGCCACGCTGGAGCCTTGAAGTGACGCCCACATCCGGTGCCGCACAGCACGCCGGCATCCCGCCGAATCGGCCGGTCGTACGCTATCGCGACCGGCGCGGTATTCGCCGTGGTGTCTCGCTGCTGCCCAGTCTGTTTACGGTCGGCAATCTGTTCTGTGGATGGTCGTGCATCGTGTACACGCTGCACGGCCAGCTGGGAACAGCTGCGGTATTCATCGGTGTCGCGATGGTGCTCGACATGCTGGACGGACGCATTGCCCGCATGACCGGCACCTCGAGCGAGTTCGGCGTCCAACTGGATTCGCTGGTCGACCTGATTTCTTTTGGCATGGCGCCGGCGGTCCTCGCCTACGTCTGGGCTCTCGGACCGCTAGGCCGCGTCGGCTGGGCCGTCGGATTCTTGTTCGTGACCGCCGCGGCGCTCCGCCTGGCCCGCTTCAACCTTCAGCAGGCACACGCGGACAAGCGATATTTCGCCGGGCTGCCGAGTCCGGCAGCGGCGGCCGTTCCAGCCGCCACAGTTTTTTTCGCGAGCGATCTGGCCGCCAAAAACTCACTTGGGGGAATTGTCTATCTCCTCGGGAGCGACCCCACGCCCATGATCGGCGTTGCGGTCGTCGTGGTTCCGGCGCTCCTGATGGTGAGCACGATCCGGTTTCGAAGCTTCAAAACACTCGATCTCCGTGCCAAGCGCCGCTATACGGTACTCATCGCACTCGCCGCCTTCGTTGCACTCGTCACCGTCTATCCGCATCAGGTGCTGCTCGTCATGGCGTACGGGTACTTGTCGTCGGCGTTTGTGGGGCTGGCCATCTCGAAGCTTCGCCCTCGCGATCCCGATGCCGAGTCGCGGGCCTAAAGGTCCGCGCGACATGAACCAGGCGACATGCAGCGAGGACCTTCAGGTCCCCGATTCCGCTGTCGGCAGGGTGACGGTCACCGTCGTCCCTTTTCCGCGCTCGCTCTCGACGGCAATTGTGCCGTTATTGAGCTCCACGTTGCGTTTGGCGATGGTCAGGCCGAGGCCGGTTCCTGCCGCACGGGTGGAGAAGTAGGGCTGGAACACACGTGTGAGTGCTTCCTGATCCATCCCGATGCCCGTATCGCTAATCGACAACTCGACCTGATGCTCGGGCAGGGCGCGGGCGCGAATCGACAGCGTCCCGCCGGAAGGCATGGCGTGCAGCGCGTTCTCGATGATATTCGTCATGGCGCGCGCGAGCAGCGTTTTGTCCACGAGAAGGAGCGGGAGCGATTGCGGCACGTCGATCGCAATCGCGACACGTTCCTCGAGACCCACGCGATACGGCTCCGCGACCTCGCTCACAACCTCGCTCAGGCTGGTCGGTGCCGGTCGTGGCGTCGGAGAGGATGCAAAGCTCGAGAACTCGGCCGACAGCTGCCGCAGTAGCTTCACTTGCTTGAGAATGTTCGACACACACTCCTCGACGACGCGTCCCAAGGGCTGACCTTGATCGACATGCACGCGTAGCAGATGCTCGGCATTGAGCTGAATGGGCGTGAGCGGGTTCTTGATGTCATGTGCGACTTGCCGCGCCATGTCGGCCCATGCGGCAAGGCGATTCGTGCGTTCGAGCTCGGCTCGCTGACGCTGCAGATCGGCCGCCATGCGGTTGAACGATTCCACCAGCCGCCGGAACTCGTCGGACGACGTGGTGAGGATTCGCGCATCGAGATCTCCGCGGGCGATGCGCGCGGTGGCCTTCATCAGCCGATTCACAGGGTCGGCAATCCGCTCCGCCATCCAATAGCCGATGCCGGCGCCGAGGATGATGAAGAGCACGGCCGCGAGCACCACACGTCGATCGAGCTCGTCGGTCTGGGCTTCGAGCTCCTGCTGCCGGATGGTCAGCGGCACCGTCAGGATCGCATCGTGATTCTGCACCCGCACCGGGGCCGCGGACACGAGATAGGGATAACCGGCGACCGTCTCGCGGTACACGAATGAGGGCCGACCTTCCAGCACGATCGCGCGATACACCTCGCCTGGCGTGCCCGTCGGAAGCAGCCCCGAGGCGAAGAGATTACGCTCGCTTGACGCCAGCAATCCGACGCCATCGAAGATATTCACGTCCTGTGCGATTACACGACTGAGCCAGACGACGAGGTTGTCGTCGACGATCTCCAGATTCGATCCTCCGCGCGCCTCGAGTGTGCCGACATCTTCGACAACGCGACTCGCCGACGCCGCGGTACGTGTGGCTTCACTCTCGACGTCGACGTTGATCAGGTTGGCGATGTATTCGCGCGTGACAACCGCGAGAGCGAGCACCGGGAGGACCGCGGCGACGACAAACGCGATGAAAAGCTTTCGGTAGAAGCTCGCGCGCACTTCGCGCAGCAGCGCGCGGCCAGACGTCGGGCTGCGCGCCGCGAACATCCCGTACAAAGCGCCGGCGAAGAGCAGCAGAAGCATCGTGGTCACGGCGAGCACAACGAGCTCGGCCAGGCTGACGAGATGCCCGAACGTGCCGGTTCGTGGATACCCGAGCGCGTAGATCGCGTGACGATCGTTCAGAACGTAGACTTCGTACTCGGTATCACCGCGGGAGAGCTCGCCCCAGAAGGGATCGCGTGACGAGAGCACGCGCCCGAACACGTCCTCGGTCACCGGCCAGGTGTCGGCCCCGGACATGTAGAGGGCCCGGCGGCTCCAACCATAGACTGTAAATTCGAGCCGCTCGCGCGGTGTCGGTTCGGTGCTCTCGTCCCCCGGCGCGCGGAGCAGTGCCACGTACGGACTTCGCGCCGAGATAAACGACAGGTTGCTGTAATCGAGCAGCATGTGGACGACGATCGAACCGACCATCGTCTCGCGCCCGGCGGCGTCTTTGACGCAGATGCGGCGACCGGCGTGCAACAGGTGTCGCTCCTCGGAAAAGAACGGTGAGACTTCTTCAAATATTTCCCACTCGCACTTCGCCTCCTGCCATATCTGTGCGCTGCCCGATTCCGGCAGTTTGAGTGCAAATCGGCTCACCATGGAGCCCGCCGCGTCGTAGAGCTCCACCGAGGACGTAAGGCGCTGTTGGGCGAGCACCGTCTTGGACCAGACGAGAAACGCCACGTCTGTTGGCGTGGGGCCGTTACCGGCGGGTTGCGCCTGCTTGACGAGATCCGCCACATCGGTGAGACGGTCGATTTGTGTCTGCGCTTCGCTCAACGGCAGCTGCAGGTTGCGACGCTGGTTCATCACTTCCGGTGCGTAACGCGTTTCCACGAGTTGCCGGCGCGAGCGGCCGGCGGCATCGACCAGCGACGGATAGAACACCAGCGATGGCAGCGCGAGGGCAACGAACAGTGCCGACAACCGAGCGGCCTGAGACGCGTGCCTCAGGAGCGACCGATAGCGCCGCAACCGCCATGCCGCGGCGATCGCGAACGCCACGATGAGCGTCGCGGGCACCACCGGCGGGCGTTCCCAATACGCCATGGCGGCCTGCATCACGAAGAATGCCGGCGCCGCCCAGAGCAGCGGAATCACCCCGCGGATCCACCGCACCTGCCCGGCCACCACCCACGGCGATCGCGCGACTCTGAATATCAGCACGAGCAGGGCGGCGAGCGCGGCGTGCAGGATGACAAGTCCGATGACGACCGCGAGCCGAGCCGCGTCGAAGGGATGAAGCGAGAAGTGCAGCAGATCGACGGTCGATTGTGACAACCGCGTCCGAATGAACGATTCGTACACGACCACCGTCGCACCTGCCGCCGCAGCCGCCGCGACTTGCGCGAGAACGAAGCCGAAGACGCGCAGCGGGCGGCGGCCATCGATCGCGCGAGCCCGCAAGCGCCGTCCGTAGCGCCATTGTTCGAAGCTCGACGCCGCAAGCGCCACGACCCCCGCCACGAGGAGCGCGGTAAAAAGGAAATCGACGGGAGACGCTAACGCAATCCAGTCGCGGCCCGCCAACTGTTCGGACGCTAACGGAGGTGAGGCGAGATCGGCGAGTCGCACCGCCCACCACAACACGGCTCGCGCCGCGATCAGCAACGCCAGAATCGCGATGGTCAGCGCCGCATGCGGGGCCAGGTGGCGAATGAGCCGGCGCCAATCGAGCAGCGGCCCGCAAAACAGCAAGAGCGTAGCCGCCAGGACCACCGTGACTGCCGCAAGCGTTCGCGTCCGCCATCGGGCATGCGCGGCTTCAATCTCGCTCGAGGGCAGTTCGACAACCGCGATCGGGTCACCGGCCTGGCTGCGGACGACGATGGCGTCATCGAGCGCATCGGGCGCGCCTTCGAAACGCGTGCGCAGCGGCACGCGGACGACACTTGTCTCGAGGAGAAAGCCATCGGTCTGCGGCGCGACGCCTGCGGTCGCCGGAAGTGCCGCTTCGGCAACAATCGTGGCAACCCGGCGGTCGCTCGCGGCGGGGTCGACCACCGGCTTGACGCGCACCATGCGGACGCCAAGGGCAGTGCTGGGTGCGAGAAACACGGCGTCCGGGCCGCTCAATCGTGGAATGGGGATCGGCGCCGGTCTGCCCGACCACGCAACGGGTCTTCCTTCGGGTCCGTACAGCGTGAGGGCAATGCCCGGCAGGTCCGTGGCGTCGGCGGCCTCTGCCATGCGCACGAATAACCCGCGCGTGCCGGCGCCTTCCCTGGTCTGGACCACAGACAGCAGCGCCGGCTCCGCGGCCACGCGGTTGACGGCAGTCTCCAGATGGTCGGAAAGGGTCGAGAACTGCCGCTCGACATCCGCCTCGATGCGCTCGCGAGTGTCCTGGCGGCTGCCGCCGAGGCGGGCCCATTCCCCGATCAGTCCGGCGGCGCCGACCACGACCGCACAGGCAAGGCCGCCCACCAACACGCGGACGATGGCGCGGCGAACAAAAACAGGAACGGGGCTCAACCTGCAGTCATTTTGCCGTATTCTTTAAGGTGCGATCGGTCTTTGGCTAGCGACACATCTCGCGCACCGCATCAGCCGCGCCTCCGCACGCCAAAGACCGCATTACACCCAACGCACCTGACGCACCCACAAGCACCTGGTTCTACCGTGATCCGCCTTAAACAATCGCTCAAGCGCGGCGTGCTCGTCACCGCCGCAAACTGGCAGGTTGTCGTTATTCAATGCGTCGCCGACGCGCTGTTCAAAACTCTGTTGGCGATTCCGATTGTTGGTGGCGTCTTCCTCGCGGTGCTGCTCATTGGCGCGGATCCGGTCGAACTGCTCGAATTGCCGGTCGGTTCGATTCTTCCGACGATGACGACGGTGCTGCTGGCGCAGCCACTGGCGCTCGGCGCGTTTCTTTTTGCGGTTGCGATTGTTCTCATCGGCGGTTCGCTCCTGATGTTTCTCGTCAAGGGCGGAACGGTGACGGTGCTGGTCGCAGCCGAGCGCGCGGCCGGGGCGATCGAGCACCCGCCGTTGCGGTTGCCCGCGTTCCGGCGCGCCGCGAACTTTTCGCTGGAGTTCTTCGCCGAAGGAGCGCAACGATTGTTCCGGCGCTATGTCGTGCTTGGGTCTGCGCTGACGATCGTCTATGGCCTCTCGACGATCGCTCCCCTGATCGTGATCTTTGGGCCGGCGCCGCAAGAAGGCCGCTGGGGTCTCACCGCGACGCTGTCGCTCATGCTCGTCGTCGCGATCACCATCGTCAATCTGCTGTATTTGCTGCTGCAGATCGTGGTGGCCATCGACAACTGCAGCGTCACCGAGGCGTTGGGACGCGTCATCGGCCTCATCCGTGCCGAATTTCGGATGGTGAGTTTCATATTCGTGGCGACGCTCGTGCTCGTCGTGCTCACGACGGCGGCTTCCATCCTGGGGGCAGCGGCGCTGGTCTACGTCGCGTTCGTGCCCTTCGTCGGTCTTGCCGCCGTGCCGCTGCAGCTCGTGGCGTGGATCGTGCGCGGGATTGTCTTCGAGTTCATCGGGATTACGGCGCTCGTCGCGTACGTGCGCGTCTATCGTGGGTTGCGGGAGGAAGTAACCGAGAGCAATCGACGACTGCCAAACGTGTCACGAGTCCCGGCGTAGGCAATGCCCGCGCGCATCACGAACCGTTCGTCGCCAACCCGAATACCGTCAGTGTCGTACCGGCGCCCAGCGCCACGTACTGCTTACCGTCCAGCATGTAGGTGATCGGCGCGGCGTAGACCGGCGCACCGATCTGATAGCGATACACGTTCTTGCCACTGCGGGAATCGAAGGCGAGGAAATGGCCTTCGTTGTCGCCAGTGAACACCACCCCTCCCGCTGTCGAGAGCACGCCGGCCCACGATGGTGTCCCGTAGGGAAACTCCCATTTACGCTCACCGGTGACGCGCATCGATCGCGCGTAGCGCACCGGAACGCTCACCCGTGATCTTCACGCTGCCGCCCATCCAACGTTCACCGACTTTGTATTCGTCCTTGCGGCTCGCATAGACCATGCACGTCTCGCGCGCGGTCACATAGAACAGGCCGGACGACGGATCGAAGGCCGGCGACATGAAATTGGTGCCGCCATACAAGTCGGGGCAGGTGGTGGTCCCGGCCGCTGTGGGCTCTGAGGCGGGGTCGACGATTGGTCGGCCTTTTTTGTCGACTTCAGTCGCCCACGTCGGTCTTCACGAATGGTTTGGCCTGGAGAAACTCGCCGGTCGCGCGGTCGAGCGTATAGAAGAAGCCGTTGCGGTTGGCGACGAGCATGACTTTTCGCGGACGCCCGGCGATCGTCAGATCGGCCAGCACGGGAATCTGATTCGCGTCCCAATCATGCGTGTCGTGCGGCGTGAACTGAAAATGCCAACGCAGCTTGCCAGTGTCGGCATCGAGCGCCACAACGGAACCGGTGTACAAGTTGTCGCCCTTGCGATCGTCGCCATACCAATCCGGCGCCGGGTTCCCTGTACCCCAATACACAAGATTGAGATCCGGATCGTAGGTGCCGGTGAGCCATGTCGGCCCGCCACCTCGCTTCCACGACTTCTTCCGGCCACGTCTCGCTGCCGGGTTCGCCTGTCGCCGGGACGGTGTAGAAGCGCCACACGCGTTTACCGGTGATCGGATCGTACGCATCCAGGAAGCCGCGAATACCGTACTCGCCGCCGGCGATGCCGACGATCACCTTGTCGTTGACCACGAGGGGAGCAGGCGTGGAGGCGTAGCCTTCGCGAAAATTGGCAATCTCCACATCGTAGGCCACCTCGCCGGTCTTCATGTCGAGTGCCACGAGATGCGCGTCCAGGGTGCTCATGTAGAGCCGCGTGCCGTGCACGGCCACGCCGCGATTGACGCGGCCGCAGCAGGCCTGCACGCCTTGCGGTAAAGCGCGCTGGTAATGCCAGATCTGTCGGCCGGTTTTGGCGTCGAGCGCCCACACGTGGTTGTCCCAGCCCGTCGCATAGAGCACGCCATCGATGAGGAGCGGGGTCGCCTCGAACTTGCCGAGCACATTGGTTTGAAATGTCCACTGCGGCACGAGGCGCGCGGCGTTCGCGGGGGTGATCTGCGTCGAGCGGACTATGGCGCCGGCCCGTGTAGTCCCCAGAGTAGGTGAGCCACTGCGCAGGATTGGCGAACCCGGCAAGGAGGTCCTTACTGGTAATGCCTTGTCCCGAGGCCGCGATCCCGCCGAGGAACATGACACAGACCGCGCAGACGAGGACGCGTTTGCTCATGGGGCGTATAGTAACGAACCTCATGGAGCATGAGAACTTCCTTTCCGCCGCCGCCCGGCAGTTCGAAGAATCCGCCATTCGCAAGGCGGGCGCGCTTGCCGGCCGCGTCCCCGATCTGATTTCCTTCGCGCCGGGCTTTCCTGCGGCGGAGTTGTTCCCGTGGGACGCACTCCACGCCATCGCCAGCGATCTGCTCGGGCGACACGATGGCAACGTGCTGCAATACGGCGCGACGCGTGGCTACCGGCCCCTCGTCGATCAGGTGATCGCGGCGCTTGGCCGACCGCGGTGTCCGCACATCGGCGGAGAACGTCCTGATTACCACCGGCTCGCAACAAGGCCTCGACTTGGTAGGACGCGTGCTCCTCGATCCGGGCGACTGCATGCTCGTGGAGCTGCCCACCTACAGTGGCGCGATCGCGGCGTTCCGCAATCTGCAAGCGACGCTCGTCGGCATCGCGCAGGACGCAGACGGTCTCGACGTCGATGCGCTCGAAGAAACCGTGACGACGTTGCGCGCCAACGGCAAGCGCGTCCGCGTCGTTTATGTGACGCCGAATTTCCAGAATCCCACGGGCGTGTTGATGTCGGCGGAACGGCGCCTGGCGCTGCTCGAGGCCGCGGCTCGCCACGATTTGCTCATCCTCGAAGACGACCCGTACGGGACGCTGTATTTCGAGGACACGACACGCGCCGAAGAAACGCGCCCGATCAAGGCCGACGATGGTGAGGATCGGGTCGATCTATCTCGGCAGCATCTCAAAGACCCTCGTTCCAGGGTTGCGCGTGGCGTGGATCGTGGCACCCGCCGCCATCGCAGAAAAGATCGAGTTAGCGAAGCAGGCCACGGACCTCTGCACCGGGGTGTTCGATCAACGCGTCGTCCACGCCGCGCTTGAACAAGGCCTCGTGGCGGCGCTCGCGCCTCGCCTGCGCAAGCACTATCAGGACAAACGCGACGTCATGGAAACGGCGCTACGCGACCTGCTGCCGGGGCGGGTGCGCTGGGGCCAACCGCGCGGCGGCTTCTTTCTCTGGGCAGAATTTGCCGAAGGGATCGATGACCGCGCGCTATTCGAGCGCGCGGTTGATCTGCGCGTCAGCTTCGTGGTCGGAAGCGCGTTCTACGTCGACGGCCAGGGCCATCGGTTCGCCCGCCTGTCGTTCTCGGCGCCAACGCATGAGCGCATACGCGAAGGCATCCGCCGGTTGGGCGCCGCGGTGCAGGCGCTGCAGGCCGATGAGGCGGGGTCTCAGGTCACGAAGAGCACGAGTTTCGCCCGTAAGCCCTCCATGAAGTACGCAACAACGGCCAGTTCCAGGACACGCGCGGCGCGGATGGAGCGACGTTAACGGCCGTGCGCCGCCGGAAGCGCTTGGCGCCAACGGCTTGCGTGGTGTTGGCAAGAAACGCGACGATTCGTTTTTCGTGACCTGACCCCGGCAGCCGCGCTTAGCCCCCGGCCTTGGTGCCGGGCAACGTGGATAACGCCGTAGGTGGTGGCTCGTAGCGTGGCGCGAATCCTTGCAGCGTGCCATCGCGGCTCACGGCCACGAACCGGGTGGCTGTGACGCGCGGGGTTTCGCGCAGGAACGGCACGCCGCCGACCTCGGCGGCGGCTTTGATCGTGAACGCCGGCTTTGCCCGTTTGCGCGTTGTAGACGCCGATGTCGGCCGAAACGGTCGGCACGATGATGACGTCGCCGGCTCGCAGGGGACCGCCAGACGGCCGCGACGGTAACGGCTGCGTCCATCGCAGATTCCCATTGTTGCGGTCGACGGCGCGCAGCACATTGTCGAGCGCCGCAAAGTAGATCCGTTTGTCGTCCGCGACGGCGGGTCCCGTCACGTCCGCACCGACACGCCATTGCCAATGCAATCGTCCGTTTTCGGGTCGCAGGCTGTAGACGTGGTTGCCCGTCGTGCCGACGATGACCTGGTCGTCGAGCGCGAGGAGACCCGGTGACTTCGTCGCCCACGGTGTAGCT
The DNA here is from genome assembly GCA_963762925.1 of uncultured Acidobacteriota bacterium. Lineage (GTDB taxonomy): Bacteria > Acidobacteriota > Vicinamibacteria > Vicinamibacterales > UBA2999 > DASPWV01. The sequence goes on along the minus strand of CAVXMP010000017.1, from coordinate 136,942 downwards.
CCAGATCTCGTCGCCGCTTTCGCGGTCGAGTGCGAGCACCCGGCCGTTCTTCAGCCCCACGTAGAGCCGGTCGCCGGCAGCTGCTGGCCGCACGGCCTGTGGCGCGCTCAAGGTGCGACGCCACAAGATGCCGCCATCCTGAGCACGCAACGTCACCAGCTCGCCGTCGTCCTTCGAGGCGACGACCGTGCCGGCGTCGAACGACACCGGGCCCGCAAGTGGGCCACCCACCGGTGTCCGCCATGCCGTTGCACCGGTTTCGTCGTGAAACGCCACCACCTCGGCGTCGCCCGCGGCAAAGACCAATCCGTCGCCAGCCGCCGGCGTAAACGGGGTCGTGAGCTCCACCTTCCAGCGCACCGCGCCGCGTATCCAGGCCGACGGCCACGAGCTCACCGCCCTTGAGCGGAACGTAGGCCGTTTGTTCATCGAATCCCGCGGGTGCCGCGGCGGCCGTGTCGAAGGTCACGATCCATCGCGCATCAAGCGCGACAAGGTGCCGCGAGAGATCGGTGTCGAGCTGTTGCGCCTCCGTCGCTGACTGGCCGCCATGTCCGATCGCGGCGGTGAGGGTGAGGCAGGTGAGGACGATCGCGAAGATAGGTCGATTGACCATCAGCCCAACACTACATATTGGGGTGCGAACGCGTACCATACCGTTATAATAGTGGTTCCCACAGCGCGTCCCCGGTGAATTAGTGTCGCATCAAACGATCCTCGTGCTGGATTTCGGCTCGCAGTTCACGCAGCTGATCGCACGCCGCCTGCGTGAGTTGTCGGTGTATTCCGAGATTCTCCCATTCAACACACCGGTCGAGGTTTTGGCCGCGCGTGCGCCGGCTGGACTGATTCTGTCCGGCGGTCCCAAGAGCGTGTCTGAACACGACGCGCCGCACTGCGATCCACGCGTCCTCGACCTCGGCGTGCCGACGCTCGGAATCTGCTACGGCATGCAGTTGATGACGCACATGCTGGGCGGAGCCGTTTCGAGCGCGCCGCACCGCGAATTCGGTCACGCAGTCGTACGCATGAGTGAAGGTGAACCGTCGCGCCTGTTTCGCGACCTGCCAACCGAGCTGCGGGTGTGGGCGAGCCATGGCGACCTGGTCAAGACGCCGCCGAGCGGGTTTGCGGTCATGGCGAGGAGCGCCAACGCGCCGGTCGCGGCGATGGAAGCGCCCGATCGCGGCTATTACGCGCTCCTCTTTCATCCCGAGGTCGGTCACACCGAACACGGCACCGACATCCTGCGCAACTTCGCCTTCGATGTCTGCGGCTGCACCGGGGACTGGACGATCGCGTCATTCATCGACGAGTCGATCGGCCGCATCCGCGCGCAAACGGGTCAGGGGCGTGTCGCCTGTGCGCTGTCGGGCGGTGTCGATTCGACGGTTGCGGCCACGTTGATTCACCGTGCCATCGGCGATCGCTTGCAGTGCATCTTCGTCGACAACGGTCTGCTGCGACTCGACGAAGCCGAACAAGTGGTCAAGCGCTACGAGCGCCTGCAGCTGCCGGTCCATTTCGTCGATGCGGCAGACGCGTTTCTCGATCGGCTCGCCGGCGTCGTCGATCCCGAGCAGAAGCGAAAGATCATCGGTGGCACCTTCATCGACGTGTTCGAAGAAGAGGCGAGTAAGCTCGGCACGTTCGATTTCCTCGCACAGGGCACGCTCTATCCCGACGTCATCGAGTCGGTCTCGGTGCGAGGTGGTCCCTCGGCGGTCATCAAGAGCCACCACAATGTCGGTGGCTTACCCGAGCGCATGCGTTTCACGCTGGTCGAACCGCTGCGCGAACTCTTCAAGGATGAAGTGCGCGCGGTTGGCCGCGACCTGGGGATCGATCGCGAATTTCTCATCCGCCAGCCGTTTCCGGGTCCCGGACTCGCCGTGCGCTTGCTCGGCGCGGTCACCCGCGAGCGCCTCGATCTGCTGCGCCGCGCCGATGTGGTGATTGCCGAAGAGATGCGGCGCTCGGGATGGTACGAGCGCTTGTGGCAGAGTTTTGCGGTGCTCTTGCCGGTGCAAAGCGTCGGCGTGATGGGCGACGCACGCACGTATGAATTCACCATCGCGCTGCGCGCGGTCGAGAGCCTCGACGGCATGACCGCCGACTGGGCGCGCTTGCCGCACGACTTGCTCGCCACGATCTCGTCGCGGATCGTCAACGAAGTCCGCGGGGTCAATCGCGTCGTCTATGACATCTCGTCGAAGCCGCCGAGCACGATTGAGTGGGAATAACGGGAAAGTTACAAGTTCAAAGTTCAAAGTTCAAAGTTGAGATTCACCGTGGTCGCAACGCCAGGCTGCCATTAGCGGTAATGTGCTCATCACGATCTTCATTTTGAACTTTGAACTTTGAACTGGGAACTAGTAACTGACAGCGAAGAAAGCATGAACGATTTCGTCCACCTTCACCTCCACACCGAGTACTCGTTGCTCGACGGCGCCTGCCGGATCGAGGAGCTGCTCGACCAGGCGCAGAAGCTCGGGATGCCGGCCATGGCCGTGACCGAGCACGGCAACATGTTCTCGGCGGTCACGTTTCATGATGCGGCGCGCAAGCGCGGCATCAAACCGATTCTCGGGTGTGAGGTGTACGTGGCGCCGGGAAGCCGCCTGGATAAGAGCGGCACCATTGGCGAGACGGCAAACCATCTCGTGCTGCTGGCCGAGACGCAGACCGGCTTCAAGAATCTCATCAAACTGGTGTCGTCGGGTTATACCGAGGGCTTCTACTACAAGCCACGCATCGACAAAGAGCTTTTGGCCGCGCACAGCGAGGGGTTGATCGGCCTGAGCAGCTGCCTCAAAGGCGAGGTCGCTTCAGAGATCCGCGCCGAGCAGGCGAAGCGCGCCATGGCTGCGGCGGCCACGTATCGCGACATCCTGGGCGCGGGTAATTTCTTTCTCGAGATGCAGTTCCAGGGCATCGACGAGCAACGGATCGTCAACACGGGCCTGGTTCCGATTGCACGCGATCTCGGCATGCCGCTGGTCTGCACCAACGACGTGCATTACCTGCGCGAGGGCGATCACAAGCCGCATGACATCCTGCTCTGCATCGGCACCGGCAAGTCGGTCAACGACGAGCAGCGGCTTCGCTATCACGGCGATCAGTTCTTTCTGAAAACCGCCGCGCAAATGGCGGAGGTCTTCAAGGACTATCCCGACGCGCTCGCCCACACGCTGCAGATCGCTGAACGCTGCAACGTCGAGATCAAATCCGGCGAGAACCATCTGCCCAAATTTGACGTGCCCGACGGGTTCACGCTTGACGGCTACTTCGAACGCATCGCGCGGGAGGGGTTCGCCGAGCGTCTGACTCGACTGCAGCCGCTGGCGCAGGAGGGGAAGCTCCGTCACGCGATCGCCGATTACGAGCAGCGACTCGCGTACGAGATCGAGATGATCAAGCGGATGGGCTATCCCGGGTATTTCCTGATCGTCTGGGACTTCATCCGCTACGCGCGTGAACACGGCATTCCCGTCGGCCCCGGGCGTGGTTCGGCTGCCGGGAGCCTCGTCGCCTGGGCGCTGCGCATCACGGACGTGGATCCTCTCTATTACGACTTGCTGTTCGAGCGCTTCCTCAATCCCGAGCGCGTGTCGTTACCCGATATCGACGTCGACTTTTGCGAGCGGCGCCGCGGTGAGGTGATCGAGTACGTCACGCGCAAGTACGGCCGCGAGAACGTGTCGCAGATCATCACCTTCGGCACCATGAAGGCGAAGGCCGTGATTCGCGATGTCGGCCGCGTCATGGACATGCCGTACGCGGACGTCGACCGCATCGCGAAACAGATCCCCGGCGCGCTCGACATGACGATTGCGAAGGCGCTCGCGGAAAATCCGGTGCTCAAGCAGATGCAGGAGCAGGATTCGCGGGTCAAGGACGTGCTCGACATGGGCAAGCGTCTGGAGGGCATGGCGCGCAACGCCGGCGTCCACGCCGCCGGCGTGGTCATCGCGCCAGGGCCGATCACCGACTATGCGCCGCTCTTCAAGAGCAACCGCGACGAAATCACGACCCAGTGGGCGATGAAGGAGGTCGAGCGCGTCGGCCTCCTCAAGATGGACTTTCTGGGACTGAGCACGCTCACGCTGATTCAGGACGCGCTTGCCGAGATCAAGCGTACGGAAAACATCGACCTCGACATCGACAACATCCCGCTCGACGACGCCAACACGTATCAACTGTTTGTCGATGGCCAGACCTACGGCATCTTCCAGTTCGAGAGCTCAGGGATGCGCGAGATCCTGCGCAAGGCCAAACCACAGCGTCTCGGGGACCTGATTGCCCTGAACGCGCTCTATCGTCCCGGCCCGCTCAAATCGGGCATGGTCGACGACTTCATCGCGCGTAAACAGGGCAGGATGGAGGTCAAATACGAGCTTCCGCAGCTCGAGTCGATCCTGTCAGAGACTTACGGCGTCATCGCCTACCAGGAACAGGTGATGCGCATCGCTTCGGAGCTCGCCGGGTTTACGCTCGGGCAGTCGGACGTCCTTCGTAAGGCCATGGGCAAGAAGGATCCCAAGGTCATGGCCAAGCAGCGTGAGGCGTTCATGGCCGGAACCACGGCGAAGAACGTCAACGAGAAGAAGGCCACCAAGATCTTCGATCTGATGGAGTACTTCGCCGGCTACGGCTTCAATAAGTCGCACTCAACCGCCTACGCGTATCTCGCCTATCAAACGGCGTATCTCAAGGCCAACTATCCGCGCCACTTTGCCGCGGCGCTGCTCACGATTGAAGCCGCGAACACCGACAAGCTCGCGCTCTACATCGGCGAGTGCCGGGATCGCGGCATCGCGGTGTTGCCGCCCGACGTCAACGAGAGCCAGCTGCACTTCACGGTCGTACCCGAAGGCGTGCGCTTTGGCCTGACGGCGATCAAGGGGCTCGGAGAAGGCGCCATCAACTGCATCGTGGAAAACCGTGCGCGCGTCGGCCGGATTACGTCACTCCATCAGCTCTGCGAGGAGCTCGATCTGCGCGCCGTCAACAAACGGGTGTTCGAAGCGCTGGTCAAATCCGGGGCCTGCGACAGCCTGATCCCGACCGTCGCGCCGCACGCAGGCCGGGCCAAGTTGTTAGCGGCAGTGGACAGTGCCATCGAGCACGGCAACCGCACCCAGCGCGATCGCGATCAAGGCCAGGCCGATCTGTTCGGCGGTACTGACGAGGAGAGCGGCGGGTTTGGGATCATCCGGGTCCCGGATGCGCCGCCGTGGACGGAGATCGAACTGCTGCAGCAGGAGAAGGATGCACTCGGCTTGTATCTGAGCGGTCATCCTGTCGACCGTCATATCGATGACCTGCGGGCGTTCGGCGCGCGCACCGTCGGCGACCTCGTCCTCGCGGAGTTGCCGCAGCCGGCCGACGGCACGCCCGGACGGCTGCTCGTCGAAGACGTTTACGTCGGGGGCATCGTCTCTGGGATTCGGCCGCTGAAGACCAAGAAGGGCGACCCAATGGGCGTCTTCATGCTCGAAGACGCACAAGGAGCAATGGAAGTCGTCGTCTTCCCTGAGCCGTACGGCCGCTATCGATCGCTCATCGAGACCGGTGCGCTCGTCGCCGTGCGTGGACGTTTCGAGCGGGACGAAGAGTCGTCGCGCATGCAGGCGAACGAGATCTTTCCGCTCGAGAGCCTGCGAGAGCGGCTCTCCAAGAGCGTGAAGATCAATTTAAATGGAGATTGCACGCGTGCCAAGCTCGAAGCGCTGTGGGACGTGCTGGCGGCCAATCAAGGCGACCGGCCGGTCGCCATCGAGATGCACGTGCAGAAGGATGGCCGTCTGCTCCGGGTGAGCGCCGATGTGATGCCGCAGATTCGGGTCAAGGCGTCAAACGCATTACTCGAAGCCGTGGAGCGGCTGTGTGGCGCCGGCTCGGTCACCGTGCGGTAAGCCGCCGATTACGCGGATAGGTGAGCCGCAGATGACGCCGATGGAGAGAGCCGCAGATGACGCCGATGGCGAGGTTCGATCGTGAGGAGCACCGTGGTGGCGCCGGCTCGGTCACCGTGCGGTAAGCCGCCGATTACGCGGATAGGTGAGCCGCAGATGACGCCGATGGAGAGAGCCGCAGATGACGCCGATGGCGAGGTTGGATCGTGAGGAGCACCGTGGTGGCGGTGTGCGCCGTGGCGTGGTGGACGCTCGGCCAGGCCGCTGATTACGCAGATAGGTGAGCCGCAGATGACGCCGATGGCGACGTTGGATCGTGAGGAGCACCGTGGTGGCGGTGTGCGCCTTGGCGTAGTGGACGCTCGGCCAAGCCGCTGATGACGCAGATAGGTGAGCCGCCGATGGCGCCGATGGATAGAGCCGCAGATGGCGCAGATGGCGACCTTGGATCGTGAGGAGCACCGCGGTGGTGGTGCGCGCCGTGGCGTGGTGGACGCTCGGCCAGGCCGCCGATGACGCGGATAGGTGAGCCGCCGATGGCGCCGATGGATAGAGCCGCAGATGGCAACGTTGGCGACGTTGGATCGTGAGGAGCACCGCGGTCGTGGTGCGCGCCGTGGCGTGGTGGACGCTCGGCCAGGGCGCCGATGACGCAGATAGGTGAGCCGCCGATGGCGCCGATGGATAGAGCCGCAGATGGCGCACGTTGGCGACGTTGGATCGTGAGGAGCACCGCGGTCGTGGTGCGCGCCGTGGCGTGGTGGACGCTCGGCCAGGCCGCCGATGACGCAGATAGGTGAGCCGCCGATGGCGCCGATGGATAGAGCCGCAGATGGCACGATGGCGACGTTGGATCGTGAGGAGCACCGCGGTCGTGGTGCGCGCCTTGGCGTGGTGGACGCTCGGCCAGGCGCCGATGACGCAGATAGGTGAGCCGCCGATGGCGCCGATGGATAGAGCCGCAGATGGCGGCGATGGATCGTGAGGAGCACCGCGGTGGTGGTGCGCGCCTTGGCGTGGTGGACGCTCGGCCAGGCCGCTGATGACGCAGATAGGTGAGCCGCCGATGGCGCCGATGGATAGAGCCGCAGATGGCGCACGATGGCGAGCGTTGGATCGTGAGGAGCACCGCGGTGGTGGTGCGCGCCGTGGCGTGGTGGACGCTCGGCCAGGCCGCCGATGACGCAGATAGGTGAGCCGCAGATGACGCAGATGGATAAAAGCCGCCGATGAGGCAGATGTCGACCTTGGATCGTGAGAAGCACCGCGATGGTGGTGCGCGCCGTGGCGTTGTCGACGCCCGGGTGCCAGTCAAGATCCAAAAGACCCTCTGCGTCCATCTGCGTGCGTCGGCGGCCAATCTATCTGCGGCCTCGTCACCTCGTGATAAGCACCGCGGTCGGACTGCGCGCCACGGCGTTGTCGACGCCCGGTGCCAGTCAAGATCCAAAAGACCCTCTGCGTCTATCTGCGGCCATCTGCGGCCACTCTATCTGCGGCCCTCTGCGGCGACCCGCGCCATGCCTGCTGAACTGCTGGAGTTCGAAGAGCCGATCGGCATCCTGATGCAGGAGATCGAGGCGCTCTCGACACAGCCGGAGACCGAGCAGCGCCGCGCCGAAATCGCACGCCTGCAAAGCCGGATCACGCAGGTCCGCGGCGAGATCTACCGCAATCTCACACCCTGGCAACGAGTGCTCGTGGCGCGCCACCCTTCACGTCCGGCGACGCTCGATTATGTCGAGAAGCTGTGCACCGACTTCGTCGAGATCCGCGGCGATCGTCGGTTTGCCGACGACCGGGCCATCATCGCCGGCCTTGCCCGCTATCGCGGAGACGAAGTGCTCGTCATCGGGCACCAAAAAGGCAGCGATACCAAGCAGAAGATCTACCGCAACTTTGGTTACGCCCGGCCGGAGGGGTATCGCAAGGCGCTCCGAGCGATGCAGATGGCGCAGAAGTTCCATCGGCCCATCGTGTGCTTCGTCGATACGCCCGCCGCGTATCCGGGGATCGAATCGGAGGAGCGGGGGGTGGCCGAGGCGATCGCGTTCAACCTGCGCGAAATGGTCATGCTCCCGGTGCCCGTGATCGTGATCGTGCACGGTGAGGGCGGGAGCGGGGGAGCGCTCGGCATCGCGGTCGGCGACCGCATCCTGATGCACGAGTTCGCCGTCTATAGCGTCATTCCGCCGGAGGGATGCGCCGCGATTCTGTGGCGCGACTCGGGACGCAAGGTGGAGGCTGCCGACGCCTTGAAGCTCACGGCGCCCGACCTGCTGCGCCTCGGCATCATCGACGAGATCGTCCCCGAACCCGTCGGCGGCGCGCATACCGACCCCGCGCAGGCCGCGATCATGCTCGATACCGCGCTCGATCGCGCGCTCGGTTCGGCAAAAGTGGCGGAGGTCGACGTGAGGCTGGAGCAGCGTTATCAGAAGTTTCGCGCGATGGGGTCGGTGGGGATCGTGGAGGCGTGATAGTGAAGAGATTCCAGTTACCAGTTTCCGGTTCAACGTTATGACGACGCCGCTGATGTGGAAGACGCACGGATGCGACGAAGCGTGCGCCGACGCGCTCGCACGGGAGCTGAAGATCTCGCCGGTGATTGCGCGGCTGCTTGCCATCCGTGGCCTCGGCAACCTCGAGGATGCCTCGCGGTTCCTCAATCCGTCGCTCGAGCACCTCCACGATCCGATGCGGCTGGCGGGGATGCAGGCGGCTGTCGATCGGTTGATGCGCGCGATCGCGCAACACGAACGCATTGCCGTCCACGGCGATTACGATGTCGACGGCATCACGTCGACGGTGATTCTGCGCCGCGCGCTCGAACTGCTCGGCGCCGACGTCGTGCATTTCATCCCGGAACGCTTGCGCGATGGCTATGGCCTGCAGCCCGCGGCGATCGAGCGCCTGCACGCCGAAGGCGTTCACGTCGTCGTGTCAGTCGACTGCGGCATCCGCGGCGCCGATGCGGCGCGGCGCGCAAGCGAACTGGGTCTCGACTTGATCATCACCGATCATCACGAGCCGGATACGGCGTTGCCGCAGTGCTGCGCAGTGGTCAATCCCAAGCGGCACGACTGCACGTATCCGGACAAACACCTCGCCGGCGTGGGGGTCGCGTTGAAACTCGTCCACGCGCTGTGTTCGCGCGCCGGCCGCATGCATTGGCTACCGGCCTTCATCAAGGTGGCGGCCATCGGTACGCTCGCCGATGTGGTTCCGCTCATCGGCGAAAACCGCGTGATCGCCAAACTTGGCCTGCAGATGCTCTCCAAGGGTCCACACAAGGTGGGCCTTCGTGCACTGCTCGACGTCGCCGGGCTGACCGGCAAGACCATCGACAGCTACCACATCGCGTTCATGGTCGCGCCGCGGGTCAACGCCGCCGGGCGGATGAGCACCCCCGACATCGCGACACGTCTGCTGCTGGCCGGAGACGAAGGGCTCGCGGACGAAGCACGCGGGCTTGCCGAGCAGCTCGAAACCGAAAACACGCGCCGGCGTCAGGAAGAGCAGGACATCGTTGCCAAGGCGCGCAAAATCGTCGAGACCGATCCTGAGGTTGGTTCCCGCTCGGTCCTCGTCGTCGCCGGCGAGGCGTGGCATCGAGGCGTGATCGGCATTGTCGCGTCGAAACTTGTCGATGCCTTTTATCGCCCAACGATCGTGCTGTCGATCGAGGACGGCATCGCCCATGGATCGTGTCGCAGCATCCCGGGATTCGACATCCTGGGCGCGCTCGAATCCTGCGCGCCGATGCTCTTGCGCTTCGGCGGACATAAACAGGCCGCCGGCCTTCAACTCGAGGCGGGTCGCATCAAGGAGTTCCGCCAAGCCGTCAACGAATGGGGCGAAGCACGGCTGCAGCCCGACGATCTTCGCCCCCGTCTGTGGCTCGATGGACCTCTGACGTTTGGACACATCAGCAGCCAGGTGGTCTCCGAGCTCGGTACGCTTGCGCCGTTCGGCCCAGGCAACGCGAAACCTGTGTTCCACACCACACCTGTCCAAGTTGTCGACGGCCCCCGCAGGCTCAAGGATCGACACCTCAAGATGTCGTTCCGACAGGATGGTCGGACCTTCCGCGCGATCCACTGGAACGCCGCCGATCGCGAAGCGGCGTTAACCGAGCAAAAGGCGGCTGTGGAGTTGGCGTTCTCGCTGGAACAGAACGAGTACCCAAGGTGCCACCTATCTCGAGTTGCGCGTAGAGGATTTCCGATAACGCGGTCTTCAACGGATCCACAGTGCACGCAATTTCCCCGCACCTGACACAGCTGACGCACGAACGCACCTGGCCAACCCGTGCACCCCGCGAACCCAGTGCGCCTGTACAATTGAATGAATGGCCCGGTGGCAGCGGCACGCTCGGTGGATGTTCGCCGTCGTGTTCTTTGCAGCCCTGACGTCGGTCGCACTGCTCATGCGCCCACGCACGGCGCAAGCGCCCCCCGTACCACCCGAGCGTCTCGACCCAACCGCGGTCAGCGAGATCCGTCAGGGCGACGTCGTCCAACTCAAGGCCGACCGCAGCGACATCCGCGTCGAGTTTGCCAATCAAGTCATCTACCAGGACGGGCGCACGAAGCTGGGCGCGTTCAAAGCCACCATCGATAATCGCGCCGGACGCTCCTACATCATCACTGGTCAAGAGGCGTTTGTCGGCGCCGACCGCAGTTTGTACGATGTCCGCGGCGGCGTCACGCTGCACACCTCAGATGGCCTCGTCCTCACCACCGATCACGCAACGTTTACCGAGGCCGAAGGTCTTCTGCGCGGGCCGGGCGCCGTGAAATTTCAACGCGAGAACATGTCGGGGAGCGGCGTCGGGTTCACGTACGACCGCCAGCAGGACTCAATCTGGCTTCTCGACCAGGCGGTGATTCGCTTCGCCCCCACGCCCCAGAGAGCACGGATGGACGTGTCTTCCGCGACGGCCGGCTACTCACGCTTACAGCGCTACGCCCGCTTCGATCGCAACGTGCGCATGACGCGCGACAATCAAGTGATCACCGCCGACGCGTCGACGATCTTCATGCAGGCGCAAATCGACGAGCCCGATCGCATCGAACTGCGCGGCCAGGCGAACATCACCGGCGGCGGCAGCATGGGCACGATGCAGACGATGCAGGCGCGCGACATCAATCTTGATTACGGAGTCGATGGACGGACGCTGGAACACGCGCTGCTCACTGGCGATGCCAGCATTCAGCTCGGGCGCCAGGACGGATCGGCCGCGCAACAACTGTTCGCGCAGTCGGTCGATTTGTCGCTCGCGCCAGACGGATCGGTAACCGCGCTTTCGGGCCGCGACGCCGTTCGGATGGAATTACTGGCGCTCGGCGATGTGCCGGCGCGCACGATCACCGCGACGACCCTCGCCGGAGTGGGTGAGGCCGGAAAGGGGCTTACGGGGCTGACCTTCGATGGGACGACCGAATTTCGTGAAGGCACGAAAGACGGAAACGTTCGTGTGGCGAGGGGACGCATGCTGAAGACGCAGCTCGCCGCGAACGGCACCGTCGATCTTGCAGAATTCAGTGGCGGCTTCCGGTTGACCGATGGACCACTGAGGGCCGCAAGCGACGAGAGCCGCTATCAGGTGTCGAAGGGCATCTTCTCGGTGTCGAGTCCAAAGAACGGTCCCATGCCGCGCGTCAACGACGATCGCGTCGCGATTGACGCGCCATCGATTGACGTCACCCTCACGCCGCGAGCGATGAGCGCATCCGGCGGGGTGACCACGACGTTGAACGCGGGGCGGCGCCAGTCGAACGAGCGCGGCACGACGCTGCTCAAGGACAGCGAAGCCGTCACCGTCAAGTCCGAGACATTCAAGTACGCCGAGGCGGACGGTAAAAGCATGTTCGACGGAAAAGTGTGGCTCCTCCAGGGGGCCACATCGATCAAAGCGGATTCGATCACCCTCGACGATCGGCAAGGCACGCTGCTCGCAGCCGGCAATGTCGTGTCGGTGCTCCCATTCGGCGGGAAACCATCGGAAGGCACCACCGCCTCGACGTCGATCGGCCGCGCCGATCAGTTCGAGTTCGTCGACGAAAAACGCCGCGCGACCTTCACGCGAAACGCGCAACTCGATGGCGTGCAGGGAAACCTTCGCGCCGATCAGATCGATCTTGTACTGGCGGCCAAGGACAACACACTCGAACGTCTCGAAGCGCAAGGACCGACGGTACGCGTGCTCATCGAGAAGCGCGAAGCCACGGGGACTCACCTCACGTATCTGCCGGAGGACGAGCAGTATCGCCTCGTCGGCTCGCCGGTCCGGCTACGTTGAAAGCTGTCGTGAGACAACGGGCCGCACGTTGACCTTCTTCCGAGGCTCCGATAGGATTTCGATCGACGGCAACCAGGAGCAACGCACGCAATCGAAGGGCAATTCTCAGTGCCCGGAGTCGCCGCAGAACTGAATGTCGACACTCCGGACGGAGGACCTCACCAAGTCGTACGGCGGCCGTACCGTCGTGCGCGGCGTCAACCTCGAGGTGAACTCCGGCGAAGTCGTCGGCCTGCTCGGCCCCAACGGCGCGGGTAAAACGACGACGTTCTACATGACCGTCGGCCTTACGGCTCCCGACCGCGGGCGCGTGTTTTTTGACGGCGAGGATCTCACCGATGATCCGATGTACATCCGTGCGCGAAAAGGCATCGGTTACCTGCCGCAGGAGCCGTCGATATTCCGCGGCTTGACGGTCGAACAGAACATCCTCGCCATCCTGGAAACGCTTGGCCTCGATTCGGAAACGCGACGGACACGGTTGCGAGAGTTGCTGGCCGAATTACACCTGACACCGCTCGCTTCGGCACCGGCCTACACGTTGTCAGGTGGCGAACGGCGGCGGGCGGAAATTACACGGGCGCTCGTCATGTCGCCGCGTTTCATGCTGCTCGACGAGCCATTCGCCGGGATCGATCCCATTGCGGTCACGGAAATTCAGAAAATCGTGTTTCACTTGAAGGAGCGCGGGATTGGCGTGCTGATCACCGATCACAACGTCCGCGAAACGCTGCGCATTACCGACCGGGCCTACATCGTCACCGATGGCAGCATTTTTCGCAGCGGCACACCGGATCAATTGGCGGCCGATGAGGACGTGCGGCGGATTTATCTCGGGACCGACTTCCGGCTGGACTAAGATGGAGGAGTTGGCACAAATCATGCGATGGCTGCCTCGACCAGATGGGCATTCAGCAAAAGCTTCAGACTAGGCTCGCGCAAAAACTGATTCTGACGCCGTCTCTGCAGCAGGCTATCAAGCTGCTGCCGATGTCGACGTTGGAGCTCGCCGATCTCCTGAATCAGGAAGTCGTCGAGAATCCGCTCCTCGAGGAGGTTCCGACAGAAGAGCTTTCCGCAGCGGATGTCCAGCCTTCTGCCGAGAAAGAGCCGGAGGTCCCCACGCAGCAGAAAAACGATACGTGGGACGATCAGGATTACGAGTACTTCTTCGGTGAGTATCTCGATGATGGCTACCGTCCGAGGGCGCCGCAGGAAGTCAAAGAGCTGCCGCCGATCGAGAACACGCTCTCGACCAGCGGCTCGCTTGACCGATCACCTTAGCTGGCAGCTGACGATTCAGACCGACGACGAACAGCTCCGCGACATCGGCGAAGCGATCATCGGCAATCTCGACGACGACGGCTATCTGGTGGCGTCGGTCGACGAAATCGCCCACATGGGGCCGTGGCCGATCGAACAGGTCGAGCGCGCCCTGAAGCTGCTGCAAGGCTTCGATCCGATTGGCGTCTGCGCGCGCGACCTCCAGGAGTGCCTCACGCTCCAATTGCGGCACATCGGCCTCGAAGGTACGCCGACCGAGAAGATCGTCACCGAGTACCTCAGGCTGCTGCAGAACCATCAGGTGCCCGAGCTGGCGAAAAAGCTGGGCGTCACCATCGACGATCTCAAGCAGCACATCGAGATCATCAAGCACCTCGATCCCAAGCCAGGCAGCCGCTACAACCCGAAACAGTCGCAGTACGTCATCCCGGACGTGTATGTCGTGAAAGTCGAGGATCAGTACGTCGCGGTCCTCAACGAAGAAGGACTGCCGCAGCTGCGTATCAGCCCAACCTACCGCCGACTGCTCGATAAGGGCACGGAGAACAACGACGAAACGCGCGCCTACGTCAAAGACAAGTTTCGCTCGGCGCTGTGGCTGATCAAGTCCGTGGAACAGCGGCAGAAAACCATCCACAAAGTGGCGACCAGCATCATCAACTTCCAGCGCGACTTCCTCGATCACGGCATCGAGCACCTGCGGCCCCTGGTGTTGCGGGACGTGGCAAACGATATCGGCATGCACGAATCCACTGTGAGCCGTGTGGTCACGAACAAGTACATGCACACGCCGCAAGGCGTGTTCGAGATGAAGTACTTTTTCCACAGCGGCATCAGCAGCTCGTACGGCGACGCGGTGTCGTCGGTCACGATCAAGCAGCGCATTCGCAAGATCATCGAGGCCGAGGATCAAAAGAAACCGCTGTCGGACTCGAAGATCGTCAACATCCTCCAGCGCGAAGGGCTGATGCTGGCGCGGCGTACCATTGCCAAGTACCGCGAAGAACTCAAAATCCCGACCTCCAATCAGCGGAAGGTCCTTTTCTAATCCCTCGGCTCCCATGCGCGTCGAACTAACAGGACGTCACGTCGAAATCTCGCCCGGCTTGCGCCGTCTCGTGGAACGCAAGATCCAGAAGGTGCAGCGCATCGTCAACGACGCGGGTGTGTCGGCGGCGGTCGTGGTCACCAAGGAAAAAATCAACAACGTCGTCGAGCTGTCGCTGCACGCGCGCGGCGAGCAGTTCCTGCACGCGGTCGCGAAAGCCACCTCCTGGGAAACCGCGACCAGCGACGTCGTCGCCAAAGTGCTGCACCAGGTCGAGAAGATGAAAGGGAAGTGGCAGGAGCGGAAGCGGCGCGGGCCCGCCGCGCGGAGCGTGCGCACACCGCGGCCGGCGCGAACGGCCGCCGCGCGCGGCGCCGCACCGGTCACCGGACCGCCCCCGGCGACCGAGGGGGCGAAGCGACGCGTGGTGCGCGCGCACCGCTACTCGGTCAAGCCGATGACCATCGATCAGGCGGCGACGGAGCTCGAAGGGCAGAAGGCGCCGTTTCTCGTGTTCCGCGACATCACGACCGACGCGGTGAGCGTCGTCTACCGTCGCGACGACGGGCAGATTGCGCTGATCGAGCCCGAAGCGTAATCGCCCGCGGCGATGCATGGCCGGCCAAATGCGGTCGCCACTTTCCCCTCGGGCTGTTAAGCTGCTCGCGCGTACCATGTCGACTGCTCCGGCCGTCACCGTGGGTGGGCTCCTCGAAGCCCGTCCCGAAACCATCGGCCTTCCCATCGAACTCCTTGCCGGCCGCAGTGGTCTCGATCGCCGCATCACCAACCCATACATCCAGAAGACTGGTTTGGCGCTCGCGGGCTTCCACGAGTACCTGCAGTCCGGGCGAGTGCTCATTTTTGGCGAGAGCGAGGTTCGCTATCTCGAGCGGCTCGACATCGGCAAGCGGCGCGAAGCACTCGCCCGATCGTTGGCGACGGCCGTGCCGTGCGTCCTGGTCACGGGCGGCCTCGATGTCCCTGCCGATCTCATCGCTGAAGCGGACCGCGCCGGCGTCCCGCTGCTTGCCACCTCCATCGGTACGGCCACGGCGATCGGCAAACTGACGGCACTCCTCGAAGATCGTCTCGCCGTTCGGGAGGTGATTCACGGCGTGCTGCTCGACCTGCTTGGACTCGGCGTGCTCATCGTTGGTGAGAGTGGAATCGGCAAGAGCGAGTGCGCGTTGGATCTCGTCGTCCGCGGCCATCGTCTCGTTGCCGACGACACCGTCGAGGTGCGCCGGCGGGCAGGGTCGATCGTCATCGGCAGCTGCCCCGAATTGACGCGGCACCACATGGAGGTGCGCGGCCTCGGCCTCATCAACCTGCGCGATCTCTTTGGCGTCGCCTCGACCCGCACCACGAAGCGTGTGGAACTGGTCGTGCAACTCGAGCGCTGGGATCCGCACCGTGAGTACGATCGGCTCGGGCTCGACGAAGTGTTTTTTGAACTGCTCGGCCTGCGCGTGCCGTTGATCCGCATGCCGGTCGCGCCCGGCCGCAACCTCGCCATCCTCGTCGAGGTCGCCGCGCGTAATCAGCTGTTGCGCACCCGTGGCATCAACGCGGCCCGTGACCTGGCGGCAAAACTCGACGCCCGACTTCGCGACGGCCGGTCCGTCCCTCTCCTCGGCGACGAGGAAGACGAAGACTTCGATCACGGGGGGTCGTTGTGACGAAAAAGCGCGCCGCCCGGAAACGGCCGAGGCGCGCCGATTTTATTGTCGTCACCGGCATGTCCGGCGGCGGCAAGACGCACGCGATTCGCGCGCTCGAGGATCTCGGCTACTACTGCGTCGATAACCTTCCGACTCCGTTGATACCAGTGCTCGCCGAGCTCTCGCGCCACGAGGACGCCGACAACCCGAAGGTTGCGGTCGTCGTCGACATTCGGGAACGCCGCTTCATCACCCAATTTCCCAAGGTCTGGCGAAAGCTGAAGACCACACCGGGGCTCGAGCCCCTGCTGGTGTTCCTCGAAGCCGGCGACGCGGCGTTGTTGCGACGCTACAGCGAGACGCGGCGGCCGCATCCCCTCGCACCGAGGCGGCCGATCGCCGAAGCGCTCAAGGAAGAACGCGCGATACTCGGGCCCGTGCGCGGCATGGCAGACGAGATCGTCGATACCTCGGACATGTCGGTCCACGAGCTGCGGCAGGTGTTTCAAGGGATGGTGCACGGCGTCAAAGAGCGTGCAAAGATGGTGCTCACGTTCGAGAGTTTCGGCTACAAGCACGGCCTGCCGCTCGACGCGGACCTGGTGTTCGATTGCCGCTTTCTCCCGAACCCGCATTTTGTGACGGGGCTTCGTGCGAAGACGGGTAAGGATCGGGCGGTGGCGGCGTACATGCGCAGGCATACGGAAACGCGCGACCTGCTGCAACGTCTGAGCGCCTTCCTGAAATATCTCGTCCCGCGTTATGTTCAGGAGGGAAAGGCGTATCTGACGGTCGCGATTGGGTGCACGGGAGGGCGCCATCGCTCGGTGTATCTGGCCGAGACGCTGCGACGCGAGCTGCGCGAGCTCAAGTCCGTCAACACACGGGTTCGTCACCGCGACCTCTCGCGCGAGACCTAGCATCCAGGAACGCTCATGATTGGAGTCGTCGTCGTGACACACGGGCAGCTCGCCACCGAATTGGTGAATGCCGCCGAAACCATCGTGGGCGACTTGCCCACGTTTACCGCGGTCTCTATCGGCTGGCACGAGGACGTGCAGGACGCGCGCAACGACATCGCCGCGGCGATTGCGCGGGTGCAGGGCCCGGAAGGCGTCCTCATCGCGACCGACATGTTCGGCGGGACGCCCGCGAACCTGGGGATCACGTTTCTCGAGCCGAATAAAGTCGAGGTCATCACCGGTGTCAATCTGCCGATGCTCATCAAAGCCGCCAATCTTCGCGAGGAGCGGAATCTCACCGACGTCGCGCGATCGCTGCGTGAGCACGGAAAGAACGCGATTTGGGTCGCGTCAGATCTCCTGAAGGGTTCCGAGGGTTGACCAGCTGTGACGTCAGCATTCGCAATCGACTGGGGCTGCATGCGCGTGCCGCCGCAAAATTCGTCCACGTCGCGACCCGGTTCCGGTCGCAAGTGCGCGTGGCGCGCGAGAACCGTTCTATCGATGGGAAGAGCATCATGGGCATTCTGCTGCTTGCCGCCCCGTGTGGCGCCTCGATCTCCATCACCGCTGATGGGCCTGACGAGCACGACGCGATAACGGAGCTGTGCAAGCTGGTTGAGAGCGGATTTGGCGAGGCGAATACGTGGAGCGCCTGAGCGGTATCGGCGTCTCACCCGGGATAGCGGTTGGCCGCGCCGTCGTCCTGACGCTTCGCACGGAAGTGGTGCGCTTCCCGATCCCGCCGGATCGGGTCGAGCGCGAGCTATCGGTGCTGCACGCGGCGTGCGAGCAGTCCCGCCAGCAGCTGCACGACATCGCGGAGCGGGTCAAGACCCGCGGCCAGGACCTCGCGGCGATCTTCGACGCGCAAATCCTGATGCTGGACGACCCGCTTTTTGTCGGACGCGCGGAGGAGATCATCCAGCAGGAGCGGGTGAACGCGGCGTGGGCGGTGCACCGCGCCTACGAGAACATCAGACGCATCTTCGCGAGCGTGGAGGATCCGTACCTGCGCGAGCGTGAAAACGACGTCGCCGATGTCGCCGGCCGCTTGCGGATGAACCTGCGCCACGGCGCGCGCGGCGCACGCGATCTGCTCCGCGAACTGGACGGCCCGTCAGTGCTCATCGCCGACGAGCTCACCGCGTCCTTCGCCGCTCAACTCGACTGGACACGCATCCAGGGATTCGGTGTGGACGCGGGAAGCCGCACCTACCACACGGCGATTCTGGCGCGGTCGCTCAAGGTGCCTGCGATCGTCGGCTTGCACGACGCCTCGTCACGGATCGCCGCCGGAACGCCCGTGATTCTCGATGGGACAACCGGCGAAGTGATTGTGGCCCCCGCGCCGCAAGCCATCGAAGACGCGCAACGCAGCGCCGTCGGTCAGCGCCGCGGGCACGCGCCGCCATCTCGCCCGCAAGATCATGAGCCGCTCACGACAGCCGACGGCGTCCCGGTTCGTCTCGAAGCGAACGTGGAGCTGCTCGAGGATCTCGAGTTCCTGCGCGAGTACGGGCACAGGGTGTCGGGCTCTACCGATCGGAGTTCATGCTTTCGGGACGCTCGATCGACGCGGTGACGGAAGATGCGCAGTACGCGCTCTATCGCAGTTTGCTCGAACAAATCGCGCCGCTGCCGGTGACGATTCGCACGTTCGATCTGAACGAGCGTCAGCTCGAGGGCCGCGGTGCGCGGCCCGGCCTCAGAGGTTTGCGCCTCGGCCTGGCCCGGCCCGAGATCCTGCGCACGCAACTACGCGCGTTGCTGCGGGCGTCCGCGCACGGGCGCTTGCGCGTGATGTTCCCGTTCGTGACGGCGGTGGAAGAGGTACGACAAGCGCGCTCGATGGTGGCCGACGTCGCCCACGAGCTCGGGGTCCCGCCGCCGCCAGTCGGCGTCATGATCGAAGTGCCGGCCGCCGCGCTCACGGCAGACCTGATTGCACCGGAAGCCGATTTCCTCACCATCGGCACCAACGATTTGATCCGGTACCTGCCTGGCCGTCGATCGCACCGACGATCGCGTATCGGATTTATATGAACCGCTTCACCCAGCAGTGCTGCGATTGATTCGTCTGGTACGGCGCGCGGCGGCGCGGCGCAAGATTCCGGTGTCGCTGTGTGGGGAGATGGCCTCCGATCCGGCACTGCTCGGGCTGCTCGTCGGACTCGGCTTGCGGGAATTCAGCATGACGCCCGCGGCGATCGGGGTGGCGCGACAGGCGGTGCGGGATCTCGATGCCGGCGAGGCACTGGCACTGGCGCGCCATGTGCTCTCCCTGGCCACGGCGGCAGAGACCGAGCGCTATCTCTTCGACGCGCTGGCGGCGTCGCACAAGAGCGACTAGCTTTCGGTGCGCCGGCCGTAACGGTCTTCAAGCCGGACGACGTCTTCGACTTCGGGCGTGGAGACTTCGAAGATATCCGTATCCTCGATCGCCGTCATCCGGTGCACGGTTGGCGGCGTCACGTGGAACGCGTCGCCGGGTCCCATTTCGCGCGACTTCCGCTCGCCACCCTCCTCGAACTCGAAGAGGATGCGTCCGTGATGGACGTAGATCGTTTCGTCTTTCTTGTTGTGATACTGCAGGCTGAGGGCGTGGCCCTTGTTGACGTGAATCAACTTGCCGACGTAGCGGTCGGTGCGAGCCCACCAGAGTTCGTAGCCCCACGGCTTTTCTACGCGCTGCATTTGGAGTCTTCGCTGTTGGAGACTTCGCTGTAGGTGTCAGGTGTCAGGTATCAGGTGATCAGCGTTCTTCCTGATACCTGCACACCTGCTACCTGACACCTTCTGCGTCAGAACGGGATGTCGTCGTCGGTGATCGGCGCCGCTTCTTTGCCAAGCGGGTCGGCATAGGCCGTTTCACCGCGCTCGCTGCTGCGTTCGCCGCCGCGACCGCCACCGCCGAGCAGGACGATGCGATCGGCTTTGACTTCGGTGGTGTAGTGCTTCTGGCCGTCCTTCTCCCACTGCCGCGTCTGCAACCGGCCTTCGACGTAGATCTGCTTCCCTTTGATGAGATACGGCTGCAGCGATTCTGCGCTCTTCCCCCACAACACGATCCGGTGCCACTCGGTTTGCTCGTGCTTCTCGCCGTCCTTCGACGTCCAGTTTTCCGTCGTCGCGATGCTGAAGGACGCCACGGGCGCGCCGCCCGGCGTGTAGCGCACCTCCGCGTCGCGTCCGAGGTTTCCAACCAAAATGACCTTGTTCACACTGCCCATGGCTCGACGCTCTCTTTCTTGACCTCTTACAACAACGACGGTTGGTCACGACGGTTCGTGACGGCGGGTTCTCATCACATTCCAACAACGCGTACTGAACGTTTCCGAACCACCGTATCGAACCATCGTCCGGTGCGCAGGTCAAGCAGATCGTTGGCGAGTCGGCGTTCCAGGTATGACGAACGTTCAAGGGCGCCCGCGGGCGAGCCTCGCGATCGCCTGCTTCGCGAGCCGCGCCGCCTCGCTATCGGCGTAGGTTTTCATCACCAGTTCGTAGGATTCGCGTGCGCGTTCGACCTGTCCGAGGTTCTCGAACGCCAGTCCTCGCTTGTAGATCGCTTCGGGGGCGCGGGCGGTTTTCGCGTACCCGACGATCACGCGATTGTAGGCATCGATGGCCTCCGTGTATTTTTTCTGCGCCGCCGAGCACTCGCCGACGTAGTAGTAGGCGTCGCCGACCGCTTCACTGCGCGGAAACGTGCGGATGTATTGCTCGAAGCCCGAGACGCAGAGCTCCCACTGGCTCGTGGTGTAATCGGCCCACGACGTGTCGAACATGCGCTGCGGCGAGACGCCAGGACCCGCGGCCGGCTGCTGCGCCGGCGGCGTCACCGGGGCGGGCACGTCCTGTCCTGGCATCGACCCCGGCGGCGGCTGCGTCGGATCAACCGTCGGCGTTGGTGGGGGCGCTGAGAACTGTGGAATCGAGAGCCGCAGCGCTTCGAGTTCCTGCGACAAGGACCCGATCCGCACGTTGGTGTCGTCGACGCGCTCTTTGATGACGCGCAAATTCCCGCCAAGCTCGTCGGCGACGAGCTTCTGATCGGCGAACGCCTTGCGCGTCGCATTATTCTGATCGTCGATCCGGCCGTTAATGCCCTTGAGCGCGTCGGTGAGCGTGGTGAGCGCCGTCTGCATCTGCTGCTGCAGCTGCTGCGTTTGTTCCTGCAGCATGCGGATATCGGCCATCATCTGCATCTCGCGTTTGTTCTGCGCCGCGGCCGGCGCCGCCATCGACATGATGAGCGCGAATGTCGCGCAAGCAGATGTCTTACTCATAGCTCAATTATCCCTCCGTCACTTCGCGGTGATGACGAAATGCGCGCGCCGGTTCTTCAACCACGCCGCTTCATCGTGACCCGGATCGAACGGGAACTCCTTCCCGTAGCTCACCGTCTTGACCCGCGCCGCTGGAATGCCGAGCGAGACGAGATAATCGCGCGCCGTGATCGCACGTCGCTCGCCGAGGGCGAGGTTGTATTCCGGTGTGCCGCGCTCGTCGCAGTGGCCTTCGATGGTGATCTGCCAGGTCGCGTACTTGCGCAGGGTCTGCGCGTTTTCCTGGAGCGCCTGCTGGGCCGTCTGCGACAGATCCGTGCTGTCGAGCTCGTAGAACACGGGCTTGAGTGGGGAGTCGCGATTGAGCTCGTCGAGCGAACGTCCGGCGACGGCGTCTTCCGGCAACGACGGCACGATCACGGGTTCGGCGACCGGTTCGGGCGGCGCCGGCGGGGGCGCGCCCATGGTGCCTCCAGAGGTGGTGGGAGGTGGAGCCGGCGGCCGCGCAATTGGCGGCGTCTTCTTGGCGCAGGCGGCAGCCGTCATCACAACGAGCAACACCGTCACGATCATCGACGAGAGTCTTCGCATCGCTTCTTTCCTTTGTCGAACCACCATCGCACGAGTGCCTCGAACGATCATCTCGAACCAGTCCTATTGTGACCAGTTCGGGTAAAAATTATTCCCGTCGCGCGTGACCTGCCGCACATTCTTACCGTCGAGATCGACGGTGAACACTTGGGTGCGACCGGCGCGCGTCGAGGTAAACGCCATGTGCCGTCCATTGGGCGCCCATGCCGGGCTCTCGTTGCTGCCTTCGCCAAACGTGATTTGACGTGTTTGACCGCTGGCAATGTTCAGCACCTTGATGTCGTAGCCCGGACCGGTGCGAGCCGCGTACGCGAGCTCGTTGAGCGGCGCCGGCGACCACGTCGCCCGATCGGCATAACTGTCGGAGCTGATGCGCCGCAGTCCGAGCCCGTCGACGCCGACCACGTAAATCCCCGGCGACCCGCCGCGCTCCGAGGTGAAAGCGATCTGTCCGCCGGTGGGCGACCACGTCGGTGTCGAGTCAATCGAGGGGTGATTGGTGATGCGCACGAGATTACTGCCATCGCGGTTCATGACATAGATCTCGGAGTTGCCGTCGCGGTTCGACGAAAACGCCAGGCGCGTGCCATCGGGAGAAAACGCCGGAAGAAAATTCTGCGAGTTCGGCGTGCCCTTGGCCGGGGTGATCAGCGTGCCCTGGAAGATGTTCGAGATGTAGATGTCCATGAAACCGCTGCGCCATGACGTATAGGCAATCGCCCGTCCATCGGGCGCCCACACCGGCGTGGCATTCAGCTGCCGTCCCACAGTGATGCGGCGCTGGTTGGCGCCGTCGTAGTCACCGACGTAGACCTCTTTGACGTCGCGGTTTTCAACCGTTCCGGTGACGCGCTCGCGGTTGCGGTCCGAGGTGAACGTCAGCTTCGTGCGCGCCACGCCGCGGAGCTGCGCCTGCGTCTGATGAATCTCGTCGGCCATCGTGTGCGCGTACAGCCGCGGATTGGCGATGGCGCCCGTGTACTCGCGGGCATAGGCTTGCTGGCGCAGGGGCACCGCGTACAGCCGCATCGCGACGCGCACCTCGTTGCCGACTTTCTGTACCGACCCGAGCACCAACCCGTCGGCACCGACCTCGCGCCACCGATCGAACGGCGGATCACCGATCGACGCCGGTGGCGCGATCGACCGGTAGACGTCGCGCGCAATCATGTCGAACTCGCGCTCGTACTGCAGGTCCTGCCACAACACCTCGGCAATCGTGCGTGCCGCCTCCTGCGTTTCGCGATCGTTGGTCAGCGCGAGAAAATCCGGCACGGCGTAGCGGGGCAGCGTTCCCGCCGAGCCACCGGTGATTCGAATCTCGACGCTGGACGGCTGTTGCGGCGGACCGGCAACCGGCGGCGGCGGTGGTTGTTGAGCAGCGGTGAGGGCGATCGCTGCCGTGGCGAGAAAGAGGCCGGCCAAAACACTTCGTAATGTCATCTCTGATATTCGAAAACGAGATGAACCGTCAACGACGGTTCGGTAAACGCCTGCGGCAGCGCAGGAAGCTGTTTGGTGATCATCAGCGCCCGCGTCGCCATGTAGTCGAGCGCAGGGTAGCCACTGGGTCGCTCGATTGAAATGTCGGTCAATTGTCCGCTGCGCTGGATTGTAAACTTGACGCCGACCGTTCCAACCGCCTGCTGTCGGGGGTCCCAGTTCCGTCTGATCAGCTCCTGCATCGTCGCGAGATATTCAGGACAGCAAAAGTTGGCGACGTCCAGCCGGCTGCCGGATCCAAACCCTCCTGCGGAGAGACCGAATCCCTGGCCTTTCGCGCTCGTTTCGGCGACGGCGTCGCCGCGGCGAACCTCGGCACCCGCGGTGGGCGTGCGGCTCCGCGCATCTTTCACCGGCTTCTCGACTTTGCTCTCGACTTTTTTGGCTGCGGCCTTGGTGGGCTCGATCATCTCCGGCGTGCGTGCGGCGGGAGGCCTTACGGGTTCAATCGACTTGCGCGCCTCGAGCTGCTGCGTTTGAATGGCGCGCGCACTCAACTGCGCCATGCCGGTCCGTGGTCCGACCGCACCGCCAAGGTCGATGACCATCGCCGTCTGCTCGGTTTTGATTGGGGAGGCGAGCCACGATCCGGGCGCGAGGGCGACGAGCGCGACCAGACCGATGTGGGCGATCACCGAGGCGCCCATCATGCGTTCGAGGCCGCCCGGCTCACGCGCACGGACCGACAGGATCTCCGACGACCGCGTCCACTATGGTTTCCCCCGCTGCTGCGCGACAATGCCGACGCGCTCGATGCCACCTTCTTTCAGGCTCGAAAATACCTCCATCAGCTCCTGTAATTGCACGGCGCCGTCGCCGCGGAGGTAGACCGCGCGCACATCTTTGCCGATCATCGCCTGGCGCGTGCGCTCGGCGAGAAATTCGATCGACACCGCCTCTTCCCCCAGATAAACCTTGTGATTCTCGCGGTAGGAGACGGGTACCGTCATGTACAACTGGTCGTCAGTCATCCGCTCCGTTTGACGTGACTGGGGCAGGTTGACCTGGACGCCGCGCTGCAGCATCGGCGCGGCGACCATGAAGATGATGAGGAGCACGAGCATGACGTCGACGAGCGGAATCACATTGATCTCCGCCAGCGTGCTCGATGTCCGCCGCCTGCGGCCGCCGCGCCCTTCATTCGCCGAGGGCTGCGCCATGACCTTGGGCATGGTCTAGGTAAAATTCCTTTCCGCGATGTTCAGGAATTCGAGCGCGAAGTCGTCCATCTCCGACGCGTACACTTTCACCTTGGTGGTGAAGTGGTTGTAGAAGTAGACGGCCGGAATGGCGGCGAACAGACCCATCGCGGTCGTGAAGAGCGCTTCCGCGATACCGGGTGCGACGACGGAAATATCGGTCGAGCCCTGCTGACCAATCGCGGAAAAGGCGGTCATGATGCCCCAGACGGTCCCGAGCAGACCGATAAACGGGGTAATGCTCGCCGCCGTCGCGAGAAAAGGCACGCGCTTCTCCAACTTGTTGACTTCCATCGACGAGGCGCGCAGCAGTGCGCGGTCCACCGCCGCAAGGCTCTTCAAGGTTGGACGTGGCGCAGGGGTTCCGGGACTGGCCTGGGTGCCCGCGGGCTGGCGAAGTTGCAAATTGAGCTCGGCGTACCCGGCCTGGAACATGCTGACCAGCGGACTCGCCACCAGCGAGTTGCAGACGGCCTGTACCTCCGAGAACTTGCTGCTGCGGCGAAAAATGTCGAGGAACGTCCGGCTCTGGTCTTCAATCCGTCGAAAGGCGAGCGCCTTGTACAGGACGATCGCCCAGGACAGCACGGAGAAGAGGAGCAGGATCACGACGACCGCCTTGACGACGGGGTCTGCGTCCAGGATTAACCGAGTAAAATCTGCTACACCTTCGGGGGCGGACGCAGGAACCCCCTGAAGGTGCAGCGCCAGGACAAACGCTCCAGGCGTCGGCAACAAAGCCTCCGAATCGGATCCATCGGGGAATGCGCTGCTGGGAAAGCGCGGACGCAGGAAACGGTACCACATGCCGTCAAATTCTGTCAAACCCATGATACGATGGACTTTCCGCGTTTACCTCCCGGGCGATGATCCGCTACCTCGCGATTCGGAATCTCGCGGTCATCGAGTCGGTGGCCGTCGACTTTGAACACTCGTTCAACATTCTAACGGGCGAAACCGGCGCCGGAAAATCCATACTCGTCGAAGCCGTCGGCTTGCTGCTCGGCGGGCGCGCGTCAGCCGACCTCGTCCGCACCGGCGAAGATCTCGCCACCGTGGAAGCCATCTTCGAGCTCTCCGATGGAGACGATTCCACACCGTCGGAAGTCGTCGTTCGCCGGGAGATCACCGCCCAGGGACGAAGCCGCGCCTTCATCTCGGGCGCGCTTGCCACGGCCGCGGCGCTCAAAGACCTCTCCAATCGCCTGGTGGAGCTGCATGGCCAGCACGAACATCAGCAGCTTCTGGATCCCGAACAGCATCTGCCCCTGCTGGATAGCTGGGCCCGTCTCGAGCGGCCACGGCAGGACGTGGCGCAGGCGTTCGCGCGGGTTCGGCAGCTGCGCGACCAGCTCGATCGGCTCCGGATGGATAGCCGGGAACGGAGCGCGCGCCTGGAGCTCGTCGAGTTCCAGCTGAGTGAGCTGAAGAAGGCGGCGCTCAAACCCGGCGAGGACGAAGAACTCAGCGGGCTGCGTCAGCTGCTACGCAGCGCCGACACCATTCAGCGGCTCTGCTCGGAAGGCTACGCCGAGTTGTACGAGTCGGAAGGCTCCGTGCTCACCGGTCTGTCGCACGTGTGGCGACGCGTCACCGAACTGGCGGCGCTCGATCCCGAGTTCACTCCCTACGTCGAGCAGCAAGACACGATCAAGGCCCAGCTCGAGGATCTCGCGTTTGCACTCCGCGATTTTGGCAACCGGATCGACGCCTCTCCGGGACGCTTGCAGCAGGTCGAGGAGCGGCTCGCGCTGCTCGAACGGTTGAAGCGAAAACACGGCCCGTCCCTGGCCGAGGTGATCGCCCGACGCGATGCGCTCGACGCGGAGCATGTGGCACTGACCGGCGGCGGCGGCACGGCCGCCACAGTTGAGACGGCGTTGGCGGAGGCGAGCGGCGTGTTCCTGCATCGGGCGCGGGACCTGTCGGCATCGCGTCGGTCGGCGGCCGGCCGGTTCGCGACCGCCCTCGTCCGCGAGCTCGCCGACCTGGCAATGGACCGAACGCGTTTCGAGGTACGGCTCGTCACCCGGGAGCAGGAAAGCGGATGGTCCGACAGCGGCATCGACGCCGGCGAGTTTTACTTATCGCCCAATCTCGGCGAGGAGCTGCGGCCGCTCGCGAGGATTGTCTCCGGTGGAGAGCTGTCGAGAGTGATGCTCGCCCTCAAGACGCTGGCGACAGCCGACCAACCCGGGAAGACGCTCATCTTCGACGAAGTGGATGCGGGGATCGGCGGGAGCGTCGCCACGGTGGTCGGCGAAAAGCTCAGCGCGCTCGGCGAGCGGTTCCAGGTGCTCTGCATCACGCACCTGCCGCAGATTGCGGCCGCCGGGTCGAGTCATTTCTCGATCGCCAAACGCGTCCGCGGCAGCCGAACGGTGACATCGGTCACGCGCCTCGACGAGGAAGGGCGGGTCGAAGAGCTGGCGCGGATGATCGGCGGCACAAATGCGGGCGACCAGGCGCGTCGAAGTGCGAGAGAATTGCTGGAAGCGAGTAGGGCGAAAGGCGAAAGTCCAAAAAGGCGAAAGGCGAAAGGGGATCGGGCGCGCTAGGGTGGTGCACTATGGTTCAGGCAGTGCGCCGTATCCGCAGGCTGAATATTTATACAGCGGGCGCCAGTCAGCGAGCACATGAAGTACTTCATTGAGACCTACGGCTGCCAGATGAATGTCCACGACTCCGAGCGCATTGCCGGTCTCCTGGAGTCGTCGGGCTACGACTGCGCCGACTCCGACGCCGACGCCGACGTGGTCGTCATCAACACCTGCAGCGTTCGGGAAAAGGCGGAGGACAAGCTGTACAACCGCCTCGGAGCGCTCAAGGGCACCCAGCGCGTCACCGGCCACGCACCGCTCGTCGTCGTCGCGGGCTGCGTGGCGCAGCAGGAAGGCGCACGTCTCGCCGAGCGCTCCGACCTCATCGACGTCGTCGTCGGCACGCAGCGCTTACGGATGCTCCCCATGCTGGTTGAGCAGGCGCGCGGCGCCGATACGGCGGCACCGCTCATCGACATTTCAACACCGTACCGAGGATCCGTCCTTCGCACTCGGCCTGACGCGACGCGGCGACCCGGTGAAGGCCTATGTGACGATCATCGAGGGCTGCAACGACTACTGCAGCTACTGTGTCGTGCCGTACACCCGCGGCCACGAGCGCATGCGCGCCAAAGCAGAGGTCCTGGCTGAGGTTGGCGAGGCGGTTGCGGCCGGCCGGCAGGAAATTCACCTCCTCGGCCAGATCGTCAATCACTATTGCGCGCCCGACGATCCGACGTGCGACTTTCCCGCGCTCCTCGAAGCGGTCAACAACGTTCCGGGCGTGCGCCGCATCCGCTTTGCCAGCCCGCACCCGCGTCACGCCTCGGATCGCCTGATTGCCGCGGTACGCGATCTGCCGGCGGTCTGCAAACACCTCCACCTGCCGGTGCAATCCGGCTCGTCGCGCGTGCTCGAGCGGATGCGTCGCCGTCATACGCGCGAGCAGTACCTGGATCTCGTCGACCGCGTTCGCGCGGCCATCCCGGGGGTTCAGCTCTCGACCGATATGATTGTTGGGTTCCCTGGCGAAACCGAATCCGACTACGAAGACACGCTGACGTTGACCGCGCGCGTGAAATACAACAACATCTTCTCGTTCAAATACTCGGTGCGGCCGAACACGCTGGCCGCGAAGCGCCTGGCCGACGACGTGGCGGAGGAGGAGAAGACGCGCCGGATCGTCGGACTGCAGGCGCTGCAGCGCGACATTCAGCTCGACCTGCACGGGCGCGCGGTCGGAACCGTCGTCGAGGTACTGGTCGACGCGGTCAGCCGACGCCGCGCGTGGGAGGTGTCGGGCCGGACCACGGGAAACACGGTGGTGAACTTCCCGGGTCACGCGGCGATGGTGGGGGAGTTGCAGCCGGTCGTCATCCGCCGCGCCGGCGCGTACAGTCTTTGGGGTGAGTTGGCTCAGCTTGACGGATTGACCCGCGACGTTCACAGTCAGGAATGCCGATGCTGATCGAGATGACTATCAAGGGGCTGATGGTGGACCCGATCACCAACATGCCCATCATCATTCTCCGGGATCAGAATGGCGACAAGGTGCTGCCGATCTGGGTCGGCATCTTCGAAGCCAATGCCATCGCGTTGCAGATCGAGAACATCCAGACGCCGCGGCCGATGACGCACGATCTGTTGCGCAACATCATTCAGGATCTGCAGGCGGCGGTGGACCGCGTGGTCGTCTGCGATCTGAAAGAGAACACCTTCTACGCCGTCATCCATCTCCAGACCGCGGCCGGTCCGGTGTCGATCGACGCGCGTCCGAGCGACGCCATCGCGCTGGCGCTGCGGACGCGCGCGCCGATTCTGGTGGAAGACCGCGTCATCGACAACGCCAAGACCGTCGACTTCACCAATGAGAAGCAGGACTCGGATCGGCTGCAGCAGTGGCTCGAGTCGCTCGACCCCGACGAGATGGGGAAGTACAAGATGTAGTCGGCCGGCCGACAATTTTGTCAACCACTGCACAATCAAGCACTTAGCGCAGGCGCTTGTGTGTAATTCCCCCGCCGACATACAATCCGCACGCCGGCCTACCATCGAATGATTCTTGCGATCGCAAACCAGAAAGGCGGCGTGGGCAAGACGACGACCGCGATCAACCTTGCCGCGGCGCTCGCCATGCGCCACAAGAAAACGCTGCTGATCGATCTCGATCCGCAGGCCAACAGCAGCATGTCGTACGTCGACTTGCAGGTGATTCAGAAGAACATGTACGACGTGTTCCTCGACAACACGGTGTCGATTCGCGACGTCATCAAGCCGACCTCGGTGCCGTCGCTCGACGTCGCGCCGGCGCGCATCGCCCTCGCCAAATTGGAAGCGCGGATGACCGGGGATCTGGACGCGCCGTTCCGCCTCAAGGATCAACTCAAGACCGTCGACGGCGACTACCAGCATGTCGTCATCGACTGCCCGCCGGCGCTCGGCCTGCTGACCGTGAACGCGCTCGTCGCCGCGACGCACCTGCTGATCCCGATTCAGTCGTCCTACTTCGCGCTCGAGGGCACCGACGACCTGCTCGAGACGATCGAGAAAGTCCGCCAGCGGCCCAACCCCGAACTGCGCATCCTCGGGGTCGTGATCACGATGCACGACCGGCGCACGGCGCTCGGCCGTGACATCCGCGAGCAGATCAAGAAGGTCTTCGGCGATAAGGTGTTCAAGACCGTGATCAGCAAGAGCGTACGGCTGGAGGAGAGTCCGGCGTATCGCGAGTCGATTTTTACGTTCGCGCCGGACTCGACCGGCGCCACTGAGTACTACAGCTTGTGCGAGGAGGTCATCGATCGTGCCTAAACGGGGATTGCCGGACACGCTGCGGATGCGGCATGACGCCCACTATGTCGAGACCCTGGCGGCCTCCGCCGCGACGCCGGTCGGGCGCATGGTGCCGATCGACCAGATTGATCCGAACCCCGATCAGCCGCGCCAGGCCATGGGCGACTTGTCCGAGCTCATCGCGTCGATCGGCGAAAAAGGGATCATCGAACCGCTGGTCCTGCGCCAACGCGGGACGCGCTACCAGATCATCGCCGGCGAACGCCGGTATCAGGCCGCGGTCCAGGCCGGTCTCCTCGAACTGCCAGGCGTCGTCCGCGACGTCGACGAGACCGAGATGCTCGAGATCGCGCTGGTGGAAAACATCCAGCGCAAGGATTTGACCGCGTTCGAAGAGGCCGAAGCCATGCACAGCCTGGCTCAGCGCTGCGGTTACACGCACGAGGATCTGGCCAAACGGTTGGGCAAATCGCGCACCTCGATTACCGAGTCGCTGACGCTGCACAACATGCCGCCGGAAGTGCGCAAGGTGTGCCGGTTGGCGGATATCACGAACAAGTCGGTGTTGCTGCAAATCGTGCGTCAGGGCGAGCCCGCGAAGATGCTGGCGATTATCGAGCGCATCACCAGTCAGGGTGGCGTGACCCGCGAACAGGTGCGCAAAGAGACCCAGAAACCCAAGCCCGGTCGGCCGAAGTCATTTACCTTCAATTTCAAACCGCAAGATAAGGCGTACAACCTGCGTCTCAGTTTCAACAAGCGGAACGCCTCACGCGAGGACATCATCAACGCCCTCGAAGGGATTTTGAGGGAACTCCGCAAGAAGGCGTGAGCTCGGGGCGTGCCCGGTGGTAGACGCCGTGCCCCCGGCTGATGTGGGACCTGGCGACGTGACGAGCAGCGGCTCACGAGCAGCGACTCAGCGGAGTGTTTCAGGGCTGCTAAAAATCCAGCCGACACTGGAACGAGCGCGACAGGATCCTGGGCCAGCGCCCGTGTTGGCCCAGCCCAACCCTGACCGGCAATCCTCACTTAAGTTAACATAACATCTCTTATCAGACTCAAGCCATATCGCCAGCAAAAGCGCGCTGTTGATGGTTTGTGCATGGAATTAGGCGAAGTGCCCTGACCGGCGGTCCGCGGTCCGTGGTCGGCTGCCGCGTCTACTGGACTGTCGGGCGACCGCTGCCGCACATCGTTGGCGGTCAGTTCCGGTGAAGGAACGAGCATCGCGCCGGGGCCTTGACGTTCTAAGACCGCGGAGCGCCGAGGGCTGGGCCGCCGACCCGCCGACCGCCGACCGAAGCTTAGACCGCCCAGTTGGCCGATTCGAGATCGGCCGGCGGCACCTCGAGCTCGACCGCCGGGCCGGACGGATGCTGTTCGATCACATGGTCGGACCGGTTGGTGACCAGGACGGTCAAGCTCAGCCGCTCACCGGGTCGGACGAGAAGATCGTCGTAGGTCAGCGACACCTCCACGATCGCGCCGACTGACACGCGACTGTGGTAACCGTTGCCGTGCGGTAACAGATCGATTCGGCGTGGCGGGGTTCCGCCCACCAGAACCGCCAGTCCGACGTCACCGATGGCGACCCTGGCGGCGAACCGCTCGCCGGCGATGCGAATGAACACCTCGTTCCGGCCCACGCCGAGCGCCACATCACGCACAAGGTCGCTCTTGGCCCGGTGCATGGTCCCACCGCCCGCACCAAGTACCGCGGGCACCGCCGCCACCCATTCGGCGAAGCCGGTGAGTTGCCCGTCGATGACGGGAACCATGAACGCGCGGGGCTTGACCGGCCCGGTTTCCCCCACCGTCGTGATGTTGCTCATGTAGAGCGCATCCGGCACCGGCTGCCCGAGCGCGTCGTAGACGTTTCGCAGATGCCGCCGGAACAGATCATCGAATTCGCGGTCGTGATTGGAGGAGTGGTCGTCGCCGTACCACCAGAACCAGTCGCTGCCTTCCGCGATCAGCAACTCCTCGTGGGCGCGGTCGCGATCCGGCGGCGCGATGCCGACGCTGTAGGTGGCGAAAGCCCGGCGTGCGGCCGCCAGTTGCCCCCACGCCCGGTGATCGTCAGGGTGGCCCGCCCAAATATAGAAGTCGTTGTTGATCCAGGATCCGGGAAAAACGGTCTCCAGCCGCGTGGCGGCCCCATTTGCCGCCTCGGACATCGTCACCGTTTGCACCGTGCTCGACCGCTCGAGCCGCGAATAGAGCGCGCGGAGAAACGGGCGGCCGCCCCCCGGGTAGTGCTCCCAGGCGTTTTCGCCGTCGAGAATGACCGTCACAACCGGGTCGCCGCCAGTGAACTTCCGCCCCGCCTCTTCGACGCGGCGGAGGAAATCGTCAGCAGCGGACACCGCGTCCCAGGTCTGATAGGTGAACCCAATCAGATCCGACAATCCGTGGTCGCGAAACAAGCAGCGCACTGGCTGCGCCGCATCGCCGAGTTCGTACGGTCGGTACAGCAGGTCTGCCGACATCGGCTGGTTGAGCGAGCGGGCCAGAATCGCTTCATCGGTCGCCATCCACCGCACGCCCGTTTCGCCAATCAGGCGGATAGCAGCGTCCGACACCGAGCCCTCGGACGGCCAGATCCCCTGCGCGTCTGACCCGAAGGTGTCGCGATGCAGCCGCATCGCCCGCGCGAGCTGCTCACGGCCATCCTCGGGCCAGCGGAAGAGCCCGTGCAAGAGCGGCGACTGCGGATGCGCGCGAAAATGCGCGTCGGTGTCGCACAGCAGCGGCAGGATCGGGTGGTAGAACGGCGAGGTGGAGAGCTCCACCTGGTTGCGCTCGGCCGCCGCCCGGTACGCGGGGATCACGCGCCGCAGCAGATCGAGTTCGACTTCGCGTAGCGTGCGCTTGTCCTCTTCGGTGAAGTGACTTCCCTTCTCCACGAGCAAAGTCAGCCGCGGGTCTTTGACCAGCCAATCCGGATCCATCCAGGCGAGCTTGTGCCAGACCTGCAGGTCGCGCACATCGTCGATCGAGTAGGTGTCAGGAGCATGACGGCGCGCGTGCAGTTGCGCATATCGTGGGTTCGGCCGGATCATCCGCTGTTCCGGCACGTCGAACCCGCGCGCAATCAAGAACGCGCGATCCTCCCAGTCGAGTGCCGTTGCCGGCGTAAGGCTCACCTCGAGCAGGCGATCTTTCGCGCGGTTCTCGGCAAATGCCTGCAGCTGGACGATGAGCGAGGGCACGAGATTGAAAGTGGCGCGAACACCGGGAAATTCCTGCAGCAGATCGACCATGCCGACGTAGTCCTTGATCGCGTGCAAGCGCACCCACGGCAGGACGTGCTCGCCGGTGGCGAGGTCCTCGTAATACGGCTGGTGCATGTGCCAAAGGATGGCGAGCTTCACGATGGACGATAATGGCAGGACGCGATGAAATTGATCGACCGCTATCTCATTCGGGAGGTCGTGCCGCCCTTTGCGATCGCGTTGCTGGTTTTCACCTTCATCCTCATTATCCCCTTCATCCTGGACCTCGCTGAGCAGTTGATCGCCAAAGGGGTGCCGTGGCTCACGGTCCTTCGGCTGGCGGCGACGCTCATCCCGGCGACGCTCGGGTTGACCATCCCGATGGCGTTCCTCATCGCCATTCTCGTCGGTCTCGGCCGCCTGTCGGCAGACCGCGAGATCGTCGTGCTCATGGCGTGCGGCGTGAGTCCGTATCGTCTGCTGCGCCCGGTCCTCATGATGGGCGTGGCCTGCGCCGCGGCGACGATATGGGTCATGCTCGACCTCATCCCCAACGAGAATCAGAACTACCGCGAAATCATCTCGCGAATCGTCGCCGATCGGGCTGAGGGTCAAGTGCGTGCCCGCGAGTTCTTCGAAGATTTCCCCGACACCGTGTTGTACGTACGCGAGATCCCCATGGGAGGCGGCTGGCAGGATGTGTTTGCGGCGAATACCAAGAACGCCGCTCAACCGATCGTCTTCGTCGCCAAACGCGGCCGCATGGTCGTCGACCGCGCCAAGCGGACAATTGAGATGGTGCTCGAGGAGGGAACGCGCCACAGCACACAGGCGGCGGACCCTGCGACATATGAGATCGTGCGCTTTCAGCAGATGGTCGTGTCCCTCAACCCCGAAAGCGTGTTCCCGCGAACCGGTCCGGCGCGCGGCGATCGCGAGTTGTCGATCACCGATCTCCAGGAGAAACGCGCGGAGCTCGAAGGGCGCCGCATCTCGGGGCACAACCAGACGATCGAGATCCACAAGAAGTTCTCGATTCCTGCCGCATGCCTGGTGTTTGCGCTCGTCGGACTCGGTCTCGGACTCAGCAACCGGCGCGACGGCAAGTTCGCCAGCTTTGTCGTCGGCATCCTCGTGATCTTCGTCTACTACGTGATCATGTACACGGCGCACTCCATGACCAAGGGCGGCCTGGTGCCGGCGTGGTCGGCGATGTGGCTGCCAAACATCATCATCGGGCTTGGCGGCGTGTTGCTGCTGTGGACCCGCGTTCGCGGCGCGGACGAGCCCATTCGCATGCGTGTGCCTGGCGTGCGCTGGCTCAGACAACGGGAGGCGGCTGCGCAGAATGCTCGCG
Organism: uncultured Acidobacteriota bacterium; assembly: GCA_963762925.1. Classification (GTDB taxonomy): domain Bacteria; phylum Acidobacteriota; class Vicinamibacteria; order Vicinamibacterales; family UBA2999; genus DASPWV01. The sequence continues at coordinate 102,269 of CAVXMP010000017.1, read as the reverse complement.
CCGACGCTGGAGCGTCGACGGTGGGGCGCTCTGCCAAACCCGTCCTTCTTCGCATCCGTATTCCCCACTTCCAGATCCCACGGCCGAATCTGCTCGATCTCTATGTCGCGCGCGTGTACGGGCGTCTGCTCGGGATGTCCATCCTGGGCATGTTGGGACTGTTCTACCTTTCGACGTTCATCGACAAGTCGGACAAGTTGTTCAAAGGGCAAGTGACCCTTGGGGTAATCCTCGAGTTCATGGCCTGGTCGACGCCGCAATTTTTCTATTACATCCTGGCCATCTCGGTGCTCCTCGCGACGCTCGTCACCATCGGGCTGCTGACCAAGAGCAGTGAGCTGATCGTGATGCGTGCGTGCGGCGTCAGCCTGTACCGCACGTCGATGCCGCTGCTCCTCTTCGCGGTCGCCGCCGGAGGGGTCCTCTTTGCGTGCGAAGAACGCGTGCTCTCCATCACGAACCGGCGTGCCGAGTATCTCGACCACATCATCAGAGGCGGTTCGCCGCAGACCTTCGACGTGCTCAGCAATCGCAAGTGGCTGATGGGTGGCGAGAACGAGATGTATCACTACGACTACTTCGACCCGAACAGACGGCAGCTCAATGCGCTGTCGGTGTTCGAGTTCGACGCGAGCACGCATGCGTTGGCGCGGCGCACCTACGCCCGACAGGCGAGCTACGTTCCGCGGGCGTCTGTCGATGCCTCACCGTGGGAGGCGCGCAACGGGTGGCAGCGCGAATTCGCCGGTCGAGACGTCGCACGCTTCGCACCATTCGAGGTGACGCGCCTGCCGCTCGAACCCGCCACGCATTTTGTGACCGAAGCCCCCGAGCCGGATCGCATGAACTTTGCCACGCTGCGCCAATACATCGAGGGATTGATGGCGCGCGGCTATAACGTCCTCGAATACCAAGTGGCGCTGCAACGGAAAATCGCATTTCCGTTCGTCACCATCATCATGACCTTAATCGCCGTGCCCTTCGCCGTCACGACAGGACGGCGCGGCGCGATGTACGGTATCGGCGCCGGCATCGTGCTGGCGCTCGCCTACTGGACGATGATCAGCGTGTTTGCGGCCGTCGGTACGGCCGGGTTGGTGCCGCCGATGCTTGCCGCATGGGCAGCGAACCTGATCTTCGGCGCGGCGGCGATGTATCTGCTGTTGACCGTCCGGACGTGATCGGCCCTCCCCCGCCTTCGCCATCTCCATGGCACGGCACGTCGCGCTCTCCACGGCGCGGGTCAATCCGGCGATTCCTTGTCGGTGTCCTGCTGTGTGTCGTCGCGCTGGGGACGACGGTGTACGGCTTCTTCCACCTGGCCAGTGTGCTCGAGCAGGGCGGGTACGGGACCCCGGCGGTGCGCGACGCACTCATCGTGCTCGGGTTGGCCGGTGCGCTGCTCGCGGCCGGGATCGCGACAATCATCTGGGACGTGAGCAATCGCTACGAGGATCCCCCGCGGCCGGTCTAAAGACCGGCCTTCTCCTATTTCACCAGCCAGACACCCTCCACCGAAATCGCCGCTGCGGTTCCAGGAAGCGTGTTCAGGGTGTCGGCGACGATCAGCAATCCTTCGACGTCATCGATCGGGGGGCGTTCCGACATCATCGGGCCCAGCGGCCGGAAATCCTCAAAGCTCACGTCGATTGTCGCCAACTCCGGCCCGATGTAAAACGACTTGGCCCAGCGCAGACCCCCGCGCTGCGGAGAAAGACGCAGCTGCGCCGACAGGCGCAACTGCCGATCGGCGCGGGCGCGCAGGGCAACGCGCGTGTAGGTAACCATCTGTCGATCGAGCGGCAACGCCAGCGCCGCAAACTGCGACACAGCGGGACCACCGCCAAGCGACACGCGCCAGGTCAGACCCGGTGCGGTGTCCGCTCCCGGATGTACCACGACGTCACTGCGCGAATCGGCACTCGCTTCGGTATGCCATGCCTCAGGCGCCACGACAGCGCGCTCGACCGGCTCCGGCGTCGCTCTCGCGGCCGGTCTGGTGTGTAGCGGGCGCAGGTTCACGTAGATTGGATTGGTCAGCAGCCATGGCACCTTCGGCGCCTGCCGCGCGTCGGGGAGGTGCGCCTCGACGCGATACGCGGCGGGATCGGGTCCAACCTCGAGGCTCACCGGAAGTGTCGTGCTTTGATGAATCGCAACGCCGTCGCGCAGCACCACGATGGACGTGCCGGCCGGTGCAGCGAGCGCCACGTCGATGCGGATGGGAGACGCGGAGTCGATCGATTCTCCCGGCCGGGCGACGGCGGTCCCACTGGCGGCGCTCACTTCGAGCGCGCCGTTTGCCACGGCGCCGTCGATCGACGCGAACAGGCGTCCCCGGCGAATGGCATCGAGCAGCTTCCGCGCGTCACCGTCGGCATCACCGGTGAGCGCCTCGTCGAGGATCACGTGGTTGGAAAACGCCGCGAACGACGCCGCGTACGATGGCACCCGGGCGATCGTGCGATCTTCGTACGGCTCCGCCGTCGGTCGCAACCCCAGCCGCGCGTGTGCGTCCGCGGCGGCAAGGCCAATGACGTGGCGCGTCCTCGCGAGCCGGTCCCATTGCCTCAGGATCGCGCTCGGCGTATCCAACAACCCTGTGAGCGTTTCCGTCGGACGCCACGGATAGGTCAGCAGCACACGTGCGAGTGACGTCCAGACCTCGTCGCGCCATTCGCTATCGGCATTGAGCCACTCCAAGCCGTCGAAACGCGCGTCCCAGTCTGTCCACTCGAGTTCGTCTTTCGGCGATCCGGGATGCGCCGCGATGCCGAAGCCGCCAAAACGCGTGACGTCTTCAATCACATCACGAGGGCGGCCCGCGAGCCGATACGGCAACTGCGGCACATCGAGTGCGACGTAGTGGCCGTGCGTGGTGCTGACTTCCACAGCGTCAATACACAAGACCCCGGAGCGGTACACCGGAGCGTCTGGCGCCCGCGTGCCGTCGCCGTGATCGGTCAGGATCACGAATTGCAAGCCGGCCGCGGCCGCTGCCGCCGCGATCTCGTCGACCGAGCCGGTGCCGTCCGAGCGTAATGTGTGGACGTGATAGGCGCCTTTGACGACCGGCCAGCGATACGAGAACTGCGCCGGCGGCGCGACGGTTCGCCTGGGGGGCAACACGACGATCGCGGCTACCCCGAGAATTGCGCTCAGACCGAGGATCGCACTGAGGACGCGTCGGCGCACGTCGGCTAGGCTCGCGGATGGAACTTGTCGTACAACGTACGCATCCGCGCATCGAGGATGTGCGTGTAAATCTGCGTCGTCGAGAGATCGGCATGGCCGAGCATCATCTGAATCGCGCGGAGATCGGCGCCGCGTTCGAGCAGATGCGTCGCGAACGAGTGTCTGAGGACGTGGGGACTGACCTGCCGCGCCAGGCCGATGCGGCGCGCATAGCCTTTCAGGATTTTCCAGAAACCGACGCGCGTGAGGCCCACGCCGCCGCGCGCGTTGACAAACAGCTTGGCCGCGCTCCGCTTGCGAAGAAGCGCGGGACGGCCCTCGTCGATGTACTTGCCGACCCACGCCGCGGCCGAATCGCCGAACGGCACGATTCGCTGCTTCTGCCCTTTGCCCGTCGCCGTCAGATAGCCGGCGTCGAGGTGCAAATCCGCTGCCCGCAGGGTGATGAGCTCAGACACGCGCAGGCCGGTGGCATAGAGCAACTCGATCATCGCGCGATCGCGCAGGCCAAGCGCGGTCGTGGGATCGGGGGCGGCCAGCAGCCGATCGACATCTTCGATGGCGAGAAACTTCGGCAGCACCTGCCACGCGCGTGGCGACTCCAAATCATCAGCGGGGTTGGTCGCGACGTGCCGGTGGAGGGACAGAAAGCGATAAAATCCGCGCACACACGCCACCAGCCGTGCGACCGAGCGCGGCGATCGGCCTTCGGACATCAACTGGCGCACGAGCGCTTCCAAGTCGGCCCGTCCGAGGTCGGTCAACGCTTGCGCGCGACCGGCAGCAAAGCGCGCGAGGCTGGTCAGGTCGCGGCGATAACTTTCGACGGTGTGATCGGCGAGCCGACGCTCGAGGCCGAGGTGCGTCAAGTAGTCATCGATGTGCGCGCTCATCAACTGCCAACAGATTACATGCTAGTATCACCGTTTGTCTTAGGCGCCGCCGGGAGCCCCGTCAGAATGCCAACACGCTCGAAGTGGCAAGCCCTACCTACCGAAGCGATTAATACAGCCACCCTCGGTATCGACAAACTGCCCGCCGCTGGAATCGTCGACTTGATGCTGGCCGAAGACCGCAAGATGCTGGCGGCGGTGCAGCGCGAGCGCGATCGCATTGCCCTTGGCGCCGACATGCTCGCGAAGGCACTCCGCAAAGGCGGCCGAATCATCTTCGTCGGGGCCGGCACCAGCGGCCGTCTCGGTGTGCTGGAATCCGCCGAAATGCCGCCGACCTTCGGGATTTCGACCTCGCTGGTGCACGCCATCATGGCCGGAGGTAAAGGCGCCATCATCAAGGCAACGGAAGGATCGGAAGACGACTACGAGGAAGGCGCGCGCCAGATTCAGCGGCTGCAATCGACGCGCAAGGATGCCGTGGTCGGGGTCTCGGCCAGCGGGATGACCCCGTTTGTCCGTGGCGCGCTCACCCGCGCGCGCCAGGCGGGCGCGCGAATCATCTTCGTCACCTGCGACCCGCGCACCGAGCTGCAGGCCTTCGTCGATCTCACCATCGCGCCCGCGGTGGGGCCCGAGGTCATCGCCGGCTCCACACGCCTCAAGGCAGGCACGGCGACCAAACTCGTCCTCAACATGCTGACGACCGGCGCCATGATCCTCATCGGCAAGACCTACGGCAATCTCATGGTCGATGTGCAGATGAATTCAGAGAAGCTGCGCGACCGCGCGCGCCGCATCCTGAATATCGTCACCGGGATCGACCCGGATGAAGCCGACAAACTGCTCAAGAAGGCGCAAGGCAACGTCAAGGCTGCCATCGTCATGCAGAAGACCGGGTTGTCCTATACCAAAGCGCTCGCACGGTTACGGAAAGAGAAAGACATCGTGCGTGAGGCGATCGGCGAGGACATCGAGCCGCGGCTGCGTGAATTGACTGGGACCTCAGTCTGCGAAAAGGGGTCTGACCCCTTTTCCGGGGGATCGGAGGAAAAGGGGTCAGACCCCTTTTCGACCCTCCAGGGCCCCGGCCGCGTCGTCATCGACCATCACCGTGACATGCCGATGCACTTGAAGAAACGACGCCGGGAGTTGCGTCGTGATGCCGCCCGCGATCATGTCGTGCACGGCGGCGGCTTTGGGTGCGCCGGTCGCGATCAACACGACTTCGCGGGCGTTCAGGATCGTCGCCATCCCCATCGACAGCGCCGCACGCGGGACCGCATCGATGTCCCCTCCAAACCACACCGCGTTTGCCGCGCGCGTCGGCTCTTCGAGCAGGACGCGGTGCGTGCGGGCAGGAAGCACGTCGCAGGGCTCGTTGAAGCCGATATGACCGTTGGCGCCAATTCCCAGAATCATGATGTCGATACCACCGGTCTCAGCAATCTGGCGTTCGTAACGCTCGCACTCGGCGTCAGGCTGTGCGGCACGGCCATTCAGGAAGCCAATGTTTTCCGGCGAGATGTTGACGTACCGAAACAAGTGTTCGTCCATGAATCGCCGGTAACTTCGTGGCGTCTCCTCGTTCAGCCCGACGAATTCGTCGAGGTTGAACGTGCGCACACGCGACCAGTCGAGCCCATCGTCGCGGGTGATTCTCACCAGTTCGGCATAGAGCGCAATCGGCGTGCGGCCGGTGGGAAGGCCGAGCACGATATGCGGCCGCTGTTGGATCGCCGCCGCCAGTAACACCGCAAGCGCCTGCGCGAGCGCCTGTTCGCTGTCATACACCTCGAGCTTCACCGCACGACGCCCTCGAGGTATGCGGGTACCTTGACGCCTTCACGGAGCTCGCGCACGGCGAGTTGCACCGCGCCCATGGCCGGTTCGATGGTCAACGTGGTCGCGGTTGTGCGAGGTGCCACTTCCGCCAACCGCTCCGTGACGTTATCTGCGAGCCAGGGGATGACGCGGAACATCCCGCCGGCGAGGACCGTGCCAAACGCCTGGCCACGCATTTCCAGACGGGCGATCACCGATGCCGCTGCTCGCGCGAGCTCCTCGCCGGCTTTGTTGAGAATCTCGCCCGCAGTGATATCGCCGCCGGCACGCGCCTGCTCGACGACGACGCCGATCGTGGCAACGGCCTGGCGCTGCAGACCGCGGTCGTACACTTCACGCACGAGCCCGTCGACGCGCGCCAGCTTGAAGTGCTCGAGCACGAGCGGCGTCAACTGCGTCTTGGGACCGCGGCCATCAGCTTCGCGGACGACCGCGGCGAGCGCCTGTCGCCCAATCCAGTAGCCAGAGCCTTCGTCGCCAAGAATGAATCCCCACCCGCCCGCGCGCGCGGCAAGGCCCGCTTGATTCACGCCGTAGGCAATCGATCCGGTTCCGGCAATCACCACCACGCCAGGCGCCTCACCAACCCCGGCGATAAGCGCAATGAGCGCGTCGTTGACGACCAGGGTGTGCGACCTGAAGCCAAGCCGCCGCACGATTGCCCGCACGATACGATCGTCCTCGGCGCGATCGACGCCAGCCACGCCGAGGCACACAGCAGCGGGAAGAATGGCGCGCTCACCGACGGCTTGATCGATGACCGCATGCAGCACTTTTTCAACCTCGAGCTCGCCGTGCGCCTGGAGGTTTGCGCCGCCGCCGCGCCCTTCGCCGACGATGCGCCCTTCTGAATCCGCTAGATAGCAGACGGTTTTCGTGCCTCCGGCATCGATGCCGAGGACATACATGGTTACAGCTTAGCAGCCCATCGCGCACGCCATCGCCCGTTCGCGACCGGCTGTTGTGTTAAGTTCGCGTGCGTGTCGCTCACGTGGGCCGACTACCTCGTCATCGGCGGGTATCTCGCCGCGATCACCGCCTTCGGCTCGTGGTTCGCGCGGTTTCAGAAAACCACACGCGACTACTTTCTCACCGATCGCAGCGTCCCGTGGTGGGCCGTGTGTTTTACCGTCGTCGCCACTGAGACCAGCACGCTGACGTTTATCGGCATCCCTGCCTCAGCCTATGCCGGCGACATGACGTTTCTTCAGCTGGCGCTCGGTTATGTGCTCGGCCGGATAATCGTCAGCATTCTCTTCATTCCTGCATATTTTCGCGGCGACCTCTTCACCTCATACGAGCTGCTGCAACAACGTTTCGGGACCAGCGTCAAAACGCTTTCGGCGCTGATCTTTCTGGTCACGCGAACGCTCGCCGATGGCATTCGGTTGTACGCAACAGCACTGGTCATCGCCGTCGTCACGGGCGTACCGGTGACTTGGGTCGTGCTCGTTCTTGGTGCCGCCATGATCGTCTACACAGTCCGGGGCGGCGTGTCGGCCGTGATCTGGACCGATGTCGTGCAGATGTTCGTGTACATTGCCGGCGCGGGGGCGGTGGCGATCGCCTTACTCATGCGCATCGAGGGCGGCTGGGGGGCGGTTGTGGCGGCTGGAACCGCTGCCGGCAAATTTCACATCTTCGACTTGTCGTGGAACCTCAGTCGGCCCTATACGCTTTGGGCGGGCGTCATCGGCGGCGTGGCCCTGACACTCGCGACCCACGGGACGGATCAGTTCCTCGTACAACGCCTTCTCGCCGCCCGCAGCGCGCGTGCAGCGTCCAGAGGACTCGTGCTCAGCGGGTTCATCGTGTTCGCGCAATTCATCGTCTTTCTCCTGATCGGCGTGATGCTGTTCGTGTATTACCAGCAAACGCCGCTGCCCCAGCCGCTGACGCGTACTGACGAGATTCTTCCAATATTCGTCGTGACATCGCTGACGCACGGTCTTGCCGGGTTCATCGTCGCCGCGATTGTCGCCGCCGCCCTGTCACCGTCGCTCAACGCCATGGCCGCGACCACCGTGAACGATTTCTACCTGCGGTATGTGCGCCCAGATGCCGATCAACCCACGCAGATGCGAGTGGCGAAGCAAGCCACGGTGGCGTGGGGTATCGCGCAACTTGCTGTCGCGATTGGCGCCCAGTTCATGGCTCGATCAGTCCTCGATGCCGGGCTCGCCGTGTTGTCGTTCGCGTCCGGAGCGGTGCTCGGCGCTTTTCTCCTCGGCACGCTCCTGCCCGGTGTCGGTGAGCGGAACGCGCTCGCCGGGATGATTGTCGGCCTCATCACGATGACCATCGTGTGGGCATGGACGGGGGTCGCGTTCACGTGGTACGTCTTCATCGGTGCGTCGACGACGTGCCTGACAGCATGGTTACTGTCCACAGTTTCACCCGTGCGCGTCGCGTCCTCGACGACGCGATAGGCGCGCGCGCGTTTCCCTGCGCGGTCGCCGAAGTGGGCCGATCGACGGGTGCGATCTGGACCTACGCGACGGGCCGCCTGACCTATGCCGTTGACGCGCGCGAGGCGTCACCGGACGTGATCTTCGACCTGGCGTCGCTCACGAAAGTGCTCGCCACCGCCACGATCGCGATGCTGCAGGTGGCACAAACGGACCTCTCACTCGAAACGCGCGTGTCCGCGCTGATGCCGGATTGGTCGGCCGAAGACCGCGGGCGGGTCACGGTTGCGCGATTTGCTCGAGCACTGCTCAGGCCTCCCCGCTCATCGCAAGTATTTCGAAACGCTCGCCGGGCGACCTGCTTTCGAGCATGCCATCTGCCATGAGGCACTCGCCTACGCGCCGCGCACGCAGTCCCTCTACAGCGATCCCGGGTTCATGCTGCTCGGTTTTCTGCTCGAAGACACCTATCACGTATCGCTCGACGAGCAGTTCGCGAGCTGGCGCACCGGGGTTGGCATCGTCGATCCGATCACCTTTGGCCCCCCCACCGCGTGGCGGGACAACACCGCGCCAACCGAGATAGATCCCTGGCGCAACCGGCTTCTGATCGGTGAAGTCCACGACGAAAACGCCGCGGCGCTCAGCGGCGTAGCGGCCCACGCCGGCCTGTTCGGCACCGCAGCGGCCGTTGGAGCGTGCGCGCGTTGGTGGCTCTCGCTCCTGCTCGGCCGTGACGATCACGCCACGAGAGTGACAAGCCACACCGCGGCAACATTCGCGGCCCGATCGAGCGTGCCGGGCAGCTCTCGCGCGCTCGGATGGGACACCATGCTGCCGACCTCGTCCTGCGGCACGCGCATGTCGGCGCGTGCGATCGGTCATACGGGATTTACGGGTACCTCGCTCTGGCTCGATCCGGCACAAGATCTTTATGCGGTCCTGCTCACCAATCGCGTGCACCCGACACGGGAGAACAACCAGATTCAGGCCGTGCGCCGCGCGTTTCATGACGCGATCGCCGACGATCTGCAGGGAGCTCGGGTATGACGCTTGCGCCACTGGATTGGGTCATCATCGCCGCATACTTCGTGGCCTCGGCTGCGGTCGGCGTGTGGTACTCGTCGCGCGGCGGCCGCAGCGTCAGCGACTATTTCCTGAGTGGCCGCAGCCTTCCCTGGTGGCTTGCCGGAACCTCGATGGTCGCGACGACGTTTGCGGCCGACACGCCGCTGGCCGTCGCTGGCCTCGTCGCGCGAAACGGCATCGCCGGCAACTGGATCTGGTGGAGTGCGGCGTTCGGCAGCATGCTGACGGTGTTTTTCTTCGCGCGCCTGTGGCGGCGCGCCGGCATTCTGACCGACGTCGAATTTGCCGAACTGCGCTACTCAGGCCGTCCCGCTGCGCTTCTGCGCGGCTTTCGCGCGCTCTATCTCGGCATCCCCATCAACTGCGTGATCATGGGCTGGGTCAACCTCGCGATGGCGAAGATCCTCGCCGTCACGCTCGGATGGGATCGCCTCACCGCCGTGCTCGTCAGCCTCGCGATCACGGGCATCTACAGCGCGCTCTCAGGCCTCTGGGGCGTGGTCATTACCGATTTCTTTCAGTTCCTGTTTGCGATGACGGGCACCATCGCGCTCGCATGGTTTGTGCTGCAGTTGCCAGAGATTGGCGGGCTCGACGGGCTGATCGCGAAAGTGCCGCCAGGCACGCTCGCGTTTACACCGTTTGTCGGCAGCGACGTGCCGGGCGGCGTGACGCTTGTCGCGTTGCCGCTGGCGAGCTTTCTCACCTACGTGTGCGTGCAGTGGTGGGCGAGCTGGTATCCCGGGCAGGAACCGGGCGGCGGCGGGTACGTCGCGCAGCGGATGATGTCGGCCAAGGACGAACGCCATTCGTTCTTTGCCACGCTGTGGTTCACGATCGCGCACTACTGCGTCCGCCCGTGGCCGTGGATTATCGTCGGCCTCGCGTCGATGGTCCTGTATCCCACCATCGACGACAAGGAGGCCGGCTATGTGATGGTGATGCGCGATCATCTCCCGGCCGGATGGCGTGGCATGCTCCTCGGCGCGTTTTTCGCCGCTTACATGTCGACCATCTCGACACAGCTCAATTGGGGCACGTCATACGTCGTCAACGATTTCTATCGACGATTTCTGCAACCCGCTCGCGATGAGCGGCACTACGTGTGGATTGCGCGTGTCACGACGATCCTGCTGATGCTCCTCAGCGCCGTGGTCACGTTTTATCTCGAGAGCATTCGCCAGGCGTGGGAGTTCGTGCTGGAATCCGGTGCAGGCATTGGTCTGGTCCTGATCCTCCGCTGGTACTGGTGGCGCATCAACGCCTGGTCGGAGATCGCGGCGATGGTCGGCGCCGCCATCGGATACGCCGCGCTCAAGGTCTTTACCACGCTCGCGTTTCCGTACACGCTGCTGATCGTGGTCGCCTGGACGACGGTGTGTTGGATCGTCGTGACGTTTTTGACGGCACCCGAGTCCGATGCGCATCTCGTGCAGTTCTACCGACGCACGCGGCCAGATGGGCCAGGGTGGAGGCATATTGCCGCACAGGCAGGCGGGCGGGCGCCTGGATCGCTTGGTGGACTGCTCCTCGATTGGGCGGCTGGCGTTGTACTCGTGTATGCCGTGCTCTTTGGAATTGGCGAAGCGCTGTTCGGAACGCTGGCGAGTTCGTTGAAGTTCTTTGCTGTTGCCGCAGGCGCGGCGGGCGTCATCTCGGCCGATCTCAATCGGCGCGGATGGAAGTCGGTATTCGAATAGATCGCAGCGCCACCCGACCAGCGCCGAAGCGGGCCAGTCTAATTACCCGGTGGTCGCGGCACTGGAGGTCGTTGCGTTTGCCCAGGATTGCCAAACGGTTGCGGCTGCCCGAACGGCGACGGACCTGCTGGCGGTTGCCCAAACGGGGACGGGCCGGTCGGAGGTTGCCCGAAGGGCGACTGACCGGGTTGGCCGAAGGGACCAGGTGGAGGGGCGCCGGGCATGCCCTCGAATCCGCGTCCACCGGGAAAAGGCCCACGGCCGCCGGGACCCATCGGACCCCCGCGCCCGCCGGGGAATTGTGATCCGGGGACGCCAAAGGGATTGCCCGTGGTCGGATTTCCGGGGGGACCGCCGGTGCCGCCGACGCGCTGCGCCGTTTGCATGTAGACAAACGTCCACTCGTTGTACTTCTGGCGGCCGTTGTAGATCTTGATCGACGTCTCTTTGCTCTTGGAAACCACGCCCTGGATTCCGAGATTGAGTTGTCCGGCACCGGCGACATTTGCGGTGGGTGTCGCGGTCGCGGTTGTGCTCAGGCCGCTGCTCGAAAAGCCGGTTTGTCCCGGCGGGCCCCCTCGGCCAGGTACGCCGGGTCGGCTCGGCGGCTGACCAGGTATCGTAGGCGAGCCGCCCGCCGGAACGAGCTGGAAGTCGTCGTTGGTGATCGGATCCTTGTATTTCTTCCGGAGGAACCGTTGTTCTACGAGAATGTCGACCGACGGCGGGAACGTGTTGGCGTACTTCCGCTGAAAGAGTCCGACAGCGCGGGCATATTGCTTCCCGCGCCAAATCAGCTCCTCCTCTTTCTCGCGCTTGACCATGTGCGACCAGACAGGCATCGCCATGCTCATGAGGACCGACATGACGGCCAGGCCGACGAGCAGCGCCGCCATCGCGTAGCCGCGCTCAGGTCGCAGCGGGCGCTTGTCTTGACCCGCTAAGTTCATGGATCTATTATATTTACCGGATTCACCTGTGTCACGTCCCCTTGCCCGATTTTTGTGTGTCCTCGCCATGGTCGCTGCCGCGGCCTGCGACAAGGTCCCGCTGCTCGCCCCGACCCAGTCCACCATCACCCTCAGTGTCAGGACCGACGACGATGGGGATCAATGGGACGGCGCAGGTGATTGCCAGTGTGATCGAGCAGTCCGGCACGGCGGTCCAGGACGGCACCTTGGTGACGTTTACGGGATCCCTCGGGACGTTCGCCCCGGCCGACGCGGAGACGCGCAACGGCAAAGCCACCTCCACGTTCCGCTCCAACGGCGAATCAGGAACCGCGAAGATTGGGGCGCTGTCGGGCGGCGCCAAAGCTACCGAAGTGGACCTCAAGATCGGCGGCGCCGCGGCCGAGCAGGTGGTCGTGCGCGCCGAGCCCACCACCATTCCGGCGACTGGTGGCACAGCGCAAATCGTCGCCTCGGTTACCGACATCAGCGGCAATGCCGTTGCGGGCGTGCCCGTCGTGTTCAGTGCGGACAACGGTGTGCTCTCGTCGAACTCTGCGGTCACCGACAGCGTCGGCGAGGCACGTACCTCGCTGCAAACAAGTCGTACGACGATCGTCCGTGCAGCCGTGGGAGCGAAATCGGCGCAGGTCACGGTGACTGCGGTGACACTGCCATCGGTCACGATCACGATTGCGGGCGGAGGGCTCGGCGCCGGACAGCCCGAAGCCGGACAACCCGTGACCTTCACCGTGACGCCGATGACCGCGACCACTGGCAACCAACTACGGAATGTGCTGATCGATTTCGGCGACAATCAGCAAGAGAACCTTGGCGCCATCTCGGGGGCGACACAGGTGTCGCATACCTACGCGCGCCCGGGCACCTACCGCGTGACCGCGACGGCAACGGACATTCAGAACCTCACGGGCACGTCGTCGCTGGTCATCAACGTCAGCGACCGCTCCCCCGTGACGCTCACGCTCACGGCAACGCCGAATCCCGTGAACGCTGCCGCCCCTCAGAGCGGGATCGTCGAGTTCACCGCGAATGCGTCTGGCGCCACCGGGCTCACGTACTTCTGGGACTTTGGAGATGGCGCGAGTGCGGTAACGACAGGCGGTTCGACCAACCATCGTTACGTCGCAGCGGGCACCTACACCGTCCGGGTGACGGCTCGTTCCGCGACGGGGCAAGAAGGATCGGCTGAGCGGACTGTCAAAGTGAATTGATCAGCGGCGGGGCGTTCACCACTCGGAGTATTTGCTCCCGTCCATCGACGTATCCTCCGACCCGCTCTTGACGTTGAAGATCCCTGGCTCCGCCGCCGCATTGGCGGGGTCGGGTTCGGCGTTCTCGGTCTGCCACGTGTCGGCAGAATCTGTCATCGGATCTTTGGGAACCTCACGCAGATAGCCGTCGCTCACCAGATCCTGGAGCGTCGACGGGTACTTGTTCTTGTCGGCATAGTACCGGTCGATCGCGTCCCGCATGCGAAACAGATCCTCTCTGAGCACAGCTTCGCGCGAGCGGCGAACGGCGTTGGTGTAGGTCGCCAGGCCCACGCTCGCCAGGATCGTCACCAGCGTGATCACGATCAGCACTTCGATCAGCGTGAAGCCGCGGCGCGCGCGGAAGCGCGCGAATAGCATTGAACTCGCAACTGGTAACTGGCAACTAGACACGAGGTGTTTTCCTCCTACCAGTCCCGATACTTCGTGCCGTCGAGCGCGGTGCCCTGGGACGTCGTGAAGACATCGAAGACATTCTGTCCTCCCCACCGGGTGGTATCCGGCTTGTCCTGATATGAGCGCATCCCCCACTCGTCTGTCCCTGTCATCGGATCGATCGGCACGCGGCGCAGAAACTTCAACTTGCGGCCTGTCGCATCGTTGGCGACGGAAACACCTTCGACGAGCGACTCGAGATCGGGCGGGTATCCTTCACTGTTAGGCTTGAGCTCGGTCGCCGGAATCATCTGCGCGTCCGCTGATTCCTTGAACTTGTCAATGGCGTCGCGCATGTCGCGCAGTGCTCGGCGGAGTTCGGTTTCCTTCTGCCGCTGAATCGTCACCCGCACCAGCGGCTGCACCGCCGACGCGAGAATGAGAATGATCGTCGTGACGATGATGAGCTCGACAAACGTGTAGCCACGTGTGTCGCTGAGGCGCGAACGAGTCCAACGTCGCATTGACGGCCTCACCTGCTTGCCTTCGTCCCGCACCGGCGGTCGTCTCTGTTTTCTTACCGTATCGTGACGCTCGCCGGTGTAAACATCAGCGGCGCCGATGCGCCTCCAACGGTCGTGCCGACACCGACAGTATTGAGCTGTGACCGCGCCGGCGGCGATCGGCTCGAACAGGATGGCTGCGAGGAGTCCCGTACCCGGTCGCTCCCACCTGATCGCCCGGTCGCGCAATGACGATGTCGATGCGGCCGGCGGCCGGATCAACTTGCTGGGTGAAGGTCGCATTGATGCCGCCCTGCCGCATGAAGGAGCCCTCCTGCACGTTGCGGACACGGAGCAAAGCGGGGTTGTAGGTCAGCGACACTGTCAGCGTCGACAGCCGTGTGGCACCGGCGATCGAAACCGGCACGGTGTACGGGCCCGCACCGACGCGCATTTCGGCCGGCAACGACAACAGCACGCGCCCGGGTGCGGGGGGAGCCGTCGCTGTTGTCGGCGCTGATGGAGTCGGCGCCGGGGCCGGGGTCGGCTCCGCCACCACTGGGGGCGCGACGGGAACAGCGGGCGCGGCAGGCGACACCTGACCAGGCGGCTGCGCGGGCGTGGGGATTCCCACGGGAGACGGCGCTGTCGCAGGCGGCGTTGCCGTTGCCGGCGGCACGCTTGTGAGACCAGGGATCGGCGAACTGCCTGGCGGGATCTGCAGGAGTGGCACTGCCGGCGCTGGGGGTGGCGGTGGCGTCGTCACTGCCGGATCGGGCTCCGCCAATCCACCAATCAACGGTGGCGGACCACCGAGTGACATGTTGGTCTGCGTGCCGATGTAGATGTTGCCCAGATCGCGCGGTGTCAACTCATGCGAGCGCACGACCCGCGGCGTGAGCAACATCACGATATCGGTCTGACGAATGTTGACATCGTTGTCGGCGAAGAGCTGCGACAGTAACGGCATGCGCAGCAGGCCCGGAAAGCCGCGCAGCGATTTCCGCTCGTCTTCGCGCAAGAGCCCCGCCAGCAGGTTCGACTCGCCGTCGCGCAGGCGCAGCCGCGTGGTTGCCTTGCGCGAGGTGAACGACGGGAGATTCTGCCCGGCAATGTTGGTGTCCTGTCCACGGGCGGAATTCTCGAGCGACAAATCGAGGATGATGTCGCCGGTATAGGTGACGCGCGGCGTGACGTCCACGATGATGCCGATCGGGCGATAGCCGTACGAGGTGAGCGGGTTCGCTGCCGCGCCGCCGGTGGCGAGCGGCGTAAAGGTGGTGCTCGGGACCGGCACTTCTTCGCCGAGATTCAGTGTGATCTTCTGGCCTTCCGATCCGCGCAGTTGCGGCTTGGCAAGCACCTTCGTGTTGGCGTCGCTCTCGAGAAATCTGATCACGGCGGATGGCACCGTCAGATAGAAATCCGAGGTGCTGACACCCCTGGTGATGGTGTTGAGATTGAACGTTTGGGTGGCTACTGTTCCCGGTGTGGTTCCTGCACCAGTCGGCGAGACTTCCGGCGAGAACTGCGCGCCGATGGCGTAATTGCTGAGACTGAGGCCGAACTGCTTCGCCCGCTCGCGGCTCACTTCGAGAATTTCGACATCAATCACGACTTCCGCGCGCGGCTTGTCATTGGCCACGACCAAGCGCTCCATGATGTCCATCACCGACGTCGACGCGCGCACGACGATCGTGTTCGTGGTTTTGTTCGGGACGATGTTCGGCTGAATCGCCATGCCCGCGACCCGCATCACATTGAGAATCTGCGCCATCTCGGTGGCATCGGTGTGCGACAGGAAAAACGTCCGCACCACCTGCTCTTCGTACTGGCCGCGTTTCTGCGTGTTGTCCTGGGCGACGAGAATGGTGCGCTCGTTGAGCACTTTGTAAAAGAGCTGATTCGAGATCATGATCTGCTGGAGCGCCTGCTCCAGCGTGACGCCTTCGAGATTGATGGTGATCTGCCGGTCTTGAAAATCGCGATCGAAGGTGACGTTGATGCCTGTCTGTTCGCCCATGAACGTCAGCACATCGCGGATGTTGGCGTTGTTGAAGCGAACGGGGCCGAGCGGCTGCGCGGGATTGAGGATCGGCTCCGGCGACAATTTGCGGGCCTGCTCGCGCAAACGATCAATTTCCGGTCGTGGTCGCGCCGCTTCAATCTTTTCCCGGATGATGCGCTCGAGCTCGGCCGCCTTTGCCGCGACCTGACGATTCGTCGCATCGAGCTCCGCCGCGCGGCGGTACCTGCCGGAGCGCCTCGTCGAGGCGGCCTTCCTCTTCGGCTTTTCGCGCGCGATCGGTATGTGCGGCAGCTGCCGCAAACGTCGCCCGCTCGAGCGCGATCTTGTACTCCGCGCGGTCCGGGTGGTCCTCAGCGGCCGTGCGGAAATACTCGACGGCGGCGTCCCAATCTCCGGCGCGTGCGGCGCGCTCGCCGCGCGTAAAGGCTCGGCTTGCGGTACACGCAACCAGGGCCACCGCCAGCACGACGACCAAGCCTGCTTTCAGACGTTGCAATCCGTTCTCCCCGGCGGAGCGCACTCCGCGACTTACTGTCCCGTCAGGCGAATCGTTTGACGGCCGCGGCCGTCCGGATACGCCATTTCAATCGACTCGTTACCAATCTTCAGAATCTGATACTGACCGAGAATAATCTCACCCTCCACCCCGCCGACGGGCGTCGATTTGCCGTCGGTCAGCACGGCCACGCGTTTCGACCCCTGGCTCAGGATGCCGATGAACTTCAACGGAATCGGTGGCGGTGGCGGCGGGCCAGTCGGCATTGGGGGGGCGAACACCACTCCTGGATTCGACTGGCTTCGGCGGCGGCGGCGCGCCCCTCCATCCGGCCCGGGTGTCGGTGATCGCGACTCGAACCTGAATGGGTTCCGTCGAGTGTCGATAGGTTTGCCGCGCCCGCCAGTGAGCGCCTCCAGCTTTACGTGTCCCGTGCTCGCCTCCGCTGCGGGCTCGCCGCCGCGCGCTTGGTTGGTAGCCTGCGCGCGCGGCGGCGCGCTCGTGGCCGCCGCGCCGCCGGAGACGCCATTGCTCCACACCGCGATCGCGACGCCAAGCGCGACCAGGAGCGCGAGACCCAAATACGTCGTGCGGCGACTAACGGCCATTCGGCGCAGCCTGCCCATCGGCCTTGGACGCGCGGCGCGCCCGGTAGTACGTCGAGAGCTCGACGGAGAGTGAAAGCGGCGCGTTCGAATCGGTGCCCTCGGCCAGCACGATGTTGTCGATGATCACGAATTCCGGGGCGGTCTCGAGATCGTAGATGAAGGCCCGGATATTGTCGTAGGAACCCGAGAGGGTCAACGCATAGGTGAACCGCTCCAGTGACGACTTGGGTACCTCGTCGGTGTTCGACGCGCCGCGCTGGTAGTCCACCCGATGCGCATCGGCGACGCGTATGGTCTTCGACTGCACGGTGCGCCGCGCTGATTCGACATCGGCCGGCAGTACGTCCTTGTAAAACGTATCGAGGTCCGTCGTCGCGCGGCTCTTTTCCTCGCGAAGGGCTTCGGCGCGGCGAAACTCCGCCTCGGCTACCGTGGCGGAACGCGCCGCCGTGACGGCGCGTCGCTCGTTCGCTTCGACGCGGCGCGATAACGGGAGGACAATCAACAGCAGCAGCACGAGGTTGATGACCAGGACGATCGCCAACGGTAGGAGCGCCTTGCGATGTTCGTGGAGCACCCGCGACCATGGTACTGGCGCCGCCATCGAGTGCACCGCGTTCATCGACCGTCCTCCGCTGGGCGACCGTTTCCGGGCGGCTTTGGCGACGGTGCTTCCGCGCTCGACTGATTGCGGCTCGCATCGCCTGAATCAGACGCCGCCGGCGAGGAAACAGCCGCCTGCGCCCGTGCCACCGGGGTGTAATAGCCCTGCAGCACGGCGCGGAACGTGCCGTCCTCGAGGTTCTCATCCTGCCGTGAAATCACCCCCGCAAACGCACCGCTGTTCTGCAAGTGGTCGGCGAAGTTGTCGAGATCCTGAAACCGGCGCGCGATGGTCGTGATCGCGACCATCATCTTTCCGTCGCGATCGACCTGTGGCGCCACCGCGAGGATGCGGACATCCGGTGGCAGCGTTTCCTCGAACCGGTTGAACAAGTCGGTCCACGAGAACGCACGCCGCTCGATGAGGAGGTTGGCTTCGCGCGCGGCGTCTTGCACCGCCGCGAGCTCCTGCCGATTGAGCGTCTGCTCGGCCGCCCTCGCCTGGTTGCGGAAGGCGGCGGCGCGCGCTTCCGACGCGTCAGCCTGTGCAACCACGGCGCTGTTCCGGCTGTTGAGCGACAGCATCTCGACGGCGTTGAACACGGTGAGTGCCGCCGTGACGAGCACGACACCAGCGATGCCGATGCGCACCGCCCGTTCGTTGTAAAAAGGGCGTGTCGCGAGATTGGTGCGCAGCATCGCTCAGGCGGCCTTCCCGTCCCGCACGAGAATGCCCACGAGCGGCGCCAGCGCGTCGAGGAGCTCCGGCGAGGCATTGATGCGATCGATCAGCGCCGCCGCCGACCGCGGATCGACAGCTTCGACGGTGAGGCCAAGCCGTTCCTCGAGGTTGCGTCGCAGACCGGCAGCGCCGCCGATGCCCGCGGCGCCGCCCGCGAGCATCACCCGGTTGAACCCGGCGCCTTGCAGGCGATCCTCGTAGTACATCGACGTCTGGTGTACCAGATCGGCGAGCGTGCCTTCGGCGTCGTCCGCGCGATTGCGGAACAGGATCACATTGCCGTCGCGGATGACCGTCAGCGTCGTGTAGCTCGACGTGACGTGCACGAGCAACCAGTCGCCGGCAGGGATGGTCCTGCTCGCCAACACACCGTTGACGATGCTGAACGTCGCGAGATCGACGAGTCCCGCATGGACACCGGCGAGTGTGCACACCTCTTCATACTGCGCAATGTTGTCGCGCCGCGCCACAGCCACGACGAATTCGTGCGCGCCCTCGGCCAGACGTGCCCCGGGTGTGAAGGTCACGATGCCATCTTCGATCGGAAAGGGCGCCGTCTTCTTGATCTGCCAGCGCACCAGCTCCTGCAGGTCGCCGGCCTTTTGCGGCACCGTGTCGAAGCGAATCAGCGAGACCTTGGCCACGGTGTCGGGCACGACGAGGGCGACGCGGCGCGTGCGTGCACCCAGCCGCGAGAGCGCTTGCGTGAGCGCGCGTGCCACCGCCGGCACGTCCGTGATGTTGGTGGCCGCAAGCGCAGGTGTCACGATGCCCGGGGCTAAGGGTTCGATCGCGTGCGCCGTCACGGTTGCCTCGGCGCCGCGCCAAGTCAAGCGGGCAGCGGCAATGTGATCGGCGTCGATTTCAATCGCGATGTCTGGAATCATTCGACAAAGGTCACCTTGTTGACCTCGCGCAGGGTGGTCAGCCCGTGTAACACGCGCTCGACCGCCGATTCGCGAAGGAAGCGCATGCCCTGCTCGCGGGCGGCGCGCTTGATCTCGGAAATCGGCCGCTTATCGAGAATCATCTCGCGAATATGATCGGTGAGGTCCAGCAATTCGCAGATCGCCATCCGCCCTTTGTAGCCCGTGCCACCACAATCGATGCAGCCGGCGCCCTCGTAGAACGTGTGCGTCTTGGCGAGCTCCGGGTCCATGGCGGCTTCAATCAAGGCTTCGGCGGTGACGGTCATCGGTCGCTTGCAGTTATCACAGATGCGTCGCACCAGACGCTGCGCCATCACGCAGTTGAGCGCCGAGATGAACTGGTAGGCCTCGACGCCCATGTTGAGAAATCGGCCGAGGACGTCGAACACATTGTTGGCGTGGACGGTGGTGAAGACGAGGTGGCCTGTCAGCGCCGACTGAATCGCGATCTGTGCGGTTTCGGGGTCGCGGATTTCGCCGACCATGATTTTGTCGGGGTCATGGCGCAGAATCGAGCGCAGTCCGCGCGCAAAGGTCAGCCCTTTCTTCTCGTTGATCGGGATCTGAGTGATGCCGCGCAGCTGATATTCGACCGGATCTTCAATCGTGATGATCTTGTCTTCGATGGTCTTGATTTCCGCGAGCGCCGCGTACAACGTCGTCGTCTTGCCGCTCCCCGTGGGCCCCGTGACCAGCACCATCCCATAGGGCTCGCGAATGTACTTGCGGAAACGCCGGAGCTCCATCTCCGGGAACCCGAGAATGTCCAGGCGCAGCTCGGTAAATTTTTCGCTGATCGACTGCTTGTCGAGAATACGAATGACCGCATCCTCACCGTTGACGCTGGGCATCACCGACACACGGAAGTCGATCGTCTTTCCCGGAACCCGCAGTTTGAAGCGGCCGTCCTGCGGTACGCGCTTCTCAGCGATGTCGAGCTCGGCCATGACCTTGATGCGCGAGATGATGGCACTGTGAAAGCGTTTGGCAATCGGCCGCATCGCCGATTGCAGCACGCCATCGATGCGGTACTTCACATGCACGGCATCGTCCTGCGTCTCGATGTGGATGTCGCTCGCCCGGCGCTGGATGGCCGTGTAGATCATCGA
Organism: uncultured Acidobacteriota bacterium; assembly: GCA_963762925.1. Lineage (GTDB taxonomy): Bacteria > Acidobacteriota > Vicinamibacteria > Vicinamibacterales > UBA2999 > DASPWV01. The sequence continues at coordinate 81,503 of CAVXMP010000017.1, read as the reverse complement.
GTCGATGAGGCGAATGATCGGGCTGATGTCGCTCGTGAGGCGTTCGACCGTGAGGTTGTCCTCGCCGAGGTCCTCGTCTTTGAGCAGCTGGATCTGAAACTCTTCGGTCGCCTCGTCGAGCACGCGCTGCGAGCTTTCGCTCTTTTTGAGGATCGACTCGATCGCGGAGCGCGCGCCCACCATGACGCGGACGTTGGTGCCGAGCAGCACCGACAGTTCGTCGATCATCGGGAGGTCGGTCGGGTCTGACACCACAATCACGAGTGCCTTGCCGTCGCGCCGATACGGCACGAACCCGTAGCGCAGCATCAAGTCGGCGGGGATGGCACGAAACAGTTCCTGATCGATCCGGAACTGGTTCATGTCGAGGAACTCGAGACGATAGCGCTCGGCCAGGCGCCGCGCTTGCGCTTCTTCCACGCTGCGCTGTTCGGCGGTCGCTTCGCGCAGCCCCTCCGCATCGGTGACCACCGTCGGATCGAGCTCTTCTTCCTCTGTGTGTATGTGGACCATGTCTTACCGGGAAATGACCGACGTAATGTTGAAGAGGGGCAAGTACAACGCCACGACGATCGTGGCGATGACGATGCCCATGATAATGAGCAGCGCCGGTTCGATCACGGTGACGAAGCGCCCCACCTCGGTCTCAATCTCTTCGTCGTAGAAATCCGCGAGGCTGTTAAGCATCTCCTGCAGCGCCCCGGTGGATTCGCCGACTTCGATCATTTTAATCGCCACATCGGGGACGACCTTCCGCTCGAGGAGCGTCCCCGCGAAACTTTGCCCTTCGCGTACCCGCAAGGCGACGATCTCCATCTCGCGACCGATGTGGCGGTTGCCCGTCGAGCGCGAGGCGATTTCAAGTGCGTTGACCAGCGGAATGCCGCCGCCGAGCAGCGTCGCGAGCGTCCGCGCCAACTGCGAGGTGGCGAACTTGTGCATGCTGTCCCCGGCGACCGGAATTTTCAGCATCAGACGATCGAACCGCGCGCGCTGCCCGGGGCGATGGATCCAGGTGTAAAACGCTGCGCCGCCGCCGATCACCGCGACCACGATCAACACGAACTGACTGCGGGCGAAGTTCGACACCCCGACGATGACCCGCGTCGACAGGGGCAACTCCGCGCCGAAGCTGACGTAGAAATCCGAAAACGTCGGGACCACCTTCAGCACGATGATCCCCACCAGCACCACCGCGAGCGCGATCAGGATGACGGGATAGACGAGCGCTGAGATCGTTTTCTTTCGTACCGTGTCGACGACCTTCGAATAGGCGACGAAGCGTCGAAGGACCGCATCGAGGTTGCCGGCTCGCTCCCCGGCCATGAGCGACGCCGTGTACACCGCCGGAAAGAGCTCGCCATGCTCCTGAAATGCATCGGACAACGCGGTTCCCGCCCGCACCTTCGCGTGCACATCGTCGAGCACGGCCTTGAATACCGGATTTGCCAGCCGCAAGCGCAGAATGTCGAGCGACTGCACCAGCGGCATGCCGGCTTTGAGGAGCGTCGCCAGCTCCTGGTTGAAGACGAGGAACTCGTGCCGCGGGACCTTCGGTTTGCGCCGACCGAACGTGACACCTCCAAGCCCGAGGCCGCCCTTGGGCCGAAGTGACAGGACGTGCAGACCTTTCTCCTCGAGCTCGCGGCGGAGGTGCGCCTCACTTTGGGCGATGTAAATGCCCTGAACGATCTCACCCGAGGGTGTCCCCAGGCGGCAACTGAATTCCATCTAAGCGGTTGTCCTGCAGGACATTATCGGTTTAGACGCCGAAAAACAAAACCGGGTCTCTTCAGAGAGCGAAGGGACCCGGCGACAGGCGACCGAGCGTTTGCGCGGGTCTCGACGCCCGCTGGCCGTCAATTCCGGAAACTGGTCAAGTACTCGGAGTAGACCTTCTTGACGTAATTCTGGGTTTCCTGGAACGGGGGAATACCTTGGTACTTCCGTACGGTGGCGGGGCCGGCGTTGTAGGCCGCGATGGCCCGCTTCACGTCGAACCGGGTCAAGAGAAACTTGAGGTATTGCACGCCCGCTTCGAGATTGTTTTGCGGATCGTAGAGGTCGAGGATGCCGAAGTCCTTCGCGGTGTCGGGCATGACCTGCATCAGGCCGCGGGCGCCCATCATGGACTTGGCCAGCGGCTGGTAGTTGGACTCGGCCTGAACGACCGCATGCACCAGCTCAGGATCGACGCCGTGTTTGAGCGACACCGTTTCGATCAGATCGGCAAACGGCCGCCCATCGAGGGGACCATGTGCCGATCGAGCGGACTGCAGCAACGCCGGCGCGAGGACGAACGTGACGGCGGGCTCCTCCTCATCCGGCATCTCGTCTGCCGTGATGGCGGTGACCAGCCCCTTATCGAAGCTGGCTTCGCCGCCGCCACGGAGGGTGACGGTGATGACATTGCCGTCGACGCGGTAGTCCTTGACCGACATCGACCGGCCATTCGCGAAAAAGATCTGTTCCGCATTGACCCGGGTCACCGAACCCAGTGCGAAGGCCGACATCAAAAGGCACAAGAGCAGCCTTCTGGTACGTGCCTGTAGCATGCAAAACCTCCTGGACCGACGAGTTGCGGTTTGATCGGCCCTACGCGGCCGGCTGCACAAACGCGTGAAACACGCGAACGCCGAGTTCTCGCGTGTCGTTACTCTTGGCGCTGGGTTCGAGCGCCGGTACAAACGTGCTGTTCGCGACGAGCTTCACCTCGACCATCTCGCCCGTTCCAAGCTGGGCGGCGGTGAGTGCGATCTTCCGGACCGGGGCGTTGGAGGCGACGACCGATTCGGTGGCCAGTACTTGATCGCCGATGCGAATTTCAACCTGCTTTGCCGCGCCTGGCGCCTGCCCCGGATTGTCGAGCTGCAAATAGAGCGTCGAGTCGCGTTTCGGATTGCGGAACGTCAACGTGGCTTCCCGCTTGGTCCACTGCCATTCGATCGCCGGGTTGTTCGCCGCCACTTCCGCTGGATGCCACCCGTCCTTGAAGATCAAGAAGACATTTTCGGTTTGCGGCAGCAGTTCGAGCTCGGCAACCTGATACGAACGATCACCGCGATCCGGCTGGCTCAGCTTGAGCCGCTCCTTGGTCGAGGTGTCGTAGAGGCCGGCAAACACCTTGGCCCGGCCAACGTACGGGTAGATGGGAACGAAAATCGTTCGCGTGTATTCGACTGTTTGGCCCGGCTTCCACTGCGTCGTCGGTGTCGGCGGTTCGTGGTCGTCGGTCCACATCAACTCTTCGTCGGCGTCGACGAAATGGACAAATACGGTTCGGGTGCCCAGGGGCGGCGCGTCGTTTGCGACGTGAAATCGATACGTCACTTCAATTGGACTACCCAGCGAGGCTTTCGGTTTGCTGATCGCCACGTCCATGGACGCCACCGCTGGACTGGTGTCGGCACCTTGGGCGCATGAGGCGGCGGTCACACAGAGCAGCGCCATCACCCCGACGCTGCCGAGCAGCTGGGTACTTCCGACCGTTCGTTGCATGCAGTAAGGAACCAGAATATCATCCCAGTCAACGAGATGGAAGCCCAACGCGACGCGCTCGGTATGGTCGAAACCCGCGGGTTCATTGGCTCGGTCGAGGCCGCCGATGCGATGGTCAAAGCCGCGAATGTGGTGCTGATCGGGTCCGAATACATTGGCGCCGGCTACGTCACGGTGCTGGTGCGCGGCGATGTCGGCGCCGTCAAGGCGGCGACCGACGCCGGCGCCGCCGCTGCCCGTCGAGTCGGCGAGCTGATCTCCGTTCACGTGATTCCCCGGCCTCATGCCGAAGTCGAACGGGTGTTGCCTAAGGGGTAGAGCCGACCGGAGGTTTGGGCGGACGGCTTAGGGCTTAGGGCTCACGGAATGGCACCTCCTACTGCTCCAGCGCAGACCGACAAAGACCTCGCCTCGATTGCCGAAGCACGCACACTTGCGCGCCGTGCCAAGCAGGCGCAACTGTCGCTCGCCGAGTTTTCTCAGGAAAAAATCGACGCGATTGTCGACGCCATGGCCGCCGGCGTCACGCCGCACGCGGAACCGTTGGCCCGGCTAGCCGTCGAGGAGACCGGCTACGGGGTCGTCGCCGACAAGGTGCAGAAGAATCTCTTCGGCTCCCGCGACGTTTACAACTTCATTCGTCCGATGAAGACCGTCGGGGTGGTCAACCGGCTGGTCGAGAAAAAGGTCATCGAGATCGCGGAGCCGTTTGGGGTCGTGGCCGCGATCGTTCCGTCGACCAACCCGACCTCCACCGCCATCTACAAGATCCTCATCGCGATCAAGGCCCGTTGCGCAATTGTGCTGAGCCCGCACCCGTCGGCCGGGCGTTGCATCACGCGGGTCGCCGAGCTCATGGACGAAGCCGCGTGTCGCGCGGGGCTCCCCGCCGGTGCGATCGGGTGGATGAACACCGTCACCCTCGAGGGCACCCAGGAGTTGATGAAGGTCCGCGATGTCGCGGTGATTCTCGCCACCGGCGGGATGGGACTGGTGCGCGCAGCCTACAGTGCCGGTAAACCCGCCTACGGTGTGGGACCGGGCAATGCGCCCTGCTACATCGAGCAGAGCGCCGACCTCGGCAAGGCCGCGGCTGACATCCTCTACGGTAAGTGCTTCGACAACGGCGTGCTCTGCTCCTCGCCCAACTCAGTCGTCGTGGACCGGACCGTCGAGGGCGAGGTCCGTCGTCAATTTCAGACACAAGGTGGTCACTTCCTGTCGGCCGCCGAGACCGATCTGCTCGCGAAGGTCCTGATCACACCGCAGCGCCTGCCGAACCCGGCCCTGGTGGGCAAATCGGCTGCGCATATCGCGGACCGGGCTGGCATTCGGATTCCTGACGGCACGCGCGCCTTAATCGCCGAGCTCAAGGGGGTCGGTCGCGATCATCCCCTCTCGATTGAGAAGCTGTGCCCCGTGCTCTCCTATTACATCGTCAACGACTGGCGCGAGGGCTGTGATCGATGCCGAGAGATTCTCCGATATGGCGGCATGGGCCACACGATGTCGATCCACTCGCAGGACGATGAGGTCATCCTGCAATTTGGCCTGCACAAGCCGGCGTATCGGATCTGCGTCAACACGCCGTCCACGCTACGGGTCCATCGGGTTTACCACCGGCCTCGACCCGTCGATGACGCTCGGCTGCGGCGGGTTTGGCGGCAACATCACCTCCGACAACATCTCGCCGAAGCACCTGCTGAATATCAAGCGGCTCGCCTACGAGATTCGGGCCGTCACGCGGACCCACGCTGCAACGTGTCGACTCCCAGGCTCGCCGCAGGCCGCCTTCGAAGCCTGCGGCCGCCGCCGCTCCGGACCGGGTCGTTCCCTCCGGATCCCGAGCGTTTCTCGCGGATGCGCTGGCGTCGCGAATCGACAGTTCCTGGCGTCACGCGGCGTGGCAAGCCCGCGGCACCGGCGCACCCGCACCTGGCGCGGCGCATGCACCGGCGCCCGGTGCACCACCCGCGCACCCGGAGAATTCGTTTCCGAAGCCGATGTGCGCACTGCTGTGAAGCGGGGCGGAAAAATCCTCGTCAGCGAGAAAACCATCATCACGCCCGCCGCCCGAGACGCTGGCGAAGCCGCCAAGGTCTTTACGTGAAACCTGGCCTTCTTGAGTGCAAAACTGATCGCAAAATTCGCGCAACACGTTCAAACTGAACCGGTTGACCCTGGAATAGATGAGCGTGCTACGCTGCCGCAGTTCCGAACCCCGGGGACCCATGCTCAAACACATTACGGTTCTCGCCGGCGTCGCCGCCTTGTGTGCAACTGCTGCATTTTCGTCCGCGCTCGGGCGCGACTGCCGCGCGCTCGTTGCCGGAACAACCTGTCGTGGCTGCCCGCACAGGAACCGGTCTCGCAGCCGGTGGTCTCGATCCGATCGCCGAGCTTTTGGAGAGGGCCGACGAGCATTTCGAGACGGGCCAGCACGAGCTGACGCTCGGCCATCTCGACACAGGCCAAGGCCGAATTCGACCGCGCCCTTGAAGTGATGCTGGAATCGCCGACGGGGGCGCAAGATCGACGCCCGCGTGCGTGAACACTTCGATCGTCTGGTGGACCGGATTGCCGCCCTCGAACTCACGCGCTCGCCACGGGGACGGATTCACCGAATCCCTACGACCCCGCCTCGATCGACCAACTTATGGCCATCGGCACCTTCGACACTGACGCTGGCGACCCCACTGTCCACCTCGAAACGTCGCCGCCGACCTCCAGAACACCACGCACGACGTTCCGATTCCGCTCAATCGACCGGGTGCTGCGGTGGGTGGAGCTCTTTCAAGGGCCGGCTCCGAGAGTTCCTCGCGGCCGGACTCGAGCGCGGCGCCCAGTACCTGCCGATGATCCAGGGCGTGTTCCGGGCCGAAGGCCTGCCGCTGGACCTCGCCTACGTCCCGCTGATCGAAAGCGCGTTCAAGCCGACGGCGCTGTCACGTGCCAAAGCCCAGGGCGTGTGGCAGTTCATGCGCGCGACGGCATCGAGAACGGGCTCAAGCGCGACTGGTTCATCGACGAACGGTCCGACCCGAAAAGGCCACGGTTGCGGCGGCGAAATATCTGAAGACGCTGTACCGCATGTTCGACGACTGGCATCTCGCCATGGCGTCCTACAACGGTGGACCCGGCCGCGTGCAGCGTGCCATGAAGCGTAGCGGCCGTCGAGACTTCTGGGAGCTCTCCTCGACCACCAATTCCTGCCGCGCGAAACGCGCGAATACGTGCCGATGATCCTCGCCGCCATCATCATCGCCAAGAATCCCGCTCAAGTACGGCTTCGACGTCCTGCCGGCCCCGGTCGCGCGCTGGAAACCGTGAACGTCCCTGCCTGCCGTCGACCTGCGGCGCGTCGCCGAGTGGGCAGGCGTCGCCGCCGACGAAATCCAGCCGCTCAATCCGGAGCTGCGGCGTTGGACGACGCCCATCCGGGGTTCGGCCTACGAACTCAACGTCCCGGCTGGCACGGCCGACCAGGTCGGCGAGCGCCTTGCGGCCCCGAGCCCGAACGAGCTCAACGCGCTGCAGTGGTACACCGTCAAATGCGGCGAGTCGCTCGACACCATCGCCCGCAAGCTGCGTGTGAACCGCAACGACCTGGCCGAAGCCAACTACCTGCGCGTCGGCGTCCAGTGATGGCCGGGCGTAAGCTTGCTGGTTCCACGCATGCCGTCCGCCGCCCTGCTCGCGCGCGCCGGCGCAGGCGCGTCGGTCGAGACGCAAGAGGCGGCGAACGATGCCCTTGGCGACGGGCCCGACGAAGAGACGACGCGCGTCTCCTATCGGGTGCGCTCGGGCGACACGTTGTTTGCCATCGCCAAGCGTTACGGGACCACGGTCGAAAGCCTGAAGGTCTGAACAACCTACGCTCGACACGCTCAGGGCCGGCGCCCGGCTGGTGGTCGACACGACGCGCTCCGCTAACACCCAACAACAGCAGTAGTTCGCGCGTGTGCCGGCCGCAGCCGAACGCGCTGCCGGTGCGCCGCGCCGCCGGCGGACGCTGACCGGCGCGTCTGCAGGTTTCGCGGGCGCCCTGGCGTTCTGCGGCGCCCGGGGCAGTTCGCGGGTGCCCCGGCACCAGCCGCACGCGCTGGCGGTGCAGCGCGCCGTGCGCACCTGCCCCCGCGGGCGCGAGCCACCGGCACCGCGCCCGTAACGCTACGCGCTCTTCTCGACTGGCGTCACCGCGCGGGCGCGCAGGGCCTTGATGCTCTGCTCGATGCGCTCGGCCATCTCGCGCTCGCGCTCCAGGGCACGGAGCGTGTTCTGCCCCTCCTGCACCATGAAGTCGAGCCGCGCCAGCTTCTCGCCGACGTGGTCGATCATCGCCTTCTGCTCCCCCAGCACCTCGAGGTTGACGTTGATGTCGTCGAGCATGTTCGCAATCGCGTTGGCGCGCGACTGCACGTCTTCGACCATCTTCCGGCGGCTCTCGATCGTGGCGATCTTCTGATCGGTATCGTCGACGCGGCCGAGCAGGTCTTCGACTTGCGCCCGCAGCGTCGTGACCTCATCGCGGTGTTCGGCGACATACTGCAGGTCGGCCTTGCTTCGGCTGCTCACGAGGTGCACGGCGTCGACCTCGGCCTTCACCGCCCGGACCAGCGCTTCGCGATCGGCAATCGATTTGATCTTGTCCTCGATGTTGGCGGTGTGCTGATGCAGTTCGCTCACGCGTTGCTCGAAGCCGACGATCTTCTTTTCCGAAAACGACAGCTGCGACCGGCGTTGCTCGAGCTGCTTGACCATGGTGTCCGCACGTTTGAGATGATCCTCCGCCGCGTCGGTCTGGCTCAGGGCATCGCGCTGGCGCGCTTGCACACGCGACAATTCGGTGAGGAGCTCGTCCTTGACGGTTGTCGCGCGGGCGAGCTCGTCGCTGACATTCTGCACCTGCTTCTGGCGCTCGCCGACGTCGGTCGACAACGCGCGTGCCTGCTCAACGAGTTCGATGAGTCGTGTGCGCTGATCGGTGATCGCCGCCTCGTCGCGCTGTACGGATTTGACGTCGTCGCTGGTCGTGCCCACGAGCTCGCTCAGTCGCTCCATCTCATTGGCGAGCGGCACCAGCCGGTGCTGGAGCGCGGCGACGCCGTCCAGTTTCTGCTGCGCGTCCACGACCTGCGTGCCGACCGTGTCGCACAGGCTCTTCAGCATGTCGAGCTCGGAGCGGCGCGCGAGCTGTTCGCCGATTTTGCGATCGACGTCCGCGGTCACCACATGCAGATTGTTGATGCGTCCTTCCAGTTTTTCTATGAACTGCAGGCGCCCACCGACGCGACTCAGCTGCGAATCGAGCTCGGTCGCCAACTCGCCGAGACGCGTCGCCGACTTGGTGCCTTCCTCGACCAGCTCCATCTTGTTGAGCACGGCGTCCATGCGTGACTCGAGCTGCGGCGTTTGCGTCAGGAGCAGCGTCGCGCGGTCGCCAAACGCCTCGAGTGCCACACGATCCGCGCCAAGCTTGTCGCGCAGTTGGGCGGCGTCGGCGTAGGAGCGGTGGAAATCCAGAATCTCCTTGCGCAACAGGTCGAGATCCTGACGGCTCTGGATCAGGCTCGTGTGTTGTGCCGCCGTGCGCTTCCCGAGTTCGTCGACCTGTGCCAGCCGCTCGCCGAGCGTTTCGAGCGCCCCTTGTTTGTGCGACAGCTCGTCGGCGTGCGCGACGAGGTTCTGAAAATCCTTGTTGAGGCCGTCCGCCTTCTGCGTCAGCGCGGACAGCAGCTTGTCCTTGGACAGAAGCGCATCGGTTCGTGTCTCGGATTCGAGAATCGCGCCTTGCAGCCCTCTGAGCCGCTGGTCGAAGACATCGAAATCCTTCTTCTCGATCGCCAGCCGTTCGACACTCGCTTTGAGGTAATCGGAAAGCGACCGGCTATCCTTCTCGAGGCGCGCGAACTCACGCGTGAACTCCTCGCGCGCCGTCGTCGCGATTTGCAGTTCGGCACCGGTGTCGAGCGCCAGCTTCTCCATGCGGCCGACCGTTTCCTCGGCGCGCTGCACCTGCTTATTGCCTTCGGCCAGCTTGTTGATCTGGACGTCCATGGACCACACCATCTCGTTGAGACGATTGGCCTGCACCGCCGCGTGATCGATCGCGTGCTTCTGCGCGTCGAGCGCCTTGGCCTTGTGCGCTACGTGCTCGGCGAGGGCATTGAGAGACGCCAACCGCTCTTCCGTGCTCTTGCTCAGCGCCTGGAGCTGGACGAGCGGCCCGAGCTTCTTCTCGATCTCCTTGACATTCTCGGTAGCGGCAGCGGCATCCTCGCGCGCCGCGCGTGACGCTTCGCGGATACGCTGGTAGTCCTGACTTAACTGCGTGGCCACGGTGCGGACGCCGTCGAGCTCACCTTTGAGGGCGGTCGTGCCATCGACCGACTGTTTGACTTCGCCCGTGGTATGACGAAGCTGCGTGCGCAGCTCCTCGAGACTTGCGTGCTCTTTGCGAAGCGTATCGATGGTCGCGTGCGTCTCGAGCGCTTGTGACGAGAGTGAGTTGACCGCCTGCCGGTGTTTCTGGAGGTCGCCGTTGGGGGCGGTGAGTTTCTCGGTGAGCTTCTGCGCGTCGTTGACCTGTGCGATGAGCGCCTCGATGCGCTTCTCCACCAAGTCGAAGGTGGTCAACCGTTCGTCGAGGGCTGACACTTTCTGACCAAGGGCATCCAGCGATGCGGTCGTCGAATCCGCCTTCTGACCGACGTATTCGAGCGTCTTGCCCATCTGCGCGAGCTTGGAGCTGCGCACCGAAATCTGCGTGAGCATGGCACCTAGCGCGTCGCGCTCCTCCTTGGCGGAGGCAATGAGCACCTGCAGTTCGTCGGCCTGCTGCCGCTGCCCCTTCCCGGCGCCGGTCAGGTTCTTGAAAGAGTCGAGCATGGGGTATCTCCGTCCTCGGCCGAAAACCTGGCGCCCGCGCGAGAACAACGCGCGCATCTTGTTTATCGGATCGAAAGGATTGCGCACCAGTAGGACTGCGCGCCGGGCAGAAATTGCGCCGCGCGCGGCGGTCAGCGCATCCCACCGTTGCACAGAAAGGACTTACGGGCGCCGGTCGCCCGGTGGCCGGTTTGCACCAGCAACCGCGATGCTGGCCCGACTCGAGAGCGCCGCGGTCCTTGGTGTGGAGGCCTATCCCGTTCACGTCGAGGTCGACGTTGGCCTGGGATTGCCCTTTTTTCGAATGGTCGGTTTACCGGACGCCAGCGTGCGCGAAAGCCGCGATCGCGTCCGCGCCGCGATCCGGAACTCCGGATTCGACTTCCCCGCTCACCGGATGACGATCAACCTCGCCCCCGCCGACGTGCGCAAGGCCGGTTCCGCGTTCGACCTTCCGATCGCGCTTGGTATCCTCGCGGCCGAAGCCGTCCTCCATTCACGCGATCTCACCGCCGTCGTCATCGTGGGCGAACTGTCGCTCGATGGCACCATCCACGCGGCGCGCGGCGTTCTGCCCATCGCCGCCGCAGCCCGGCGACGCGGCGCCGCCGCGCTCCTGCTGCCGGCGGCAAACGCACCCGAAGCGTCGATCGTGGACGGTCTGCGCCTGTTGCCCGTACGAACGCTCAGCGAGGCGGTGGACGTGCTCAATCGTGCGCCCGAGCAATGGCCGCCTTCACCGCTGGCGGCGCGGCCGGCTTCGGCGAGCCCAGCCCCTGCTCGGGACAGTGGACTCGATTTGGGGGATCTGCGCGGTCAGGTGTTGGCGCGCCGCGCGCTCGAAGTGGCGGCCGCGGGCGGTCACAACATGCTCATGATCGGTCCGCCCGGCTCCGGCAAGACGATGCTCGCGCGCCGGCTGCCGGGTGTGCTCCCCGACCTCTCATTTGAAGAAGCACTGGAATGCACGGCGATCCACTCGGTTGCCGGGACCCTGCCGGCGGGCGTCGGCCTGTTGACCGAACGACCCTTCCGCGCGCCGCACCACACGATTTCCGACGTGGCGCTCGTCGGCGGCGGCGCGATGCCGCGGCCTGGCGAAATCAGCCTCGCGCATCACGGCGTGTTGTTTCTCGACGAAACACCGGAATTTACGCGTCACGTGCTCGACGTCCTGCGACAGCCGCTCGAGGAAGGACGCATTACGATCGCGCGAGCCGCACGGACGGTGAGTTTTCCCGCGCGCTTTGTGCTCGTGGCGGCGATGAATCCGTGTCCGTGCGGATACAGCGGCGACCCGCGCCGCGCGTGCCGGTGCACCCCCGTGCAGGTGTCCAGAGTACCGCAACAAGCTTTCCGGGCCGCTGCGCGACCGGTTGGATCTGATCGTCGATGTGCAGCCGGTCGCGATCACGGACATGACCGGAGATGTGCGAGGTGAATCGTCCGCCGCCGTGCGCGCACGCGTGCTGGCCGCGCGCGAACGGCAGATCGCACGTGGTCTGCGCGCCTCCGCGCAATCGGGCCGCGCGCGCGTCAACGCGCAACTCCACGGCAAGATGCTCGAGCGCGTCTGCGCCCTCGACGGCGTGGGGCGACGGTTGCTGGAACGGTCGGCGGAAAAACTTCACCTGTCGGCGCGTGGATTCCATCGCGTGCTGAAGGTCGCTCGCACCATCGCGGACCTGGCGCCGGCGGACATGATCGCGTCGGAACACCTCGCCGAGGCCTTGCAGTACCGCCACGTGGAATGACGACGCTGGTGCAGAACTGTGATCGCACCGGCAATTCAGTAGTCGAAGACAAGGCGAAGGTTCAGGTGATGGCTGAAGTTTCCCCGGATTCGGCTTGGCAATGGTCGTGGTATTCTCATGCGGCCTTTTCGCCGAAAGAGTCTTCAGCAGCTAATGCGCTCACCGCGCTACACCATCGTCGTCGCGAACCGAGAGAGCGGTGTCGTACGCCGCTTCACCATCCGCCTGGCACCCACGGTGACCGCGGTGGTGCTCGCCTTTGCTCTGCCCGTGCTCGTCGGGATGGGAGTCGCGTCGAAGGCCAAGAGCGATATTTCCCAGCTCTATGCCGCGGCCACGGTGTTGCAAATCGAGAACTCCAGCTTCAAAGATGCCACCGAAGCCCTTTCCGGGCAGATTCAGGCGCTTCAGTCCGCCATCACCGATCTCGGTGCGAAGGCCGCGCTCGATCCGTCGCTGCAGCTGGCGATGGACAAGTTGCCCGCCGTCGTGAAATCGCGCGCCATGGGCGGTGGGCCGGCCCACCCAAGCCCCGTCGGTGCGCTGATGCCCGGGCTCCGCTCGCCGGAGGATACGTTCGGCCTGTTGCGCGAACTGCTCGAGGGCCTCGAGAGCCGCTTGCGCAACGTGCAGACCGACGTCGATAAACGCAACGCACTTGCGGCCGCGACGCCCTCGATCTGGCCTGCACACGGCTGGCTCACGTCCACCGTGGGCAATCGGCGCGATCCCATCACCGGCGAACGGGACTTCCATGAGGGTCTTGACATCGCCGCCGATCGTGGCAGCCAGGTGTTCTCAACCGCCGACGGCAAGGTGATCCAGGCCTCGTACGAGGGCGGCTACGGCAACCTCGTAGTGGTGGATCATGGCTACGGACTGCAAACGCGATATGGACACCTTTCCGCGTACCGTGTCGGCGTTGGCGCACATGTGAAGCGCGGCGATCTCGTCGGACTGGTGGGATCCACCGGGCGCTCAACGGGTTCGCATCTGCACTACGAAGTTCGCGTCAACGGCCGGCTTCTCAACCCTCTTCAACTGTTACTCAACGGCCGTCGCTGACCGTGCAGGTCGGGCAGGTTCGCCGCGGCGCAGTCTTCGCTGACGGGCGCGCCTTCGGGTTCGCGCGTGCGCTAATCGGCGTCGCATGCGCTGCAGGAACGTCGGCGGGCGGATCGAGATGCCTCCGTCTCAGCATCCAAAACCGCTGTTGAATGAACGAGCGGCGGCCGCACGTGCAGCCGCGTCGGCTGGGATGCACCCGCGCGGCGAACCTATATAATCGACGGATACTCCGGGTCACTTCTTCCTAATGGTTGGTCAGCTCCTCGCTAAAGTCTTCGGCACCCAGAACGATCGCGAATTGAAGCGGCTGCGCCCAATTGTCGATCGCGTCAACGAACTCGAGCCCGCCACGCAGGCGCTCTCCGACGATCAACTCCGCGCCAAAACCGCGGAGTTCAAGGCGCGCGTCGCCGCCGGCGAGTCGCTCGAAGATCTCATGGCAGAAGCCTTCGCGGTCGTGCGCGAAGCCGGCAAGCGTGTGCTGCAGATGCGGCATTACGATGTCCAACTCATCGGCGGCGCGGTGCTGCACACGGGCAAAATCGCCGAAATGAAGACGGGCGAAGGCAAGACGCTCGTCGCCACGCTCCCCGCCTACTTGAACGCCCTCGAGGGCAAAGGCGTTCACGTCGTCACGGTCAACGACTACCTCGCGCGCCGCGACTCGGAGTGGATGGGGCGCGTCTACCGCTTCCTCGGCATGTCGGTCGGGGTCATCCAGCACGAGCTCAACGACCAGCAACGGCAAATCGCGTACGCCGCGGATATCACCTACGGCACCAACAACGAGTTCGGCTTCGACTACCTGCGCGACAACATGAAGTTCGAGCTGGAAAGCATGGTGCAGCGCGGGCACCACTACGCCATCGTCGACGAAGTCGATTCGATCCTGATCGACGAAGCACGGACGCCGCTGATCATCTCTGGTCCGGCGGAGGCCTCGACCGATCTCTATTACGAAGTCGACAAGATCATTCCCAAGCTCAAAAAGGGCGAGGTGCACCAGGGCCAGGTCAAGACCGAGGATCGCGATCGCCTCGAAGCGTCGGGCGACTACGTCGTCGACGAAAAACACAAGACGGTCACGCTCACCGAAGCCGGCGTCGCCCACGCCGAGCAGCTCCTGGCGCATCGCATCGAGTCGGGCGGCCTCTACGACCCGGCGAATATGCCGCTGCTCCACCATTTGAATCAGGCACTCCGCGCGCACGTGCACTATCGGCGCGACGTCGAGTACATGGTCAAGGAGGGGCAAGTCGTCATCGTCGACGAATTCACCGGCCGGTTGATGCCCGGACGGCGCTGGAGCGACGGCCTGCATCAGGCGGTCGAAGCCAAGGAAGCCGTGAAGATCGAGCGCGAGAATCAGACGCTCGCCACCATCACGTTCCAGAATTATTTCCGCAAATACAAGAAGATCTCGGGCATGACGGGCACGGCCGAAACCGAGGCCCCGGAGTTCGGCAAGATCTACAAACTTGAAGTCAACGTCATCCCGACCAACAGGCCGCTCCGCCGAGTCGAGGAGCCGGACCTCGTCTACCGGACCGAGGCCGAGAAGTGGAACGCGATTGTCGAAGACATCATCGAGAAGCAGAAAACCGGCCGTCCGGCGCTGGTCGGAACGGTCTCGATTGAGAAATCCGAACGCCTGTCAGGAATGCTCAAGCGTAAGGGCATCAAGCATGTCGTGCTCAACGCCAAGTATCACGCGCAGGAAGCGGAGATCGTCGCGCAAGCCGGCCGCAAGAACGGGATCACGATCGCGACCAACATGGCCGGCCGCGGGACCGACATTCTGCTCGGCGGCAACGCCGAGCACATGGCACGCCAGCAGGCGATCGCTGAAGGCGTTGCCGAGAAGCTCGCCAAAGGCGAGGAGAAGTTCGTCGACGATGAAGAATGGGTCTATTTCTTCATGGTCGACACGTTCTATCGCGTGAAGCGCGCCGATTGGACGCGGATCTTCGCGCATTTCAAGAAGGCGACCGAAGACGAGCACAACGAAGTGGTCGACGTGGGGGGCCTGCACATCGTCGGCACCGAACGCCACGAGGCACGACGCATCGACAACCAGTTGCGCGGACGCGCCGGCCGTCAGGGCGATCCAGGCTCCTCTCGCTTTTACCTGTCCCTCGAAGACGACCTGATGCGCATTTTCGGGTCGGACCGGATTTCCGGTCTCATGCAGCGGCTCGGGATGGAAGAGAACGTGCCGATTGAGCACGGCATGGTGTCGCGCGCGATCGAGCGCGCGCAGCGCCAGGTCGAAGCGCAAAACTTCTCGGTGCGCAAACATCTGCTCGAGTACGACGACGTGATGAACAAGCAGCGTGAGAGCGTCTATACGCTGCGGCGCGAGATTCTCGAAGGCAAGGTTCATCTGTCAGAGGACGAGATCGTCGACACGCGCGGCTACGTGCTCGCGACCGCCGAGGAGCTGTTTGACGACAAGGTCGACCTGTTCCTTGGCAAAGATATCGACCCGGACGACTGGGACCTGGAAGCCTTCAAGCGGGAACTAGCGCAGCTCTTCGCGTTGAGCGAATCGGACTTCTCCACTGTTGGCATGGACAACAAGAGCGCCGGCGAGCTGCGCGAGGATCTCTGGGAGCTGATTGCCGCCAAGTACGCGGAAAAGGAAAAGGTCGTTCCACCAGAACTGATGCGCCGCGTCGAGCGCGATCTCATGCTGCAGATCGTGGACGGCCAGTGGAAGGATCACCTGTATTCACTCGATCACCTGAAGGAGGGGATCGGGTTGCGCGGCTACGGGCAGCGGGATCCCCTGGTCGAATACAAGAAGGAAAGCTTCACGCTGTTCCAGGACATGCGATCGCGGATCGAGGAGGAGCTCGTCCGCTATCTCTGGTGGCTACGCCCCGTCGTCGAAGGCGAAGGTGCCGGCGCAGCCTTGCCACCGGTGCGCACGCCTCGCACACCGCGCCGTCCGCCGCAGCTCAATTACAACGACCCGAGCACGGAGCGCGCACGATTGCCCGCCGCAGGCGCGCCCCGAGGCGGTGCGTTCCCCGCAGCGTCGGGTGAGGCGCTCAGACTCCCGCGCGGGTCGGCGGAGACGATGCGCCGATCAAGACCGTGCGCCGGGAAGAGCCGAAGATCGGCCGCAATGATCCGTGCTGGTGCGGCTCCGGGAAGAAATAAAGAAGTGTCACGGCGCCTGACACAAGACGTGTCGCGGCCCTTGACATGCACGTAGCGGCCGGTCTTTAGACCGGCCGGATTGCATAAGGAAGTACAATGCCGCAGACCAAGTTCGAGATACCCACTCCTGTCTCGCTCGAAGCCGGTCTGCGAACGGCGTTGACCTTCGACGACATTCTCCTGGTGCCCCGGCACTCGACGGTCGTGCCGGCGCAAGTCGACGTCAGCACACGCCTCACGCGCAATATTCGCCTTAACGTCCCGCTGCTCAGCGCCGCGATGGACACGGTCACCGAGTCCGAGATGGCGATTGCCATGGCGCAGCACGGCGGCCTCGGCGTCATTCACAAAAACCTGCCGATCGATCAGCAAGCCTCGGAAGTCGACCGCGTCAAGCGGTCGGAAAGCGGCATGATCGTGAATCCGATCACGCTCTGCCCGCAGGCGCGCATCAGCGAAGCGCTGGAGATGATGCGGCGATACCGCATTTCCGGCGTGCCGATCACCGAGGACGGCAGCAAGGAAGGACGTCTCGTCGGCATTCTGACCAACCGCGATCTCCGGTTTGAAACCAACATCGACCGGCCGATCGCCGACGTGATGACCAAGAACAATCTCATCACAGTGCCGATCGGAACGACTCTCGATGAAGCTCGCGAAATCCTGCATCAGAAGAAGGTCGAAAAACTGCTGGTCGTCGACCGCGATTTCCGGCTCAAGGGCCTCATCACCGTCAAAGACATTCAAAAGGCGATCAAGTATCCCAGCGCGGCGAAGGACTCTCTTAGGGCGCCTGCGCGTCGGCGCCGCGGTCGGCATCGCCCGCGACACACTCGAGCGCGCCGAGGCGCTCGTCGCCGCACATGTCGACGTGCTGGTCATCGACACCGCGCATGGCCACGCACAGGGCGTGATGGACATCGTTCAGCGGTTGCGCCGCGCGTTCAAAGACGTCGATATCATCGCCGGCAACGTGGCCACCGCCGACGCGACCGAGGCGCTGATCGAACTCGGCGTCGACGCGGTCAAGGTTGGCATCGGCGCCGGCTCAATCTGCACGACGCGGATCGTCGCCGGCATTGGCGTGCCGATGATCTCCGCTATCCATGCCTGCGCCCAGGCCGCAAAGCGCCACGACATCCCGGTGATTGCCGACGGCGGCATCCGCAACTCCGGCGACATCGTCAAAGCCCTCGCCGTCGGCGCCAGCGCCGTGATGATCGGCAATCTGTTCGCGGGCACCGACGAGAGCCCGGGCGAGCTGATTCTGTATCAGGGCCGCACCTTCAAGGAATATCGCGGGATGGGATCGATCGGCGCGATGCGCAAAGGCAGTCGCGATCGGTACTTCCAGGACGATTTCGAACTCGAAAGCGGCACCAGTCCCGCGGGCAAAGGATCGACGGAAAAGCTCGTGCCCGAAGGCATCGAAGGCCGCGTGCCGCACAAAGGCAGCATCTCGATGGTGGTGCATCAGTTGATGGGCGGCTTGCGCGCGGGCATGGGCTACTGCGGCGCGCCCACCATTACTGATCTGCAGCGCGACGCGGAGATGATTCGCATCACCAACGCCGGGTACCGCGAGAGCCACGTCCACGACGTGACCATCACGAAAGAAGCGCCCAACTACCGGATGGAGTAACTCAACTTTGAACTGGAAACTGGGAACTGGAAACTATTCTGATTACCCGGTCATCGCCGCCCGCGTCTTCGATCGTGATCCGCACCGCATCGGGCACGTCGCGCGATAGCCTCTCGGCCCATTCCACCGCCGTAACCCCCGCATCAGCAGCGTCCGCATCCAGCCCGATGTCGCTCAAGTCCGCACGCTCGAGGCGATAGAGATCCACGTGCACGAGTGGCAGACGGCCTCCCCGATATTCATGCACGAGCGTAAAGGTTGGACTCGTCACCTCGTCTGGGTCGATTCCAAGACCGGCCGCGAGGCCTTTGACGAATGCGGTTTTGCCCGCGCCCAGGTCGCCGGAGAGCAGCAGCACGGCGCCAGGCAAGAGTTTAGCCGCGAGCTGCGCCGCAACGTCCCGGGTTTCCTCTTCGGAGTTGGTCGTGAATTCCTGATGCGTGATAACTGACACCTGACCCCTGACCCCTGACCGCCTACTCCTCGCCTTTCTGCACCACGCGCCGGCGCGCACTCAGCTCGAGGATGGCATCGCCAATGTGCTCGGCCAGATCACTCGCCGTCATCGACAGTTCACCTTCATCGGCATCCGCCAACTCGCCAGCCGCGCCATGCACGTAGGTCGCCAGCCTGCACGCGGCTTCGGCATCGAGCAACTGTGCGAGCCAGGCAGCCAGCATCCCGGCGAGCACGTCTCCTGTGCCGCCGGTGGCCATGCCTGGTGAACCCGTGGGATTGATGAAGATCTTCCCGTCCGGGGTGGCAATCACCGTGCGGTAGCCTTTCAGGATCACGTACACACGGTGGGCGGACGCGAAGTTGCGCGCCATGCCCATCCGATCGGCCTGCACGTCTTCGACCGTGCAGCCAACCAGACGCGCCATCTCACCGGGATGCGGCGTGATGATCAGGTCCCGTCCTTCACGCCCGACGAGTGCGGCGGGCTCGTCGATAAACGCATTCAGCGCATCGGCATCGAACACCAGCGGAAGCTCACTGCGGTCGAGGAGCTCGCGCATGAAGGTGGTGACCCCTTCGCCGCGGCCGAGCCCGGGTCCGACCGCGACCACGTCGGCGCTCAAGCCGAGCACGTATTCCGCTGCCGCGAAATGAATCGTGCCGTCGACGGTCTCCTCGAGCCCTTCGGTCATGTAATCCGGTGCTTGCACAGCGATGATCGGCACGCACGATCGCGGCGTCGCCAAGGTGACGAGACCCGCGCCAGACCGTAACGCCCCGTGCGCCGCGAGCACGGCGGCGCCGGTCTTTCCACGCGACCCGGCCACAATCAGGACGCGGCCGAAATCACCTTTGTGGGCATCCGGCTCGCGCGGGCTGATGAGCACGCGCATCTGATCCCGGGTCATGAGCTCGACTCGCGGACCATCGAGCCGTCTGGATGATCTCGGCGGGGATGCCAATGTCGGCGACGACGACCTCCCCCGACTTCTGCTCGGCCGGCGGCAGGACGAGCGGCAGCTTCGGCGCGCCGAGCGTGACCGTCACGCTCGCTTCGATGCAATCGCCAATCAGATCCGGCGTGTCGGCCGACATGCCCGACGGGACATCGATGGCCACGACCGGTATGCCGGACCCATTGACGTCGGCCACGATGGTTTCGTAGATGCCCGAGAGTGCCGACTTGAGACCCGTACCAAAAAGCGCATCGACGATGAGCGTGTGCGCCGATATCTCCGAGAAGTGCAGCTCCCACTGACTCTCGTCGGAAATCTCCACCACCGTGATCCCGAGCCGTCCGAGGATTTCCAGATTGATCCGCGCATCGCCTTTGATCTCGGCGACCTGTCCGACGACGAACACCGACACTTCGACGCCGCGCTGATGGAGTGTGCGCGCAACGACGAAACCGTCGCCACCGTTGTTGCCCTTGCCGCTGAGGACGGCGACTTGCCGGTCGGCGAGATCCTGAAAGAACGACTCCATTGCGGCGACGACCTGGCGTCCCGCGTTTTCCATGAGAACGAGAGACGGAATGCCGATGTCCTGAATCGTGCGCCGATCGGCCTCGCGCATCTGCTCCGCGGTCAGGATGCGCATTACGCCACCGATGGACGCAGATTAAAAAGACGCCGCAGATCAACGCAGATGTCGCGGATGTTTTTTGGATCTTGGAGTGTATGGGCGATACGGCGGATCGCCCGGGCGCAGAGCGGTGGAGGCACGCATGGCCTGATCAACAACATATCTGTGTCATCTGCGTCATCTGCGGCCCGATTGTCTGCGTCTCTCTGCGGCTGACTTGCGGCGAGTCTAGCACACGGAGTACGCTCGGGCGCATGGGCGCTTTCGTCAACGTGAACGGCAACATCAGCGACAGTGAGCACGCGGTCATTTCAATTTTCGATCACGGTTTTCTTTACGGCGAAGGCGTGTACGAAACGATCCGCACGTACAACGGTGAGCCGTTTCTTTTCGACCGCCACATGAACCGCCTGCGTACGTCGGCGCGCATGATCATGCTCGATGTGCCGTTCGGAGACGAGGAGTTCCTGCGCCGCTCGCTCGACACGATGGCCGCGGCGCACCTGGGCCGGCGCACGGCCGATGGGACGGCTGAAGCCTATATCCGCATCCTCCTCACCCGCGGCATCGGCGAGCTGACCTACGATCCGGCCGCCACGCCGGTGCCGTCGGTGGTCGTGATTGTGAAGCCGCTCGTGGAGCCCGCCGCGCGCGACTTCGAGAACGGCGTCAAAGTCTGCATGGTCGACATCATCCGCAATCACCCGCGGTCGGTGAACCCGACGATCAAGAGCAACAATCTGCTGAACAACGCGCTCTGCATGCAGGAGGCGATGCGTCACGGCGGGGTTGAGGGCGTATTCCGGAATTACCGCGGCGAACTGTCCGAGTGTTCGCAGTCGAATCTTTTCATCGTGACCAACGGGGTCGTCCGCACACCACCGCTCGACGCCGGACTGTTGCCGGGGCTCACACGCGCGTTCGTCTTTGAACTGGGGAAGGCTGTCGGTGTGCCGGTCGAAGAAGCGGTGCTCAAAGACGACGACCTGTTCAACGCAGACGAGGCGTTCTTTACGAGCACGACCAGGGAGCTGATGCCGATCGTGCAGGTCGACGACCACCGGATTGGTGCCGGCGTGCCCGGACCGACAACGCAAAAGCTGCTCGCGGCATTCCGCAAACGGGCATATGAATTGACACAGATTCACGCCTGATTCGCGCTGTGGTCGGGTGGTGCCTGATGGCCATGTGATGGCCGATGCTTCGTCAGCGGCAACCGTCCTCGTGCGCGACGTGAGCGCATGATCGCAGTTCAGCAGTACAATTCGACGGTCATGCACAGTTCGCGCGCGTACCCCGCACGCTTCTTCGGGATTCTTCTTGCCTCGATTCTCTTGACGACACCTGCGACAGCGGCGTCTGCGCCTGAACAGCCATCGGAAGCGGGAACGGTGGTCGCGACGATTACCACTCTGGAAGGCCAGGTGCGCATGCCGGGGGTGGTGGTCGAACTGCGCGGCGCCACGGACCCGTTGGTGCTCGGGCAAACGACAACCGATGCAGCCGGGCAGGTCACCTTTCCCGACGTGGCGCCGGGGCGGTACATGCTCAACGCCACGCGGGAAGGCTTCTTTTCGCGGCAATCACTGCCCTTCGACGTGCGCAGTAACGCCCGCTCGGAAGTGCTGCTCGATATTCAATTGACGTTCGAATTGCCCGCCGTCGAAGTCAAGGCCGCAACGCCGCCGTCACCAACCGACAGCGTCCAGCCGGTCTCCATGAGCGATCTCCTCGCCGGCTCGGTGATGGAGCTCGCGCCGATCCAGGGCGACGATTTTCAAAGTCTGTTGCCGCTCCTGCCCGGCGTGGTGCGGGGCACTGACGGACGCTTGCGCGTTAAAGGCGGACAACCCACGCAGGGCGCGCTGCAGATCAGCAGCGCCAGTCTCGTCGATCCCTCGAGCGGCGACTTCGACCTCGAGTTGCCCAGTCAGAGCATCGAGTCGGTCGAAGTGCTGGCCAATCCCTTCGCGGCCGAGTACGGGCGCTTCACCACCAGCGTGACGCAAATTCGCACCCGCCGGGGCACCAACGATTGGGAGTTCAAGCCGGGCAACCTGATGCCGCGGCTGCGAAAGGGCTTCGAGATACGCGGATTCGAGCCGCGGATGTCGGTGCGCGGGCCGCTCATGCGCGATCGGCTGTTCCTCGCCGAAGACTTCCAGTTTCGCCTGGTGAAG
Source organism: uncultured Acidobacteriota bacterium (assembly GCA_963762925.1). GTDB lineage: Bacteria > Acidobacteriota > Vicinamibacteria > Vicinamibacterales > UBA2999 > DASPWV01. Next base: position 59,265 of record CAVXMP010000017.1, on the reverse strand, counting down.
ACGCCGGTCAAGAGTTTGCCCGATGAACCGGAAGTCGAGCTCACCAGCTTCGACTCCTTTACGCGGGTCGACGGCGTGCTGTCGGCGAGGCATATGATCGGCGGCGGGTTCGTGGGGTTTCCGCGCATCGTCGATCACGCGACGATGAACACGTTTCGGCCGGCGGAGGCGACGCCGCGCATGGAGCAGCAGGGCGCATCGGCCGGGGTCGTCGACCGCTTCGCGCTGGCCTCCGATGTGGTGCTCGAATCAACCCTGTCAACGCGGTGGTTTGAGATCGAGGTGGGCAATCGCGACGGCACTCTGCCGATGACGTATGCGCCCGAGACGCAGAGCGGCAACTTTTTCAACTATCAGGAACGCCGCGTGCGCAGCGTGCAGCTCGTGGAGACCGTCAGCCTCACGCGTAACTGGTGGCGCGGGCAGCATGTCCTCAAGTTCGGCACCGACCTGCAGCGTTCGTGGTTCGAAGGGTCGAGCAGCAGCCGGCCACTCGAGATTCGACGGCTTGACGGATCGCTCGCCGAACGCACCGAGTTCAGCGGTTCCAGCCTGCAGGAGGTCAACGGCCTCGAGTTCTCCGTTCTTTGTGCAGGACCGGTGGCGCCTCGGATCGCGTGTCACACTCGAGCTCGGCTTCCGCGCCGACCGCGACGGCATCGTCGAACACTTCAATTATTCGCCCCGCGCGGGCATCGCCGTCGGCGTGCTTCCCGAGGGCCGCGCCATCATTCGCGGCGGATTCGGCAACTTCGTCCAGCGCACGCCCCTAACATCGAAGCCTTCGAGTCGTTCGAACCAAGAGTGGTGTCGCGATTCGCGCCCAGTGGCGAGGCGCTGGGCACGCCGCTGGCCATTCGCAACGTGCTCGATCTCGACCTCCACACACCCGAGGCCAACGTCGCCAATGTCGAGTGGGATCAGCGCTTCGGCCGTCGTCTTCTCTTGAAGGCGGCATTTCTCCGGCGGGTCGGCTCGCACGAGTACATCGTCACGCCCGATCCCGCGGCGGGGCGGCTGTTCGCATCGAGCACCGGCGCATCGAACTACCGCGAGTTCGAGACGACGGCGCGCTATCTCGGTGGCGGCCGGCGCGACTTGACGTTCGCCTATGTGTGGGCGAAGGGAACCGCCGACCTCAACAATTACGATCAGTTCTACGGGAACTTCCGAACACCCATCGTCCGAGAGAACGCAACGGGTCTCACGCCACACGACGTTCGCCACCGGGTGATGGTCCGTGGCACGATCGGATCGCCTGGGAAGTGGGATCTCGTGCCGGTGGTAGAACTGCGGTCGGGGTTTCCGTGGTCTGCCGTCAACGAGTTTCAGGATTTCGTCGGCGAGCGCAACACCTCCGGCCGCCTGCCAACCGTGCGCACGCTCGATTTATCCATCTCGCGACCGTGGCAATTCAAGAAGTACCGGTTCCGCGCCGGAGTCAAGACCTACAACCTGCTGGGCGCGTCTGCCGAGCGCGACGTGCAGAACAATCTCGCGTCGCCCTTCTATGGCAACTTCTACAACCCGCTCGATCGCTCAATCGGCTTGCTGATTGGCGCGTCCCGTTAACGAATCGGCGGCGGCGTGACGGCCCGGCCGCTTGCCCTCCGTCCACGGTCCACGGTCGACAGTCGACGGTCGACGGCGACGGTTAAGCGTAAGTCTCCGTCGGTGGGCACACGCAGATCAGATTTCGATCGCCGTACCGGATTGTCAACCCGGCCGACACTTGGCCAGAATTTGTGCGATCGGACCCACGGCAACGGGAAGGCCGCCTTCTCGCGGGAATACGGATGCGTCCACTCATTTCCGGCCACCACGGTCGCGGCGTGTGGCGCGTTCTTGAGTACGTTGTCCTTGGCGTCGGCCTTCCCGGTGACGACCTCCTCGATCTCTTCGCGAATCGCAATCAATGCGTCGCAGAACCGATCGAGCTCCGCCTTTGATTCGCTCTCGGTCGGCTCCACCATGAGCGTGCCGGGCACGGGAAACGACACCGTGGGTGCGTGGAAGCCGTAGTCCATCAGCCGCTTGGCGACGTCGCCCTCTTCAACACCCTTCGCCTTGAACTTGCGGAGATCAAAGATCATCTCGTGCGCGACGCGGCCGCCCTTGCGCGTGTAGAGCACGTCGTAATGCTTTTCGAGGCGCGACTTGATGTAGTTGGCGTTGAGAATCGCGTACCTGGTCGCGTCGGTGACCCCGTCCGCCCCGAGCATGCGGATATATCCGTACGAGATCAGCAGAATGCTGGCGCTGCCCCACGGCGCGGCCGACACCGGCGCGATCGGCTGCGCGCCGCCCACGCGCCCGAGCGGATGGCCGGGCAGATACGGCGCAAGATGCTTGGCCACCGGATCGGTCCCATCCCGGGACCCCCGCCGCCGTGCGGAATCGCAAACGTCTTGTGCAGGTTGATGTGACACACGTCGGCGCCGATCGACGCGGGACTGGTCAGGCCGACCTGCGCGTTCATGTTGGCGCCGTCCATGTACACCTGCCCGCCGTGCTCGTGGACGATGGCGCAGATGTCACGAATGGCGTCTTCGAACACACCGTGTGTCGACGGATACGTGATCATCAGCGCCGCGAGCTTGTCGCGATGCTCCGCGGCTTTTGCCTTGAGCGTCGGCGAGGTCGACGTTGCCGTGCACGTCGGTGGCGACGACCACGACGCGATACCCGGCCATCACCGCACTTGCCGGATTGGTGCCGTGCGCGGAGGCCGGGATCAGGACGACATCGCGATGGTCCTGCTCTTCCGCCTTGTGATAGGCGCGAATCACGGCGAGCCCGGCGAACTCGCCTTGCGCACCCGAATTGGGTTGGAGTGAGGTCGCGGCGAAGCCGGTGATGGCACACAGCGCTTGTTCGAGCTCGTGGCAGATCTGCGCGTAGCCCTCGGCCTGGCTCGCCGGCGCGAATGGATGGATGCGCGAAAACTCCTCCCACGAGACCGGGATACATCTCGCTCGCCGAGTTGAGCTTCATCGTGCACGAGCCCAGGGGAATCATCGAGGTGTCGAGACCGATGTCCTTGCGCTCGAGGCCGCGAATGTAGCGCATCATCTCCGTTTCGGAATGATGCGTGTTGAATACCGGATGGGTGAGGTACGGCGTGGTCCGGCGCAGCGCGCTCGGGCACCTTCGGTTCCTCGCCGAGCGTCAAGCCGTCGAGCACCTGCGCGGTGTGGCGTCCCGCGGCGGCGGCAAACACGCCGACGATCGCCTGGATGTCCCCCAGCGTTGCGGTTTCGTCGAGCGCAATCCGACACGGCCGAATCACCGACGTAACGGAAATTGAGTCCGGCGGTAACGGCCTTGCCGCGAATGGTCTTGATCGCGTCCGCTGTGGCAGAGATCCGCAGCGTATCGAAGTACGCATCGTTCTGCTGCGTATACCCAATCTCGCGAAGCGCATCGTCGAGCAGCCGCGCGAGACCGTGGACGCGTTCGGCGATCGCGCGGATACCCGCGGCGCCGTGATACACCGCGTACATCGCGGCCATGTTCGCCAGGAGCGCCTGCGCCGTGCAGATGTTGGACGTTGCCCGTTCGCGGCGGATGTGCTGCTCGCGCGTTTGCAGCGCCATGCGATACGCCGACTTACCCTGCGCGTCGATGGACACGCCGATAATGCGGCCGGGCAGATGCCGCACGTGTTCTTCCTTCGCGGCAAAAAACGCGGCGTGCGGTCCGCCGAATCCCAGGGGCACACCAAAGCGCTGCGAATTGCCAAACACCACATCGGCGCCCATCTCGCCGGGCGGGGTAATCAACGCGAGCGCGAGCAAGTCGGTTGCGACGGCGACGAGCGCTCCCGCCTGCTGCGCCCGCGCGATGAACCCGCGGAGATCGGTAATCCGTCCTGCCTCGTCCGGGTATTGCACCAGCGCGCCGAACACGCGGGCGTCGAAGATAAACTGATCGAGAGGGCCGACCCGCAACTCGATACCCAGCGGCTCGGCGCGGCTGCGCAGCACTTCGATCGTTTGCGGAAAACATCCATCCGACACGACAAACACGCCGGGGTCGTCGCCGAGCTTGCGGGCCTGGACGCGGTGAAACAGCGCCATCGCCTCGCCCGCGGCGGTACCCTCGTCGAGCAGCGAGGCGTTGGCCACCGCCATCCCCGTCAGGTCCGTCACCATCGTCTGGAAATTGAGCAGCGATTCGAGGCGGCCCTGGGCGATCTCGGCCTGATACGGCGTGTAGGGCGTGTACCAGCCTGGATTCTCGAACAGACAGCGGCGAATCACGCTTGGCGTGAGCGTGTCGTAGTAGCCGAGGCCGATGAAGCTGCGGAAGACCTTGTTCTTGCGCGCGATCTCTTTGAGGCGGGCCAGGTATTGCGATTCGCTTTCTGCCGGCGGCAGATCGAGCGGTTCGGACAGGCGGATGCTCGCCGGGATGGCTTCGTCGATGAGCGCGTCAAGCGACGACACGCCTATCTGCTCGAGCATGGGTTTCAGATCATCCGGACCGGGACCGATATGTCGGGGGGCAAACTGATCCAGCGGGTCTAGATTCATGTCGTCGATTGCTCGCCCGTAAGTGACTGATACGAAGCCGAATCGAGGAGAGACGATGCCTCGCCCGGATCGGCGAGGCGCATCTTGATCATCCAGGTGTCGTGGGGCTTCGCGTTGACCTGCTCGGGCTTGTTCTTGAGTCCGGTGTTGATCTCGGTGACCTCACCGCCGACCGGCGCGAAGAGCTCCGAGACCGCCTTGACCGATTCAATCGAGCCGAACACCTGGCCGGCGGTGAGCGTGGCGCCGACCTCCGGCAGATCGACGTAGACGACGTCGCCGAGCTGCTGCTGTGCGAAGTCGGTGATCCCGATCGTGCCGGTATCGCCATCGATGCGGACCCACTCGTGCTCTTTCGTGTATTTGAGATCTGCGGGGTACATGAGTGTCCTCTACGTCGACTTGGGTCGTTTATAAAACGGCAGCGGCACCACCACGGCGCCGGCGCGGCGGCCGCGGATGTCGATCGACAATTCGGTGCCGAGCTCGGACATGGTCTTCGGCACGTAGGCCATACCGATGGCTTTCTTCAGAAATGGCGTTTGTGTGCCGCTCGTCACCACGCCCACTCGATCGTTGTCGCGCATCACGGGGTGGCTGTGACGCGCGATGGCGCGCTCGCGCATCTCGAACCCGACGATGGTGCGTTCGACGCCGGACGCCTTCTGCCGCCGCAGCACCTCGTGTCCGATGAACGCCGGCTTGTTCCAGCCGACGATCCAACCCAGATCGGCTTCGAGCAGGGTCGTCGTATCGTCGATTTCGTTGCCGTAGAGTCGCATCGCGGCCTCGAGCCGCAACGTGTCGCGCGCGCCGAGCCCACAGGGCTGAATGCCGGCGTCCTTGCCGGCTTCGACAAGCGCGTTCCAGACGCGGGTGGCCATTTGTGGCGCGACGAAAATCTCGAAACCGTCTTCGCCCGTATATCCAGTGCGCGAGATCGTGCCGCGCACACCCGCGATCTCGCCGTGAGCGAACCAGTAGTACTTCATGCTGGACAGATCGACGCCGGTGAGACCTTGCACGATCCCCCGCGCCTTGGGACCCTGCACGGCGATGAGTGCATACCGGTCGCTCGAGTTGACGATGGCGACGTCTCCTGCCGCCTTTGCGTGCTCGGCGATCCAGGCATAGTCCTTGTCTACGTTGCTGGCGTTGACGACAAGCAGGAAGTGGTTCGGGGCGAAGCGGTAGACGAGCAGATCGTCGACGAAGGTGCCCTGCGGCGTCATCAACGCGGAATACTGCGCCTGATTGACCTGCAGCTTCGAGGCATCGTTACTGGTGAGGTGTTGTACGGCTGCGAGCGCGTCTTTGCCGGCGATCTCGATCTCGCCCATGTGCGAGACGTCGAAGAGGCCCGCCGCGGCGCGCACCGCGTTGTGTTCGTTGGTGATGCCCGAGTATTCGACCGGCATCTCCCAGCCGGCAAACGGCACCATGCGCCCGCCAAGCGCCACGTGCGCGGCGTGAAGCGCGGTTTTCTTCAGCGGAGCGCCGGTGGCGACGGTCATGGAGGTGGATGGGGGACTGCTGCCGCTCTGCGGCGGGAGCCGTGAGGCGTACAGACGACGTCTCACGGGTACTATGCCGCTCCGCACCCGGTCAAGGACGGGAGGCCGTCAGGACGAGAGTTCCTCAGCGCGTCACGTCGACCGTCCCTTCGAAAGCCTCGCTGCAGGTGTAATACGTCGAGCTGCCAGCAAGCCGATTCGTCGTGATAGAGACCGTCAAGACAAAGGCATTGCCGTGCAGTCCGTACAGGGGGCGGGCTCGACGGACATGGCGGCAGGCCTAAAGGATTGAGGTTGATGGCGACGCGCTCGTCAGAACCCGATCTCAACGCCGAAGCAATGCCGCTCGTCGTCCGTGTGCTGTCACCAGGGAAGGAGACACGCCACGTCCCTTGGACGCCCGTGAGATTCGCCGAGACCATCCCCTCGGTCAGCGTCATCGTGAGGCGCCCCGCACCGGCGATCGGATCGTTCAATGTGCCGGTCCACTCGCCCGTCAGTCCTGAGGGGCGGGGCGGAGACGGGGACGTGGGGCTCGATCCGCACGCGCCAACACTCACCAGCAATCCGGCGACAAGCGCGATACCACGCGCGTTTACGGTTCGCGATCGAGGCGATCGAAGGCGTAGAAACCCGACCCTGTTGCACCCGCAAACACCCGGTCGTTCGAGACGAGCGGCGCCCATAAGAACCCCTGTTTCCAGTCGCCGATGCGCCATCGTTCGAGCCCTGAGGCGACATCGAGCACCACCAATTCCCCGCTGAAGTACGGCAAATAGAGCGAGCGATCGTCCGCGGTCATCTTGAACGCGGTCGATCCCGACCACCGCGAGTAGAACCGCCAGCGCTGCTGGCGAGTGGACAGATCGAAGGCGAGCACGACACCGGTGAGCGATCCGGTGAGCAGCGTCGAGCCGCTCAGCGCGAGCGGACGAAAGTCTCGATCCGGCGAGAGAATCGTGCCTGGAGGCAGGTCGCTGACCCGGGGCAACGACCACTTGATCTGGCCGCTCTCCAGATCGAGGGCGTAGATCGTACCGTCGCCGCTCGAGGCGAGCACCGAGCTCTCGTAGAAAACCGGACCGCCCGCGGAGTTGGTCGCCAGATCGTGCTCGGCCGGCGGCGGAAACCAGGCTCTCCACCGCTCCGCCCCTGTCTTGAGATCGACCGCCACGACGCCGCCGCGGTTCGGAAACGAGAACTCGGTGAAGCCGGCTACGACAGTCCGGTCGTTTGCCACTGGTGCGAACACCGTCGTCTTGCGGTTGTCCGCGACAAGCGCCGACCACCGCGACACACCTGTCTCTTGTTCAATCGCATAGAGCCGACCCGCCGGAGAGCCGGTGAAAATGAGGCCGTTCGTGGCGTCGCCAACATAGATGCCTGGGCCGTAGCCATCGGTTGGATCGAATCGCCACCTGAAGGCACCGGTCGTGCGGTCGAACGCCACCACGTTGTAGTCGCCGACGACGACCACCGATCCGGCGAGCACGACGGCGAAGCCAAACGTTTCGTTCCCCGGTTCGTTGGTGTCTGCTCGCCACCGTTCGCGTCCTGTTTCGACATCCAAGGCGACGACTTGGTGATTTTTCGTCGCAAAGTACACGCTCGTTGATTCCGCTGCAGGCGTGCCCCATCCCTCGCCGCGCACATGCCACAGCACGCGTGGTTCGACAGCGGCGGCCCCGGCAAGGGCCGCCGCTGCGAGGACTCGTAACAACGAACTGGCGGCGAGCGGGTGGATCATTGAGAGGTGCCGGTCGCCCAGATCGGGTATCCGTAGTAGTCGTAAATCACGACGTTGCCGTCGTTTTGCACAAACAGGGCGGCCCCCGGGTAGTTGGCGGTGCCCGAGGCCCAGCGCGGGACACCCGTCGCGTCGTACACCACGAAGTTGCCATCGCCCTGCATCGCGGCTTCTCCGCCCGGCGCGTAGGTGTGGGTCGCCCATAACGCAACTCCGTCGGACATCCGGTACAGCACGAGATTGCCGTCTTCCTGGAACGCCAACTCGAACCGGCCGTCTCCTGAGGTTCGTTTCTGGCCCGGGAACAACGTTTGTCCTGGACCGAGCTCGTCGACTCCACCGCCGGGGCGCGGGGCAACGGAACCACCGTTGCGCGCGGCAACACTCAAGTAGTTCGTGAGCACGTATTGCACGGTGCCGCTCTCCTTAGGTTCCTGAGTGTGCGCGGGGCCAGCCACGAGAATATTGGCCGCACCCGGCAGAACCTGTCGGTCGGTCGGCACAATACCGTCGTGCCACGTGTTGCACGAGAAGTCGCTCGTGACCACCCAGCACCACGCGGGGTCGACCCATCGGACCCATCCGGCGGCGTTGAAGAGCGCGTTCGCGATCCAATTGGCGGTGCCATTGGTCGGATAGCTGGACGCGAGATAGGCACCGGCCGCTTCCATGACGCTGATCGAGACCCACATTTGGTTAAAGTAGCGGTCGGCGTTGTCAGGGTCGATCGCGCGCGCGGGCCCAGCGAGCCAGTAGTTCCTCGCGACGTATATCAACCCTGCGCGCGAGCCGATCGCGCTCTGCTCTCGTGCGATGCTGGGTGACGAGTTCATATCTCCCATCAGGTATGAACCCGTCGACATCTGTCCGAGCACCGGAATGCCGTATTGGAGGCCCAGCCCCGCAGCGCCTAGTACGGTGTCGACGGCGAATTGCTGACTGAAAAGCAACGCGCCCCTTACAAACAGGTACACGAAATTCCACGTGCTTGGGTCGATGGCAAGTGCTCCACCGGCCATGCCGACAGCGTTGTAAAGGTTCTGATTGAAACCGACCATGTCGTGAAGGTGGTCGACGGCGGGGGCACCGGTGTTGGGTGTGCCGACGGTCAACAGCGCACCGAGCGGATGCTGCCGGCTCCAGTGGCGGGCGACGAGGCCGCCGTTGCTATGACCGACGGCGATAGTCGACGCGGGCAGGCCGCCGAATTGATTCTGTAATTGACCGGCCTGCGTTTCGATGTTCTCCCGCCACGACAACGCCGGGAGGTACGGACGAATCGCGAGCTGCTGTTGCAGCCGCGCGGCTGTTGCCTGCCACGTATGCTGATCGCCGGCCAGTCCGTGGACGAACACGGCAGCGATGTCCTGCGCGCCACTGTATGCCGGAACTGAAAGGACTGCGGCCCATGCCCAGACGATGAACTTGGTGTTCATGGCCCTAGTTCTCCTGCTCGACGGCGAAGTTGGTGAATTCGGTCGTCGTGACGGCTCGATGTCCCTCTTCGTTGAGCCTGGTCTCGCTGCGCATGGCGCGACGTACGAGTCCACGGCCTGGATGCTCGACGTAATCAAAGGTGACCTGACCTTTGAGCAGACCGGCATGGACGACGTTCAATTCCGCGGGGAGACCCGAGTTCGCATCCAGGAGTAGCTCCTCGAGGTCATCGTCTGTCTGCCGTGCACGTAGCGTGAGAGCCCTCGAACCTTCCCCGTCGATCGACCGTAGCGCGCCTCCACTTGCGCCAGACGTGCCTGCCGCGCCGTTTCGCTGTTGCTGGCTGCGAGCGACCCAGACCAGTCGGTGTCGAACGTGAGACCGCCAGCCGGTTGCAATCCGCTCGGAACCGAGATCGCGTGTCCGTCCTTGTCGAACATGCTGAATGTGCCCATCTCGTCGAATTCGACGCGGCCTCCTTCAAACGGATTTGCGAAGATCGGCTGCTGAGGACTTGGGACGCCGGGGACGCCGAGCACCACAGTGGTGCGCCATCCCTTGTCGGTCTTGACGCGCTCCAAGTGACAGCGCAGGGCGTTGGCCGGTGGTCCGATCTGCTGCCCTTCGGCGTCAACCACCCAGCGATTGATCACCATGTCCATGCTTTGTTTTGTGCCCACCCGCGCCCGCGGCCGCTGCGCCGCGGCGTCGGTGGATGATGCGCCGACCCACACCAGTGCCGCGATAAAGACGACGAACCGATTCATGTCAGCCTCCCCTCGATTGCGGCTGTTCGTACGACAGCCGTCGATCGAGCGGCGCGTGACCTCGGGACCTCTTCCCCGCCTCGCCGCGAATTCGGCCGGTGGCCCCGGCCAGTAGAACGACTCCGATCGACCGCGTCACCCCGACGGTGCGACGCGTTCGGCCTGCCGCGCCGGTGCGATCGCGGCCGCGGCCGCGCTGGCCGCGCGGCGTTCTGCGGGCCGGTATTTCAGATAGCTATTGAGCGTGTGATACGAAATGCCGAGCACCTTGCAGGCCTGCCGCTTGTTGCGTGCGCTTCGTTCGAGCACCAGACGCGCGTAGCGGCTTCCCCACGCGCGCATGGTGTCGCTGGCTTGAATCGACGGCATGAGCACGTCGCCATATGCGCCGCGGAGACTGATCGGCAGATGGTCCAGTCCGATGTCGTGCGTTTCGCAGGTGGCGATCGCGCCTTCCAGCATGCGCTCGAGCTCACGCACGTTCCCCGGCCAGTCGTAGGTCATGAGCGCGTCGATCGCCGCGGGTGTCATCGTGAGCCGGCCACGACCGCCGTGGCTCGACAGAAAATGCTGCGCGAGTTCGAGCATGTCCTCCTTGCGTTTTCTAAGTGGTGGCACGGTGACTTCGACGCCGCCGAGACGGTAGAACAAGTCAGCGCGGAACAACCCGCGCTCGACGAGCGTGGAGAGGGGCCGGTTGGTTGCGGCGACGATCCGTGTGTTGACACGTCGCCCGGCGGAGCTGCCGACGCGTTCGACGGTGAGATCTTGAATCGCCCGGAGCAGCTTGGCTTGTGCCGCCAGGGATAGCTCCGACACCTCGTCGAGGAAGAGTGTGCCGCCGTCGGCGTGTTCGAACTTACCACGACGGCCGCGGACGCCCGTGGCGGTGCGTTCCTCGATGCCAAAGAGCTCGGCTTCGATCAATGTTTCGACGAGCGCCGCGCAGTTGATCGCCACAAACGGTCCTTGCGATCGGCGACTCAAGCCGTGAATCTGGCGGGCGACCAGCTCCTTGCCGGTGCCACTTTCGCCCTCCACGAGCACGGTGAAATCGGTTGTGGCAACGCGATCGATTCGCTCGCGCAGCGCGTGCATGATAGGACTCGACCCGATGAGTGAAGCCGCGCTATCGCGATGTGCCTCGCTCGGTCGATGTTGCAGCTTGGCCAGTCGTTCCGTATCAAAGAGCAATGTCGACAAGCTGGCGGCCGTTTCAAGCAGTTGGCACGTCCACTCGTCGAGGCCGCGGTCCGGTGGCACCGACGCTTCGAGCATCAACCGGCGCGTTGGGTCTGACAGAGGGACCGCGTAGGCCACGTAATCGCGCGTCTTGATTGGTTTGCCCGGCCGCAAGCCGCGGGCGGCTTCGATTTCCTTGAACCGTACGACGCCGGGCGTGAGTATCCGACGCAGCCGCTCGAGAATGGCGGCGTGCAGATCGGCGCGGCCTTCGGTGAGCAGCCAATCCTGGGCGATTTCGCGTACCACCTCGTGCACTCCCCTTCGGGCGTCGGTTTTTCGTGCGGAACCCATCACACGCGGGGCTGGCTTCGAATCCATGTCGTATCTCCACTCGGGTGTGCCATGGGCAGGTATCAAGCCGGATGCCAACGCTTCGTAGCGCCGTTTGGTGTGTTTCCCGGAGTTCATGTCCTGCTCGCCGACCTTTCATCGCATCGATCGCGGGTAGTTGGTTCCCGTCGCCTTCCCGCCGCACTGGGAAGTTAATACCCGCTACCCGTCGAGTGCTCGTGCCAGTCCAGTGACCGCTCGAAGATGATGGCGCCCTGGTAACGGACCGGATCGAGGCGCGTCACCGTGCAGCGTTCGATGCGTCCGCGAATACTGTGGCGAGCCGCGCCCGATAACTGCAGCTCGGTGCGTGTACCCGGGCTCATGCGATTGGCCGACTCGATCAAGGCGCCGCCGGGGCCCACATTGATCACACGCACTTCCTGTCCTGGCCTGAGGATCGCGACCGTGCCCCACGGCGTCTGTTCGGGGGCGACGCGTGACGCGAGCCGACGGTCGCCGTGGTCGGTCAGTCCTCGCGCCACTGCCTCGCCGTTGTATCAAAGCGGAGTACTCGCATCCGACCCGTCGAGCCCAGGATTCGGATCGCCATCTGCGGTCCGGCGGGTGCCGCCAAGTACAAGGTCCCGCTGGTTGCGGTGCCGAGCGGGCTGAATGAGAGCAACGCCGAGCGGCCGATGCGCAGCGGATCGCTGCCGGCGGTGAGCGGCGCGCCCGTTTCTGGTTCTGGCACATCGCGATTGATGCGCAGTGTGATGGGTCCGAGATAGTCGGTGAGCCGCGCCGCGGGCGCGATCGACTCGTCGATGCCGTGATCAATGTCGCTCTGAAGCACGCCGTCGCCATCACCGTCCGCGTAGACGGCGAACAGATTTGGATCGCTCGGATCGAAGCGCATCGCGACCGTGACGTTGCGTTTGAGCGATTCCATGCGGGCCTGCTGCAAGCGTGCGGCGAGGTATCGTGCGCCGGCGCGGGCGGCTCGGAATTCGCGCGCCGATTGCATCGAGGGAATGGCGATGCCCGAAAGCACCGCCACCAGGCCCACGGTAAAGACGACGTCGATGAGGGCGGCGCCTCGAGTTGCGGGTCCGCCCATGAGGCTACTGCTCTCCCGCACCAGGTTTCTGCGCCACGCTGATCAGCGTCTTGAGCTTGAGAAAGCTCTTTTCGCCAATGCCCTTGACGTTCATCAACTCCTCGATCTTTTTGAAGCCGCCGTTTTTCTGGCGGTATTCGACAATGCGCTGCGCGGTCGCGCGGCCGACGCCCGGCAGCTCGTCGAGCTGATCGACTGACGCGGTGTTGAGGTTGATGGCAGCTTTCGCTGACGCGGCGGCGGGTTTGTCGTTCTGCGCCGCCGACACGCTGGGAACGGCGGCCAGGGCCGCGCAGACGAACACGAGCAGGGCGAATACGCTTCTCATAGCATCTCCTTGGATAGGTGCGAACCGGATCGAGGACCGCCGCGGCGCCTAAGACCGTTGACCGAGGTCAGGAGCCACCGGCGCCGAACGCCGCGGCGGTCGGTGTCACTCAGAGCAAGGTGTGCGCCCGCGTGGAGCACTCGCTGACGGCACGAAAAGCGGCGCAAAGTCGCATGTGTCATGAGGCCGGTGCACCTGTGGCGCAACACCTGTTACCGCGCTGATGAGGCGACTGGCGACTTCCGGAACGAAACGGCCGCGCGCGCTGCGCAACGCGCGTCACCACGAACGCGCCTGCAGTTACGGCGGGTACGAAGGAAGTGCCACGAGCCCAGTTGCCGAATCAAGACGCTGGCGTTTGCAAGCCACGGGTCCCCGGCGCATTTCTGGATCGGGGACGATCAGATCACGATCGATTCGCTGAGACAGCAGCACACGATGAGCCTCGCAATGTTGACTCCGTTTTTCACAGGCGATGCGACTGTCTACGTCTGCGCGTGCAAGGTAGCGGGACCTATGGGCACGGCGCCATTGCTTAAAGCATTGGCGAAAAAATTGGGCGGTCTGAGGGTTGTCGGGTAGAAGGAGTCCATCTTAGTGAGGGATGGTTTGATCAAGGATTACGTTCAATACCCCGCCGAGCGAGTCGTTTGTCGAATGGCCGCGTGTAAGTCGGAGTCGACAGGCTTGCCTCACAGGGGCAGTAAACCGAGGGGGTATTGAGGCTCGGGGGGTCCCCCGCGCTTCGGTCTGGCGTTCGCACCTGGCCTCTACGTTCGCAGGAGCTAAAGCGAGCGCGCGTTCGCAACTTCGTTCCAGAAGGAGGCCGGTACCGTGGATCGCGTCCGCGGAAAGCCGGGGTGACTGACTAAGGCCGCTCACGCGCGATCACGATTCCACGCGGTCGCGGCGTCGTTGACGATCAGTCGGCCGGCGCGCGTTCCGAGGCACACGATCGATGTCCTTCAGCAAAGCATCGATTGAGCTGCTGCGCCCCGCGGCGTGCGCCATGGCCCACAGATGCGGGCCAAGACGTGCGCGCGCCTCGCGTTCCGCGTTTTTTCGCAGGGTGTGCACTCGGTCATCGACGAGCGTGATGCCTGTGCGTTCAGTGATGGCGTCGCGCGCACCCAGAATCCGCGCCGCCCACGCGGCATCGCCCTTGAACATCGCGGCAGCGGCCAGCGGCACCAGCGTGTAGACGAACGCGAACGTGTCATGGAGCTCGCGGATGCCGATGAGACTTTCACGGACCAAGGCAATCGCCTGATCCGGCTCCCCACACCGCAGCGCGAGGACGGCGCGAACATATAGCCCGTACGATAGGAACCATGGGCCGGCGTCTCGGAGCATCGGTGCGGCCTGATCGAGCAGCAGTTCGGCCTGGCTGTCATCGCCGCTCGCCAAGGCGGCCTCGGCCATCCCGCTCATCGCATACCCGGTGCCCCAGGGGATTGCCAGCGTGCGGAACACGTCCGCGCTGTGGGCAAACCGGTCGCGAGCGGCGTCGATGTTGCCAAGGGCGTATTCGACATGGCCGCACATATGGTCGGCGTGCGCGACGATCTCCATGTCGCTGGTGCCGTGGGCGAGCGCGAGCGCATGCGTGAGCTCTGTGCGTGCGCCCGCGTGGTCTCCTTGCGTGTACCCATGACCGCCGATCCGAGGAGCGCCCTCGACTCGGCGGCGGGCGAAAGCGACGGCAAGTTCAGCGTTTGTTCATACCACCGCAGGCCTTCGACGGTATGGCCGCGGATCACCCAGAAGAACATCAGCGCCCAGGCGATGTCGATCGCCTCGGCGGCACGCTGGTGCTCGATGAGCCACGCCAGTGCGCCGCGGTAGCTCTCGAGGTCTTCCCGCACGCGATCCAGCCATTCAACCTGCGCGGCTCCGACCAGCCCCGATGCGGCGAGGGAGGCTTCACGGGTGCAGTACCGCACAAGACCTTCGCAGGCGTCATCGCGCTCACCCGCTCCAGACAACTCGCGCGCCGCAAAGGCCCGTACGGTTTCGAGCATCTGGTAGAGCGGACAGGTCGGCACCGCGGAGGTCGGCGATCGCACCAGAAGGCTCTTGTCGATCAGTAATGCCGCCGCGCGAAGGGCTTCACCCTCGCTTACGATCCCCTCGGCACCGGCAAGGACCGCCGCAGCCGCATCGATCGGAAACAAACCTGGCAACGCGCCAAATCGGCGGAATGCGCGCTGTTGGTCCCGGTCGAGGAGCCCATAGCTCCACGCGACGGTCGCGTTCATGGTTTGGTGACGCTCCGGAACGTCGCGCGGGACGGTAGCCGAGTGCAGGACGTCGCTTCCCAGTCGGCGGAGGAGTTCCTCGGGCGTCAGCACTTTCATCCACGGAGCGGCGAGCTCGATTGCGAGGGGCAACCCATCGAGCCGCCGACAAATCGCGGCCACTGTGGAACCGTTCGCCGCGGTGAGCTGAAAGTCTGGCTGCACGCCGCGGACCCGCTCCACGAACAGACGCACCGCGGGGCACCGAGCCAGATCCGCGGTCGTCAGCGTGTCCGATTCGACGTCGAGCGCAAGCGTTCGAACGAGATACTCACGCTCCCCGCGGACACGGAGCGCGGCGCGGCTGGTCGCCAGCACTCGAAGCGATGCCGCCGACGACAAGAGGTCGGCGACCAGCGGCGCCGCGTCCAACACTTGCTCAAAATTGTCGAGCACGAGCAACGTCGGCCGACCCTCACACGCCGCGCGTGCGCGCTTGGGCAATTCCATCGCCGTGACGCTCGGCAAGCC
Source organism: uncultured Acidobacteriota bacterium (assembly GCA_963762925.1). Classification (GTDB taxonomy): domain Bacteria; phylum Acidobacteriota; class Vicinamibacteria; order Vicinamibacterales; family UBA2999; genus DASPWV01. The sequence goes on along the minus strand of CAVXMP010000017.1, from coordinate 43,534 downwards.
GAGCGACTCGGCGATCGCCGACGCGACGAACGCGGGGTTTCGCGTGGCGGCCAACGGCACGAACACTACCCGGGTTGCGCGCTTTGCCGCGATTGCATGCGCTATCTGGAGCGCCAGACGCGTCTTCCCGACGCCTCCTGGCCCCGTGATCGTAACCAGACGGATGGCAGGATCGGTGAGCCAGTCTTGCAGCGTTTGCACGTCAGCATCGCGGCCGACGAGAGTGGTGAGCGGAAGCGGCAATGAGCCTGCGCCGAGTTCATCGACCGAGGCATCGTCAGCAGGCGCGCGTGCGCTCCGCAGGAGTGCGTCGCGGGCGGCCCCCGTCAAATCGAGCGCTGCGCACAGTGCGCGCACGGTTTCGACGTGAGGCCTCCGCCGTTCTCCGCGCTCGAGCGCGCTTACGCCATGCACCGAAAGGCCCGCAATCGTCGCAAGCTCCTCCTGTGTGTAACCCGCAACCTCCCTAAAGGTTTTGAGCTGCGCGCCGAACGCCCCCGGCGGGCCAGGTTTCATGACCTCGTCATGTTACTGCCTGCGGCTGGACCGAGCGTTGTATGACTTCCGTGCGGTTGCTGTGGGTGGTGGCCAGGGCGTTCGCGCGCCACACTCGCGACATGTCAGCCAACGCGCCGCGCGCTGAGACCCATGGAACCGGTGAGAGCTTTGACGCGGTCATCGTTCCGCATCTCGATGCCGCCTGTCGCCTGGCGCGCTGGCTGATGCGGAATGAACACGATGCGCAAGATGTGGTGCAGGAAGCGGCCCTTCGAGCGTTTCGCTACTTTCGAACATTTGACGGCGGAGATGGGCGTGCCTGGTTCCTCACGATCGTTCGCAACACCTGCTATGGCTGGCGGCGCCACGGCTTCGAAGCTCCCAGCGACTCGTTTGATGAAGAGCAACACAGCAGTGCCCGACCTCAGTCGGATCCCGAAACGTTACTGCTTCAAACCGATGACGTCGCGTCCGTGGCGCGCGCGATGAGCAGGTTGCCAGAGCGTTTTCATCAAATGCTCGTGCTCCGCGAGGTCGAGGGTCTGTCTTATCGAGAGCTGGCGGACGTCATCGGGATACCCGTCGGGACCGTGATGTCGAGACTATCGCGCGCCCGTGAGGCGCTCCGCTGTGCGCTCGCCAGCGAGCTGAAACCCTCACGCAGTCCAGCGCGCACGGACTTCCGAGAAAACGAGGCAGACACGGCACTGGTCTAAACCGCGCCCCCCTGAACGTAGTGCTCAGGCCGCGTGATGACTACGCGACACACGGAGTGCATCGTCCGGACGAGCAGCGTGGTGGACGGCGGCAGATGGCGTCACCGAAGCGATCAAGCTTGGGCCGCGCGAACCAGCTTGTTATAGGGCATCAGATGACTTTCCCCGACCGCGGCACAATGTTAACGTTCTGTCGGAACAAGTTGTCTGGATCCCACTTCGCTTTGAGCTCTTGCAGTCGGCGGAGATTTGGTCCGTAGGCGACGGCAGCGGGATCGACCGCATCGGCCTCGAGATAATTCATGTAGCGCGTCGGCGCGAGATACGGCGTGAGCGCCGAGAACGTGTCTCGCGCCCAGGCGACCCCTCGCTCTGTTTCGCCGGCGCTCGTCCACTGCGAGACGATGACGACGTTGAAGCCGGCGGTGCGCAGCGTGCACGCCGTGCTGGCAACAGGAACCCTGGTCGCCGCGCCGTGCAGATGCTCGATGATGATGTGGCTCATCGGCGAGGGGCACGCCTCGAATGACCTGACGAGCGTTCGAATCGCCTCGTCGCTGAGATCGGTCAGGAACTGCGCCTTCCAGTAGTTGAGCGCGCCCCTTCGGAAACGCGGGGTCGAGCATGGTGTTGAGCGCGCAGTACGGGATCGGACCGAGTGCATCCAGCACCGGCGGGCCGAACGCCTTGAGCGGCCGAACCGCGGCTGCACCGCCGGCAAGCGATCCGGAGTGCGCCGCCACGACGCCGACGAGTTTCGCATTCGATCCATCGGGCGCAGTCTGAAGCCCCGCGACCAGCATCATCTCCTCAGGCAGGTCCGCGCACGTATCGCGGAAGAACCTAGCACGTCCAGCGCGCGCGAAAGCGGATGTGCGACAACGCCGCCGGTGATGAGCGGGCCGACCGCGTGGAGGTTGTACTCGAGCGACGCGGCGATGCCGAAGTTGCCGCCGCCGCCGCGAATCGCCCAGAAGAGGTCGGCGTTCTCATCGGCGCTGGCGCGAAGAACCCGGCCGTCTGCCGTCACCAGATCGGCAGCGCGCAAGTTGTCGAGCGCGAGACCGTACTTGGGCATCAGCCATCCGATGCCGCCGCCGAGCGTCAACCCCGCGATCCCGGTGCTGCCGACGACTCCCCCCGTCGTCGCAAGGCCGTGCACCTGGGTCTCGCGGTTGAGCTCCTTCCACAACACGCCGCCCTGGGCCCGAACGGTACGGGTCCGGGGGTCGACGTGAATACCCTTCATCGGGGACAGATCGATCAGCAGACCGCGATCGAGCGTTCCGTGTCCGGCCACATTGTGGCCGCCGCCGCGTACGGCGACGTCGAGGCCACGCGCTCGTGCAAGCCTCACGGCGTCGACCACATCGGCAACTCCGTGGCAGCGTGCGATCGCGGCCGGACGTTTGTCGATCAGGCCGTTGTGTACGCGCCGCCAGACGTCATAGCCCGCATCGTCAGGCTGTACGCAGTTCTCCGCGTGAACGACCCTGACGCCTGATCGATGGCTGCAGCGAGTGATGACATGACAGTCATTGCCCTCGCAGGAAACGCGGGGATTCCAATCGACAAATACGCCATTGGGGTTGTCTCGCCACGCCCACACGTGGAGCTCGTAGTACGCTGGCAGACCGAACCGATTGGGGCTGTCGACGAAATGAAGCAACTGACCTTCGAGAACCGGTGGATCGTTCGGAGCGTGGTTCGCGTGCCACACGCTGGCGAACACGATGAACTCCACGCCGACCAGACGTGCCACGCCGTCCTTGAACTCATAGATCAGCGCTTCTGGCTGCGTCGCATCCAGGACGTCGTCGATGAGCAGGGTGGGATTGACGAAATGCACGCCCATCGCGCCCTGCTCAGGGCCACTGACGCAGCCCAGGACCGACCGTACCCTGGCGGAACATTACGAGCGTCACGGAACGGCTCCGTGGCCTGACGAACCGTTTCGACGAACGGTGACGGCGAGCCGGCGTGTCCGACGTGTTGCGCCACGGCAGCATCGAGTGAAGCGAACGGTGACAGCGGCGTCAATGCCAGTGCCACGACAAACAGGACCGAACGTACGATGCTCATGTTGAAGACCTCCGAAATGCAGTTAATGAACGCACATGCCTGTGGTGCGGCTGGCCATTCCAGCGTCCACACATCCCCTTACCGACAAACGTCGCCCGATATTCCAAGCTGGGTGCGAAGCCGAGCGTAACGAGGCGGGCAGCAGGATCGACCAGCCACTGCCGCAGCACCTTCAGGTCGGTATCGCGGCCGAGAAGGACCGTCAGAGGCAGCGGCAGCGAGACGTGACTCAGCTCGTCGACGGCGGCCGCGGCCTGAGCGGGAACCCGCGCGCTCGCAAGGAGGGCGTCGCGGGTCGGGCCGCTCAAATCGAGCGCCGAGGACAGCGCGCGAACTGTTTCGACATGCGGACGGCGTCGTTCCCCGCGCTCGAGCGCGCTCACGGCATGGACCGACAGGCCCGCAATGGTCGCGAGTTCTTCCTGAGTGAAGCCAGCCGCTTCCCGGAGCGCCCTCAGTCGCGCGCTGAATGATCCGGGCGCGGCGACTCTCATAGCCCTTCATCTTACTGCCGCGCGTGCGCGCACAGCGTGCCAGCGGGCTGCCCCGCTGCTGCCGGAATATTCGAGAGCGCCGAGCGATTAGACATGAGCGAGAAGCGCTCGGGTGAGCCGCGCGCCTTCGGATGTCAATCGATGTAAGGAGTTGTCATGCGTTACGTAATCGTCATAGTGAGTGTGCTGTTTGTTACGAGCGGTTCGGCGTGGGCCGGCCAGGTGGTGCGCGAGGCTTCGGGGCCGACGGCGGCGTCGATTCAGGCGACCGTCGATCAATTCAGGGCGGATCTCGGGCCCAACAACGGCATCGTCGCCGGCTCACAGCCGGGCGGTCGCCGCGAAATCAACTGGGACGGCGGCGGCGCCGGCGCCGCGGCTACCATCGATCCAAGTCCGCTGACGCGCTTTGCCGCGCGCGGCGCGACGTTCATTACTGCGGGCTTCGGCTTCGAGACGAGCGGCGGCGCCGTCGCCGGAATTCGGCGACATCAACGCGCTTTATAGCACGCTGTTCGCTCCGTTCAGTGCGCCGCGGCTCTTCATCGCGCTCAACACGAACGAGATGGACGTCGTCTTCAACGTACCTGGCAACGTCGCGGTACCCGCCGGTGTGACCGGCTTCGGTGCGGTGTTCACCGATGTCGACTCGGCGACCAGCACCCGTATGCAGTTCTTCGCTCCAGACGGCGCCTTGCTCTTCGAGCGCAACGTGCCGGCAGCGACCGGCAACGAAACACAGTCTTTTCTTGGTGTCTCGTTCGACAAGGGAGAGATCGTCGGGCGTGTGCGCATCGTGAGCGGTAATGCAGCGCTCGGACCGGATGAAACCGATGTCCGCGATCTCGTCGCGATGGACGACTTCATCTACGCCGAGCCTGTGTCCATCGCCGGCCTCGTGATCTCTCCCGACTCGGGGACGGTCTTCCAGATTGGCGGTTTCGATCTCGTGATCGGTGTCGACGCCGCTGCGTCGCCGCTGACCAGCGGCCGCCTCACGTTCGATGGACTCGATGTCACCGCTGGTCTCGTTGCGTGTTTTCGCCCGGGCGCACTCAGGCGCGGCGGCACGACCTTCAATTGCCAGGTCCCGCGAGGCCTGCTGACCGAGGGCGACCACGTCCTGCAGGTGGTCGTGAATTTCGCGGACCAGACGTCGCGGAGGAACGCGGTCCGGTGGACGGTTGTGGGCGCACCGCAGCAATAACGGCGGGCCTCGGCCTTCGTAATGGATCGACCGGTGCGTGCGTCTGTGCCCTCGGGGCAGCTCGCACCGGTCGCTCAGCTTTTCGCTACTGCCGCTGCCGTCGCTTCGCGCAGACACGAAGACTGTTCCGATCATCCCTGGGTGAAACGAACAGTGATACGGAAACGTTCCCGCTGTCTGAAACGTAAATGAGAACCGCAGGCCCGGCGAGATCGTTCCCGAGTTCCACGCCGTAGCGTCCGATGTCGTGGTGTGCGGAATCACGATCGGTGTTCATCACGCATGGCGCAGCGTTGCCGGCCAACCGCGGACGTGTTCGGACGCAGATCTCTCTCGTCACTGGCGACGCGTCCGATCCAGGACCGCAGCGGCACACGAGTTCGCTGACGCACCCGCGCACTTGCCTGACGCACCCCTCGCCTCCCCCGCTCGGCTGACGACGCCTCACAAAACGCGTGCAACGCCGGAATCCCCGCACCCCCATTCGCCGTGGACACGCACCGCCACGCGCTCACGCGTGACGGTGTCGCAAACGATCTGTCGCCACGCACGTGCAAATCCTCGCGCACCTTTTGTCTCATCCTGGAAAGGTGATCTCGAAGAATGCGCTGCTCGACACGGTGTGGGCGGATGTCTTCGTGACGGAAAACAACCTCGAACAATCCATTGGCGCGATTCGCAAGGCGGTTGACGACGACTCGGCCGACGTCATCCGACCTTTAACTACCTTGGTATGGCGACGGCGCGGGTACCGCTTATCGGTCCCAGTGTCGAACAATTCGCGCTTCGCTGCTGTTTTGCGCTTTGCGTTTCCGAGGCCATGATGTCACGAGTTCCGTGGTGAGAGCAGATCGCGCACTTTGCGTTGGAGCGCCGCGTTGATTTCGCGCCAGCGCGTAAGTTCAGCTTCGATGACCGCAATCTGGGAATCGAGGGAGCCGATGGTGGTGGGCGGTTCGGGCTCGCGCCACCAGGCTTCCGGCGCGGTCACCGCGACGCCCGTGCTAACCATGAATAGGTCGTCGGTCGTGGCTCTCTGATTCTGCATGGTGGCGACTAAGTGAGATGATCGGGAATTTCTCAGCGATCGGCCTTCGTGTGCCGACTGTCGCGAATGCCGACCGACCATTCCGCTGCGTGGCGCATTTCGCAAAACCTTACGGCATGCGGCGCTGTGTCAAGGCCCGGTTAACGCGTCGGAAAGAACCGCAATGGCACGCGCGTTCCGCATTCAATGCACCGAAACATGCGCTTGAAATTCGCCACAGGGCCTCGAGTTGCACCACTCTGGCTGAGCGCCGGCAATCTCACGGCGTTGCTCCTCGAGGTGCGCAGACGCCGACCGACAACGCGTCGGCCCGCGCCTTGTCGAGGCCAAGCGCCCGCGCTGTCACCTTCAGCCGTTCCTCGTAGCTCGCCAGCAGGTCGAATGGAGCGTCGATTGAACTGATCATTTCTCCACCTTCTGTTCCCGTCTTAGGCTATTGCTGACATGACTGTGCGTTCTCAGAAGCGGCGGTTGTATGCCTGCCGGTGGCGATGCGCGACGGCCGCACGATCGGAGACTCGCGTCAGATGGACAAATGCCAAGCGCTCATCGGCGCGCCCAAGCTGGGGCGTTTACAACATGACCGGTGTTGACCTGCCCTTGGTTGTCCTGTATTTGGATCGCAATCCAGCGGCCGTCATTCAGTTCCAGGAATACGCGGTGCTCGAGGGCGTTCGCCACCAAGTCGATCGGCACGGCGCCGTGTTGTGCCCCGCCGAGATGATTTTGATGCCGGACGCGACCGTCGATCACGCGCCTGCCTTCGAATGTGAGGGTGTAGACGACGATCCCTCTCGCGCTTCCGGCCTCCGAGTAGATCTGCGCCATTCCCTGTTCGCACTGAGCGCCCACCATCGCTATCCAGTGCGCGGATCGTGAGATCGAAGCGGCCGGACGCCGTATTGATTCAGATCAAGGTTGCCCTGAGTCGAACTCGAGGATCACGAAGTCGTTTGGACCGTTTGGGTCCTGCTCACAACGACTCGCTCGGTGCTCCTCCTGGCAGCTGGAGCCGTCTCCACCGGGTCACGCACGGTGACCGTCCCCGCCACAACACCAGCGGGAACGTACCGGCTGTTAGCGTGCGCCGATGACACGGCAAAGGTCGTGGAAGGGATTGAGACGAACAACTGCGCAGCGTCAACCGGTTCAGTGCAGGTGCTCTATCCGGATCTCCGGCAGATGGCTGTGAATAATCCGCCGGCTACGGCTGCCATCGGCGCCAGCGTGACCATGACCGACACGGTCGCCAATCAGGGGGCCATCGCCACGTTGACCACCAGACCGCGCTACTACCTGTCCGTCGACACCATCAAGGACGCGGCTGATCGGTTGATTTCCGCATCGCGCAGCGTGGCGTCTGTCGCGGCCGGCGGCTCGAACACGGGCTCTCGCGTCGTCACGATTCCGACGATCGCGGCGGGCACCAGGGCCTTCTGCGGATTCAGCCGTTCGCTCGGCAACCGTCTGCCTCGCTTATCGAGCGTTTGCTGCGAGATCGCGCAGGCACCCTGCCGACGCGCGGTCCGTGTCTGTATCGGATGTCGCCCGACTCCACACAGCGAGCGGCCGCTGGATCGTATGTCCTGCATTTGAAACTGCCGCCCCTGCAGGGCCGTCCAAGACACGACTAAGAAGGAACACCAGATGGCCGACCCGAAGTCTACCGCTGAGCTCGTTGCCCAGACCGTTGCGCAGTTAAAAACGCGCGAAAAAGACATCAACGTCTCGATGGCCTTGGCTCGCACCGCCGTGAACGTCGTTCTGAAGAAAATCCCGATCGCGGCGAACTGGGACGAACGCTGGCCGCATAGTTCCGAATGGGTCGGGAATCAGCTGGTTCGGCCACACTACGCAAAAGCTGACGCCGAAGAGGCGGCAGGGGTGCCGAAATTCAATACCGATCGATGGTTGAAGCCAGCAGAGGCCGAAGCGCTAGGGGCGTCAGAAAAGTATTACAACGACGCGGATCGATGTGTGTAACAGACTGTCCGGCCCGAACACGTGTCAAAGGTACGGGCCAGCGGGGCACACACTCTCGAGGCTTTTCAAATAATTAGTAATGAGGCTGAGAAGCACGGTTGTGGCAACTGTCATGAGATGGCCGCGAGCGCCTTCATGTACCTTTTCATGCTCGGCACACGGCCGCTGCACTTCATGGCCCTGAATGGGGCGAATCATGCATTTGTGCTCATCGGGCGTACCGGTGGCCAGGATAATGATCCGCGCTCATGGAGCCACAAAGCGGTGGTCTGTGACCCGTGGGCGTATGGAATGTCGAGGGGCCTCGTCGCAACGCAAGGCGGACCCAACACCTTTGGTTACGCCTTTACCGCCTACGGGGCATGGCTGCTCGATCAGAACATGAAGGCGATGCATCCAAAGTACGCCGGGGCGCGCACCGTACACGACGAGCCGAGGTAAATGCTTCCCGACGGCGGCCAGTGCGACGATGGCGAGTGCTCGCATGATGTGCGCCCTATGCCGCGGGGGATTCGATCCAAGCCGCCCATTGGCGCAACCGAACGTGTCGAGAACGCCACGGCGATTTGCACGGTGACCTGGGCACGCCGGAGAACGTTCGTGCGAGCGCTCCCCGGCTTTCGAAGCAAGCGGTGATTGGCGCTGTTTGACGACTACCGACCGAGGCGCCAGAGGCCGCCCATCCACTCCGCAGTACTGCCCGCGAAATCGCGCTTGATACCGCGCAGACGCAACTCGCCGAGAAGCGCGATCCTGTCGGTCACGTCGAAGCGCGTTCCGCCCGCCACCGACAATGTGAGATGCGCATCACTCGTGCCGAACACACCGGCGTCGGTCCACGACAAACCTCCGCCGCCACCCGCGTATGGTCTGAAGCGTCCGACGAGCCAGTGATACTGGAGGTGCGCTTCCGGGCCGAACAACCTGGAGGGCCCGAAGGTCTGCATTGGCCAAGCAACAGGCAATGACCCTTCGACGGCGAGATGATTCGTCAGCGCGCGTGCGCCACGAATGGTCATGCGCAGGCGGCATTCCCAACCCCATTCAGGTGTACTGGACAACACCGACACCCGCGACCAGCGTATTCTGCGCGGCCTGTCGTGCGCCGCCCGGGCTGTCGAGAACAGAACGAAAAGCGATGCCAAACACACTGAAATACACACACGAGCACTCATAACGGCTGCCTCCATGCAGCTCCGCCAGCGGTGGTGATTGATTGGTTTGAGGTTGTGAAGATGCCGAACGTTCGAGGTGAAGCCGGAATCTGGCCGCGAGGCCGCCCAACCAGACTCAACCAATATCAAACGGCGTCTTCACCTGTCAATGTGCAGAGGCGAAGGAAACCAGCTCACTATCTCCTCTCCGCTGGCCCCGCGCAATTCAGCCCGGAAACTCCCGCGATTATGGCTCTGAGCGGAGTAAGACGTCGTTTGTCGGACCGCGCCCGGGACTCGCAGCTAGCGGATGCCTGCATAGAACACGTGCGTCCCCCCGTGCACCCTGGGAGAAACGCCCGCGCCCACGCCGGCCGCGGTTGCATCTTCACCGTATGGTCGAATCGCGCTCTGTCGATCCCCTGCGCCACCGACGCGCACTCCTCTATCGCCGCAGCACCCCGCTTGCCGTTCACGAGATGCGCGACCGTCGCCTGGCGCGGTATGAGTTCTCGATGTGGCATCTGCACGCGGTTCCGGATCACGCAGGGGGATATGGCGGGGGCGCACGCGTCGTTCGGACGCGAGGTGCATGAAAAACGACCGACGAGCATCTACTTTCGTGAATAATCAGGTGAACGCGTTGATTGCCCAGACAACACTCGCAGGAACCAACTACGATGCGGCGGAAAATTGAGTTAGCGAACCGCGAATTCGCGGCGGTAGGCGTCGACGGTGGCTTTCAACTCCGTCATGAACTGCACGAACTCCGGCGCCTTCCTGATCTTATCGAGCAGCGCGTCGCGTTCGAACAACGGATACACGCGGAATCCGGTCGCGACGGCTTCGCGCAACCATTTCATGGCTTCGGCGCTGTTTGCCTCGGCGGCGTAAATGCACGCGACGAAATACGCGGTGTGGTGATAGTAGGGATCCTTCACGGGATGCCAGCTCAGCAGCGATGGAATGGCCGCCTTGGCCGAGCGCATGTCGCCTTGCAATGCATCGAGCAAAGCCTTCACTCTTGCAAGAGCCAACCGGCCCGGGCCATCCGACGTCACGCCCAAGTCGACCGCGCGACGGGCATCGTCCAGACGGCCCACGGTCAGCAGCGCCCACCCATCCATTGGTTCGTTCGGAAACAACCGTAGTTGCGCCGCGAGCCGCTTGTCCCATTGCGCGCTCATCTCGTACGACCCAATCAATTGCCGTTTCGCGTAGTCGCTGGTCGGATCGATTTCCAGGGCACGCTCGCTGGCCCGTTCGGCCAGCTCCGCGAGTCCGAGATGTGTGTAGTGGAAGGTCAGTTCGGCATGCCCGACGTTAGCGTCGATGCGCTGTGCCGTTCGCAGCACCCGGACCGCCTCGTCGCCGCGAAAGCCTCCGAAACGGCTTGTGAGCAATGCCGCGCGTGCCAGTGCGATCTCCGGCAGGTCCGGATCGAGCGTCTGCGCTCGCGCGATCTCGGCCCTTGCTCGCTCGTCTGTCTCGGGCGCCCCCGGCTGACGGAAGACGGCACCGACCGCGTAGGAGAGCGCGAGGTGAGCGTGCGCCAGCGCGAAATCGGGGTCCGCTTCAATTGCCCGACTGAAAAAATCGATCGCGCCGGCCTTCTCCGCGACGCTGAAAGACATACGTTGATCGAGCAGGTGCAGGCCCCTCATGTAGTACTCGTAGGCTTGCGGATTCGTCGTCGGCCGGCGGCCCAGCCGCGCTTGCTGCGCCGGATCGATCCTCAGTTGCAGGTGCGACGCCACCTCGCGCGCGACGCGATCCTGGGTCTCGAAGATACCCTCGCTGAAGTCTTGACCGATGCCAGTGACGACGAGGCCAACAGCTGCGTGGAAGCACGTAATGCCGTCTTGAGGAAGTCGATCGTGGTCTTGCGACCAAAGGTTGCAAATACCTGCGACGGTTGTGTTCGCGCAGGTGTACACGGGCTGTACGTCCCGACTGAGAGTTCGCGACTGGCGTGTCGGCGTTGTTGGGGACTGACCTATCAATCGAGAACACAGCTGAACTACAAGGATTCATTGTGAGGCCGTGGCGCACTCGCACGGATGCTCGGCACGTCGCAACGAGATTGGGCATTCCTGACCACCAGCGAGAGGCGCAAAGACCGGCGGCGACGATCCAAGGCGCGGTGGGAGCAGCGTAAGAATCTGGTGCGCTAACGAAGTCACCGGCCGTCCGTCGAGACATCGGCGGCAGGTCGGTTCCACTGGCAGCTTGAAGGCGGTGTCTTGAACGAGAAGTCAGAGCACCACAATACCGTCAGATCACCACCTTTCGTGCGTTGGGGCGGCGCGCGAGAAGTAGTCCTCTTTACTGACGAACGCATCGGCCTTCAGCGCGTTGATCGCCTCGGACCGACTGAGGTAGGCAGCCACGAAACGGTCCATAGGCCCGTTCCAATCGAGTAGGCTCACGTAACAGCGCTTCCGCTTCGCGCCTCTGAGCTCGACCGAAACCGGGAACTGGACCCGCTCCGCAAAGCTGTAGGTGTTACGGAGTGCCCCAGACCGCGCATTTGTGGTCCACGGAAAACCCACTCTTCATCGTCGGCGTCGGCGCTTCCAGCGACTGGAACAGATCGCTCGACCCGTACTGGGGCCAGGCGCCGGCGCCCGGCGCCGTCGGCTGACCCGTGCGCGCGAACCGCGTCCAGTAGCGAACCATCGCGTCCGACAACTGCTGCTGGTCGGGGTCGAGTCCGGGAAACCCCAGCGCGGCGAGACCGAAGAGGTACTGCAGCTCGCTCGCATGATAGGCGCCGCTCGGGAAACTAACCGAGAACCCGATCGGAAGCGGCGCAGTGGGGTCGTTGAACTCGTATTGGTAGGTCGGCACGTACTGCGCGAGCAGTTGGGACACGAGTCGGGCATTGCACGCGAAACCGGCGTCGGTTCCCAGGGCACCGAGCGCGATGCTCGGCGCGGTGGCCGGTGGCGGGTACGCCGCCAGCGGGTAGACTGAGGTCGCGAGGAACGTGGCGCCGGCCGCTGAAACGCCGGTCGCCGCCTGAATGGCCGGGATGTAGCCGGCCGCCGTCAACGGCGTGCCCGTCAGCAGTTCGGTGATGCCGACAAACAGTCGGTATTCGTCGCGATTGGACCCCTCGATGACCGGCACGCGGTTGAACTGTCCGCTCGCGAAAGCCGCTGCGACCGGCTGCGTCAGCACCTTCCCGTCGACAATCGGAACAACGCCGTTTGAGAAGACCACGTCCTGAAGGCTCAGAATGGCCGCCACGGGCAGCGTACGCAGGCAGGCGGCGGTCTGGCTGCTGCAGCCAGCGAGATTGGCGAAGGCGGCGCCCAGCGTTTCGACCGCAGCGAGTGCCGGCTGCGTGAGCGAATACGCGCCGCTCTGGACGATCGCCCGGTGAAACAGGCCCGCAGCCGTGGGCGACGCCAGGTTGGCATGGACGCTGACGCCGCCGCCGGATTCTCCGAAGATCGTAACGTTGTCCGGATCTCCACCGAAACGGGCGATGTTGCGCCGCACCCACCCCAGCGCGAACTGCTGATCCATCAGCCCGTAATTGCTCGATGTCTGATCGGGTGATTCGGCGGTGAGATCAGAATGGGCGAGGAAACCCAGGACGCCAAGCCTGTAGTTGATCGTCACGACGATCACGTTTCCTTGCTGCACCAGCTTGCCGGGATCGTAAGGATTGCTCGCCCCGCTGGTCAGTCCGCCGCCGTGGATCCACACCATCACCGGCACACGATGATGCGGGCCGTTCGGGAACTTGTTGCCCTTGGCCTTGATTGGCGCGTAGACGTTGAGGAACAGGCAATCTTCAGAGGCGCTGACCACTCCGCCGGGGATCGGCGATGCCGTCTGAGGGCACGAACTGCCGAACGCCGTGGCGTCTAGCGGCCCGTGCCAGCCGGCATGGAGCTGAGGCGCTCGCCATCGAAGGTCGCCGACCGGCGGAGCCGCGTACGGAATGCCGATGAACGCGACCATCGCCGGGGTCGCCACGCCCCTGACCGGCCCTCTATCGGTGGCGACGACAGAATGTTCGGGCTTTGCGTCCGCTGGTGAAGGCGACAGGACGATCGCGGCGACGGCCACGATAAAATGCAGGACCGGACCACGCTGTCGATCGTGGAGACGCATGCTGTTCCTTCCTTGGCACACCTGCCCGCCAGAACACGGCGGCCGTTTCATGTTTCCGGAAGTGATACTTCTACCACGTGATCGTCCGTCTGCGTGATCTTATTGATCAAATGTCACCCTCCTCCTCCCACTGCCTGGATTGAATCACCTGTCACCTTGTTCCCGGCGACCCGACTGGCGATCGAGAGGACCGTGGGCCAGATTTCGTGCCGGCGGTTCGTCCTGTTCAGAACTTCCGCGCGGTCGCCGAGGCTGTGAGTACGCCGGGGGTCTTGATCTTCACCTGCGCGCCGGCGGTCTGCGGTGAGTACGTCGCGTGGACGAGCCTGCGACGACACCTTCGAGATCCCTTTCACACGCGAACCTAAAACAGTAGTGGTGGCGCGGCCTTTCGACGTGTTCGACGCACAGCAGGTGGTGTGCCCTAGCCAGGGGTCGCCCGACGATTACACCGTCGCTGCGGGCGCCGTCGCCAGCACGGCGTGTAGTTCCAGGGTAGCCAGGCGTCGGCTTGGCCGTGAGCGCGTCAGCGTGGAGTTGCAGCAGGGTCTACTGGGTGCCCAGCAACGACTGCGAGAGCTCGATCAGGAACGCGCCGCAATCATGTCTCACTTTCCTCAGCTCCGCGGTGGGGATAGCCCGCGGCGTCGAGGACCTGGCCGGCCGCCTAAAGCGCAAGACGGAGATTGCCGAGGTATTTGAGGGCACGCAAGATACAACGGTCAAAAGGCGCCAGCGTCGAACAATGTCTGCGGAGGCTAGCGCCAAGATAAGTGCGGCGCAGCGCCTGCGCTGGAAGAAACAGAAGGCCGCAGCGAAGAAGTAGCCTCGCTGCGCGGACCCTCCGCCCTAGTCAATGTACGCACGGACGAGCGACGAGGCTTCTTTCACGATCGACAACAACAAGTTCAACGGCATCGCTGCGGTCTCGTGTTGAGACCATCCGCGCCGACAGCCGATCGATCGTCCGCGAAAGCTTCCACGGCCGTATCGTGTTCGCTGATGCAGGTTGACTCGCTTGCCTTGTCTCTCCCCCACGGCTGAACGACGCGAAATCTCCGCCGAGACATTGGTAGATCCTGTCCTCTCACACAATGGTTGTCATCGGTGAAAGGGCAGGACCCCCTTTCAAACCGTGCGTGCCGATTTCCGGCACACGGCTTACCGATGGTCTTCGACACGCCGCATGCACCGTTCTGGCAGCGATAGCACGTGGAGCACTGCAGGCGTCACCCCGCAGACGTGACAGCGATGCCGGAGACGGTTTGGCGCACGTCTCTAGCTCGTGCCGAGGTTGTCGTGCGTGAACGACGCGCTGTCGCGCGCCGGGGTGATTGGGACCGGTCGTGCCGGCCATGCCCTGACACTTACCCTCATTCCGAGCGCGACCAAAGCAGAGGCCCTTCCCTCCCATGGCGTTCTTCGTCGCCACGATCTGCGGTACTACGACCCCTCCCGCTGCGCACGCCTCGATTTCGCCGTCGGCTTATACGAGGCGCGCTGCCCCGACCAGGGCCGCGCAGACGGGCCTCTCGTGTTCCGTTCCGCTCCGTGCACGCGTGCTGCGCCCCTTACCCCGCCGAGACCTGCCGCATTGCATCTCCGGACTGAGACACGGCAGACGTGGCCTTCGCCGCGACATGACCGGCTCGGCTCTCGGGTTGTAAATCTGACGAGGCTGCAGGCTTCACTTGATGTTGCGGCCCGCGTACTGGCTTCCTCCGTAGAGGCTTTTGACACCCCGCTTGGGCCACCGCGCTCTCGCCCGATGCCTGGGGTCTGCTACTCGGCGCTCCGGCGCTTACCGAGACGGGACTCGCACCCGCTGGAGATGAACAGCGTGAGGCAGACGGTAAACCGTCCACCTCGTCACGACGCACCATGGTCGGGATTGTAGCCCTCCTCCCAAATTCACCGTGTCGCTTGAGCCTGCAATCGGCGGGTAGTAGCAAGTTCGTCGTCAACAACTTGCCACCCAACCAGCTCGGACATGGTTGGAGGAAGCGACCGGAGAATCAGTGAACTTCCGAGCCTCCGTGCCCACCGGCCTGCGCGACGTCCGGGGTACTGACGCAATTCGCGCGTACGGCAATGCGCGCGACCTCCTCTAGGACGGCGGCATTGATCTGCCGGTCGCATTTCGTTTGCGGTTGCCGCCTTCGAATATTCCCGGTCCTCTTGCACCCTCTGCACCGTGAACCACGCAGGCGACTTCACCCGCCAGACCAACTGCGACGATGCGACCCGCGACCATGTGGCAGGCCTCGCCTAAGGTACCGCAGCAGCGTTGGCTCGTATCGAATTTTGCGCGAGCTTGGAGATGGGGAATGGGGACTGTCTATCTGGCCTTACGTGACGACGACGTCTGCAACAGCGGCCCGTGAAGATTCTCCCGCGTGCCCGCGGCGTTGACGTGTTCGACGACATCGATTTCTTCGAGTCCCGGCGGCGGTCGGTGGCATGAAGGCCTCACGGCGCTGCTGCTTCCGTTCCGCGACTACCCTCTTT
The DNA here is from genome assembly GCA_963762925.1 of uncultured Acidobacteriota bacterium. Lineage (GTDB taxonomy): Bacteria > Acidobacteriota > Vicinamibacteria > Vicinamibacterales > UBA2999 > DASPWV01. The sequence continues at coordinate 27,716 of CAVXMP010000017.1, read as the reverse complement.
GCATAGCGTGACGCCGACCTGATGGCCCTCCGCGACGAGCAACGCGTATGAGCGGGCAGCAATGCTGCTGTGCGAGTAACGGCGGCGATCCTCCACAATTCGTAGACGCCTCGGAGGCCCAAACACGCGTGTTTTAGAGTGGGAATGTGAGCAATGGTGTCGTAGACTCCGCAAACAGAGAGCTATCGGACTCCTCGCGGCGTTGAGCGCAATCGTGTGACCCATTGCGGGGCCGACGATTGGCGGATCCGCGTCTCATTTGGAGAACACGACGCGGCCTTAATAACGCCGATATAACTTGGCCAGGCCGCCGGGCGATCGTTGGGGCCATGCACGTATTCACTCTGCCGGCTAAGACGATCCTCACGCTTCGCAATCGAACCCCGTCTCTCGAGACCCGTGAGCGAATGCAGACAGGGATCTTCCGGGCGCTTGCGTTCTCGCTTCTGTTGGCTAGCGTTGTGCCTGCGGTCGATGCGCTGCTTGATCCAGAACCGTATGCCACCTACCAGAACGCCGTCGAGAAATACCTATTCGAGGAGAGCCATTTTCAGGCTCCTCGCCCTCACGGTCGTGCAGGAGTATTGATTTCCGCACTGTTCAAGCTCATGGCCTGCGGCTTCGTGTTGGTGTTGATGTGGAAACGAGCGCCGCGAGGACCGGTGCGGGCGATGATCCTCTTCATCGGGTTCCTGTCGATGTGGGCGGACCCACCGCTTTCAGGTTTCCTACAGCGGCATTCAAGCTTGGGCACTGAGTCTGGGTTGTGGGCTATAGAGTTTGTGGAAGTGTTCGCCATTGCAGCGCTGCTCCGGTTCGCTGCCTTGTTTCCACGGCAACTGACGAGCACGGAACTCCTGCCCCGCCTGGCCGGCGCTCACCCCGGAATGCTACGACGAACGTGGCGTAACGTGAACACTCTCGCCCGGCGTGTTCACGTCACCAGGTTTTTTCGAGTTTCCGGGCCCGACGCGGCCGTTCTGTTTCTGGCGAGTGTCGCGGCGGTGATGAGAGTTTCTGAGTGGTCTTGGATGCTGAACCGGTATGTTGTGTCCGGCGCTGCTATCGCCTTTGTGATAATCCGCGTGGCCACCAATGTGCGTGTGGCTACGCAGACGTCCGCGAGCGGCCTGGTCGCCGCGTTGTTTCAGATTGGGCCGGTATTGGTCACCATCGCGGCCATCGGGCTTTTCATTCAGCCTCACCACGGCTGGGTGGATAACGCCGCGAGACTGGCGCTTTTCGCATTCCTCATCCGCGGTGGTACAGCCACGTTGTCCCGGTTGCCCTCCGCTATAGGTTGGTTCAACGCCGCCATCGTCTTGACCTTAGCGACATTCATGTTCTTGGCGGCGCTCGCGGACTGGGGGTCGATTCGCAACTATCTACTGGCCGCAGCTGCGTTCTTAATCGTCGTCATACGTTCCGTCGCGACAGCGGTGAGACTTTGGATCAGGAGCGAAGAAGGAGCGTACTTCAGTCAATCATGGGCAGGCCCTCTCCTGGTCATCCTATACGTGCTCGCTGTGATCACGCGGCCAACGAGAGCTGTCGCATTGGGCATCCTCGTCCTGACCATCGCATGTCTCCCATGGATGCTGAGGAGAACGCCGCGTTCCTATCTGCTCGTATCAGATCTTCAACTAGCGCTGACGAGACCGTTTCCCGTTTGGTCGACGGCGCTAGTGGCCTACTCGATTGGCGTCGCCGCGATAGTCTCACTTAAACCAATAGTAAAGGCCTCGGTTGTTTCGGGCGCACTGATTGGACCTATGGAGGGTGTCAAGGCCGTCGCGGGTGTGATCGCCGCCTTGGTAGTTGCGGCGACCTGCGTCGGAATGCTCTTGTCTGCTGTTAAGTTCCTGCGCATCGGCTATGAAGTGGGTGATGCGAGCGCTCGGAAACGGATGCTATGGATCGTGGAGGGCGTGGCGGTAGTTGCAGGCATACAAGTTGTCGCGCCTGCTGCGGAGTTTGTTTTAAGCGGAATGGTTCCTCTGGAGGTGATTGCGTTTGGGAAGCGTCTGGCAAATTCCGCAATTCTCCCCGTGGTTCTTCTTTCACTCGGCGTCGCCGTCTTCTACCACGGCGCGCTGGACCCTCGCCTCGCCATCCGTCGCACGATCTTAAACGGCGCTACCTTCCTGCTGTTAGCGGCTCTTTTCGGAGGTGTGGAGAACTTGGCCGAGCCGAAGATGTCACCAACGCGGGAGATGTGGAACTGGCCGCCGTGGGTCGTGACCATGATCGTCGGAGGAATCACCGCCTTGGCATTCATTCCGATTCGCCACCTGTGCGATGTCCTAGCGCGTCGGTATTTTCCAATTGCCTTCAGGGATGCCGTCGAAGCGGAGTCCACCAGGCGGGCGGCGACGGTTGTCACGATTGATCTCGTCGGTTACAGCGCGAGGACTCTGGACGACGAAAGAGGCGCCAGCGCGACTGTTGCGCTGCTACGGCAGGTGGTGAAGAAAGTCGCCAGCGCCACCAGTGGACGCGTGATCGAATGGAGTCGCGATTTCGCGCTTCTCGAGTTTCCTGACGTGGCACGCGCTGTCACGGCATCCCGACGAATGTTCGAACGACTTGATGGAGCAACTGACAGCCGTGCGTTGCCTCACGCGCGACTGAGAGCCAGCGTGCACGTCGGTGACGTGTGGTTCGCGGCCGATGGCGGCGTGACGGGGCGAGCAGTCATAGTTGCCAATCGCTTGCGGGAGCTCGCCGCGGAGGGCGAAATCCTATTGAGTCAGACCGCAATGGCGGGACTTCCGCACGGCATGCGCCGCGCCGTCGAGGATCTTGGACCCACGCCGCTCCGTGACGTGCCAGAGCCCCAACAGTGTTTCCGCCTCCGAGTTCGGTAGACTACAGACTCAGGTTTCCCGAGTCGGTGCATGCCGGGACGACCGACGACTGGTCCTTTGCGATCGACAACCACGAGTTCAATTGGTTCTCTGCGTTCGCCCGTAGACACCATCCGCGCGAATCGCCGTCGATTTCCGAAAGCTTCTGTGACCGTCGGATGTTCGGTGATGCACGTTGACTCGTGCGCCTTGTGTCTTCCCATGGCTGAACGACGCGAAATGAAGGTCGAGACACGCTCGCATTGTAGCCCTCGCCCTACTTCACCGTCTCGCTCACGCCTGCGATCGATTCGGTAGTAGTAAGTTCGTCGTCGACTTGCCCGCGAACCAGCTCGGGCCGGGATGGAGGCGAAGGGCGCGACACTCGTAACACCAAAGCGCGCTTGTATTCATCCTTGAACGGCCGCAATGAAGTCACGCCGGCATACCTCCGGCATAGCGCGTCCGAAGAGCCGCAAGAGGTCTAAGGTGCGGCAGGAGGTCCGTCTGACCTCCTTGCGCCGACGCGGAATCGTTGGCTGTTGGTCCCGCTCGCCGCGGATGCAAAGCCTGCCCGTGATTCGTATGCCCGAAATTTGACCGCGTTGCGCGTGAGTGTTGGTGGCCGGTCCGCCTAGTAGGCTTCGCAACCGCGCGGTTGCCCTTGTTGCGGTTGGTAGGGCCGCTCGCGCCACGCGAACCAGCAACCCTCCGGTTAACAGGTTCATGCAGGTGTAGTTTCTCGTTGGTTCTTCGTTGGTTTAGCCCCACTGAGAACCTCCCGTTACCCGGTGTTCGGGAACAAATTGTTCACAGATTGTTCACGGGATCCGATCGAGAATGCCATGACCGCGACGAACGCATCGGCGAAATAGGCGCCTCGAACGTCGACTGCATCATTGATACAACCATCAGTTCCCGATTCGTCGCCAAGTCGCGCCATCCCATTCCCACGTGTCGTTCAGGTCACCATCCGGCCATCCCTTGCGCCCGCCGAAAAGGACCACTCGATCGCGCCTTTGGTCATAAGCGAGTTGTCCCATGGCTCGTGGAACAGGGCCGGCGGATGACGCACCAGCCAGTTTCCGCCACTCGGCCCCGGTCCATGCCCACAGATCGCCGAGGAAACCGCTGTCGTCGACGCCGCCGAATACGACGGTGACGCCACGTTTCGAGTCATACGCCGCGCCAGGGCTCGTGCGTGGACCAGGTCCATTGGCGAACTCCCTGGCACTCCACCTTCGACCGTCGAACTCCCAGACATCTCCCAGCCGCGGTGGTCGCTGACCCGGACCATACGAGCCCGTGCCGCCAAAGATGACGGTTCGCCCGCGCCGTTCGTCGAATACCATCGCATGGGCCTGCCGTGCCGGCGGGCTCTGCGACGCGACCTTGGCCCATGTGCTGCCGGCGAACTCCCATGTATCGCCATACGTTGAGCCGTCTCCCACTGACCCACCGAAGGCGATGAACCGGTCGCGTCGCGAGTCGTACACAAACCCCGCCTCGGCAGCGGGCATTTCGCTGTGCTGGCCCAGAGTCGTCCACACATCATTCTCGAGAACGCGCACGTCGGATATCGAGCGGCGGTTGCTGATTCCGCCGAACGATAAGACGCGTCGTCGCCGAGAATCGAAGGCGAGGCGCATCCCCCACATCTGCAGCCCGGATGACGGCAGCGCCGCCCAGCGCATTCCATCGAACGCCCAGAGATCGTTAAATGACGAATAAGACTCTCCGCCTGCCATTGGTGAGTTTCCGCCAGCCAACAGAACACGTTGCCTTTGTCCGTCATATACGAGCGCATGATGCGCGCGCTTGGGAGGTGCAACGAACTGCGTGCGGGCTGTGGAGAGCGCGGGCAGAGCACTCCAAACCGCGACCACGAACAACACGGTGCTAATTCGGAAGCAATTCGGCACGGAGCCCCCTATCGAACCAAGCACGATGAGCGCCATCAACATCGGACGACCAAGCAGCTGTCTCATGCGTCCCATCTTCGCCAAGCATGGGGAAGCAGTCGACATTATGCGGGCACTTGAAACACCGGATTCACACTTTGAGGTGACAAGCCGAGTGACGAGTGATGCGGATGGCCAGAGCGAACAGAACCGAACGGCACATGGACCGGTCTTTGGACCCTGCACCGAAGGGCGAAGGCACCATTCCGCGTTGGACTTTGGCCAAGTGCCGGGAAGCGGGCAACCATGTCAAAAGCCACCGTCAACAAAGACGGCCACTCGGGCTCTAGGAAAAACCAGATCAGCATCGAGTTCGGAGAACAGGCACCGGGCAATCAATGATCCGGGGAGCGTCGCCACCAACGCCCTCCGCACGGAGTTATTCGCGCGCTGGCAATCTAACCCCGCACGCCGTAAGCTCCACGCGTGTCACTGAGGCTCGCGTTCTCCCGCCTGATGGCGGCGCCGATGTTCACGCTGTTCTCGGTGTTGTCGCTCGCCTCTGGAGTGGCCCTGACCACCGCCGTGTACTCGGTGGTCGACACGCAGTTTCTTCGCGATCTCGGCGTGCCCGACCCTGACCGCGCGGCGTTCATCGTCGCGTCCTATGGCGGACGGCCTCAGTACGGCGCGTTGTCTGCGCCCGACTTCGAAGATCTGCGCCGGGCCCAGCGCTCGTTCGGCAGTTTGTCCGCGACGGCGCCAATCATGCCGTCGGTCGCATCCACGACCACCGCCGAAGTCCTCGCAGCCGAAGCGGTTGACGGCCTGTATTTCCCCACGCTCGGCATCAGCACGGTTGTGGGCCGCGCCATCGATGCCCAGGACGATGCCACGGCGGCGCGGGTGGCGGTGCTCAGCAACGACTTCTGGCGTGGCCGCTTCGCCGGCGATCCCCAGGCAATTGGCAGATCGATCCGCATCAACGGGCAGACGTTCGAGATCGTTGGCGTAGCGCCGGCGCGATACGGCGGCCTCTACGGGCCCTTGCGGCGCACACAGCTGTGGATTCCGTTGAGTGCCGAAGCCGCGCTCGGCACGTCGCAGCCACTGGCCGGCCGCACGGCGCGCGAGCATACGCGCCTGCTGGTGTTCGGGCGCCTCGCTAACAATGTCGCCGCCGCGCAAGCCTCGGCGGAGCTCACCACGCTTGCCGCGCGGTTCGATCGCGAATTTCCGTCCGCATCGATGCGGCGCGGCGCGAGCACCGATCGCGACTGGTCGGCGACCGCGATGGACGACATGCACCGCGATGAGAACAACTCGCTGCGGCGTTTCGGCATGACGATCGTCGCGCTGGTCGGCCTCGTGCTGCTCGTGGCGTGCACCAATCTCGCGAACCTCGTGCTGGCGCGCGGCGCCGCGCGGCAGGGCGAGCTGGCGGTGCGGATGGCGATGGGCGCCTCGCGGGCACGGCTGGTCTGGGAGCAGTGCATCGAAAGCCTGCTGCTCGCGGCGGGCGGCGCCGCCGCGTCATACGTGATGTTCCAGGTCGTCGCCGCGATGATGACCATCGACTTCAACATCGGCCCGGTGCGCGCGCTGACGATCGCGATTCGTCCGGCGCTCGACGCGCGCGCGATCGCCGTCGCCGCGGTGTCGACCCTCCTCGCCATCCTCGTCTTCGGCCTGGAGCCGGCGATCCAGCTGGCGCGCACCGCCGACATTCGCAGCGCCCTTGCCGCCGGCGCCACCGGCATTCGTCCACGCGTCGGCCGCCAGCGCATGGTGATCCGCTGGCAGGTCGCCATCGCGGCGGGCTTCTTCATCATCGCGACGATGTTCATCCGCCAGACGCTCAACCTCGCCGCGCACGACAGCGGTGTCGAGCTCGATCGCATCGCCGTCGCGTCACTCAACTTCGACAACGGCGTGTGGAATGACGATCGCATCGGTCGCGCCATCGACCGGGTGCTGGAAGAGGGACGCGCCGAAACGGCGCTTGAAGCCGTGTCGGCATCGACGGGCCTGCCGTTCGGCGTGCCCGCGAAGCTCCAGCTCGCCGTTGCGATGCCGGACGATCTCGAGGCGCTCACGCGGCCGCCATTGCCGGCGGTGGCGGCGACGCCGGGGTTTTTCAAAGCGCTCGGCATTGCGATGGTGCGCGGACGCGCGTTCACTGACGCCGATGCGTTGTCCGCGGCGCCGGTCGTGATCCTCAGCGAGATGACCGCGCGCCGGATGTTCGGCTCGGCCGACGCCGTCGGTCAATCGATCGCGGTGCGCGGCGGTGATGCCCAGTCGGTGGCCGAAATCGTCGGCGTCGCCAGCGATACCGACGTGCGCTTCATCTATGGCGACCGGCAGCCGCTGATCTACGTGCCGTTTGCCCAGCGGCCCGCCAGGGGCGTGACGATCGTCGCTCGATCCGCGGGCGGAGCGGAGCGTGCCGTGCCGGCGCTGCGCGAAGCCATTCGCCGCGCCGATCCAGATTTATCGGTCGACGTGATCGGCACCGGCCGCGCCGTCCTCGCCGGGCGGTTCGAGCTGCTGCGGTCGGCCGGTATGGGGACGCTGTATCTCGGCGCGTTCACGTTGTTGTTGTCGATGGTGGGGTTGTTCGGTGTGCAGTCGCACGCCGTGTCGTACCGCACGCGCGAGATTGGCGTGCGCATGTCGGTCGGCGCCAGCGCACGGCAGATTAAGGTGATGGTGATCAAGGACGGCTATCGGCCGGTGGTCGAAGGGCTGATGCTCGGGCTGTGGGGCGGGCTCGCCGGCCGGGTCCTGGCGCGCGCGTATATGGACGTGGAGGTGGCGGTGGTCGATCCGGTGATGCTGTGGGTGACGCCGGTGCCGTTGCTGCTCGCCGCGTTCTGCGCGTGCTATTGGCCGGCGGCGCGCGCGGCGAAGGTGGATCCCACTGTCGCGCTGCGCTGCGAATAAATTGCCAAATGGCTGATTGCCCATCGACCGATTGTTTGGTGATGTGGGGATGTGAGATTTGGTGAATCGGATTTGCGAACTTCCTCGCCGAGCTTGTCGATATAGTTCTTTGCCAACCGTCGGCCCGGGCAATCGCGTCCTGCAGCTCGCCGCGCACCTCGGCGAGACGGCTTCGACTCGCCCGTGGGTGGCTCGCAGCACGTCGGCCTCCTCGAGCATCGCGCGAGCGCTTGCGTTGACCCGGACGAGCTGGCGCTCGCGCCCCACGAAGATCACGCCGGTGACGAGCGCGTCGACCGCCTCTGCCAGCGTTGCGGCAGCGATCGTGTGACGCTCGAGCGTGCGCGCGATGTGCACTGCGCGCCGCACGTGGGGCACGAGCCGCCGGAAGCGGCCCCTGGGTCCTTCTGCGAGCGGGCTCTCACGGTCGGCGTGGGTGGTGGTGAGGTGCGCGATCGAGGTTGCGCTCTTGTCGAGAACGGCGAGGAGCGCGTCACCGTATCCTTGCGGCTGCGCCCACTCACGATACAAGCGAGTCTTGCGAAACTCCCGGAACGGGATGAGGTCCGAGATCGCACGGGTGTCGCCGATCCCAATCATGGCGATCAGCGGCAGGGTAGGATTCAGCCGCACGGTACCTTCTCGAAGTAGAGCTTCGTGTATGCAGGATCGTCGCCCCATGAATAGTAGAAGCCTCCGGTCGTCGAGCCGACGTCGTGCGAGACGAGGGCCGCGGCCAAACCTGTCGTGTAGCCGGCGACTCGCTCGAGCACGCCCGGCCAGAGGGCGGAGTCGAGCGCGGCATCGTAGATCTCTCCTATCAACGGCAGCAAGTCGTCGGCGGCGGCGAAATCGCTTTGCTCCTGCATTTCAGGCCGCTTCCCTCCATGCAATTTCAAGCCGCTTCATGCGCGAGCACCTCGGTGCGCTGCTTTCGATTTCGCTGCTTACGCCGAGGAACACCTCGTCGCACCGCGCGCGTCGAGCAACAATCCACGACAACGTAGATCTGAATGTCTTCGTACCAGGATCGGTCGTCCCGCGTAGTCAGAATTGATTGCCGCCTCCAGGTCGCAGCCTGTCATAGTCCGACGCGGTCCAAATCTGTTGTGCGATCACCTCGTAACCGAGGTCGGTGGGATGGCTGTCCTGTAACGGAGTACAGACGAACGTCAGCGCGCATAAGGTCGTCGGCTGAGGGCCGCTGTTAAAAGCGCCAAACACATCCGCCACTCGCGTTGACGACGCGGCCGCCGTGGAAATGACCACTGAATTGAAAGCCTGGGTTAGCTGCAGCAGGCGTGGGTCAAATAGAGACGCCACGTCGTAATTCGTGAACGTGATGATCTCCGCGTCGGGTGCAGCCGCCCTGAGCTGGCTCAGTATGTAATCCAAGTTGGTGGCGATGTTGCCTAGAACCACCGGTCCATTTGCGAAGTAGCACGACACGTCACCACCGCACGACGCTCTCAGGCCATTGAGGTCGTTCGTGCCGATATTGATCGTGATGGGACTCACTTGTCCTCGATGGGCGTGGAGAAACTTGAGTGCTGCCGACAGTTGGGAGCCGTCGTAGGGATCGTGCAGCGGGAAACCGGCAGCCGTATAAATGCAGCCACCTTGGATGAATGTGAGGCTTGTTTCGCCGGTGCATCCGTAATTCACAGTCGTGACACCGGGATGGATCTCCTGCAGCATGCCAGCCAAAGCATCAACGTAACCGGTGGAAAAGATCGAAGCCGGTACGGACGGAAAGTTCGCGTTGAATTTGACGAACTGGAAACCAAAGGCCAGAGAATCGCCAAGCGCAAGGTAGTACCGCTTCGGCGGGTTGAATCGAGTAGCCGACTGGCCCGCGACATCCCCGGTAGAGATTGCGAGTGCCAAACATGCGACGGCGGAACCAAGTGCGGCAGTGCGTCGGTTCATAGCTCCCTCCGGAAAAGAGACGGGGACGGCGTGACGGTGCCCGGTGTCGGCATCGGAACGATTTCCGCGACTCATTCTACGTCGTGAGTCCACTCGGTACGGTTCGCTGTCGACCGGATCGACAATGACCCATGATGGTCGGTCGCGCCGACGCTGGCTGCACCCTCACGACGCAGTTGTGAATCAACAACGAGCGGCCGACGGGCCCGGGCGCGATCATGGCGCGTCGGTCGCGCGAAGGACCCGATGCCCCGTCATTCAAAACTTGATTCAACTAGTACCGAGTTTGGCCTTCGGAGCTGTCTAGCACTTGCCGTTCGTACTCCGCCGCGTCAGCGCTGCAGCCGGAGGAAGAACGCTTCGGTGTCGCCCGCGTATGTCTCGCTGCCAATCGGCATCGTCACCACGCCCCCAGGGTCGATGTTCACAGAACCCGCCGGGTGGGGCGCTGTGCTGAACACCTCCGTGCTCGTCGCATCGGCATCGCGACTGCTGTTCGAGACGTTGTCGAATACGTAAGGCGGAGCGTGGACGAACCCGGCGACGGCAATGGTGCCGTTGGGACTCGATAGCAATGCCCTCGCCGCTCGCACTGTCGTTGGGCGAGCCGCCCCACGTCGAAGCCTTTTTCTTGCGGCCGTCCGCACGCGAACTCGGCGACGAAGGCGAAGCCGCCGAAGACCTCGGGATTCTTCGTGTCGGCGAGGATGCTGCCGGTCACGAACAGGGTGCCGTCGGCGGCTTCCACGACATCGAGCCCGCCGCCAAACCCAGGCCCGCCGATTTTTTGCCACACGAGTGTGCCGGTCGAGTTGTACTTCACGAGGATGATGTTCTTGAGCGTGCCGATATCGGACGCGTTGCCGGTGATGACGACACCGCCATCCGCTGTCGTGCCCATCCCAAAGGCCGAGGTGAGACCGGGAAAGCCGTCGCCATCGAGCGCCGCCCAGTCGCGTGCCCACAAGGCGATTCCGTTGAAGTCTACCTTCGCGACAAACGCGTCGTTCGCGTTGAAGCTGTTGGTTTCCCCGGAGAAGTAGACGCCATCTGTCCCTACGGCGACGTCGTGCGCGTTGTCGAAGCCGTCGCCTCCCCAGGCGATGTTCCATTGCAGTGTGCCGGCGGCACTGAACTTCAGCAGGATCGCGTCGCTCTGCCTCTCGAGCGAGCTGGTCCCGCCGGTGACGTAGACGTCGGTATTGGTGGCCGCGACGCCGTTGGCGATGCTGCCGTTCTCGCCCCAAGGTACGCTGCCACACGAGCGTGCCCGCCGGGATGAACCTTGCCAGGAAGAGGGACCCGTTGCCGAACTGTCCGGAGATGTAGATCGCCTCTCCATTCGGAGAGACGGCAACAGCGCGACCGAATTCATCGGCGCGGACGAGCGGCTCGCTTGGTGCGGTGCCGAACGTTCGTTGCCACACCAGCGCCCCGGTCGCGTTGTACTTCAACAGAAACGCGTCGCGGTCGCCGGCACCGAAGCTGAGCGTCGTGCCCGTCACGTACACGCTGTTATCCGGCGCCGTCGCGACACCCGACCCCTCGTCGAATTGCGAACCACCCCACGTGCGCTCTTGTAAGAGCACGAGCGCGAGCAGCGGTATCTGGACTAACAGCAGGGCCGTCCCTATCAAAACAGTTTTCTTCATGGTGTCTCCCGATTGAAGAGCGTCGTGGTCCCGACACTTCAGAGCGCAAGAAGCAGCTGCGGGCCGCGCGGCGTAGTGCAAGCACATACCGCTGTGTCGGGCTGCGGGCTCCGCCGAGTCCCTCGCGAATTCCGGCCGGAATTCGCGAAACTCTATCCACAGCGTTTGTTTTTTTGCGTCAGACAATTTCCGGAGTCCGAACCCGTTTACGGCATCGGTAAATGAAGGCCTGTCGCGCTACAATCGGCGCTTCGATTCTGCGGAGACGTCGATGACACGACTCGTGCTTCTCGGAGTAGGTCTCCTCGCGTCCCTGACGGCTCCCAATGCGCAGACGCCAGTCGTCGCGCTCGTCGGCGGCACGGTCATCAACCCCGGTCCCTCTGTGAGCCGAACGGTTGGGACGATCATCATCGAAGGCGGCCGCATTACCCAGGTCGGCCCTGATGCGAAAGTCAAAGCGCCGAGCGGCGCCCAGCTGATCGACGCGCGCGGCAAGTTCATCATTCCTGGACTGATTGATACGCATCACCATCTCGGCACCGGCCTATTTAGCGCGACCCAGCCGGACCCGGCGAAGAGCCTCGCCGAGCTGCTCTCCTGGGGAGTGACGTCCGTCTTCAACACCGGCACATCAGCGCAGATCTTCAGCACGCTCAAGGCCGCGACCAAGCCGGACGATGCTCCTTACCCGCGCTTTTACTCGAGCGGCCGCATCTTCGGCGCGAAAGGAGGCTGGGCGGCCGACTACGCGCCAACCACGCCGGAGGAAGCGCGCGCCAACGTGCGCGAAGCAAAGGCGGCAGGCGTTGATGCGATCAAACTCGTGTACGACGACATGCGCTGGTTGCGCAAGCAGCCTATGGTGATGATGCAACCCGACATCCTGCGCGCGATCGTCGATGAATCGCACGCGCAGGGACTGAAGGCGTACGTGCACGCGCCGATGCTCGCGTTCGCGAAGGAGGCGCTGCGCGCGGGCGCTGATGGCTTCGTCCACGGGGTCCTCAGCGATCCAGTGGACGCTGAGTTCATCGAACTGATGAAGAAGAACCGCGCGTTCTACTCGGCGACGCACACCGTCTTCGAGGCGTGTGGCGACCTCGCCGGTTGGAGCCGCCGATTGCAGGAGTTCGACGATCGCGGCCGCATTCCGGCTGGCGAATACGAAGCGCTCCGCGCGCCCGATGCTATCGCCCGATGGGAGAAGAGCTGGACCAACACGGCGTACACGAAAGAGAAGCTTCCCATCTTGCGCGCGAACTTGAAGCGTGTCTCCGACACGGGAATCGCGATTGCGACCGGCACCGATACCGGCGTTCCCGGAGTGGTGCTCGGAGTCGCATCACAGATCGAGCTGCTCCTCCACGTCGAAGCCGGTCTCTCTACCGCGGCCGCCCTGCAGGCCGCCACCGTCGCCGCGGCGCAGATGATTGGCGCCGGCAAGGAGCTTGGGCTCATCGCACCCGGATACCATGCCGACCTCGTCGTGCTCGACGCCGATCCGCTCGCCGACATCCGCAACGTGCGGCGAATCTCGCAAGTGATGAAGGCGGGGATTCTGCGCTGACGTCGGGATCCTGGTACCTTTGGTGAAGGTTGGGTTGATCCGCAAGGCGCGCTTGACCGATGCGCTGAGGCAAACGAATGTCAATGCCGGCGCGCGCGCAGCGAAGGTCGATCCCATGCGCACGTTGCGATAGGAATAAGTGGCTTCAAGAGGCCGAGCTCGCCGCCATTATCTCGGACCTTCACCCGATTCCGAGGCTCCGGCACGCTTCAGGGCGTCGATCAGCGCCACGCGCCGGGACGACACGGCTGCCGCGAGCGGTGTCTCGCCGGTCCGGCTACGGTAGTTGACGTTCGCACCCGCTCGAATCAAGGTCAGCGCCACATCATCGCGCTCGACGTAACAGGCGCTGAGTAGTGCGCTACCCGCACCCTCGCCTCGGACATCCAGACCAGCATCGACCATGACCTGGATGAGTTCGCCGTCACCATAACTCACGGCGTCTTCGATCAGATAGTGCTTGCGCCCGCGGCTCACGCTGACTGACGCGTTAGGATCCCCGCCGGCCTCGAAGATCGCGCGGGCGATTTCCACGAGTTTCGCGCGATCCTCGCCGCCAGGGCCGGTGAACGTCATGCCAACCATTTCGCGGACGATCACCCAGACGGTCGAGTGATATTGGCGCCCACCCTGCCGGCGACTTTCAAACGAATCTTCCACGACAGGCAGCGGCGCAGTGAGACTGGCGCCGGCAGCAATGGCGGCTCGCGCCGCAGACACGTCGCGGGATCTGATCGCAGCGACGAGCGCCCGCTCCTGCGGTCCATCCGCGACGGGCCGGGCGAAGTAGTGATTCCAGACGAATGCGCCCACCAATAGGCCGACAAAGCCAACAACGCCAACGTTGAAAGCAATTGTACCGAGTCTGCCGCTGAGCGTGCCCGAGTCAGTGCGATGCGGAGATTGCGGCAATCGGGTCACCGTCGTGGCAGCGCTGTTGACCACACGCTGCCGCCGGCGAAGCCAGCCCAAAGCCGCACATCCGCGGCCGGACCACCAATCGCAAGCGCTCGAACGTCCGTATTCGGAAGGCTCCCGTTTATCGAAGTCCAGGTTGTCCCACCGTCGTTGGACACAAAGACACCCCCGAACGCTCCCGCGAAGACCAGGCCTTCGGACGAAATCGCAAGCGCTCGCACGCGCTCTTTCTCGAGCGCAGCGCCGATCTTTGTAAACGTGACGCCGCTATCTGCCGACCGAAAGAGTCCCGTCAGTGTTGCCGCAAAGACGCGGCTGGGGCTCGTGGGGTCCACCGCGAGTTGCAGCATGTCGTCATCCGGGAGTCCGCGTCCAACACTGCTCCACGATGCTCCGCCATCTCGGGTCGCAAAGAGGTTGCGCTTGACCAGCGCGAACAGCTCGTCGGGACCGGCAGTCTTGAGCATCGTGACTGCCTCAGTGGGCAGACCTTTGCCGGACGGTTTCCACTGCCGTCCGCCGTCCGTGGTCTTGTAGACGGAATAGCCTGGGGAGTGGACCGTCCAATTCCCGGCCCAAAACACCTTCGCATTCTGCGGATGCTGAGCGAGACTTCTGAAACCGACGCTATCGAGGCTGCTGGACATTTTCACCGGGAGTGGTGTGAAACTCCGCCCACCGTCAGAGGAGCGCCACGCATGGCCTCCATCAAACGCCCATATCGATCCAGCGGACGTGTCGAAGAGAAATCCGTCGAGCTCGACTTCCTTATCACCCTGCACGAAAGGCGCCTGCAACTCGGTCCACGCTCCGTTGCCATCGCGACGGAACGTGCCCACGCTCGCGTGCGCCAACACGACGGCTGCGCCAGGCGCGGCATAAAGCTGGTCGATCCCAACCGCCTCCTAGGCCGGCGTTGGACGCAGCCCACGTCTCCCCACCGTCAGTGCTGCGGTAAGCGCCCGCGCCTTGCGCGGCGGCAATGGTAATTTTGGGGTCCCGCGGGTCGAAGGCAACGCTCTTCACGAGATACCGGCCGGTGCCGCGGTCCGTTCGCGTCCATCGCTCACCGTCAGCGCTGGTAAAGAGAGCGTTCTGAGTTGCAGCCCAGAGACGCGGCGTGGCACCCGGCGCGATAACCAGTTTGCTGATGGAGTCTGTTCCCGAAACTGGCGATGGCATCAGCGAGAACGTCTCACCCTCGTCTGTGCTCTTTTGAAGGGTTCCGAAACCGGTGACGAGGTATAGGGTGGGCGGGCTCTTGTGGTCCGAGACCAACAGACGAACGTTCGTCGCGAGTCCTTTGTCGGCCGGCTTCCAGGTGCGGCCGCCGTCATCTGTGCGCGACAAGTAGCGCCTCACGCCAACACCGGCGGCCCACACCATTTCAGCATTTTTTGGGTGGACGGCGATTGCTCTTACAACAAGCTCTGGCACGTCGAAGTCGGTCCATGTCTTTCCGCCGTCGCGACTCCGAAAATTGAGCCTGCCTGACGGCACCCAGATGTCGTGGGGTTTCGAGGGCGCAAACGCGATGCGAAGGCCGTCCGGATCGAGAACGGGTACGTTCCCCTTTATAGGAGTCCGTGACCAGCTCCCATGTCGCGCCGCGATCGGTCGAACGCCACATGGTCGGATTGGCCGGATCATCGTCGCCCGCCCAAACGGTGCTGGGATTTGCCGGATCGACTTCGACCCACTCGACGTTCCGGCTCGTCATCTCGTTTCCTGGCAGCTGCCAGCTCCGACCGCCGTCGTCGCTCCGGTAGACGCCACCGTTCAGGGTGGACAGGTAAACCGTATCGGGATGCAACGCATCGATGGCGACATCGGTGGACGATGCGAGGAATGGACCTTCCGACCGCCAGGTCACAGGCGGCGACTGGGTGGCGCCCGCACCCGCGATCACCACGACAAGCGCGAGCCCGAGCACGGGACCGAGTCGGTTGTGCACCATGCGGGAGAGTCTACGGCAGTTAATCACTCTCAGGAACATTCGGCGTCGGTCTTGAACACGGTCAACCGAGTTCGATCTCATCAAGGATTGCTGGCGCTCGCTCGCAACACGCACCCATGCAAACGATTGACGAGCGGCCGCACGATTGCAATCCGGAACACGAGGGCGACGCTTCACTCCTGAAACTCGAGTGGCACAGTCACCGTCTGCGGCGGCGTGGGCGGGCCGGTGCCGCATGGATTCGTGGCGACGACGCGCACACTGGACGTGCCAGGCGCCACCGTGGCGGTCAGTGAACGCGCGGTTGTTGGCACCGAGCCCACGAACGCACCGCTGACGAGCAGCGAGTAACCGGCGACCGCACCACCTCCCACCGGTGGCAGCCAGGAAAGATCGAGCGTTCGGCCACGTGTCACGATGTTGAAGTGCGTGGGAACGCCTGGTGCTGCCGCGCAGGCCGGGAACGTCAGCGTCACGGCGTTCGAGGGCGGGCTCACCCCAGATGCATTGGATGCCGTAACGGTCAAGGTGTACGTGCCGGCTGCCGCGGGGGATTCGATCCAAGCGGCCCATTGGCGCAATCGAACGTGTCGAGAATGCCGGCTGTCGGGAATGCCATCGCTACTGCTCTGATCGGAGTGCTCGAATCGGATTAAGGCGGCTCGCTCGTATCGCTGGAATAACCGTGGCGGCCATCGCCACCGCGACGACGATGGCACCGGCGCTCAGGAGCACGAGCGGATCGGCGGCCCTCATCGCATACAGATAACTGGCCACAATCCGGCCGACTGCGTACGCAGCCGCGAGGCCAATCAACGCGCCGCCGATCGCGAGTTTCTGCCCGGTGCTCAGTAACAGCTGAAACACATGGCCCGACGGCGCACCGAGCGCGATGCGCGTCGCCAGCTCGGTCTGGCGCTGCTCCACCGCGTATGCGATGACGCCGTAGATGCCGACACCCGCAAGCGCCAGCGCCATCGCGCCGAACACCAGCATCAGCGTCATGCCCAGCTCCTGTCGCTGCGTCGTCTTGGCGAGAATGGATTCGCCAGTCGTCATCTTCACCACCAGCTGGGGATCGAAACGGTTGAGCGCGTCACGCGTCGGGCCCATAAGTGCCTCGACGTTTCCATCAGAGGGAGCAATGACGGCTGAAGCACGGAGGAATGGGAACCCAGACTGCGCTATCGGCAGGTAGTACGCCGACTCGTCAGCCTGGGCGAGCGACTTGAACCGCACATCTTCGACGACCCCGACGATGCGGGTCGCGTTCTTGCGATCGACCTGCGGGTAGCCGGAAAAGAATGCGCCGGTGAGCGGATCGCGGTCGCCATAATACTGGCGAACAAATGCGCGGTTCACGACCGCTACGCGCTCCGTCGTGTCGCGATCGTCGTCGGTGAACAGCCGGCCGGCGACCAGCTTGATGCCAAGCGCTTCGAAATAGCCGGGAGTGGCAAACCGCACCTGAGCGCCGCGAATCTTATTCGGATCCGCAACCTCGCCTTGCAGTTCGACGTTGAGCGCGTTTACCGGGTCACCACGCAGAGGGATGCTCGCCCCGGCGCCGACCTTCGCGCCCGGCGCGACCGTCGGATGCGGCCGAACAGGTCGGCCGAGTATGCGAATCCGGCCTTCGGGTCGGTGAACCTTCGCGTCGCGCGCACATCGACGACCAAGCGTCCAGCGGGCACGAAACCGGGGTCGACGGCACGTAGCCGCGAGAAGCTTTGCACCAGCCAACCCGCTCCGGCGACGAGCGCGATCGCCAGCGCGATCTCCGCGACGATCAGGCCGGACATCACCCGCGATGTTGCGACGCCTGAGGACGTGTTGCGCGTGCTTTCATTGAGCAACGTGCGAACGTCGGCGCGCGACAATCGCCAGGCCGGCATGACGCCCATGATCAGGCCGCTCATTGTGAGCACGGCAAGACCAAACAGCAGGACGGTCGTGTCGATCGGCACGGACTCCAGGCGCGGCAACGTCGACCCGCCGAGCGACAGCAGCAGCCGCACCGCAAGCGCGGCGAGCGCGAACCCGAGTACAGCGCCGCCAGCCGCCAGAACCATCGACTCGGTGAGCAACTGCCGAATAATGCGGCCTTGACCCGCGCCAAGCGCGCTGCGCACGGCCATCTCACGCGTGCGGCCCACGCCGCGGGCCAGCAAGAGGTTGGTCACGTTGACGCACGCTAACGCCAACAGCAGTCCGGTCGCGCCCAGCGCGATGAGCAGGACCGGACCAAGGTCTCCGACAAGTGACGTCACCAGGGGCTTCATCACCCACTCGCGGCCCTCGGCGCTCGGCACGGTCCTCCCCAGCTGCTTCATAGCCGCGTTGCCATCGGCAAACAACTGATCGAGGGTGGCGCCCGGCTTCAGCCGCGCGACGCCGTTGATCACGTGCGGGACATCCGTCGGCGAAATGCGGGCGTTGAACCAGAAGTCGACGTTGTGTGGCACGTCGGCGAGCGGCGACGCGACGCCAACGACGGTGATGCTCACGGGAAGTTCCGCGAATCGGATCGTCTTGCCAACCATCGCCGGATCGCTGCCAAACAACCTCACCCACGCCCCGTGCGAGATGACGAGGAGAAACGGGGCGTCGCGTCCGGCCGGGACCAATTCTTCACGCGTGAACGAGCGCCCGGCGGTCATCGGCAGGCCGAGCAGATCGAAGAACCCCTCGGCGGTGCCCGACAACATCACGCTGACCGGCGTCCCGTCGTCACGCATCAACGAGGCCTCGAATGGCGTGAAGTAGCCGCTGGCGCGCTCGACGAGCGCCGGCATCTTTTTCAGGAGCTCGAGTTCGGCCGGGGAGACGAGACCGGTGGTGACACGGCCATCAACCAGTCGTGTCCGAATGTCAACAAGTTCGTGCGAACGCGGATATGGCAGTGGCCGCAGCAGCGTGGCATTCACGGTACTGAAGATCGCGGTCGTCGCGGCGATACCGAGGGCGAGCGTGAGGAGCGCAACAGCGGTAAAGCTTGGCGACCCGATCAGGCCTCGCACCGCGTAGCGGAGGTCTTGCGCCGCGGATTCGAACCAGCCGCTCGTTGCCATCGCCCGGCTCCCCTTTCGCGTCGCAAACGCGTGAGGTCGTCACCGTTGCGGCGCGCTCGTGAAAATCAGCTAAACAGTGCTGAAGCGGCCTGGCCGCAATGGCACCCAGGCTTCGACGCGGGTTCCCTCGCCCGGACGCGATACGATCACGCTGTCGCCGTTGACGAGTTTGAGCCGCTCGCGGATCGCCACCAACCCAACCCCGCCGCTCGGAACGGCACGCTGCGTATCGAAGCCGACCCCGCGATCGACGATTTGCAGACGAATTTCGGCGGCGCTCCCGCGCACCGACACCCAGACCTCGCGTGCGGCAGAGTGGACGACCGCGTTGACCGTTGCCTCCTGTAACACCCGAAAGAGGGCGAGCGCAATGTCGGGGGGCAGATTGCGAGGAACATCTTCATCCTGAAAGTGGACCGCCACTTCGTACCGCGCGGACAGGTCCTGGCAGAATCCCCGACCTGCGGTCGTCAGGCCCAGCCGCTCGAGCCGCTGATGGACCGGGTCCGACACCGCGGCGATCTCGCCGACCAGACTTGCCAGTTTCTCGCTGATATCGGCGACGACGGCTTGCACCTCGCCGTCATGTGCCGAGCCCTGCAGGTTGTGCAGCCGCAGCGTGAGCGCCATCATCCGCTGGCAGATGTCCTCGTGCAGCGTCCTGGCGAGCGCTGCGCGTTCCCGTTCGTGCGCCTGCATCAGGTGGCGGCTCAGACTTGACAGCTCCGCGCGCGCCCGCCCAACCCGGGTGATGTCGACGGCTGACCCGACGTAACCGTCGAAGTCCTTTCCGGAGAACCTCGGGAGTCCGGTGTCGAGGATCCATCGCTCCACGCCGCCGGACTCGCGGACGCGGTACTCCATCTGAAAAGGCTCACGCCTCTCGAGCGCACGACGGTAGATCTCGCGGCATCGCTCGACGTCATCGGGATGCACGAAGGCCGTCCACGAGTCGTGCTGCGCGGCGCCGGGAGCATGGCCAGCTTCCACGCGCTGGCCATCGGCGCCCGCGGTCCACACCCTGACCGTCGCATCCGCGGGTCCCGGCGTGAGAACGTCCTTCGCTACCGGGCCGCGGCTCCGGGCGCGACGTCGTTTGATGAGGCCGACGAGCAGGACGATCGCGACGACCGGGATCCCACCAAGCAGCGCGCCGAAAGCGATCGGACGTTGATAGCGCTGCCAGATCGTCGGCTCGCGGAACAGCACGACGCTGGCTGGCGGGAGCCGGCCCTCGTCGATCTTCCAGCGACGCAACTCGCGCGCGTCGTAGGTCGGCTGGCCGGCGCGCTGCGTGGGTGTCTTGATGCTGCCCGGCGACTCGCCGGCGAGCAGGCGGAGCGCGACCTGGGTGGTCGTTCGACTATATTCGTCGGCGCGTAGCAGCGGGCCGCCGACAATGCCGCGCCCCATGACGACGCCGTGCAACGCGAACATCGGCACATTGGCGGCGGCGTGGAGCGACGTGACCGCGTCAGCTTCGACCCTCGGTTCACCCTTGCCGTCCAGCGCCAGTATCGCGAAGAAAATGGCGGACTGGGCCGGCATCGTCCGGCTACGTTCCACGATCTCGTCGAAGGACAGCTCGTTGGTCCAGATGAATTGCAGCCGGCCGCCGAACCGGCGGAACTCACGCTTCATCTCCTGCAACCAGAACTGCTCCACCTGTGAGGCGCCAACGACTACCATGACGGTGCGCGTCTCGGGCAGGAGGCGCAGGATTTCGTCGATCATCAGCGCCGGATCGTGTTGCGAGGTCACCGTCGTCTCGTTGTCGGTGAACGTGCCGTTCTCGACGAAGCGGCCGTCGACGCCGGCAATGAGTATCGGCGTGGTGGGAAAGAGATCCTGGCGAAACTGTTGCGCAAAAGCGGCGGCGGGCCCGCCGATCGTGATGACCAGGTCCAGCGTGTGAGATCCGGACGCAGACCGTACGCGCTGCGCCATCGAGACATCGGGTGCCTCACCGCTCGCGCGCGTGGCCTGTACCGATACCTCGACGAAATGGATGGGCTCGCGAGACGACCGGATCAGCTCCTTGCACGAGCGCGTCGGCAAAGCCGGATTGCGGCGCGAACGGTCGCTCGGAGGACGACAACACCAACACGTGCCTATTCTCGCCGCGTGCCATCGGCCGACAGCGGGCAGTGGAGCAGCAACACCACGAGCAACGCCCGCCAGCAACTATCGCGAAGGGAAAGGCGCACGCGCTGATGTTGCCACACTTGCGAGCAGGTTTCGACCCTGAGCAGATGTGGAAGGACACGGTCTTCTTCACGGGAGTCCTGACGCAAGTGCGTTCTGGTTATTGTAGGATGCAACGATATCAGGCTCATCACATCGGAAATCGAATTGACCATCGAACCGCCAGGCAGAGCGCGCGTCCTCCTAGCCGACGATCACATCGCGATTCTGGAATCGGTCAGCCGTCTGCTTGCTCCCACTTTTGACATCGTGGCCCTTGCGGGCGACGGCCGTCAGGCGCTGGACCTGGCCAGGCGCCTCCGGCCCGACGTCGCCGTGCTGGACATCTCCATGCCCAATCTCGACGGCTTTCAGACGCTCAAGCAGCTTCGGCGAGAGGGCCCGGAACCCAGAGTCGTCTTATTGACGATGCACAGCGATGACGCAATCGTCGCGGCGGCAATCAACGAGGGCGCCCACGGCTACGTCCTGAAATCGCGCGCCCACTTGGATCTGATCAGCGCGATCGACCACGCCCTCGCGGGGCGGCTGTTCGTGCCAACCCCGACCTCGCTCGCGGCTGTCGCAGGCAACCGACACGCAGTCCAGTTCCATGCCAATGACAGCCACTTCCTGGACGATGTCAGCCAGTTTGTTGGCGCGACACTTCGGTCGGGCGAGCAGATCGTCATCGTCACCAGCGAAGCGACCCGCATTGGCGTCGCTCAGCGCCTGCAGGCAAAGATGAACCTGGCACTGCTGGCAGAGCAGGGGCAGTACGTCGCTCTGGATACCGCACTGGCCTTGTCACAGACGATGCACGATGGAAGACCTGACGAGGGGCGCATCGCGGAGATGATCAACGGCCTCGACCGGTTGCGCCTGGCCCTCCCGAAAGGACCGCGAAGTCGTCTGACGATCTTCGGCGATATGTCCGCCTGCCTGTGCCGGAATGGCGAGTTCGAGGCGGCGCTGGAGCTCGAACGGATCTGGAACGAGTTGACACGTCCGTTGCCGTTTTTTACCGTCTGCAGCTATCCGATCGACTGCTTCGAGCATTCAGCAGCACGGAATCAGCTCCCCGAGCGTGTGCGCCGAGCACAGCGCCGTGACGTGCTGACCTTCGCGCGCCCCCGCGAGCGATCACGTGAGGAGGCCACATGAACGCCGGCACGCCATCGCACCAAGGCAGGGACGAACGGTTCCAGCTGGTGGCGGATAGTCTGCCGCTGCTCGTCTGGATTTCTGGCTCCGACAAGCGCTGCACCTACTTCAACAAGCCGTGGCTCGACTTCACCGGGCGACCCCTCGAGTCCGAGATCGGCGATGGTTGGGCAGACGGTGTACACGCCGACGATCTGCAGCATTGCCTGGACACGTACGTCGGCGCCTTCGACCGTCGTGAACCGTTCATGATGGAATATCGCCTTCGGCGCCATGACGGCGAATACCGGTGGGTCCTTGACAATGCGGCACCGCTGTTCGATCCGGACGGTTCGTTCGCTGGTTACATTGGCGCGTGCTTCGACGTGACGGAGTTCAGGGAATCACTGCGGCGCAAGCAGAGGGAGCTCAAGGAAGCCCAGCGCCTGGCTGGAGTCGGCAGCTGGCAGTGGGATCGGCAGACCGGCACGGTCGTGTGGTCCGAGGAGCTCTATCGCATCGCCAGCCGCGATCCGAGCTTGCCGGCCGTGAGTTACGAGGAACACGCACAGCTCTATCCCGGCGAGAGCTGGGATCGGCTGCGGCGCGCCGTCGAGACGGCCCTCCATACCGGCGCACCCTACGAGCTCGTCCTGAAGATGGTCCGCGCCGATGGGACGCACCGCTGGGTGACGGCACGCGGAGAAGTCCAGCGCGATTCCACCGGCTACATCGCGGGGCTCCGCGGCACGGTCCAGGACATCACCGAGCGCAAGCTTGCGGAAGAAGCGCTGTCCAGCGTGAACGGCCGTCTCATTGAGGCCCAGGAGTCGGAGCGCGCCAGGATCGCCAGAGACCTGCACGACGATATCGGTCAGCGCCTCGCATTGCTGTCGATGGCGCTGCAACAGGTGAAAGGACTGCTGCCGGATTCCTTGGCTGAAGGCCCAAGGCTGCCTGGACGCGCTTCAGAAGCAGACCGCGGAGATCATTGCCGATGTGCAAGCGCTGTCACACGAGCTGCACCCGCCACGGCTGCTGCATCTGGGCGTTGTGGCCGCCATGCGGGGTTTCTGTGAAGAGCTCTCGGGGCAGAAAAGCGCCGAGATTGATTTCCGCTCCGAGAACGTTCCGGGCAGTGTCCCGCCTGACGTGTCGCTCTGTCTCTTCCGGGTCCTCCAGGAAGCCCTCCACAACGCGGTGCGACACAGCCAGGTCCGGCATTTCGATGTGCATCTTCGCGGAACCGGGGACGCCGTCGATCTCACCGTTCGTGATGAAGGTGTTGGCTTCGACGTCGATGAGGCGAATCGAGGCGTGGGACTCGGCCTGACCAGCATGAAGGAACGTTTGAAGCTTGTAGGTGGCGAGCTGTTCATCGAGTCGCAATCGACACGTGGCACCACGGTTCTGGCCCGCGCGCCGGTTCGGCAAAGCTAGGGCGGTCCGAGCCAAAGTCGCTACTGGTAGTCCTCACACCTGCCGTAAAACACGTTGACGCGATTCGAAATGGGATTTACGTGTTGCGAGGAGTAGACAAACGACGCGTTTGAGCGGTCGATGGTAATCGCTTCGAGTGACTCGCCCACCTGACGAGACTGGGACACCAGAGTCATTCCCCCGCCCTTCGTTTCTTCAACGCCGAACTGCTGCGGCTCCTCCAGAGTTTGCGTCGTCCCGCTAAAGCGAGTGACGGCAGCGGTTTTGCCCTTGACGTTGATCCGCCACGTGGTGACTTGAGACTCCTGACCGGTCATGACACCTTGCTTGGGCGGCGCATCGACTCCGTCTCTCCAGAAACCACCAGCCGCGAGTTGATCGCTGAGGCACAGGAATGTGCCGCCTTTGAGCGGCGATCCTGAGTATTCGTTCAACCGTTCGACGGTCGGAACTGGAGGTCGTCGCCGATTCGTTCGTTTGGAATCTGGACGAGAAGTTCCAGAGCAACACCGCCACGGCGATGAGCACCATCCAAAACACGAGGCTCTTCAGCGTCGAATTCAACTCGAACCCCGTGAACATCGGAGATCGAACAGAAGGACAAGTAATGCGACAAGGGGCAGTGTTTGTGCCCGTAGGCTCCTAGCGTGCAACGGTTGCCCGCTCTTCCGGGCTCATGGCGGTCTCGTCGCCCAAGTCTCCATCTTCACCGAGGACCGTTACCTTCGTGCCCCTGGCGGGGAACAGCAGCACGCCGCGCGGTATGAGTCTTCCTCCAAGAGGCGACGCGAGGTGGATGGTCGTCTCGGGGTCGGATGACTCACATGTTTGACAACCGACGAGGGTGGAATACTGCAACGTCTCGCCGGGATTTGGAAGACGTCCCCTTCGTTTGTGCCCTCGTAGCCCGTACCGGCCGGCGTAGGCCCAATAGTCGCCGACGATCTCGAGCCGGTCCTGCACCCCGTAGACCCGGCACGCGTAGCGCGGCGCTTCGCGTTCCTCGCAAACCACCCACTTCCATTCGGTCACCTCCGAGCTGGCGTTTCCATAGACGGCGATCGGCTGCGCGGTCTGCGGCAGCGAAGGCGGTCGCGTCGGCGGCGCCGACTGGAGCCCGACTTGCACGAAGAACCAATTGAGAACGGGGGGCCCCAAGACGAAGAGCCCCCCTGCTGCGACCATGACGAGGAGGGGGGATAGGACCACCAACAGTGGCACGGCAACGCTCGTCCGGTCGTCTTTGGCGGGGCTCGCCGCAACGTCTCGTTGGCCAGCGCCATCGGTACGGTCGAAGTCGTGTGTCCGCGAGAGTGCTCACGGCGGCTGGCGCTGTGGGGTGTCGTGTCTGGCCAACCGAGTCCTGGACGTCGTCGTGAACTGATAGAGCGTGCCAACTCAGTTCGGGCAGCGAGCCTCCAGCCTCCGAGACGGCACGGCGGAGCTCGTGCGCAATCCACCGTGCCTCCATCGCCGTGGTGGTGCGGCTCACCGCCAGGTCCGCGGAGTTCCGCGTCTGGAGGACCGCCTGTTGCAAGTGGTGGTCACATTCTTCGAACTTTGACCGCGACCACATCCGACACAGACACGCGGGAGGACGGAAACCATCCCCGGTAGCCACGGAGGAGGGTGACCTGTCCGCCCTCGACCCTCACCCCCATCGGCTCCATGAGGTGCGTCACGATCGCGAACGCCACGATGAGGCCGGTGACGATCAGGGTGCCGGTTGATGGATCACCAAGCAGTGCACCAGCCCAGCGGACCTGGCTCGCAACAGCGAACGCGATCGGTAGCGCGATCGGCAAAAAGATGACGAAGAAGCGGGCGACGGGGCCGAACCGAAAGCGGAGGTCGAGGACGCCCGGCGAAGACGCGCGAACGATCACGTCAGATGAACGCGGCAGCGTCGTGACCGAACGCGGCCCTCCGTCCTGTGCGGTACGGCTCGCCGCTGTCAGGTACACGGGCACCACGAAGCGCCCTTGGATACCGCGGGCCTTCTCCATTCCTTCCAGCGAGAGCACCCATGACACCCCTCTGCGCATGGGGTCCACTTCTGACGGCGGTAACTCGAAGGGAATCTCGAAGGCGACGGGGACACGCGCGGGCGGTCCAGGGAACACCGCAGTCTCAACAGCGGCGGCCTCCCAGAACACGCCGGGGGCGGCATTTCGCCGTGTTTGGCCGTCCGAACGTCGCCAACAGCTGAGCGCGACGCGAACGCGTGATCCCGGCCTAAGACGCATTGGCAGTTCGATCACGCCCTTGAGCCGCCCACCCACAACACCGGGCACTGATGCCATCACGAACAGGGATCGCCGGAAGCGCACGTGCAGGCGCGTCTCGTTAATCGTGACGGCGAGCGGCAGGAGCCCGGCCAGCATAAAGACACCCAGAAAGCGCTGTGCCGACTCCTCCACTCCGCGCATGGCGTACATGACGAGGGACAGCCCGCCGAACCACAGAATGCAGAAGAGCCACAGGCCGAACAGCCCCAGTCCGGATTCGCCAGTCTCGTCGCGGATCCGCCCCGTAGCCCAATCTGCCCGACGCTGCCATGGCTCGTTTCCCGATGCGTCACCGGCGTGGTGGGGGTGAGGCGCGTCCCTCGTCTCTCGCATACGCATCGTCACACTACCGCGGAATGCATGCGTAGGCGAAGAAACTCGACAAGCATCCGCGCAGAGAATCGGCCTCCCCTGGCACGAGGTGGTCCTCAGCGCTTCGACTCGAGAGACAACACACTGGATGTGCAACTCAGACTGGGATGGACTCCGCGCGCCGGCATCGATATCTTCCTTGAGCGACGGAGGCGATCGATTTCGCGGAGGTCCCATGGCCGAATTGAGCGTCGCAGATCTTGATCTACGCACCTTGACCGCGCGGAGCTACTTTCCCTCCCCCACGGCGTGGGAGGACGAAGTGCTCTACTTCCTCATGCTCGATCGGTTCTCCGATGGGCAGGAGACCGATTACCTGGGGAACGACGGCAACGACGTTCGCAGCGGCACGACGCCGCCGTTCCAAGCGCGAGACGCCGGCAACGCGCCGCGTGACGCCTGGGTGCGAGCCGGACGGCGCTTTTGCGGCGGCACGCTGCGCGGGTCTCGCGAGCAAGATCGGCTACCTCGAGCGTCTTGGCATCACCGCCGTCTGGATCAGTCCGGTCTTCAAGCAGCTCGCCTCGCGCGAGACCTACCACGGCTACGGCATCCAGGATTTCCTCGACGTCGATCCGCGCTTCGGGACGCGCGAAGATCTGCGCGCGCTGGTCGAGACGGCGCACGCGCACGGCATCCGCGTGATTCTCGACATCATCCTCAACCACGCCGGCGACGTGTTTGCCTACGACGCCGACCGCTATCGCGACGCGCCGCGACGACGGGCCGACGTTCATGGATCCGCGCTGGGATCGGCGCGCGTATCGAACGGTCGGGCTTCCGCGACGCGAGCGGCGCGCCGACGCTGCCGTTCGGCCGCGTCGATCGGTCGGCCCATCCGGCGCGCATCCGGACGGTGCGGTCTGGCCGCGCGAGCTGCAGGAGGCGGACACCTTCACGCGCAAGGGCCGGATCGACAACTGGGACTTCGATCCCGAGTTCCTCGAGGGCGACTTCTTCGACCTCAAGAACGTCGCACCTCGGGACGCGGGCGACGTCGACGACTACCGCCGTCGGCGGCGCTGCAGGCGCTCGCGACGGTCTACAATTCTGGATCGCGTTCGCCGACGTCGACGGCTTCCGCGTCGACACCGTCAAGCACATGGATCTCGGCGCGTCGCGCTTCTTCGCGCTCCGTGATCCACGAGTTCGCGCAGCGCATCGGCAAGGAGAACTTCTACCTGATCGGCGAGATCACCGGCGGCCGCGCGCGTGCCTTCCAGACGCTGGAAACGACCGGCCTCGACGCCGCGCTCGGCATCGACGACATCCCGGACAAGCTCGAATACCTTGTCAAGGGCTTTCGTAACCCGGAGGACTACTTCGAGCTGTTTCGCAATTCGCTACTGGTCAGAAGGACTCGCACATCTGGTTCCGCAACAAGGTCGTGACGATGTTCGACGATCACGACCAGGTGCGGAAAGGCAACAACAAGGCGAGGTTTTGTGCCGACCGCGGCGCCGGCCGCCAGGTGTTGAGCGCGCTTGCGCTCAATGCCA
>CAVXMP010000016.1:0-27073 GCA_963762925.1 uncultured Acidobacteriota bacterium | reverse complement strand
TCGATCAGGCGGTTGACAGAGCGCTTCGTACTGCGACGGCGCGTAGGTTTTGAAATTCTCGTTGGACTTGCTGACCCCGGTGATCTCGTTGCCGGTGATGGTGACGCGGGTGACCTGTCCGGCGTCCACCATCGAGATGAACTCGCTGAACGTCGTCGCTGATTCGTTCCGCTGGAATTTGGACGAGAAGTTCCAGACCAGCACCGCCACGGCGATGAGCACCATCCAAAATACGAGGCTCTTCAGCGTCGAATTCAACTCTGCCTCCAGGCGTCAAAACGCCGTAAGTTCAAGCCTACCACGCCACTTGGGTCGATGAGGACCTAAACCCCGACAGTGGCACCGCGGCGTCGAGGGCGCGTATGGCGACCCCTCTTTATTAAGACTGCCGAATCGCCAAAACGTTCCGCCCGCAGGCCGGAGAACTCGGCCGCGCGGTCGGGCCTCCCGCGATCACCCCCAAGAGGGCATCGACTTCCCTCAAATCGAACGTCCGCCCCGGTTTTGCGGTCTCGAGCGCGCGCCGGGCCAGACGACGCGCAAGTGCTTCGGGCAATTTCCCAAAACCGGAGACATCCAGAGACACGGCGCCTTCCTCCACGTGCATGCGCTCGCGCACCAGGTCGTCCGCAACGCTCTCCATCCATGTTTCGTCCGACCGCGTGATATCCGCTAGCCGTGACAGGGCGCCGGACACCGACGGGTTGAAATGGGCTCTCAGGTATGGCACCAACTCGTGGCGCACGCGGTTTCGCGGATTGGCAAGGTCGGCATTGGTGACGTCCTCGCGCCAGTCCTGGCCCCGGGCCGCGAGCTCCGCCACGATCTCGGCACGCGACGTCGAGAGCAGCGGTCGAATCACGCGAGCACGGCGCGGCGCGATGCCGCTGAGTCCACGGCCACCAGTGCCGCGCACGATCCGCAGCAGCACGGTTTCCGCCTGATCGTTCTCGGTGTGGGCTGTGGCCACAACGTGAGCGCCGCGTGCCTCGCGAACCTGGTCGAAGAACAGCTGCCGCGCCCGACGGGCCGCCACCTTCGAGAGACAGACCCGCAGCACGCGCTGGCCGCGGGACATCAACGCGCGAAGTGACGAACGTCACGCCAAGACGGTCGCAGAGTGCACGACAAAACGCCTGGTCGGCGTCGGCGTCGGCGCCCCTGATGCCGTGATGAAGGTGGAGCGCGGCGTCGAGAACCAAGTCTCCGGCTTCGTGCAGCTCTCGCAGCAGCACCAGCAGCGCCACCGAATCGGCGCCGCCCGACAGCGCACTGATGACCCGCGTATCTGGACGCCACAACGCGTGGCGCGCGGCGAAGGATCGTAGCTGGTCGATCATGAAACCGCGGAATGAAGTTCGGTATTGCCGGAGCGCGGACTCGAACCGCGGACCTGGCGCTTATGAGACGCCCGCTGTAACCAGCTGAGCTACTCCGGCTCACTGTTCGCCGCCCCAGCGACGGTCGCGGAAGGGCCAGAATCTCTGATTTTCTACTATGCGGCTCCGCCCCACGCGATCAGGAGATGTTGACTCAGCCGCAGCGAAGCCCGCGGCAGTAGAGCAGGTTCCAGGTATGGTCGCCGCCGTTCGGTATTCACCGCGTTCGACCCCGCGCGCCAGCCGTTCCGACACCGGGGCGAGAAAAGGGGCGACTCCGTTGAACGTTCCGATGTCTTCGACGTTCCATCCACCGCCGCCGAGCGCTCGGGCCAACATGCGCGGGTGAAGAGCGTCAGGTGCTGCGCCTCGCGCAAGGTCGGCACGGTTTATCTGGTCGAGCGTCCATTCGATAAGCGGCCACGCGCTTCTCGCGTTCGGCGTCGTCACGAACAGACCGTGCACCGGGCCGCGGCGCGTGCGAAAAGGCGCAGCGTTTCGATGCCTGTTCCTCGTACAGATGCTCAGCACCTCCAGCAATAGAACTGATCGAATGGCGCTCGTCCAGATTCTGCTCGAACGGCCCAAGCACAAACCGCAGTTTCGGCGACACGTACGTGCGGGAGGCAAAAGCAATCGCGGAAGGATTCGAATCGAAGCCGTGACCTCGCGCGCCGCTCGACGCGAGGTGCGCCGCGATCACGCCGGATCCGCAGCCCGGCATCGGCATACGGGCGCGCGGGTCCGGCGCCGCCAGGCGGTCGATCAGGCGCACGCGCGCCGCATGCCAGAACCGCTGTGCTGCACGTGGGGATTGAAGGGCCTGCGCCTGGTAGTCGCCGGCCATCGCGATCGCATCGCCTTCGCGACGCCGGCCCGGCATTTGTGGCGCAGCGCTCGGCCCTGTGTCAGTCACGGCGCATGACCTCCTGCACGACTTACGCGGACGGCCCTTCACTTCTTCGTAAATCCTCGCGATGTAGGTGCCGATGATGCCGAGGCTCACCATCAGGAAGCCGCCGATCATCAATTGCAGCAGGATCACGGTTGTGAAGCCCGGCAGCGCACTGCCGTTATACCAAAGGCGCACCGCCTGGACGGCGATGGCGGCCGCCACCACCAGAGTGATGAGTCCGAGCACCGTCACGATCTGGAGCGGCAGCGCCGAGAACGACGTGACAGCATGAATGGCGAGCGTCGCCAGACTGCCCGACCGACCAGCCCGAATGGCCTGCCTGCCGGCGCGGAACCTGAAAGAGAATGCGCGTGCGTCTGAAGCCAAGCCACGCGACGAGACCGCGAAAAAACGTCGCGCGTTCGCCGAGTCGCCGCCACTCGTCCACCACCCGCCGGTCCAGCAGCTTGAAGTCCGATGCGTCCTGCAGGTCTGCCCGGTGAGCCACCCCGCTACACGGTAGAACGCGCGCGTCACAAGGCGATGTGAGCCGCGTCTCGTCTCCCCGGTAGATTTCACGGCTTCAACGACATCCCAGTCTTCCGACGCGCCACAGCCGCACCATCTCGGGAATCAACGCAGGCGGATGCTGGAGATCGGCGTCGAGCACGATGCACCCGTCACCGGTGGCCTGATCGAGGCCGGCCGCATCGCGCCCTCTTTGCCGAAGTTCCGCGACAGCCGCAGCGCCACAATCTCGGGCGTGTCCTGACGACACGACTGAATCGCACTCCAGGTGCCGTCCCGCGATCGGTCGTCGACGACAATCAATTCGAAGGGCAGCTCGGTCGCCCGCACCGCACTGGCGATCGCGACGAGACTCTGACGAATGCCCTCGGCTTCCTCATAGGCCGGGACGACGACAGAAAGCCGCGACCCCCTGGTCATCGCCGCTCCGCCGCTCCCTTCCATGCCTCGTACGTGCCTGCCGACACGCACACCGGAATGCCATCGAGATCGGTGCACGCGATCGAGGTTTTGGCGTTGGCGCGAATTCGTCGAGCAGAGCTTTGTGGACCAGATAGACGGTGTCGTCGCTGATCACGCCGGCATCGAAGTCGCCTTTCAATTGAGCACAGTAGTTGATGCGCGCGGTGCGACTGTCGCGCGCCGCGTGCCCGGTATTGATGCTCAATCCGTAGATGCCCGCCAGCAATGCCGGCTGTGGAAAGTCCACCGGCGCCGGCCCACATTGCCACGGGCCGTAGAGCAGCAGGTGTTTGTAGTGCGGCATCAGCGTATGCCAAACGGGAGACTGGAGCGGCCGTGTCCAGGTGTGGAACGCATCGGAGTGTGTTCCGGCCCGGAGAGCGCTGTAGTGACCGTACAGATCAGCAACCTGCACGGCAATCGCGGCGAGCAGAATCGCCAGCGCGATCCGAGGCTTCAGCCGTACGACCACGACGGCAATACTCACCGCAAGAAGCGTGTATGCCGCGGGCCAGAAGAAGCGTCCGGTCGCGCGAAAGGCGGCGAGGGGTGACAACGCCGGGTGCATGTAGTCGATCACGACGTGACTGGCGAAGTCACGCGCGGGCTGAGCGCATACACCGCGCCAAGCAGCACGGCGACAAAGAGGGCAGCGCCGCACGCCACGAAATCGCCGGTGCTCAGGGCAGTACCACACGCCACCAGTATCAATCCGAGGATTCCGGCGCCGAGATACTGGAAGCCCTCGAATGCCTGAAAGTCACTGGCCAGCGGCAACTCGGGCATCAGACTCGACCATCCGGCTGGCGTGATCGGGCCGAGCAGATTCATCGAGAATTGGTCCAAACCGGTGGACAGGAACTCGTCTCCGCCGGACACCGAGAAGAGACCGGAACACCACCATCCGGCGGCGACCGCGACTGCCGCCGCGAGCACCGGACTCCCCGCGTCAATCACTCGCCGGCCGATCGGCGACGAGCGTTCCAGCATCCGTCGCACGGCGAGGGCGCCAATCACGAGCATGACCATCGCGACAAGATACGGGTGAATCAGTGCGGCGAGCGCACCAAGGGCGACGTGCTGACGCCAACTCGCCGGCACGATGCTTTCGCGCAAGTGACATCCACAGTGCCCACAACAGCAGCCAGTGAGACGCGAGTGCCGCATGTCCTACTCGTGCCAGCAGCGTCGGGACGAGCACGAACAACAGACCGCCCGCCGCTTGGATGCGCGCGTCGCGCGTCCACAGGCTGGTGAGCAGCACTCCGAACACGCCTTGCAGCACATAGCAGATGAGCAGCCAGTTCCCCAGGTACTGCAGCGGCATCGGCAGCCATGCCGAGAACGGCTTCAACACGAACGCAACCAACGGGATCGAGTCGGTAAAGCCGATCGTGGTCACCAACGGTGCGTAATAGCTCTTGATCAATCCAGGCGGGAAGTGCCACGGCTCGCCACGGAAGAAATGCCAGCCGAGAAAATGGTACTGCCAGTCGAGCTTCATCACCCAGTCAATCTCGGTTGGATCGATGATCCGGCGGCCTCCAATCCACGACGCAAATGCGAGTGCGACGAGGCTCACGCCGGCCAGCGCCACACGTTCGCCGCGACGGCCTGGGGGCGCGCACGACTACTGGTCGCCTTCGATCAGCGCCGCTGCGAGGAGTGGGATCATGATCTCGTGATGGCCGGTAATGGCGTATCCACGTCCGACGCCGGCGGTTGGCCGAGCGACGACGTTGGTGAGCGGCCGGTAGTGACGGAGAAAGTCGAGATTGACGGTGGTAAGGCCGTCGAGCGAGCAACCCTGATTTCGCACCAGCGCGACAGCCTTGAGAAACACTTCGGGCAGAATGACCGCAGATCCGCAGTTCAAGTAGACGCCCTGCTCGAGTCGTGCGACAACGGAGGTGAAGTAGCGAAAGTCGCGCAGGCTCGCCTCGCCCATCGCCGCACCAGATGCACGCGGATGCATGTGCACGATGTCGGTGCCGATCGCGACGTGCACGGTCAACGGGATGGCGAGCCGCGAGGCCGTCGCCGCAATGCTGTGGCGCTCGAAGGGCGGACGCGTTTCGGCGAGATACCTCCCTACCGACTGGCCGAGCCCGAGTCCCTGACGCGCACCATCCGCAATCGCGCGTTCAGGACGGTTGCGGTCTCCTCGGCCATCCCGAACTGTCCTGGACCCAAGGCCTGCTCCACGTCCTCGGACGTCGCGCCGGCGAGCGCAATCTCGAAATCGTGGATGATGCCGGCGCCGTTGGTCGCCACGGCCGACACGAATCCCCGCTCCATCAGATCGATGATCACCGGCGACAAGCCCGTCTTGAGCACATGTGCGCCGAGACCCCAGACAATCGCGCGGCCGCCGCGTTTGGCGTCGAGGATCGCCTGCACGACGGCGCGGAAATCCGCGGCCGCGAGCACCACCGGCAGCGACGCGATCCACCCCCCGAGGCCGGATCCGGGCGCATAGGGCCGCGCGAAATCGCTGACGTGTGCTTTGCTCTTCCGTGACGCAAGCGGATAGGTCTGGATGCCGCTCGCATCGAACTCCTCATACGGGATCTTCATGTGCGCGCCATAACTATAAGATCATGCGTCTCCGCGAGCCGGTCGTCACCACTCAACAGGCAGACGATCGGCCGACGCGCTGGCGACACAGACCGCGACGTCGTCGATGGTGCGACACGTCGCGTGCGCGGGCGTCTGAAATTCGCGAAGAAGGGCTGGCGCCACGATGTATACGGTACGCGTCGGTCGCGCCTTGCGTAAGCTCCAGCCGCAGACGCGCGCACTCGACCACCAGTTTCGCGACTGGAATTCGAGCGGCGAAACCATCGTTGACACTGACGCCATGACGGCCGGCAAGGTATGCCGCGTCGGGTACCGGAAGCGGCGCTGGACCCTCACAGAAATTCGGGAGGTAAAGACGCATGTGTTGAAAATGCGGCAGGACGTCACCCCACGTCGCGGAAACGCGAGGGGCCGCCGCATGCAGAAACTCGGCATCGTGAAGTCCACGATGCAGGCTCCGTACCATGGAAAGGTCGCTCACCTGCAGCACGAGCGCGCCCATGAGCACTGTCGCGGCGGCACGAGGCGTCAGCACTGCGGCCAGCGAACCGATCGCCGCCGCGACGATCGCGTAGGTCATCGGCCAGAAGAAGCGCGCCGTCGCCCTGAATACACTCGCGTCGCCAACGTACGGGATGAGGTCGAGCACGACGCGATCGCCAAACGTCACCCGCGGGCTCAACGAAAACGCGGTGAGTCCCAGCAACACGATCGCGAGCGGGATCGATGCGAGCCCGACGCGCCGAGCGCCTCTCACGGCGTGAATCGCGGCGAGGCCGCATATCAGCAACAGCCCCACGCCGAGGTAATGAAAACCTTCCCATTCCTGTTCAACGCTGGACCACGGCAGCGCGGGCAAAAACCGCGACCGCGCACCAGGGTTGACGACGCCGAGGAGATTTGACGAGAACCTGCCTAACCCAATCGTGGAGAGATCGTCTGCACTGGCAACGGTGAGGAGACCAGATGTCCACCACCCGGCGAGCACTGCTCCGGTCGCTGGCGACGAAGTGCCGTCCGCCATCCGCTGCGGCACTCCAGCCGGCGGCGATCGTTCGCTTGGCCCACAACGCGAGCAGAATCGCCAGCACCATGACCGCGAGGTATGGGTGGACCAGACCGCTCACCGCCGACACGGCGACGTGCTGGCGCAGCCCGGCCCCGCCGGAGAGCGGCGGCGCGCGAAGAGCGAGCCACAGCGCCCAGAGCAGCAACCAGTGCGCGCAGAGAGCCGGGTGGCCAAGCCGAGCGAGAAGCGTGGGCACGAGCACGACGAGACAGCCGCCGGCGGTTCGGCCCAGCACGCTCTCGGTCCACGTTCCCACGAGCAAGCTGCCGAAGAACCCCTGCAAAGCAAAGCACAACAGGAGCCAGAGCCCGAGATACTGAAAAGGATTGGGAAGCAGCGGCGCGAATGGTTTGAGCGCCAGCGCCACGAGCGGGATCGAGTCCGTGTAACCGATAGCCGTCCCGATCGGCTCGAGGTAAGTCGTCAAGGTGCCGGGCGGCAGATGCCACGGCTCGTGTCGAAACACATGCCAGCCCAAAAAGTGCCACTGCCAATCGCCGTGGAAGACCCACCCGATTTCCCGTGGATCAAGAATGCCGGCGCCCGCTATCCACGAGAACATCAGCGCGCCAAAAAGCGCGCTCACGATCGCGGGGACGTTCATAGGATCAGCATCGCGTCGCCATAACTATAGAACCGATACCGATGTGCGATTGCGTGCCTGTAGGCATCCAGAACCTTGTCGCGCCCTGAAAAAGCGGCGACGAGCACCAGCAGCGACGATTTCGGCAGATGAAAGTTCGTGACGAGGCCGGACACGAGGCGGAATGTGTGACCGGGATAGATGAACAGGTCCGTTGACCCGCGGCCGGGTTGCACCTGCCCGTGGTCGCCGACGGTAAGCGATTCCAGTGTTTGTACCGTGGTCGTGCCGACGGCAATGATCCGGCGCTTGTCAGCCAGCGCTTGCGACAACACGGCTGCGGCGGCGGCCGACACTTCGTATTCCTCAGCTTGCATGCGGTGCTCTTCGATCGATGTCACCCGGATCGGCTGGAACGTTCCGTAGCCGACATGCAACGTGATTGACGTGACCTCGATGCCGCGTGACGGATCGCCTCGAGCAGGCTTGTCGTGAAATGTAAGCCCGCCGTTGGTGCTGCGATCGAGCCGCGGCGTTGGGCGAACACGGTTTGATACCGTTCGTGATCGCCCGCGTGATCTTCGCGCTTGATATACGGCGGCAGTGGAACATGGCCGATCGTGTCAACCGCGTGCTCGAACGATTCACTGTTCGGTCCACAGCTTCACCGTCCGCCGGCCGTGAAAATGTCGATCGAGCACCTCGCCGTGGATGGCCGCGCCTCCAGCGCTGAACTCCATGCGCGTGCCGGTCTTCAACCGCTGGCCCGGATGAACAAGCGCCTCCCAGATCTCCGCCGCACCTTCGCGTCCCACTCGACGCACCAGGAGACACTCCACGGCGCCGCCCCCGGGCAACCGTCGTCCGAGAAGGCGTGCGGGAAACACGCGCGTGTCGTTGACGACGAGCAGATCGCCGGGGAACAGGAGCTCAGGAAGATCGGTGAAGTGGTGATCGTGGAGAGCGCCGCTTGCGCGCTCGAGCACCAGGAGCCGAGACGACCCGCGATCGGCGGGCGCGTCCTGCGCTATCAGGTCGCGCGGGAGATCGAAGTCGAAGTCGGAGACGTTCAGCGAATTAATGGACCCGGGGAACGCGATGCATCCGTTCGAAGCGCCAGTCTCCCGCGAGAATCGACCAGAGCACTTGGTCGTGGTATTGGCCGTTGCGCAGAAACGCCTGACGCAGGACGCCTTCTTGCACGGCCCCAATCTTCCTCAGGGCGCCGTTGCCGCGACCATTCGCGATGGCGGCGCGGGCTTCGAGCCGATGCACCCCGACGGTGCCGACCGCAA
The DNA here is from genome assembly GCA_963762925.1 of uncultured Acidobacteriota bacterium. Classification (GTDB taxonomy): domain Bacteria; phylum Acidobacteriota; class Vicinamibacteria; order Vicinamibacterales; family UBA2999; genus DASPWV01. Next base: position 18,282 of record CAVXMP010000016.1, on the reverse strand, counting down.
AATCAACGACCAGTCTCGCCGCTTGCGGGAACACACCCGTGCCCCAAAACGGCTGTCCGATGACAAAACCCCATTCCGCAATGCTGAAGCAGGTATCGAGCGCGCGCACCTGGATGATCCCGATTGCCGTTGTCAGACCAGCGGGCACAACGCCGTAGCAGAAAAAGCTCCCGCTCTTTCGTTCCGCGTGCGTCCAGGCGATGAACTGCTCGAAGCCAGCAACGGTTGTCGGCGGCGGCGTGATGAATCGAGACACTTCTTCGGTCGTGAGCAACGCGCAGAGCGCAGGCGCGTCGGTGGCGCAGAGTTCGCGGAGCGTTACTCGATCACCCGCCAGCGCCGGCAGCCCCTGCCGCCAATCTGTGGTGGTGATGGCGTCGCCCAACGACGCATGCAATGTCTCCGTCCTCGTCGGGGTGGCGACCGTCGCTGCGCTTCTCGGCGTGGCCGGAAAAGGGAATTTCTCCATTACCGGGACCCTTCCGCGAGAATGGCAAACGCATTGCCCCAAACAACGTTGTCGGAATCGTCGGAATTGCCCCACACGACGTTGTCGAGATAATCGTTTCCCCACACGACGTTGTCCTGGTCGTTTGCCATCACCGTGCGCCAGTCGACGGAGCCGTCCCAAAAGCCCCAGACGGTATTCGACGCCCAATATGCGCGCGCCGACCCGTCGTGACGCCACAGCATGTTGCCCCAGACGACGTTGTCGCACGTGTCACCTTCGCAGTTGCCCCAGACAACGTTGTCGCCGCACGCGTCGCCTTCACAATTGCCCCACACGACGTTGTCGCCGCACGCGTCGCCCTCACAATTGCCCCAGACGACGTTGTCGCCACACGCATCGCCTTCGCAATTGCCCCAGACGACGTTGTCGCAGGTGGCCGCGTCGCAATTGCCCCAGACGACGTTGTCGCACGTCTCGCCTTCACAATTACCCCAGACCACGTTGTCGCAGGCGTCGCCTGCGCAGGTGCCCCACGCCTTGGTGTCGAGTGTCTTACCCCACCGAACGCGATCCTGCCAGGCAATTGAGTTGACATACAGCGAGTTGCCGAGCAGAACGCGTTGTCCCCAAACAACTTGCTTGCCCCACTCCACCTGCTCGCCGAACAGGACATCGGTCGTTGATGGCAAGCCGCGACGCCCTGCCAGCCACCGTGACCCGAGCGGAGCCGACGCGTTGAGAACGCTCGCCAGCCGGACTGCGCCGAACGCGTTCAGATACCCGGCGCCCTGGCTGAGGACGTTCGTCGTGGGGAGGCGCTGCGCAGTGAACTCGAGCAACGCGTGCACGGCGTGCGCCGACAACCGGGGATTGGTTTCGAGCACGAGCGCTGCCGCGCCTGCGACAACCGGCGCAGACATGCTGGTCCCGCTCAACATCATGTACGCGGGCACGGGTTCTCCTCCGCCCGTGACGCGCAACGTGGGATAGGTTTCGAACAGAAAACTGCCGGGCGCGGACAGTGAAACAACGTGGTGTCCCGCGGCGACGATGTCGGGCTTGAGGAACAGATCGAACCGCGTCGGACCGCGCGAGCTGTAGCCGGTGACACGGTCGTCGCTTCGTGCCTCAGTGCCAAGGTCGTCCACTGCGCCGACGGCGATGATGCCGGCTCCGTTTGCGGGCGAGGTCACGCCGCCAAACCCCACCCGACCGTCGCGCGCGTCAACTCCCGTATTGCCGGCAGAAGCCACGACGACAATGCCCTTTCGGACCAGCGCTTCGGCCGCTTGGACGAGAGGGTCGGTGGCGGCTGGCTGGTACACCGGATGCCCGAGCGAGAGGTTCACGACCCTGATGTTGAAGGTACGGTAGTTGGCGCTCACCCATTCCAACGCGGCGATGACGTCGCTCGTATTGCCGGCGCCGTGCGAATCGAGCACTTTGAGCGCGACGATATCGGCGCTTGGTGCAACGCCGGCGTACGGCTCGGCCTGTTCGGCCGACGCGGCACCGGTTCCAGCGGCGATGCCCGCCACGTGCGTGCCGTGGCCGAAATCGTCGTAGGGCTGCGTTTGTCCGTTGACGAAATCGACGAAGGCTCGAATCCGGCTTGCCGGCAGATCGGCATGCGGCTGGACGCCTGAATCAATGACGGCGATGGCCACGTCCGACGCGCGAGTGCGAAATTGGCGCGCTGTCTTCGCGCCACTCGACTTGACCGGTTTGACCTGCCGTGCGGTCGAACGTACACGCGCATCGATTGAAATGCCCAAGACGCCAGCGTCATAGGCAAGCGAGTTGATCGTGCCGGCGTCGACGTCAACGGTGAGCGCCTTGACGTCTTCATGCGAGCGGCCGACGCGCCCGCCGCGCTTCCCGACCAGAGTCCGCGCGCGCTGTCGATCGCTGTCGCTCGCGAACCGCACGATCGCGCGCACATTTTGTCCGGCATGAAAGGCGTCCGCTACCGCCGCATCGAGCTTCTGGTGCGGGAGTGAGCGTGTCTGTGCATGAACGCTCGAGGGCAGCAGGCATGCGAGCAGGAAGAGCGCTCGGGCCAGCCATCGCAGGGGGCTGGGACGCATCGACACGACTACCCAGTTATCGCCAAATAAGACAATGCGCACAGAGTTATTCACGGTCGAACGCGCCGAATTGACGCGGTCACCGAGTATCTCACTGTTGAGGTCTCAGGCCAAGAGCAAGATCTGAAGCGGCGGTCGATTCCGGTCCCTAAGTGTACCCGAGTGCGCGGTCCGTCAGTCAGTTTTGCTTCGCGCCAGTCACTCGCCAGGACCGACCAGAGCACCTGGTCCAGGTATTCGCCGTTGCGCAGGAATGAGCGGCGTAGCACGCCTTCCTGCACCGCCCCGATTTTGCGCAGGGCGCCATTTCCGCGACCGTTCGCCACGGCCGCGCGCGCTTCCAAGCGGTGCGTCCCAAGCGTCGTCACTGCGAAATCGATCAGTAAACGTCCGGCATCGACAAAAACCCCGGTGCCCCAGTAGGCGGAGCCAATCGCAAAGCCCCACTCAGCGCTGCTGAAATCCGCCTCCAGCCGGCGAACCTGGAAGAGCCCAATCGCGATGGACGTGCCATGTGGCACAACCGCAAAGCAAACGTATTCGCCTTGCTGCCGCTGCGCTCGTGCCCACGTGATGAACCGCTCAAACCCGGCGACCGTCGTGGGTGGGGGCGAGATGAACCGTGACACTTCCTCTGACGAGAGCATCGCGAGCAGAGTCGCGGCGTCGTCCAGTTCGAGCTCACGCAACGTCACCATGCCACCAGTCAACACGGGCACGTTCTGGCGCCAGTCGGTCGACACAACAGGCGTGGCGACCTGCAACGCGGCGACGGCTGTCACGTCAAGCTGGTCGCGGTACGGCATCTTCTCCATTACTGCTGACCCCCGTTGCCCGTCACGGTGGTGCCGATCATCAGGTTGCCCCACACAATGTTGTCGTCGTCGTTGCTCGACACGTCCATTGTGGAGTTGCCCCAGACGATGTTGTCGAGGAGCGATTCCCCCCAGACGACGTTCTCGCCCCAGACGATGTTTTCACCCCAGACGACGTTCTCACCCCAGACGATGTTGGTGCCGGTGAGGACGCTGTCGCCCCACACGATGTTTTCGCCCCAGACGATGTTGTCGCCCCAGACGATGTTGGCGCCCGGCGTCAGGGCATCACCCCAGACGATGTTCTCGCCCCAGACGACGTTCTCGCCCCAGACGATATTCAACGACCAACTCGGCAAGTTGTAATAGAGCGAATCGCCCCAGACGATGTTGTCGCCCCACACGATGTTGCCCGCCCACGCGTACGGCTGTCCAACGATCGTCGTGGTGCACGCGCCTGCGACCGAGCAGCGCGGATTGCTCGACCACACCTGCGTGGGATCGGTCATGGTGACGTGAAACGAGCTCGCGAGTTTGACGGCGCCCGCGGCGTTCACCCCGCCGGTGCCCTGCGTCAACACGTCGTAGGCGTTTCCGGCATCGTCGCTGAGCGGGATAGCCGTGAATTGCAAGAGCGCCTTTGCGAGGTTGGGCGTCAGCTGATAACCCGCGGTCGCTGCGACCTGATGAAGGATCGCCACGACACCAGTTGTCACGCCGGCCGACATGCTCGTTCCGCTGAGCGCAAGAAACTGTTTCCCCGAACCACCGCTTCGACGAAGTGTCGAGTATGTGGTGTAAAGCGCGCTCGCGGGTGATGTGTCAGACACGAGGTAATGCCCCGGCGCGACGACATCGGGTTTCGCAAACCCGTCCAGCCAGGTCGGGCCGCGCGAGCTATAGGCCGTCACGCGGTCGTCATGCCGCGAGACGGTGTCCTTGTGATCGAACGCGCCGACGGTGATAGCCGACGGCGCGTTGCCGGGGGAGGTCGTTCCGGCATACCCGATTTCGCCTGTCTCAGGATTGGTCCCGAAGTTGCCGGCGGAGGCGATCACGATGACGCCCGCGCGCGACGCAGCCTCAACCGCCCGCACGAGCGGGTCGGTTGCTGCCTTCTCGAGAATCGGATGACCAAGCGAAAGATTGATGATGTCGATGCCAAGGCGGTTGTTGGCGGCGTTGGCTGTCGCAAACTCGATCGCGCGGATCACGTCGCTGGTCTTGCCGACACCTTGCGCGTCGAGAACCTTCAGCACGACGAACTCAACGCCTGGCGCAACGCCTTGAAATTCGGTGTCCTTCACCTCGAGGCCGCCAATGAGGCCGGCGACGTGCGTCCCGTGACCGTAGTTGTCGAACGACCTTTGCCGTGGGCGCACTTTACCGTCGGTGAAGTCGTAGAACGCCTTGATGCGCGTACCGAAGGAGTCCGAAGGGGCCAGCCCTGAATCGATCAGGGCCACCGTCACGCCGTGACCGGCCGTTGCATCCGGCGCCAGACCGAGTGTTCCCAACAGTGTGTTGGTCGGAGCGACACTCGACGGGGCCACGCGGGTCTTTGCGGGTTTGATCCGTGCCGTCGGCGCAACGTCCGGGTCGGACGAAATGCTGTCGATGGCCGGACTGAGCGACCAACGCGCCACTGTCTCGGCATCGAGCTCGAGGCTCATCGCCGCGATGGACGGGTATTCGCCAGTGATGTGCTCGCCTTGCGTCGTCAACTGTTGCCGGAGCCACTCCTGATAACCGGCCTTGACGCGAATGATCACAGACTGTCTGCCGCCACCGCCTTTGACGACGGCGTGCTGCAGCGCGCGATCGAGTTTCCGGGAATCCGCCGGCTGTTTGGCTTTTCCCGCCGCCAGGGCCGGAATAGATACAGCCAGCAGCAAGGCGACAGTGAGAGAGGCTACGGAGCGAGATTTCTTGGGAGAAGTCACACCGCTGAGATAGCAAGTCGGTCGCCAGGGCCGGTGCGCGGCACCCAAAGCGCCGGAACCCATTCCAGCACAGGACTTTATGGGACAGGGTCGGCTACGAACCGCAATGGGAGTTCTCGGACGCCTGTTCCAAGACGGAGCACGGACGCGTTACGGAACCGTGTTTTGACGACGTAAACCGTTACTTGTGCAACACTTGCGGCCACTGTGCCGGTTTAGAACACGTGTCGCAGATGAGCGCAACGCCGACCGATCCGAAGTTAAACCCTATCGGATCAATCGGTTACGGCAGTCAGCCCCCACCGAACCAGGACCGCGCCGACGGTAAAGCCGGCACCCACGGAGGCAAGGAGCACCGTTTGGCCCCGTTTGAGCTTGCCCGAGGCGACGGCGTCATTGAGGGCCAGCGGGATGGTGGCGGCTGTCGTATTGCCGAACCGCTCGATATTGATAATCACCTTCTCTTCCGGCAGGCCGAGACGTTCGGCCGCAGACATGATGATGCGGCGGTTCGCTTGATGTGAGACGAACAGATCGATGTCGGCCGCGGTGAGGTTGTTGCGCTGCAGCAGCCGCTCACAGACGTCGCCGGTATTCCGCACGGCAAACTTGAACACGGTCTGGCCATCCTGCTTCACGTAGTGCAAACGCTGATCGACGGTTTCGTGTGACGCCGGGCGGGCGCTGCCGCCTGCCGGCATGCACAACGCCGATCCACCGCTGCCGTCGACGTGATGCTCGAAGTCGAGAATGCCGTATCCCTCTTCGGCCGGGCCGAGCACGACGGCGCCGGCGCCATCTCCGAACAGGATGCACGTTGCCCGATCGGTGTAGTCGATGATGCTCGACATGACGTCGGCGCCAATCACGAGCACGTGCTTCGCCGCGTGCGCCGCAATCATCTGACTGCCCACCGTGAGCGAGTAGGTAAACGCGGAGCACGCCGCCGACAGATCGAATCCCCACGCGCGATGCGCAGCGATTTTGTGCTGGACCAGACAGGCGGTGCTCGGAAACAGCATGTCGGGCGTGACCGTGCCAACGATGATCATGTCGATGTCGTCAGGGACGAGGCCCGCTTTCGCAATCGCGGCAGCCGCGGCTTCCTTCGCCAGGTCGGATGTCGCAACCCCGGGATCCACGATGTGACGTTCGCGGATGCCGGTGCGCTGCATGATCCATTCGTTGGACGTTTCCACGAGCTTTTCGAGATCGGCGTTGGTCAGCAGCCGCGGGGGGACGTACGTCGCCAGACTCTTGATTTCCGCTCTCAAAACAATCCCCTTCCAGGCATGGAGCGCTTGAAGAATTCGTAGGCGCGCGGGGTGGCCACGCGGCCGTTCTTGGTGCGATCGAGGAATCCCAGTTGAATGAGAAAGGGCTCGTGAATGTCTTCGAGCGCATCGGGCTCTTCGGCCAGGGCAGCGGCGAGGCTCTTGAGGCCGACTGGGCCGCCGCCAAACTTCTCGATGATGGTCATCAGCAGGCGTCGGTCGACCTCGTCGAAGCCGTGCTCGTCCACTTCGAGCAGATCCATCGCCTTGCGCGCGATGTCACGCGTCACCCGGCCATCGCTCTTGACCTGCGCGTAATCGCGCACGCGGCGCAACAGTCGGTTGGCGATCCGAGGCGTGCCGCGCGCGCGACGGCCCAATTCGGCCGCCGCGTCCGCGTGTGACCTCGACGCCGAGGATGCGCGCCGAGCGCTTCACGATCTCCTCGATATCGGATGCCGCGTAGAAGTCGAGGCGGTGCACGATGCCAAAACGCGAGCGCAGGGGTGACGTGAGCAGACCGGTTCGTGTCGTCGCGCCGACCAACGTGAATCGCTCGATCGGCACCTTGACAGATCGCGCGCCGGGCCCCTGCCCGATGACGATGTCGAGCTCGAAGTCCTCCATCGCGGGGTAGAGAATTTCCTCGATGGCCGGTGCCAGTCGATGGATTTCGTCGATGAACAGCACCTCCCGCTCCTGCAGGTTGGAGAGAATACCCGCGAGGTCGCCGGGCTTTTCGATCACGGGGCCTGCCGTGGTGCGAATCGCGACCCCGAGCTCATTGGCAATGACTGTGCGCCAGTGTGGTCTTGCCCAGCCCGGAGGTCCGTAGAGCAGCACGTGATCGAGCGCTTCGCCGCGTTGCTTCGCCGCCGCGATGGACACGTGGAGGTTTTCGCGAACGCGGTCCTGCCCGATGTAGTCATCGAGACGGCGCGGACGCAGTCCCGCTTCGTACTGCGCGTCGTCGTCGACGCGCGACGGAGTGACGAGCCGGTCCTCGTCTCACGCTCAGCGACGCAGACTCACTTCAGAGCTGCGCGAACAGAATCACGTCCTCAAAGCGCTCTGTGGCCGGCACGCATGCACGCGATCCTTGAGCGCGCGCGCAGCATCTTCGAACTTCTCGCGCTCTCATCGAGCAGCTTGTCCAGGCCTTGTCGATGGCTGGCTGATGGTAGCCGAGATTGCTGAGCGCCGATGCGAGGTCGTCGCGTAACGCGTCGTGTTCGGTGCGGCGGCGGCCCGCCGTGGCCACGGCTTCGACCGCTTTCGGCAGCTTGTCGCGCAGCTCGAGGATGATGCGTTCCGCCGTCTTCTTACCGACGCCGGGAATCTGTCATGCGCACCAAGTCGCCGCGTTGAATCGCGGTGACCAGTTCGCGCGGCTCGATCCCGGACAACACGGCGAGGGCCAGTTTCGGCCCGATCCCGCTGATCGCGATGAGCCGCTCGAACACCGTCAAGTTCGAGCGGCGTGGCGAATCCGTAGAGCGCGAGCTGATCTTCGCGCACATGGGTGTGCACTCGCAGACTGATCTCAGCCCCGGCTCGCCAGCGGTATAGAACGTCGACAGCGGCACCGCCAGATCGTAGCCAACACCGGCGACGTCGACGATCACTCGATTGGGATGCTTTTCGAGCACACGGCCTCGAAGAAACGCGATCATGCGCGCGGTCGATACTGGCGCCAGGACTTCCAGGACGTCGCGGGCAAAAAGGCGTCTGACCCGCTTTTCGCGGAGCGGGCTGAAAAGCGGGTCAGACCCCATTTTGCCGCGTGCAGATGGCAAATGGCCACGGCGAGTGCATCCGCCGCATCGTGCGGCGCGGGCACGCAGTCGAGCCGCAAGCAGCAAGTTGACCATCTGGCCGACTTGCGCCTTTTCGGCGCGCCCATAGCCGACGACGGCGCGCTTGATCTCCGCGGGCGTGTATTCGATGATCTCGGCAGGCCCGCTTCAACCGCGGCGAGCATCGCGACGCCGCGGGCGTGACCGAGCTTCAACGCGCTGCGAACGTTGGTGGCGTGAAATAGGTTCTCGATGGCCACGCATTCAGGCCGGCACTCGCGAGCACCGCCGCGAGCTCGCGATGAATGCCGCGAGCTTGTCGGGAAACGTAGCGTCGTGGCGGCGGCGATCGCGCCGCACAGGACAAGGCGATGACGCCGGCCGTCGCTGTCGATGCAGCCGTAACCTGTTCGATTGCAGCCGGGGTCGATGCCGAAGACCCTCACGCCAGTGAGGCCTCGATCTCCTTTTCCGAGATGTCGAAGTTGGACCACACGTGCTGCACGTCGTCGTGATCCTCCAGCATGTCCATGAGTTTGATCATGCGCGAGGCCTCGGCGCCTTCGAGCTTCACGTAGTTCTGCGGGATCATCGCCACCTGTGCGGTAGCGGGCTCGACGCCCATCCCCTTGACGGCCTCACGGACCGCCTCAAACGCCCACGGATCGCTCGTGACCTCCCAGGTATCACCGTCGTCGGCGACATCGTCTGCGCCCGCTTCGAGCGCCACCGACAGAAGCTTTTCTTCGTCGGCGGCTTTCTTGTCGACGACGATGTAGCCCTTCTTGGAGAACATCCAGGCGACCGCATTCGATGCCGCCAGGTTGCCGTTGGTACTTTTCGAGCAGATGACGCAGCTCACCCACGGTTCGGTTCTTGTTGTCGGTCAGCGTCTCGATGATCAGCGCCGCACCGCCAGGGCCGTAGCCTTCGTAGGTGATTTCTTCGTAGCTGATGCCCGGCAGCTCCCCGGTGCCGCGCTGGATCGCCTTTTTGATGTTGTCGGCGGGCATGTTGACCGCCTTCGCGTCGGCGATGAGTGTACGCAGACGCGGGTTCATGCCTGGGATCGCCACCGCCATTACGGGCGGCGACGGTGAGTTCCTTGATGATGCGCGTAAAGACCTTGCCCCGCTTGGCATCGGCCGCGCCCTTCTTGTGCTTGATCGTGTGCCACTTGGAATGGCCGGACATGGGAAGCTCCAGACCTTAAATTCGCGGAATACCTGAAGAGGTCCTGTCGCGGGACAGCCCCAGCCGTCCCGCGCGAAAACCACATGGACGTGGGCCGCGCCTGCGCGGCGGCCGGGTGCCCCGTCCCGCGCCACCCGCATGGGCGTCAATTTCGTGTCGAGCGCTCAAAGACTCTACAGTTTAGCCTTACGGGCGAGGATGATCCAGACCTCTGCGCGCGGATCCCACGGACCGCCCTGATAGTCGCCGAGCAGCGCCGATACCTCAAAGCCGGCCTTTTCGAGTCGCCGCACCATCTGCGGCACTGAGAGCGTGCGGAAAGCGAGCGTGAACGTGCGGCGAGTCTTCTGGCGGCCTCGCCGTTCGACGAACTCCTGCTCGAACAGCGTCAGGCGTTTGGCGCGATCCTGCCGGACCGATTCGATGAGCGTGACGTGCGTCCCTCCGGCGCGCCTGCCACGCAAACTCACTTTGTTGCGGTATTCGTTCCACGACGGCAGGTCGGCCACCAGTTCCAACCCGAACATGCCGCGCGGTTCGAGCACGCGGGCAACCGCCTCGAGGGTGGCCGCGAGATCGCGTTCGCGCAGGAGCGACTGAAGAATGCCGTACGGCGCAATGACCAGTGGAAACGACCGATCGGCGATCGGCAGATGGCGGATATCGCCGCGCACCAGGTGAATGTCGAGCGGGCGACGCGCACGCCGTTTGCGGGCGGCCGCGCGCGCAAGCATCTCGGCGGATCGATCGATGCCGACGATCTCGATACCCTCACGGGCGACCGGAAACGTGACACGGCCGGTCCCGCATCCCAGTTCCAGCACGCGCCGCCGCGTGGCTGGCGTCGCGGCGAGCTTGCGTCGCGCAAGCTGCCACCAGAACGGCACGTCGCGCCGGCCAAGCGTCTGCGCGTTTTCCCAGTCGTAGAAGGCGGCGTACTCGTCCCAGCCTTCCCATCCCTGCCGCTCGCTCTTCGCAGCTGCGCCCTTGACTCGCCGCTCGCCAGGGCTGCGGCCTGTGGGCTGCTGGCTTGCGACGCCCGCTTACGTCCATGGAATTTCGATGTGACCCTGCGCCTGCCGCTCGGCGAGCTCCGGGAAGCTTCTCGAACAATCGGATGACGTCTTCGGGCAAGTCGCGCGGTGTAAAGGTGACCCATCAATCATCCGACCCGAACCGAGCCGTCGCCAACAAACGGTCCGACGTGTCTTCACGAATTTCGAAATCGTGGCGCAACCGCCGGGGATTTTGATGCGGCTCCGAAGGCCAACGCGCACGATTTGGCCGGCGCGCGCCGGCGAATGAAACTTCGTCTGCAATTCGACGCGTGGCATGCCAAACCGATGTTCGTCGAGCAGCACCTGCCGAGGCCGGCCGAGGGACGCATACAATTCTTCCTCGGCGTCCTCGAACCACCCGAGGAAATTAGGAAACCAGACCACGCCTGCCGCGTCGGTATCGGACCAATGGACCTTCTTGCGAATCCAGAAGAACATGGCGGTGAGTATAGGTCTCGCGACTAGTCCGAGACCGCCCTTCGCCTGGGACGATCGGCCGCGTGCGCGGCAGCAGCCCGAAACGCGCCATGACACCCACGCGATCAGACGCCCACGAACACCGCGAACTTGACCGCGTCGTAGACGGTGCCGCGCGGCATCACTTTCCACATCACCAGCAGAATGGGTTGCGCGATTGTGACCGCCCACACCGATCCGTAGAAATAACGCCGCTCATGTCCCTCGCCTGCGGTCGAGGCTTGACGCGAGGCAGCCGACCGAACGCACCGAGCAACCACATGGTTCCCGCGATCGGAAAATACGGCGTACTCGTACATCTGCTTCAACCGCCATTCGCCGGTGAAGACTGCGTACGCCAATCCCGCGATATTCAGCAGCGCGAAGGCGACGACCTCGCCCCATGCCGTCGTGTAGCAGATGCGCCGGTAGAGCGGATTCGGCCGGTCTTCGTAAAGCGAATGATGTACGGGGCCGGCTTACAGCCCGGTAACCTGCCGCGAGGCCCGCGAGCCTGTCGCCGCAGCACGATCCCCAACCATGTCGCCATGCGCGAGTCGAAGCCGCGCTCGAAGAGATCGAAGGTCAACGGTCCGGGTGCGATGAAGAAAACGAAAATCCAAATCGGCCAGTGGTTGAATCGGTAGTACAGCTGTTGCGCGTCCGCAGCGGCCGATTGGTATCGAGCTCGACGCGAAGAGCGCCCGATCCGAACTCGTCGCCTCGCAGCGGCGCGCGTGAGATGCGTTCTTCCACGGTCAACCAGAATACACTCTGGCCGGAACACGAAAATGAATCATGGGCGTGTGGCGGCGCTTGCGAAGCCTGTTTCGCCGGTCGCCGGAATCCGCATGGAGCATCTACGAAGCAAGGATCCGTTTGCCACGGGTGTTTTCCCGATCGGGCCGGCGACGCACGACCTGGGATTGCGACGCTTGTTCGAGTTGTCGACGCTCCTGTTGTTGCTCCATTGCCAGCCGGACGATCGCGTGTTGGATCTGGGTGCGGGTGCCGGGTTTTCGTCAGAAATGTTGGCGCGGTTCGGTACACCGTCGTCGCGCTCGATCCGGACGCCACCGCACTCCGGCACAATCGCCGCCGACTCCGCTTCGATGCCGGCCGAATCGCGGGCCGCGCGCGCGTGGCGCAAGGCACGGCGGAACACCTGCCGTTTGCTGACGCGAGCTTTGACGGAGTGGTCGCCATGCACGTCCTGCATCACGTGCGCGACCTCGCGGCCGTGACCGATGAATTGGCGCGAGTGTTGATACCGGCCGTCGCGTGGTGTTTTGCTAACCCGGCCTCGACCACCTCGCTGCCCCCGAAACACAAAGGGCGATACGGGAATTGGGCGAAAACGATCGACCCTTCGATGTCCTGGATGTTTCTGCGCCAGGCAAAACAGCGTGGGTTTTCGGCAGCGATGATCGCCGCGACGCTAATGTCGCAGCCGACCCTGATACCTGTCGAAGAAGTCGATCTTTACCGCTCCGGGCAACACTCCAGGGGACATTGATGCCCAGCGGCGTGATTGAGGAAATCCATCGCCACCGTGCGTTCGGGATGCTCGGGACGGGCCGGCGAAAGGCCGAAGACGTCTCGCTATCCTGGAATCCTGCCCCGTGCGTTGCAGATTCATGATCTTCCCAGTCCGATCGCGCTCGGATCCACGTGACCGTGATCGTCGACGCCACGAATACCGGTGACACGCTTTGGCTCGCAGCGCCGCGCATTCACGGCGGATTCGTCACCGTCGGTTGCAAGCTCCTCGATGCGAACGGTCGGCTGATCACCGATCGGCAGGGCGGACGTTTCTCCCGAAGGATGTCCCGCCAGGCGATCGTGTGTCGGTTTCGGTCGCTGTGCCGATTCCATCGGGCTTGAGGCCCGGACCGTATCGCATTTCCTTCGACCTCGTTGCCGAACAGATCCGCTGGTTCTCCGATATCGGCCTCGAAGGCGCAGCCGCACACGACATCATCCTGGCCGAGGACGGAGTAGGGGGGTGGAAGAGGAGTTGAGGGTTAACATCCGCTCTGCCGCACGGCGTTATCGACTGGCGACCGGCGATTTCTCAACGCGGTACTTGAAGGTGGCAAAGCCGACGATGACGCCTACCGCGGGCCCGGCAACACGATTTCCCAGAAGTACGGACCGCCTATCGTGACGAGCGCGGCCAGCGTTGCGCCGACCGCGAGGCCAACGATGACGCCAACAGCAGCGAGTTCGTCCTCTGGGCCACCAGCCCGATGACGAGACCGGCGATGACGCCTTTGACCGTGGTACCGATCACGATGCCGACGATGTCGGCGCCTCCTGCGGGGCCGGAAGGAGCGCGGACAGGCCATCGAATATTCCGAGCACGCCGCCGAGCAACATCGCAAAAACCGGCTTGTTCATATTGCCTCCACTGGATCGTTCAACGTCGGGGCGGGTGGTCTGTACGCTCAGTGAAGCCGGCGATCACACCCGCACCCACAGCAGCAAATGCGACGCGCACGATCATTAACGCGGCCCACAGCAGAATCGCGACCCGGTAGTGGTGATAGACGCGTCGTCCACGTCGAACGCGTTTTCCTGATACGTCTCGACACGCTCCCCGTTGCGGTAGCGCTCGATTCCACCACCGACGGCGCCGATCGTCTCGAAGCGGTCTTCCGGTCGCGGAGCCCGTGCTCGGGCGACGACGGCGGCCAGCGGTCGAGGGAGCGGCCGCGGAAAAATTGCGCTGATCATCACTGCCGAGTGCGTAGACGTCGGCGCGAGCATCCACACCTCCAGCACGCCGCGGCTTGCTCCGGCGCCATGAAACCTGGGGTCCCGGCAACCACCGGGTCCGTGCTCCGCCGATCGAGCAGCGCGGCCACGCCCCAATCGATGACCAGCACTTCGCCAAACGATCCGAGCATGACGTTTTCCGGTTTCAAGTCGCCGCGACGATCCCATGTGCGTGTGCAAACGACACGGCATCGCAGATGCGCAGCACCAGTTCGAGCCGCTCGGCCGCCGAGGCTTCTCGCTTAAGGGCGTCACCCAGGTCGAACCGCGTACCAGCTTCATGACATAGAACACACGGCCATCGGCGAGCGTTCCGGCGTCATGGATCGGCACAATCGCGGGATGCTCGAGGCGGGCGAGGATCCTGGCTTCGTGCAGCAGGCGCGTCGCCGCCGGTCGCCGGCGGCGGTGCGATCGAGCACCTTGACTGCGACGTCGCGGTCGAGCACCCGATCGCGCCGCGACACGCTCCCATGCCCCCGCGGCCGAGACGGCCGGTGACTTCGTGCCCCCTCCGGCTACTCCGCCACGTCCCGCAGATGCGCGAGCGTCGGGTCCGTGATCCACCGGGTCATCGCGATGCGCCCAGCAGGCGTGCGGCCTCGGCTTCGAACTCTTCGTCAGTCATCGTGAGCTCGCGCAGCCGCTCGAGCACGTATTGGCGAAACTGGCGACGCATCGCGGCCAGATGGTTCGTCACGGTCGCCGCCGTCAATCCGAGCTTTGTCGCAAGCGCCTGGTAGGTTGGACGCGGATCCTCAGCGAGGTCGTAGCCTTCAAAGACACTGAACATGACCATGCGTTCCGAGCTCGCGCACGCCGATCGCAAATCTTCGACGGACCGTTGGAACAGCACGCGCACCCATTCCTGATAGAACAACTCGTCGACATCCGCCGGGACGCTGGATTCGTGCACGCGCAGCTCGCCTTCTGCCGATTCGAAATCGAGCGGCACGATGGACTCTCCGCCGCCGCGCTTGAGTCGCCCTTCGGCCTTCCTCGCATTGGCCGCAAACCCATCGAGGCACAGCCGCAGGTAGGTGCGAAATCGCTCCTTGGCCGGATCGTAGCGGCCTGATCACGTCCTTCTGCAGTGTGGTGGTGAAAAAGTCCTGCGTCAGATCCGCGGCATCGTCTGGATTTGAGGTCCCACTTGAGCCGAAGAGACTTGTAGACAGGCTTCCAGTACGCTTCGATCAACACGTAAAGGCGAGCTGCCGCGTCTCGGGATCCGCGCTGCGCGTGCGCGAACCACCGAGAGGCGAGTGGCGGGGAAGGTCACCGGGCTAGACTAGCGTAAAGCTACGCTGGGGAGGCATAAGGCCGGAGTCGGCCGCTTTGTGGCGTGTCCATCTCGCCGCACCTCGCGCGAAAAACCTGAGGCCTTATGCTCTCCAGGGATCAGGGATCAGGGATCAGGTAGGTCAGGGATCAGGTAAAACACCTGACGCCAGATACCCAGGCGCCCGACCACACGTTGCAACTTACCAGACCCACACGGATGTCGCCGAGCGACGCCGGCGTGTGCGACTCGCGCAAAGGAGCGAGTTGCCGCACGTTCCAAACTTAGGCTTGCTTCGCATAGCTGTCGGCGAGACTGGCACACTGCACGATGATGGAAGAATGGGACGCGGCTTCGTACCACAAAGTGTCTGGACCGCAGACGCTTGGGGATGAAAGTCCTCAGCCGCCTGACGATCGAAGGAAATGAGCGCGTGATCGACGCAGGCTGCGGCACCGGCCGGTTAACCGCCGGTCTTCTGGCGCGCCTCCCGCGCGGGCGGCTCGTGGCGATCGATCGATCGTGGAACATGCTGCTGACCGCGCGCGCGCATCTCCGGCCCGACTTCGGAGCACGGGTTTTGTTCGCCCGCGTCGACTGCCCCTTGATGCCGTTCGATGCATGGGCCGACCTGGTGTTCAGCACGGCAACATTCCATTGGGTACATTATTACGAGGGCGCTCTTCTCGCACGTGCTTCGAGCGCTCCGGCCAGGAGGTCGGCTGTTTGCGCAGTGCGGCGGGGGCCCGAACCTCGCGCGCGCTCACGCACTGGCAGAGCGAGTGATGAAATCGTCCCCGTTTGCCCCGTTGTTTACCGACTGGGATGCGGTGTGGGAGTTCGCGACCGCGGACATCACCGCCGAACGTCTTCTCCGGCGGGGTTCATCTACGTGCAGACCAGCCTGGAGGAGGCTGCGACGACGCTGCCTGACGAAGCCTCCTATCGTGAGTCGAGACGACAGTCATGTACAATCCGCATCTCGCGCGAATTGCCGATGCGGCCCTGCGCGCGCGCTTCATCGACGCGATCACGGACCTCGCAGCCCGCGCGATCCCCCGTTTACGCTCGACGACAGCCGGCTGAACCTCGACGCCCGTAGGTCAGGATGATGCCGACGCGGACACTGGCCGCAGATGACACCGATATTAGGCCGCAGATGACGCAGGGGGGGGAGGGGGGGGGGGAGGGAGGAGGGGAGGAGGGGAGGGGAGGGAGAGGGGGAAGGGAGGGCGATGACACCGGTGTTAGGCCGCAGATGACGCCGATGACACCGAGTTGGGCCGCAGATGACGCCTTTGACACCGATGTTAGGCCGCAGATGACGCAGATGACACCGATGTGGTGAAGTGATCGGACGACGGAGTTTATGGCTCACCGACAAGCTATGAACCGGCGAGAGCACGCCTGGTACCAGCGGGGAAGATGGGGAAGACGACGATCTTCGCGTCTCCGCACCTGCTCGTCGGCCTCAACGCCTTCGAGCCGGGGCAGGAACATGCACTGCATGCGCACGCCGGCATGGACAAACTGTATTCCGTCGTCGAGGGGCAAGGCCTCTTCCTGCTCGACGGACGCGAGTTGCCGATGCAGGCTGGTGATCTGCTCATCGCGCCCGACGGCGTGCCGCATGGCATCCGAAACAACAGCGGCGCGCGCTTGCTGGTCATGGCTGTGCTCGCACCCGGCCCGCACAAGGCTGCAGATGGCGCCGATAGTGGCCGCAGTTAACATAGATGCGTGAAAGCCGCAGATGACGCAGATAAATGAAGCCGCAGATGACGCAGATAACGCAGATATTAGCCGCAGATGACGCAGATAGACGCAGATGTCGATAGGATCGTGACCGAGACACGTCCTCCGAAGGGCGCCTGGGCGTCGAATGACGACTGCCGCTTGGAGGCGTAGCAATCGGTTCCGCGAGTTCAACGATGAACACGCAAGCCCATCGCCCACGACTGTTGGTCAAGACCGTTGTGAACGGTCTCGTGGGATCTGGGAGCCATAGCCGGCACGCTCTTCGGCGTAGCGGGACGCGTCGATTGGCCCGCAGCCTGGTCCTTCGTGTCGCTTTTTGCCGTCTATCTTTCTTTTGGCAGCGTGGTGGTTCGTTGCGTCACGATCCCGAGCTTGCTCGAAGAACGAATGACGACCGCGCCGAATGTCCCGCATTGGGACCGGCTGCTCGTACGTAGCGTATTGGATCCTGCTACCAACGTTGTTTGCAGCCGCGGCTCTTGACGCCGGTCGCTTCCGATGGTCGGAAATGCCTGCGGCGGTACAGGCGGTCGGGCGCCGCGCGGCATCTGATTGCGGCGTTCATTGTCATCTGGTGGTGCACGGCTGCGAATCCATTTCCTATCGGCGAACGCGAGGATCCAGAGCTGAGCGCGGACAAAGAGTCGTTCAGCACGGTCCGTATCGCTTTGTGAGGCATCCCATGTACATGTCGCTCATCGTGCTGATGATCGGCATGGCATTGATACTGGGGTCTTGGCTCGCTCTCGTACCCGCCAGCCTTGATCGCTGTTTTGCTCGTGATCCGGACATCGCTAGAAGATCACCTGCTCACAACCGAACTCGCCGGCTATCGTCGAGTACGCGAATCACGTTCACGAGCGTCTGTTACCTGGTGTGTGGTAATGATCGAAACAGGACCGATGGACATGCAGGCAGTAGTACGGCGGAGCGATCGTGTCGATTCCCTTTAACGACGCTCGCGAGTTCCGCGGTCTCTGGTCGTGTGCATCCCACGCCAGGTATAACCGACGCGGGCCACTGCCGAACAGTTCCAAACGACAGAAGCATTCCGGCTGGATCCGAGCGCAAGACCCAAATGAAACGTCAATTCATTCTCACTATCTGCGTCGTCTGTGTTATCTGCGGTCCTTTATGTGCATCGGCGTCCATCGACGGCCACGCTCAATCTGCGTAATCTTCGGTGATGCAGCGCGCGGCGCAGTGGTTCGCGGTTGTCGTCCTGGTGTTTCTCACGTGGCGTTTTGCCCGCGCACCGCTTGACGGCAGCGGCCTGGATTCCTTTCTCCATCTGCCCGATCTTATCTTCCACGAAGCGGGACACGTGCTGTTCTCTCCGTTTGGCCGGTTCATGACGGTTCTCGGCGGGAGCCTCTTGCAAGTGCTCGTG
>CAVXMP010000015.1:0-24587 GCA_963762925.1 uncultured Acidobacteriota bacterium | reverse complement strand
TGCTCGTGACGACCGTCAACTGATGGCCATGCGTGCGGAGATCGAGCGCGAGATCGCCCACGATTTGGGCTGTCGACACGCCGTCCGGCGGGAAGACGAGCGAGAGTACGAGTACGTGAGCCACAGGCCCGCCTTACGGCCGTCGGACCGCCGACCGCATGCCTTAGCTCTCTCGACGCGACCCGCGGCGGGATCCGAGGCTGGCCCGGTCCCGACGACGACAGCCGTAGCGCGCTCTGGTTGGCCAGGAACCATTCATAGGTCGAGCGGATTCCTTCTGCCAGCGTGATGCGATGGCGCCAGCCCAGTGCGTGGAGTCGCGTAACGTCGAGGAGCTTCCGTGGCATGCCGTCGGGTTTCGCGGTATCGAATGTCAGCGTCGAGCCGGGATGGACGACGTCCCGGATCTGCTCGGCGAGTTCGCGAATCGAGAGGTCTTCGCCGGTGCCGACGTTAATGTGCTGGCCCTCATCGTAACGCTCCATCAGAAAGAGGCAAGCGCTTGCAAGATCGTCAACGTGGAGGAACTCCCGGCGCGGCTCCCCTGTACCCCAGATAACCACGTCCTGAAGGCCGTTGGCTTTGGCTTCGTGGAATTTACGCATAAGCGCGGGTACCACGTGCGAGCTGGTTAAATCGAAGTTGTCACGCGGGCCGTACAGGTTGGTCGGCATCGCCGAAATGAAGTCGTCGCCGTATTGGGCGCGATAGGCCTCACAGAGCTTGATCCCCGCGATCTTCGCGATCGCATATGCCTCGTTCGTCGGCTCGAGAGCGCCGGTCAGAAGCTGTTCCTCCGTCATCGGCTGCGCCGTATCGCGCGGGTAGACACAGGAGCTGCCCAGATACAGCAACTTTCGCACGTCGTAGGTGTGCGCCGCGTGCACGACGGTGGCATGGATCAGCAGGTTGTCGTAGATGAACTCGGCTGGCCTGGTCGAGTTTGCCAGAATTCCCCCGACGGTGCCGGCCACCAGTAAGACGTCCTCCGGACGGTTCGCCCGGAACCAATAGTTGACGGCTGCTTGATCGCGCAGATCGAGTTGCTCACGCGTCGCCGTGAGCAGGTGGTAGTTCCCGGCTTGTTCGAGCTGTCGGAGAATCGCGGAACCTACGAGACCGCCATGTCCGGCGACAAAGATCCGGGCGTCAGTTGTCTGCATAGATCTGCTCAGTTCAGTTTCCCCATAGGTGCATTCGGTGTCTCAAGCCGTCTTATCGGCGTTGGATGAGTTATCGAACATCAGCGCCTGTCCTCACCATCATGAGCGCAACGTGAACCGTGTCACCACACCGACAACGTGGCTTTGATCGTCATCGGTCATGGAGAAGTACAGGGGGAGCCGCACGAGCCGATCCGCGACGCGCTCGGTGACGGGACACAGCCCCGCCTTGCCACCATAGGCTAAACCCATCGTCGACAAGTGGAGTGGCTGGTAATGAAAGACCGCGAGTATCTCATGAGCCCTGAGATGATCGATCAACGCTGTGCGCGCGTCGAGCGAGGGCATCACCAGATAGAACAAGTGGGCTGGATGCTGACTATCGGCGGGTACGATCGGGAGCTGCACTTCACCTTCACGAGCCCAGGCGCACAGCTCCTGAGAGTAGCGAGTCCAAATCGCGTGGCGCCGTTGTTGAATCTCATCACGCGCTTCGAGCTGAGCTAACAAATAGGCGGCGAGGATGTCGGATGGCAAGTAGCTCGAACCGAGATCCACCCAAGTGTAGCGATCGACCTGGCCACGAAAAAACCGCGCGCGGTTTGTCCCCTTCTCACGCAGGATCTCGGCGCGCTCGATGTATCGGGCGTCATTCACCAGTAACGCCCCGCCCTCACCGCAGGTCACGTTCTTGGTTTCGTGAAAGCTGAGCGCCGCAAGCGCGCCGAGTGAGCCGAGCCGCCGTCCCTTGTAGTGTCCGAACAGGCCGTGGGCGTTGTCCTCGACGACCACCAGGCGGTGGCGTCCGGCGATGTCGAGGATGGTGTCCATCTCGCAGGCCACCCCGGCGTAGTGGACGACAATGATTGCCCGCGTTCGCGTGGTGATGGCGGCTTCGAGCAGCGTCTCGTCGAGGTTGAGCGTGTCGGCCCGGACATCCACGAACACGGGTGTAGCGCCGCGAAGCGCAATCGCATTCGCAGTCGACACAAAGGTAAACGACGGAAGAATGACTTCATCTCCCGGCCCCACCTCGAGCAGGAGCATCGCCATCTCGAGCGCGTGTGTGCACGAGGTCGTGAGGAACGCACGACGTGCGCCAGTCACCTCCTCGAGGAGGGTGTGGCAGCGTTTGGTAAAGCTGCCGTCGCCGGAGATATGACCGGACTGCAGCGCTTCTCGCATGTACTCGAACTCGCGGCCGGTGACGGCGGGACGATTGAACCAGATCGGCTGGCTCACCGACGCCCTTCCTTCATCGCCGCGCGCGTCTCGCGATCGATTTCGCGCCGCTTGATCGTCTCGCGCTTGTCATAAACCTTTTGCCCCGCGCGACGCGACCGCGACCTTGACGCTGCCGTTCTTGAAGTACATCCGCGTCGGCACGAGCGTCAGGCCACTTCTCGACGGTCTTGCCGATCAAGTTTTCGGATTTCTTGCCTTGTGCAGCAGCAGCTTGCGCCGTCGCATCGGCTCGTGATCCGCGTAGCCGCGATGGCTGTAGGGGCTGATGTGGACGTTATAGAACCACACCTCCCCGCTGCTCCACGCGCGCGAAACTGTCCCGGAGGTTTACGCGGCCCTCGCGGATCCCCTTCACCTCGGTCCCGAGCAGGCCGATCCCCGCCTCGAACGTCTCCAGGATGTGGAAATCGTGGAAGGCCTTGCGGTTCTCCGCGATGCTGGCGATTCTCCCGCTCGGTTTTTTCAGTCATGGCCTCAGCGGGCTTCTACAGCCATCGCGCTACCCTTGTAGTGCAGGTCTCGAGTTCTGCCGTGATGATAACTTCGCGGCTAACAGAACCGCCGCGATCATGCTTTGCGGTCCGCGACTCCCTGGCCCGCGATGTCGAACGCCGTGCCGTGATCGACCGACGTCCGCACGAGGGGAAGACCGAGCGTGACGTTGACCGCTTCGCCGAATGCAAGAAGCTTCATCGGGATCAATCCCTGGTCGTGATAGCACGCGACCACCACGTCGAACTCGCCGCGGTGGGCGCGGAGAAAGATGGTGTCTCCGGGCCACGGTCCCGAAACGTCGATCCCTCGCGCGCGGCAGGCCGCGATCGCCGGCACGATGACGGTCTCCTCCTCACGCCCGAAAAGTCCGTGCTCCCCGGCGTGCGGATTGAGGCCGGCCACCGCGATGCGCGGGTTCGCCAGGCCGAAACGGGGCAGCTCGCGCGCGGTCAGCGCGATGGTGGCCTCGAGCGATGGCTGCGTCAGCGCGAGCGGAACCTCCGCCAGGGCGATGTGGACCGTGGCCAGCACGACCCTGAGGGCTGACGAATGAAACATCATCGCGACGTGCTGAGCGCCCGTGAGATGCGCGAGCAGATCGGTGTGGCCGCTCCAGGGCAGTCCGGCCAGCCGGAAGGCTTCCTTGTTGATCGGCGCCGTCGCGATCCCGTCCACGCGCCGCTCGCGCGCATCGTCCACAGCGCGGACAATCGTCTCGTACGCCGCGCGGCCGGCCTCGCCGCTCAACACCTCCCGCGGCAAATCGGTGCCGATCGGGCGGGGCATAGACAATCGGCTCGCAGACTTCCAGAACGCACGGATCGGCCGCCGCCCGGGCCGCGATCTCCGGACCGATGCCGGCGGGATCGCCGGTGGTGATAGCCACGCGCGGGCGCATGCGAGTCATCTTCTCAATTCGCGCGTGGAGTTCAAAATCGGCGCATTCACAGCCGCCCGGTGGCGCGGTACAGCGCGAGCCCGAGTAGTTCGTGAAGAACGGTCTGCCACCGCCCGGCGCCGCCGAGCACCGAGAATTCAAAGTAGTTGACCGAGTCGCCCGTCACATAGTCGACGGGCCACGCCACCACGTTCCAGCCCGCCTTGCGGAACACCGCGAGCGCCCGGGGCATGTGTCTCGCGGACGTAATCAGCAGCCACCGTTTCGTCGCATCGACACCGTCGACCTGGCGCGAGAACGTCGCGTTTTTGTACGTGTCACGCGAGCGGTCCTCGTACAACACCCGGCCGGGCGGGAAGCCTTGCTCAGCAAAAAACCGCGACGCCAATTCGGCTTCGGTCCATCCGCGTTCGTCGAGCGCGCCCGAATAGCCTGCGTGCAGAATCTTCAGCGTCGGCTGGGACCGCGCGAGCGCAATCGCCGTGGTCACACGTTCGGCGGCACTGGTGAGCAGCACTTGATCGCGTTCGAGAGATCTCAATCCGCTGTCGAAGGAACCGCCGAGAATGACGACCCCTTCGCACGAGCTGAGGTCAACCGCTCCAGCAGGATGAGTGTCCTCGAGCCGCTTCAAGAGGACCTCGGGCACGGCGACGACACCCGTGATCATGATGATGACGGCACTGGCGACACACAGCCGCCGCGCCAGCGTCACATGACGCCGGTAAGCAAGGAATGTCGCGATCAGGAGGAGCGTGACAGCCCAGTTGACGGGTTGCTCGAGAAAGCTCAGGGACTTCGAGAGAACAAAGAACATCGCGGTCAGATCGCCGCGGCGAGCCAGTCGGCGACGACCTTCGTGCCTGCGTTCCGTTCGAGCGCAGCCATGCCGCGATTGACGGCTGCAAAAGCATCACGCGCGCGGTCGCCGTCGAATCCGCGCACCAGGGTGGCGAGCTCGTCGGAAATCACGGGATTGGCAAGCGCTCGCGGATCCCCGCCCGATTTGATCAACTCGACGTCGCGAAGCATGGAGGCGGCGAGCCGCAGGACGAGCGTCATCTCTTCACGCGTGCGCTCCTTTTTCCCAGCGCCGCTCACCACGGCAGCGGCCTGCAAGCGCGCCGCGACCGCCGCGCCGCGCGCCGCCTGCTGGAGCAACTGCAACGCGAGCTCGCGCAGCACCGTCAGATCCGTTGAGCTGAGCGCTAACGCGTGTCCCACGCTCCCATCCGCCAGCGCCGCGGCTGCACGCGCATTCGCCGTATCCATCCCGTGCTGGCTCGATAAGATCTGGGCAACTTCGCTTTCGGTGAGGCGCGCGAATCGGAGCCGCATGCAGCGTGACCGGACCGTTGGCAGCAGCGCGCCGGGTACGGCGGTCGTGAGAATGAAGATCGTCGCCGGCGGAGGTTCTTCGAGCGACTTCAGGAGTGCGTTTTGCGCCGAATCCAGAAGGGCATCTGCCTCGCGCACAATCACCACGCGACGGCGCCCTTCGAACGGCCGGAATGCTGTGCGTTCGAGAACGTCGCGGACGACGTCGATCCTGATGCCGGCGTTCTCGTCGGGCTCGATCAGCGTGACCTCGACATGAACGCCGCGGCTGATGCGATCGCACGATCGGCATTTTCCGCACGCATCCAGAGGCAGATCGCCAGCAGGGATGATTGGTGAAAGACAGTTGATGGCAGACGCGGTCGCCTGCGCGACCATCGCCTTACCGATGCCGTGGGGACCGGCGAAGAGGAGTGTTGGGGGAACGGATCCCCGTGAGACCGCGCCGGATAGCAGGCTCTTGACGCGCCGATGTCCGGCAATCTCCCGAAATGTCACGACCGAATTCTACGGCTTCTTGTCCTTTTCCTTCTTCTTGTCCTTTTCCTTTTGGTCGTCATCCCCGCCGACGCCGAACACTTTGGACCAGAAGCCGCGCTTCTTTTTCGGCTCGCCTGCAGCCTGCGCCTCCTGGACCTGCTGGTCGCTCGGTTCGATCGGCGTGCCGCACTTCTTCCCTCTCGTTCTCGGGAGTGCCCACCGCGACTTCGGCACGCTCCTGCGTCGGCGCTGACGGCGGGCTGCCTAGCCATCCCCCCGCCACGCGGCTGTCGATGGACCGCGCTGGGTGGATGTCGCAGTACCCGGTCGGCTGCGTCCCTTTGACGAAGTATTCGGTGTAGACGGCGGACGCGGTGGCGTACTCGCCTGTGTCGGTCAGGTACGGCGCCCCGGCGCAGCCTTCGACCGGGCGCTTCCCCGACACGCGACACACGTTGGTCGCGACGACGCCGGCAGGCGCGGAGTACCACTCAGATGGATCGGTCGTGGTCGCTTTGCGCATGAAGCCGGCCCAGAGCGGCACGGCGACCTCCGCTGCATACCCGCCACCCATGATCGTCTGTGGCTGATCGAACCCAATCCAGACCCCGGAGACGAGACGCGGCGTGAAACCGACAAACCAGGCGTCGTGGTAATCGTTGGTCGTCCCGGTCTTACCCGCTGCGGGCAGCTTGAATCCGAGTTGGCGCGCGCGGTATGCAGTCCCGTGATTGACCACGTCGGCGAGCATGTGCGTCATCAGAAACGCCGTCTGCGGCGTAATCACCTGCTCCGACATATACGGCGCCTGAAAGAGCGTCTCACCGTTGAGGTCTTCGATACGACGGATGTAGGTGGGCTCGCGACGCAGGCCTCCCGCGGCGAACACGCCGTATGCCGTGGTGAGCCCCTCGAGTGTCACCTCGCCGGCACCGAGCGCCAAAGAGGGCACGCTCGGCATCGTGCCAATGCCGACGCGTTGGGCGTAGGCGACGGCCTTGCTAATCCCAAGGTCCTGCAGCATGCGCACCGCCGCGCGGTTACTCGAGGTCTTGAGCGCGGCACGCATCGTCATGGCGTCCGCGGTCGAGTGACCGTCTTCCGGAACCCAGTCGCCCTGCAGCGTCGCAATCGGATCGTTGAGGCGGTCGATGATCGTCGCGGGAGTGAACCCTGCCTCGAGCGCCGCCGCATAGACGAACGGCTTGAACGCCGAGCCAGGCTGACGTCTCGCGAGTTGCGCGCGGTTGTAATTGCTGGTGAGAAAATCGCGACCGCCGACGAGCGCGCGAACTTCCCCGCTCCGAGGATCGATCGCAACAAGCGCCGCCTGTAATTGACCCGTGGCTGTTCCCGGGACGCCGACGATCGAGCGCCGTGAGCGCGCGCTGCACTTCGTCGTCGGCGGCGCGCTGCATGTCGATGTCGATGGTCGTGTAGACCTTCAGACCGCCTTCGTAAACGCGCTCTTCGCCAAAACGCGACACGAGTTCCCGGCGCACGGCTTCCTTGAAGTAGCGCCCGTAGGGCTCGTCCTTCCGCAGCCCGTCGCTCAACGCGACTTTCGTGGCTTTCTCGGCGGCAAGCGTCTTGTCGTCAATCGTGCCCGCCTCGTACATCGCCTGCAGCACCAGATTGCGGCGTTGAGTGGCGCGCTCGAGATTGGTTGTGGGCGCGTAATTGGACGGCGCCTTGACCAGTCCTGCGAGCGTCGCCGCTTCGGCAATGGAAAGCTCGTCGGCGTGCTTGGCGAAGTAACCGAGGGATGCGGCCTCAGCGCCGTAGAGGCCGGCGCCAAAATACACCTTGTTCAAGTAGAGCTCGAGGATCTGATCCTTGGAGTACTCACCCTCGATGAGCGCGGCAAGAAGCGCTTCCTGCACCTTTCGCGTATAGGTCTTCTCGGAGGTGAGGAAACTCATCCGCGCCAGCTGTTGCGTGATGGTGCTGCCGCCCTGCGCTCGTCCCCCCTGCCGCACGTTCGCGACGGCGGCGCCCACGATGCGGATGAAATCGACGCCGCGATGGTCGTAGAAGCGCTGATCTTCGATGGCGAGAATCGCCTTCTTGAGGTGGGGCGAAATGCGATCGAGCGGGACTTCGAGGCGCTGCTCTTTGAAAATGGTGAATGCCGGCCGCCCTTTGATGTCGTAGAAGACCGACGAGCGCGCCATCTCCGTGACTTTCCCGAGCGAATCTCGATTGGGAAGGTCGCTGACCATCTGACGCGCGCCGAGGGCTGTGGCACCCATCGAAACCCAGAACGCTGTCGCGATGACCACCATGACAGCGACCAGCAGCCTCGCGTTTCGACTCGCCGGCAAGCTGAGCCGCGCGGGTTGCGGTCCAGCCGGCAGCGAGCCATTCTGGTGATCCGAGCGCGGAAAAGCCGGTTTCCGGACATAAACGGTGCAGTTCCTTCTGACATCCGCCTCAGGTGTCACCTTATCTGTACGGTTCACGCTGCCGACGAGGGCCGGTCCCTATCCGTGCAAGACGAGCGCCGAACGGGGAAGGGTTCATTGTCCCAGCAATACGGCCTGCAATCCGGAAGACGACGAAAACTGTGATAACCCTGTGTCCACGTGGCTGCCGTCGACTTCCAACGTGTGACCGTCGTGCGGTCGGCGGCGCCTGTTCTCGCGGATTTCACACTCACCGTCGGTGCCGGCGAGGTTCTGGCGCTCGTCGGCCGAAGTGGCGCCGGCAAAACGACCGCACTCAAGCTCGTGAACCGGCTGCTGCTGCCGATCATCTGGTGCTGTGCTCGTCGCCGGCACGAACACGCGGGACTGGGATCCGATCGCGTTGCGACGGTCGGTCGGCTATGTGATCCAGGACGCCGGTCTGTTCCCTCATCTTGATGTCGCCGCCAACATCGGCGTCGTGCCGCGCCTGCTCTCGTGGGACGCGCCACGCATCCACGAGCGCACGATGGAACTCCTGGCGCTCGTGGGACTTCGCGCCGGCCACCTACGCCACACGCTGGCCCGACGAGTTATCCGGCGGCGAGAGGCAGCGGGTCGGCGTCGCGCGTGCGCTCGCGGGCGATCCGCAGCTTCTGTTGATGGACGAACCGTTCGGCGCGCTCGATCCGATCACACGCGCGGATCTGCAAAGGGAGTTTCAGCACATTCAGCAACGGCTGCGCAAAACGGTGCTGATCGTGACGCACGACCTCGGAGAAGCGTTGCTCCTCGCCGACCGCATCGCCGTGCTCGAGGGCGGAATGCTGGTCACCTGCGAGCCTCCGCAGACACTCGTTCGCTCCGATGACCCGCGGGTGCGACGACTTCTCGATGCGGTGAGAGTGCCGGTCCTCCAATGAGCGTCTTGTCATTCTGGCAAAGCCATCAGCGCGAGCTGATGGTCCTCATCAGCCAGCACGTGCTGCTGGTCGTGCTTTCGACGAGCATCGCCGTGCTGGTCGCCGTGCCGCTCGGCATCTTCGCGGCGCGACGACCGCGATTGAGCGCCCCGATCGTCACGATCGCGAACGTCGTCCAGACGGTCCCGAGCCTCGCGATGTTCGGCTTTCTGTTGCCGGTGCCGGTTTTTGGCGGCGTCGGCGCTCGCGCAGCGATCGTCGTGCTGATTCTCTACGGGCTGCTGCCGATCGTCCGCACGACGATCGCGGGGTTGAAAGGCATCGATCGCGCGGTGCTCGAAGCCGGCGTCGCGATGGGCATGACGCCGCGCGCAGCTGCTGCGCCAGGTCGAGATTCCGCTGGCGCTTCCTTCGATCGTCGCCGGGATTCGCGTGGCGGCCGTTGTCGCCGTCGGCTCCGCGACGATCGCGGCTGCGATCGGCGCCGGTGGTCTCGGCGAATACATCTACCGCGGTCTATCGATGGTCGACAGCACGGTCATTCTCGCCGGTGCGATCCCTGCGGCGCTGCTCGCACTCGCGGTTGATGGTTTGCTGCTGTGGGTCGAGCGGCAGCTTTCCTCGCGTCAGCGCGCGACACGCGGGTGCGACCGCAGCCGCCGGCGTTGCCGTGCTCGGTGCGATCGTTCTTCTCGCGCAGCGCAACGGCAGTTCGCGGATCCGCAGGGGCATCGTCGTCGGCTCGAAGAACTTTACCGAACAGATCATCCTCGGCGAGATCGTCGCGCAGGCGATTGAGCGCGAGACCGGGTTGACCGTCGATCGGAAATTGAACCTTGGCGGCACCTTGATCTGTGATCGAGCGCTTACTCACCGGTGATGTCGATGTGTACGTGGAATACACGGGCACGGCGTTGACCGCGATCTTCAAACAACCCGTGGCGAACGATGCCACGTCGGTCTACGCGACAGTGCGCGAGCAGTTACGCGCGCACCGGGCGAACGCTGCTGCCGCCACTCGGTTTCAATAACACGTTCGCGATTCTGGTGCGCGGCCGCGACGCGCGCGAGAAGCAGCTGCAAACGATCGATGATCTCGCGCGCGAAGCACCACGCTGGCGCGCCGGATTCGGTTACGAATTTCTCGAACGGCCGGACGGATTTCCAGGACTGGCGAAGGCCTACGGGCTGCGCTTCGCGGAGCCGCCGCATGTCATGGACTTATCGTTGAGTTACCGCGCGTTGGCGTCGGGCCAGGTGGACGTCATCGCCGGCGACGCGACGGCGGGCTTGATCAAGGGTCTTGATCTCTTTCACCTCGAAGACAACCGTCGGTATTTTCCGCCCTATGATGCGGCTCCGGTCGCGCGCGCGGATACGCTGTTGCAATATCCGGGGATTCAGCACGCGCTGGCGCTACTAGCGGGAAAAATTTCGGCGGAAGAAATGCAGGCGATGAACTACGCGGGCGATGTGAAGCGTGAGGATCCGGCGTCAATCGCGCGCCGGTTTCTCGATCAACTTCAGCCGACGCGCTAGAAGGCCACGAGATGCAGCCGCTCCGTCGCGGGCGTTGGGAAATTCGTGAGATCGACGTAGGGGCCGGCCTTCAGGCCGACCCCTACCGCTGGCCGCGTTTCACGCGCCGTCGTTTTTCCGCTGGCGTTCGATCCCGGCAGCGTTCTCACGCTCGCCCTTCTTTTCCATCTTGCGATCGTCGGCGATATCACCGGCCATCTCCTTGGCGGCGCCTTTGATGCGTTGCCCGGTCGCCGACACCTCTTCGCGAAGGGAATCGGGCTTGTGGCGCGGCTCGGTCGAATCATCCGGACGATCGTCGTCAGTAACAGCCATGAGTGGCCCTCCTTGGCGGCAGCGCCGCTGTAATACGCCAGTAGTTGCAACGCGAGGGCCAGTGCACGTACGGACATCCCTCAGTAAAGTGGCTGACGCCATATTTCGCTGTGCATGAAACAAAAACTCAGCCGCAACAAAATGTCCAAGCAACAAGCACGTCGCGCGTCAGTACTTGCCGTCTACGCACACCCAGACGACGAACTCTTTCATGGTGGCGGATTGCTGGCACACTTCGCCGAACGCGGTGCACAGGTCACCCTTGCCTGTGCCACTCGCGGAGAAGCCGGGAAGGCACATCCGTCGCTCGGGCGCGTCGACGATATCGGCGCCGTTCGCACAGAGGAGCTCCGCCTATCCTGTGCGCGGCTCGGCATCGGCGAGCCGGTGTTTCTGGGCTTCCACGACTCGGCGCGCAAAGAGCGTCAGCGGCATGACGATCCGCGCGCGCTCGCCAACGTCGACATGCTCGAAGTGGAGGCGGCGGTGCGGCGTGTGATCGCGGATGTCACGCCGCACGTCATCATCACGTTCGACCCCCACGGCGGCTATTACCATCCCGACCACATTGCCGTTCACCGGGCGACCACCGCGGCGTTTTTCTCGAGCGGCGAGCTCGGCGCCACGGCACCGGAACGCCTGTTTTACAGCGCGTTCTCCGACAGCGCGTATCGACAACACATGGACGCGAGCCGCGGCTGGGGCGTCGCGGAAGGTCTTGATCCCAACGTCTTTGCGGTTCGGCCAAACACCATCGCATTTTCTTTCGACGTCGCACCCTACATGGAGCGGAAACGGGCTGCGTTTGCGGCGCACCAGTCAGCGTTTGGCGTGACAACAGAGATGTTCAGCGATCCACCGGCGGACGCGGCGAGAATCCTGCGTGCGTTTGCGCCGCTCATGGAGCATGAATGGTTCGTCCTCGGCGGCGTGCGCGGACCGGTACCGCACTTTCCGCTGCTTGATCCGTTCGATGGCGTGGAGGCGGTCGCGTTGATGGGTTAGGCTCAGCCTCGATTCAACACGCGCGTGGACCGGGTCTTGGCGTAAGCTGCGACAGGAGGTGTCCGTGATTCTGAGCGCAGCATCCCTCAGCCCTGCAATCGCGTTACTCTTCGGCGTCCTCATCCTCATCTTTCCGAGGATGTTGAATTACCTTGTCGCGATTTATCTGATTCTTTCCGGATTGATTGGTCTCGGGATCCTGGCCGTTCGCTGAAGTCAGGAACGACCGCGATCGGAATGCGTTAAAGCGTTTTCAAATAAGCGAGCAGCGCTCCGACGCGTGAGCCAAGGAGCCGCGACTCGATCTCTTTTCGATCGGTCACGGGATTGAGCCCGCTGGTATCCGGGCACAAATCCGCGCCGAACGTGTGTCCAGTGTTCGCTCGTCCGGGCACCGCGGTGTCGTATTCCTTGATCAGCATCGTCTCGTGCGGCGCATACCGGGCTTTTGGTCTGTCCGCCCATTCGAATCCGACCAGGGCTTCGTCGTAATAAAGGTTGCCGCGCAGGAATCGCGATGGGCGTGTGGCCGCGCAGACCACTTGACCGAGTGTGGGAACCGATCCGTTGTGCAGATACGGCGCCTGTGCCCAGATGCCATGCAGCACGTCGGCCTTGTATCCGTTCGTGCCCTCCGCCACACGCCGCGGAGTGTCGCGGAAGTACTCGTCGAGCCTCTTCTCCCACTCATCGCTCTTGGGCACACACCAATCGGCGCCCGGTTGTCCTTTGTTATTCAAGCCGTAGATGTGACACGCCTCCATGACCAGCGCAGCCAGGCCGAAGCGCGACACGCTGGTATTCACCAGCGTGCGGTTCGGATCGACGCCAAGCTTCGAGACCGGATAAATCGTGTCGTTGCGCGGCTTGTGGCACGTGGCGCAGTTGGCCTGGAAGAGCGCCTTGCCCTCGCGCGCCTTGGCGAGATCAACGCTGGCGAACGGATACGGTGTCGGCGGCAGATGGTCGATAAGCGGGTTGAGCGGCTCGTGAATGCGCACGTTCACCATGCGCGGGTCGCCTGTCGCAGAAGCGCCGGATGCGAGCGTGCGAGATGTGGCGCCCTGATTGCCATCCCAATTGGCGTGGAACCGATCCATCCCCCAGGTCACGCTCTTGACGTCGATGGCGGCTGGAACGGGCGGCGCCCACGCCGACAGATTTTTGAGAATGCGCTCGCCGGCGACTTTCTCGTCGCTCACCGGATCGGTCATCCCGGAAACGTCGGCTGGCAAACCGTTCGCCTTCGAGAACCCGGTGAAGATCGGACTCTTTGGATTGTCTTTACGGACGAACTCCAGAAAGCTGTTGTCCGAACGGCGGGTGTGAATCGCAACCAGGCCCGAGGCGATCCCAAAGGCGTCCATCTGGCCCGGACGATCCTCGAACACATCCGGCAGTGGGCGTTTGTACCCGTTGTTCTTCGCGACGACGTGATAAATGAAGTGCGTCTTGACGCCAACAGCGATGAAATCCTGCATGACGCGTGGGAAGACGTCCGCGACTGCCAGCGTCTGAATCTTCGCGCGCGCGATTTGCGACGGAGACCCGCCGTAGAGCGTTTCGGGTCGTCGCAGCGCCTTGCTGATCATTTCGCCGTATAACGCACGCACCGCGGTCGTGTTGGGCTTGATGTCCGCGACGTTCACGGGAGTCGTCGATGCGGGGTCGAATCCGGACTGCACCAATGCCGCGCCCGTGAGCATCAGCAGCTTCGAGAGGTCCTGTGCTTCGACCTCCGTGTTCGGCATGCCGGGAAGGAACTTCATCTTGTCCGACACCATCACCCGGCCGACGTGGCACGCCGCGCACGAAAAAAACACACGGTCCATCGCACCAGGGGTTCCGAAATGGGGCCGATCCTTCTCCCACTCCTCCTCTTCGTTTACGGTTCTCATCCTCGCGATCAGAAGATTCGTAATCGGCAGGATGCGCTTGGTCAACAACTCGGCTTCGAGGCTAAAGGCCTCGCCCGATGACAGCGGTTCGAAGACGCGCGGGTTCTCGAACGCCAATCCGAATGGCAGTGGAGACTGGCGTTCATTTGGCGGGCGCGCGACGCCGTCGACGTAATCGGACGGGTTCGGTGGAAGGCCGATGTGATCCATCGTCCAGGCGCCGGCTGGCTCTCCTGAGCCAGTCGGCACCGTCGCTTGGCGTTTCCAGATCCTGGCGATGGTGCGCAGCGTGGCGTTCTGATGATTCGGATCGAGATCCAGAATCGTCTTGAAGAGCACGAATGGTACGCCGTTGAATCCGACCGGATTGTCGCGGAACCAGCTCCACGCGAGACGAGGATGCTGGCCGCTTCGGAACCCGTACTTCGCCGCGCGCTCCGGATCGCTATCGTTGAGATAGCCATCGATGGCCTGCTCCCGCTTCTTGATTTCCGCCGCCCAGTCGGTCACGACCTGCCCGTCGACCCACGAAATGATCTCCTCACTCGCGCTGTCGTCTAAGGGGCCCACGAGACCGGCCTTGGCCCGTTCGGCAGCCTCCGAGTTCACAACCTGGCCGGACTGAGTTCGATTGCACCCGCACAGCGCAAGTGACAGGACTGCGACGCCGAACAACCCGCGATTCAACAGCAGTGACATGCAATGCCTCGATGTCAGTTGCCGGCAGCCGTCGGCCAGAAGCGCCGGGTCGTGCCTGCGTCGGCAAACCGCAAGGAAAAAGTGGTGGCGTAAAGGTTCTGGTCATCGAGCTGCAACCGGCCAAAGCGGCGCTCGAATGGAAAGGACGACTCGCCGGGTCGCGGGTCCGGACGCGCGAGGTCCTGTAAACCCAGCAACGCGATCATCGACTCGACGATGATGACCGGAGACACGTACTGACCAAGGCACGTGTGGCGGCTCCATCCATGCTGCAGGTAGTGCTCGCGAGGGCGATCGAGGATAAACGCGTCCGCTTCGGGCACGTCTTTCATGGCCGAGCCGTGAGACGCGAAGACGAGAGTGCCCGCGGTCAGAGGTCGGCCGGCGGCAATCTGTGCCCCATCGCGCGCGCACTTTCGCAGCAGCACTTCACCTTGCGGTTGCAGGCGAAGCGCTTCGAGAAAATACTTGTGCAGCGCCGCGCGATTCTCTTTTCCTTTTCGCCCGCTCAGGACGTCCACCGCCAACTGTGTGGCCTCGGAAAAGCTTCCATAACGATAGCCGCCCGGCCCGCTCGTTCGATACTCGCCCTCCTTGCAGCCGGATGAGAGAGTCGATAACCCTGCACGTCGCCTCTTCCTGCCCGGCAATCGCCCCGACGATGGTGCCCATCACATTTTCGGCGATGCGGAGATCGCTGACGAGTCGAGGATCGACCTCTTGTGGCCGCGGGATCGTCGGCGTGGCACGACCCATCTGCACCCGCACCAGCCGCGTCAGCATGGTGTCCTCGACAGGACGGCCGTCGACCAACCGTTGGCGCTGAATGCCGATCTCCCGTAGCAGATACGCCAGCAGCTGCCGGCATGCGCGCAGTCCCTGCGTTTTGACCACCGGGTCCTTCTGCACGTTATTGAAGAAATGCTGGAAGGCCGCCTTGATCCAGAGATACATCTGCTGCTCGTCCGGGATGAGGCCGTCGTGACTGGTCAACGCGGTCTCGGCCACCCCCTCAATCGGCTCCCCGTAGTACGTCAGCATCTCGGGCGTCAACTCAAAGGCTGCGGGTTGTGGCGCGACTGGAACGCCAAGATACCGATGACCGAGCGTCACCGGCACGTAGCGTGCGAGCGTCGGCACGATATCGAGCGTGGACGAGCCGTCCGCTCGCGCCGCATCCAGTGCTACGCCCACACGTCTGACACAATCCTGATGAATGATGTCGGCGATGGTGTCGGCGTCGTCACGCGTACACACCGCCGTCAGCAGGCGCTTGTCGGGCGCATACACGGTGTTGTCGTCGGTGCTCAAAATGAAGGTGGTGAAGCCACCGTTGTGAGCCGGCGACATCACCTTCATCATCTCGACGCCGTACGGCTCCACTGAGAACTCCTGATCCCGCTCCAGTACGTCGCGAACGGACGCGCCGTCGACCACGAGCACTGGACCAAACAGCGGCTGAAAGACCGGGACCTTGCGACGAATCTCCTCCAGCGTTTCGAACGGTTTGAACTTGAGAAAAAAGCCGATCACAGCACCGACGGCTCGGCCCTGACGCAGTGCGTGGAGTTTCAGTCGCCCGAGCTCCTCTGTTTCTGGGTTGGTGAGTTGGGCCGAACGGGCCTTGGCGGCGAGTTCCTGCAAGCGCGCGACCGCGACAGGGTTGTCGGTGATGATGCGATCGATCGTGGCGAAGAAGGACTGCAGCGCCGTTGCCACGTCGCCGGTGAGGAAGCCGAGATCCGGCACGGCTGGATCGAGCATGGCCGCTGCCCGAGGGGCGGGCGCGAGTGTCGCCCCTTCCTGGAACACCGGCGTCTCGACGTTGTATTCGACCGAAACTCTCATGACTTATCGCACGGCGCGCTACACGCACGAGCGAGACGCGAGGAGCATAGTCGACCGTGCAAGACCGATCAATGCCCCTCGACTCGCTCGATGAACGGCATCTGCTCCTGCTCCGTTTATACGAGAGTCGTGTGATTTGGGATTCACGGCTCGCTCCGGCCCTCTGCGTGCATCGTCTTCGGCTGATTAGGTAGAATCGCGCTGATCCAACGATTCGCGCACGAGTGGTCAGGAAGGTGCGTCCATATGCGTTCAGTGAGACGACTGCTTCTCTGTGTCCTGGTTGCGCTTGCCGGTCACGGTTGTGAACGGACCGCGCGTGCCGCGGCTTCGCCCTCGCCACCGCTCACGCCATCGGCGGCGGTCGCCGATCCGCAACCTGCTGCTCCAGCCACGACTCCTCTGACGCCCGAGCTGAAAACCAAGATTCTCGACGTCATGCGGCTGAATCGCCAGACGTTCCAGGAGGACGCCGTCCTCACGCGCTACGGCGAGAGCCGGCCGCCGCCGACGCTTCCGGCGTTGCTGGCATGCGACCTTCCGCGAACAGCGAGCGGCGGACCCGCCGCGCAGTATGCCGCGCCGCAGGCACGAACGACGCCACGACCGTACACAGAGGTCAAGGTCGCCGACTGTTTGGGAACCACGGGTGGCTTGTCCGGCACTCGCGCGTCGCCGCTCGTTCAGCATTACTACTGCGGTCTGCCAGGTCTCTCGCCCGACATTCGCGGGTGTTTCACCTTCCAATTACGGTTGCCCAGCGTCTCCAGAACACGCAGCGCCTGGGAGGACGGCTTCCTGCCCGACGGAACGGAAATGCCGATGCAGAAGGGGTGGAACTTCCTCGGTCCCGATCCGAAGATCGTTCCTGACGCGGGTAAGGCGTTCGCCTACTGCGCCACAGATGGGCGGCCGCATTCGATCAACACGCTGAAAAATCGCAAGACGGTGCCTCTCGACGTGGCCACTGTCCATCCCACGCCAACGCGGCCGATGTGTTGGATTGCCCAGACGCAGCCCGATGTGTTCCAGGGCATCATGAGCGGAACGATCAACCCGCCGCTCGCCGAACAAGTCGCCTTGCTGCAGGAGTACTACGACTGCGCCGCGATCAAATCGCAGGTCAGCCGGGCGCGTTTCAAAGCACTGTGCGAGTTCGATACGGGTTCACGCTGAGCGCTGGTCGGTCGGGTAGGTCTGGTGGGGCTGGTAGGGCGGGTGGGTCAGGTGGGGCGTCTGGTGGACGCGTGGCTGCGGCTGCTTCGTGCTCAGCGAAACGTTGCCGGCTGTTTTTTCCGCCATGCGTCGTAGCGCAACCGCAGCGTCTTGACCGGATTGAGATTCTCACCGGATGTTATCTGGTTCGGTCCGTTGCTCGGCCCGGGCTGTGACACGGTGATGTACATCGCGTAGTTGCCGTTGTGGTGCGAGTCACCGTTCTGATCGGTCTTCTCGGCCATCAGGATGAACGCGACGTGCGCATTACGCCCATCGCAGGGTATCGGCGGCACGGTTCCATCCACGGGCCACGGCGGGCAGGTGCATCGACTGTCGCCGCCCGATCCATCTGCGGCTTCCATCGCCGCCATGACGCGGTCGGTCATGGCGCCGGTCGACTTGATGAACGCCTGGATCGCATTCGGGACCACCAAGCCAGGACGCATGATGTTGGCTTGAACCGAGTAGAAGATGTCGGTTCCGGGAACCTGCCCGTACATCTGCTGCGCGACGTAGCCGTTGCTCAAGCCAGTGTGCGCGGCGTTGCGGCCCTGCAGATCGAGAATGCCAAATTGACGGTTCTGAAAGGCGGGATCGGTACTCAGTAATTCGATAATCCGTTTCGGATCGGTCCCTTTTTTCAGTTCGTTGAAGACGAGCATCTGGTTCGCGTGCGTGTTGTCGGCGGCGGCTTGGCACGCGGCTACGCCAACGCCTGGCACGACCACCGCGATGGCGGTCTTCATCGCCTCGTCCGTCGTGTTGACGCACGACGCTGCCGCGATCACCACGCGCCCGGTGCTTCGATCGACGGCGAGCACCGACCACGTCGCCGACGCTGTCGTCGGCAATAGCAACAGCGCTGCGAGTAGCGCCAGGGTCCGGTCTCGAGTAATCATGCGAGTGCTCACGACGCGCACCATACACCGAAAGCGTGACGATCGAGAGCGGCAAGCGCCGTCGACTGTCGACTGTCGACTGTCGACTGTCGACCTCTTACGGTTTCAGCGTCCAGAACTGCGCGTCGTAATTCCACACCGTAAACGCGATCGTGCGACCGTCGGGCGACCACGCCGGCTGCGTCTTGTGTGACGGATCGCGCGTCACTTGCGAGGGTGCTCCGCCCTTGGCCGCAATCCTGAAGATCTGAAAGTAGCCGTCTGCCGCCGGCGCGACGAAGGCGAGCTGCGCTCCATCGGGAGAAACGCCGAGGCCGGGAAAGTCGTGCTCCGAGTCGAAGCGGTGAACGATTCGAGCCGCCCCGCCATCGCGCGGCAGCGTGAAGATGACGTGCCGGCCAGGACCTTCCTTCGCCACCGCCGCCAGCGTCGCACTTCCGCCCAGCCACTCGGAGTGGCTCACCTCGGCATCGAGGCCACTGACGGGCACCACCTGCGCCGCGCGCGTGGTCGCGCCCGAGTCCTGATCGAGCCCCATCACGTAGACAGCGCTGCGCCGCGTCGCTTTGTCAGCGCCGTCGAACAGCAGCCACTTCCCATCCGGCGACCACCGCGGCCACCCCGTCTCGGCGCCGCGGCCAAGAAACGAGATCCTCTTGCCCGGCGCGCTGCCCTCCGCCGGCCGCAGCCAGATGTCATCCGACATTTCCTTGTGCGAGTGATACGCAATCCATCGTCCGTTCGGCGACCAGCACAACGACTGATCCTCGGAATCCGAATCGTCGACGACGCGCGCGATCTGAGTGGCGGCCGATGCCCCACTCAAGGCGATGATGCCGGCGTCCTGCGCGATGTCGGGATACTTCGCATCATCGACCACACGCCGCCATGTGCCGTACGTGATGCCGAGGAACCGTCCGCTCGGATCCCACGACGGCGTCTCGCTGCGAAAGGTGGCGAGCGGCGCGGTGGGTCCCCCGTCGGCGGGCGCCTGCGCGACAACGGTGTGATAACTCTGGACCTTGAAGAGCACCGTGCCGTCTGCCGCAACGCTCGGCGCGTACGTGTCGCGCGCAAACGCCGTGAGCTGGACCGCCGCCCCTCCGCCCGCAGGCACCGACCACAGGTCGAGCGTGCCGCCCTCGTTCGGTGCGGCGAAGTAGATCGTCGTGGCATCAGGCGAGAGCGCTAGCGGCCCGTACGGCACCAGTGATGCCGGCTCGATCGCCACCGTCGTTCCCCCGCAGGGTTTGGCGATGCGGCGGCGGCCATCCCGCGTTTCGATACACGCGGCGGCGGTAAATGCCGCGAGATCGTTGAAGGCGCGGCCCGGCGGAAGCGGAGGCGGGCGTACCGCTTCGCGAGTGCGCGCCGTCGGATCGTAGCGAACCCAGCTTCCGTCCAGTTCGCCATCGGCGATGATCGCCTTGCTATCGCTCGCCCAACCGAGCCGTCGGATCTGCACGGGTCCGGCCGGCAGATCCACCACCGGTCCGCCATCAATCGGCCGCACGCGCAGGAAGCGTCCCTCCGAGTACGCAATCGATCGCCCGTCGGGAGAGATGGCGCCTGCAGGATCGCGATAGCCTACGGGACCGAATTGTTGTGCAGTGGCGATCCATGTCAGACGCGACGCATCCACGCCGCCTCTGACAGGCGGGCGTGCGACCAAGGCGGCACCGCTCGCAACGATGAGCAGGAGAACGACGGCGCGGACCATGCGCGCATCTTACCGCCAACCGTCGCGGCATCAGCCTGCGTGATGCGAGGACCATTCAAAAGGGCTACACTCAGGCGTCCGTTTGAAACCCGTCTTTTCCAGCAGGAGTAGGCCCATGCGTTCCGCTACTCACAAGGTGTGCGTCTTTGCCGTCGTGGGGATCCTTCCGCTCCTCACACCGGCGCCGAGCAACGCCGAATTGACCCGAGTGGAGATTACGCGGCGGGTCGACGTCCTCAACGGCAAGGCGTTTGGCGATGTCGGGCCCTACGAGAAACTTCACGGCAAGGCGTACTTCGCAGTCGACCCGAAGCATCCGCGCAATCAGGTCATCGCCGATATCGACCTCGCCCCGCGCAACCGGGAGGGGAAGGTCGAGTTCTCCGCCGACCTCTTCATCCTCAAACCGAAGGACTCAGCGCGCGGCAACGGCGTCGTCTTCTTCGACGTCGTCAACCGCGGAAGTTTCCGCTTGCTCAGCACATTCAGCGCCGCGGCCGCAGCCGACGACCCGACAACGGAAGCGCAGTTTGGCGACGCCTCGCTGCTTGTTCAGGGCTTCACGCTCGTCGCGGTGGGGTGGCAGTTCGATGTCGAGGATGACGCCATCGGTGTCGATGCTCCCATCCCGACCAACAACGGACAACCCATCCGCGGCTGGGTGCGCGAGTGGTTCATACCAAGCCAGCCGAGTGACTCGTACAACTGGACGGGCGGCAACGCGACACAAGGGTATCTGCCGATCGACCTCAACGCCTCAGACTACCGGCTGACCTCACGCGAGGGTCAGTTCGCGGCGCGACGCCTGCTACGCCGCGACGATTGGCAGTTCGGCCGCGTCGTCAATGGGAAGCATGTGCCCGATCCGAAGTTCGTCACGCTCAAGGGCGGATTCAAGCCGGGTCTGACCTACGAACTCGCGTTCGAGTCGCAAAATCCTCCCGTCGCGGGAGTGGGCCTCGCGGCGGTGAGAGACATGGCCTCGGCCATGAAATACAACCCCGGCATCGTCGCCCCGGGCCGTTACGCCTATATGTATGGTTCCTCGCAGACTGGGCGCACGCTCCGGCAAATCATCTACGAGGGCTTCACCATTGACGAGCGCGGCCGCAAGGTATTCGACGCCGCGTTCATCAAGACCGGCGGAGCCAGCATGGCCCGGTTCAACGAGCGTTTTGCGCTGGTGAATTCTCTCGGCGTGTTCACCGAAACGAGTTTTCCATTTCAGTATCAGATCACGACCGATCCGGTGACTGGAAAACGCGACGGGCTCGGCGCCCGCATTCCCGCCGGTCTCGAACCCAAAATCTTCACGTTCGACACCGGTTCCGAGTACTGGGACAAGGGACGTCTTGGCGCGCTACGACACGCATCGATCGACGGGACCGAAGATCTCCCCGATGCTCCCAACGTGCGGGTCTACTACGTGTCGGGCGCGCGACACGGCTCCGGATCCGTACCGGCGACCGATGGCGGTGGACAATTCAAGAACAACACGCTCAGCTACGACTGGGCGCAGCGCGGCCTGATGGCGGCGCTCGATGCCTGGGTCCGAGAAGGCAAGGAGCCGCCGCCCAGTCGTCATCCAACATTCGCCGATCGCACGATGGTGCCGCACCACAAGCTCAAGTTCCCGGCGATCCCCGGCGTGCAATGGCCGACGCACGTGGCGGCCGGTTATCGATGGGATGTGGACACGCCACTCTCGGCGCTGCCGTTCCTGCTCTCGCAGGTGGACGTCGACGGCAACGAGATCGGGGGGATCCGGTTGCCCGAGCAGGAGGTCCCGCTTGCAACGCTGACCGGCTGGCAGTTCCGAAGTGAGCGCATCGGCGCGCCGGACACGCTCATCGTCAATAGCGGGGCGTACATCCCCTTCCCTGCAACGCGGGCGGAGCGGGAACGAACAGGTGACCCGCGGCTTTCGATCGAGGAACGCCACACGGGACGTGCTGATTACCTGGCCAAGATCACGCTCGTGGCCAATCGCCTCGCGCAGGAGCGTTACATTCTCCAGCGAGACGTGCCCGCCATTGTCGAGGCAGCGGGCAAGCACTGGGATTGGCGGATGACCGACGCACAATCCGCGCGACCGCAGGACTGATCGCGCAGTTCCGGTTGCATCGCCGGCGGATTGCGCGCGGCTTGGGTGCGGCGCTCTCATTGGCCGCGCGACATGTGGTATCCACGCCGCACGGTCAGGTCGCCGCGAACCCGCTTCACCTCAACACGAACGTCGTGCCATCCCTCGCGCGGCGGCGGCTGCGGGTAATACGACACGATGTAGCGCGCTTTCATTTCATTCAGGATCTCGACGAAGACGGCTCGAAGGCTGCGGCTCGATCCGGCGGTGAGCAACCGGCCGCCTGTGGCTTCGGCGACACGCTTCAATAGTTGATCCTCGGTCGTCTCCTGGCCCGGCCTCCACGCGGTACACGACCGCATCGGACGACCGAGCGATATCCGTTCCCTGTTCGGATGTCAGCCAGCTCAACCGCGTCCATCCCGTCGCTGAACACGAGGATCATCGGGCGCGCCTCGTACCGAGAAGGCCATAGCAGCGCCGCATGGATCGCGTCGCGCAGCGACGTGGCGCCGCGCCCTCCAATGCGCTCGATGGCTGCGTGGTACTTGGTCGAGATCGGTCGTCAGTCGCTTCCCAACGCGATGACCTCGCTGAAGGTGAGAAGGCCGGCGCGATCGGCAGACGCCAAGCCGTCGAGAAAGGCGTGGCTGGCCTCCTGGAGATGCTGCAACTCTTCGCCGGCGACGCTCCTGCTGGTATCGAGGACGAGCATCACGTCCAGCGGCACTTCGGCGAAGCTGATGTGGTCGATCTGCTGCACGACACCGTTGTCGCGCACGTCGAAATCCGCTGCCGTGAGGCCCGGCACCGGGCGGCCGTCTCGGACGACAAGAACGTCGAGGCGGACCAAGTCGACCTGCGCGCGGAACGTCGGCTGATGCGACGTCGCGGTCGCGAAGCCCGACGCCATCGCGAACGAGACAGCGAGACCAAGCGGGCTCCGGCCGACGACCGGCGACTCGTCATCGCCGTAGCCTCTCCCGCAGCTCCCCGAGCAGGGCGCCGGCTCGTGGACCGTAGCCGAACTCGTAGTCCCACCAGGGGTCTTCGCAGCGTGCCAGATTCGACCGCCCGACTGCGACCTTGATCTGCTCCTCGGCCTTGGTTCTCTCACCCTGCTTGAGAAGTGCGTAGCTCAATGCGAGCGCCGAAGATTGGCAACCAGCGAGCCGGGCGTCAGCATCGGCGTACGCGGCGACGGCTTCCGGCCAGCGTTGGGCGCTGGCGTAGACGCGACCGAGAAACAGGCGCGCCAGGTAGTGCTCTCTTGGCGAGGCTGCGCGCTCGGTGGCACGGTTTACGTGGGCGAGCGCCTCGTCGAACTGGTTCGAGTCGAGGCGCATGCGCCCCAGGCGAAGGCGAGCGTCGAAGAGGTCCGACGTGACGTCCAGCGCTCGTCGGTAGTAACCCTCCGCGAGGGTTTGACTTCTCCGCCGGTCGGGGCGCTCTGACCGGAATCCGGACTGCAGGGGAATGTAGTCGGAATTGAAACGCTGAATGGCAGCCCGGCGATACAACGATTCGTACACGCTCCCCGCCATGGTCAACAGGTCGGGATCCTCCGGCCATTTCCGGAGGGCATCCTGCAAGTGAGCCTCGAGCTCTCGCAAGCGGAGCGTCGATTGCAAATGCGCACCCCACGCCACGTGCCAGCGTCGTCGAAACCACTGGTCGACGTTCAATCCGTCGAATAGTCCGAGGAGCTGCTTCGCCCAGTTTGGTGTGTGAGGCTTCTGCGGTGGAGAGCCGGGCAGAGCGGATTGCCGTCTCGGTGTGGAGCATCGCGAGGGCTTCGATGTCGACTCGTCCCCACTTGACGAGGACGCGTTGTGAAGGGCCTTCGAGGCCATGCCGGAACGTCTCGAGCTGGTCTCGCAAATCACGGAACGCATTCCAGTTCCAGGTTCTCATCTCGGCGACGGCACCGTTGACATCTCCCTTGCGGGCACGTTCACTCAGCGCGAAATACTCATCAAGGGAGTAGAGCAACTGGGTGGGTTGTTTCGAAGAAACATTCTGTGAGCGGGCAACCAACACGCTCGGAAACAGGATCGCGGTAATTAGGAGTGCTGGTGCCTGCAGCCGCGCCACGCATGCGCTTACCTCCAACTCGGTGGGACCAGATTATCCCATGACAGTCAGATCGACTCGCACGCCTGAGGACGGAGCGGGCGCGACCAGCGCGGTGAGGTCGCAGGTAAACGTCCATGGCAAAAATTGAGCAAGACGTTGAGTTCGGGGCGCTTTCACGGTGGCAACGTGCGGCTCAACGCGGGCCGCGGTGGGCGGACGACAGGACGTGAGCGTAAATCATCGCTGGTACGGAAGTCGCGGGTGGCCCAGCAGTTGGCCGTCTGTTGCAGCGAATA
The DNA here is from genome assembly GCA_963762925.1 of uncultured Acidobacteriota bacterium. Lineage (GTDB taxonomy): Bacteria > Acidobacteriota > Vicinamibacteria > Vicinamibacterales > UBA2999 > DASPWV01. The sequence goes on along the minus strand of CAVXMP010000015.1, from coordinate 44 downwards.
CCGCCGGTACATTCGCGAGGCGAACAAAAAGCGAATATGATAGT
>CAVXMP010000014.1:152500-189036 GCA_963762925.1 uncultured Acidobacteriota bacterium | reverse complement strand
GGCGATCGCGCCGCACAGGACAAGGCGATGACTCCGGCCGTCGCTGTCGATGCAGCCGTAACCTGTTCGATTGCAGCCGGGGTCGATGCCGAAGACCCTCACGCCAGCGAGGCCTCGATCTCCTTTTCCGAAATGTCGAAGTTGGACCACACGTGCTGCACGTCGTCGTGATCCTCCAGCATGTCCATGAGTTTGATCATGCGCGAGGCCTCAGCGCCTTCGAGCTTCACGTAGTTCTGCGGGATCATTGCTACTTGTGCTGTGGCGGGCTCGACGCCCATACCCTTGACGGCCTCACGGACCGCCTCAAACGCGGATGGATCGCTCGTGACCTCCCACGTATCACCGTCGTCGGCGACATCGTCTGCGCCCGCGTCGAGCGCCACCGACAGAAGCTTTTCTTCGTCGGCGGCTTTCTTGTCGACGACGATGTAGCCCTTCTTGGAGAACATCCAGGCGACCGCATTCGATGCCGCCAGGTTGCCGTTGTATTTTTCGAGCAGATGACGCAGCTCACCAACAGTTCGGTTCTTGTTGTCGGTCAGCGTCTCGATGATCAGCGCCGCACCGCCAGGGCCGTAGCCTTCGTAGGTGATTTCTTCGTAGCTGATGCCCGGCAGCTCCCCTGTGCCGCGTTGGATCGCCTTCTTGATGTTATCGGCGGGCATGTTGACGGACTTCGCGTCGGCGATGAGTGTGCGCAGACGCGGGTTCATGCCGGGATCGCCACCGCCGTTACGGGCGGCGACGGTGAGTTCCTTGATGATGCGCGTAAAGACCTTGCCTCGCTTGGCATCGGCCGCGCCCTTCTTGTGCTTGATCGTGTGCCACTTGGAATGGCCCGGACATTGAACGTTCCTGTCGCGGGACAGCCAGTCTCCGCGAAAACCAAGGAGTGGGCACCCGGGCTCGCCACCCGCGTTGGCGTCGATTTCGTGTCTAACGCTTAAAGATTCTACAGTTTAGCCTTACGGGCGAGGATGATCCACACTTCTGCGCGCGGATCCCACGGACCGCCCTGATAGTCGCCGAGCAGCGCCGATACCTCAAAGCCGGCCTTTTCGAGTCGCCGCACCATCTGTGGCACTGAGAGCGTGCGGAAGGCGAGCGTGAACGTGCGGTGAGTTTTCTGGCGGCCTCGCCGTTCGACGAACTCCTGCTCGAACAGGGTCAGGCGTTTGGCGCGATCCTGCCGGACCGACTCGATGAGCGTGACGTGCGTCCCTCCGGCGCGCCTGCCGCGCAAACTCACTTTGTTGCGGTACTCGTTCCACGACGGCAGGTCTGCCACCAGTTCCAACCCGAACATGCCGTGCGGTTCGACCACGCGGGCAACCGCCTCGAGGGTGGCCGTGAGATCGCGTTCGCGCAGGAGCGACTGAAGAATGCCGTACGGAGCAATGACCAGTGGAACCGACCGATCGGCGATCGGCAGATGGCGGATATCGGCGCGAATGAGGTGAATGTCGAGCGGGCGACGCGCACGCCGTTTGCGGGCGGCCGCGCGCGCAAGCATCTCGCGGATCGATCGACGCCGACGATCTCGATACCCTCACGCGCGACCGGAAATGTCACCCGGCCGGTGCCGCATCCGAGTTCCAGCACGCGCCGCCGCGTCGCTGGCGTCGTGGCGAGATTGCGTCGCGCAAGCGCACACCAGAACGGCACGTCGCGCCGGCCAAGCGTCTGGGCGTTTTCCCAATCGTAGAAGGCGGCGTAGTCGTCCCAGCCTTCCCACCCCTGTCGCTCTCTCTTCGCAGCTGGCTCGCCCTTCGACTCGCTACGCTCGCCCAGGGCTGGCGGCCTGTGGGCTGGTGGTTTGCGACGCCCGCCTACGTCCATGGAATTTCGATGTGACCCTGCGCCTGGCGGTCGGCGAGCTCCGGGAGCTTCTCGAACAATCGGATGATGTCTTCGGGCAAGTCGCGCGGCGCAAACGTGACCCAATCAACACATGCGACCCGAACCGAGCCGACTGCCAGGAGGCGATCCGACGTGTCTTCGCGAATTTCGAAATCGTGGCGCAGCCGACGAGGATTCTCGATGCGGCTCACAAGACCAACGCGCACGATTTGGCCGGCGCGCGCCGGCGAGTGAAACGTCGTCTGTAATTCGACGCGTGGCATGCCAAACCGATGTTCGTCGAGCAGCACCTGCCGAGGCCGGCCGAGGGACGCATACAATTCTTCTTCGGCGTCCTCGAACCAGCGCAGGAAATTAGGAAACCAGACCACGCCGGCCGCGTCGGTATCGGACCAATGGACCTTCTTGCGAATCCAGAAGAACATGACGCTGAGTATAGGCTTCGGGCTAGTCCGAGACCGCCCATTCGCCGGGCACGATCGGGCGCGTGCGCGGCAGCAGACCGAAACGCGCCATGATGCCGACGGCGATCAGAACCGCCACGAAAATCGCCAACTTGACTGCGTCGTAGACGGTGCCACGCGGCATCACTTTCCACATCACCAGCAGAATCGGGTGGGCGATTGTGACCGCCCACACCGATCCGTAGAAATAACGCCGCTCATGTCCCTCGCCTGCGGTTGACGGCTTGACGCGAGGGAGCCGGCCGAACGCGCCGAGCAACCACATGGTTCCCGCGATCGGGAAATACGCGTATTCGTACATCTGCTTCAAACGCCACTCTCCGGTGAAGACCGCGTAGGCCAATCCCGCGATATTCAGCAGCGCGAAGGCGACGACTTCGCCCCAAGCCGTCGTGTAGCAGATGCGACGGTAGAGCGGATTCGGCCGGTCCTCGGTAAAGCGGATGATGTACGGGGCCGGCTCACAGCCCGGCAACCTGCCGGCGAGACCCGCAATGCCTGTCGCCGCGAGCACGATCCCCAGCCAGCTCGCCATGCGCGAGTCGAAGCCACGCTCAAATAGATCGAAGGTCAACGGTCCGGGTGCGATGAAGAACACGAAGATCCAGATCGGCCAGTGATTGAATCGGTAGTACAGCTTGTTGCGCGTCCGCAGCGGCCGATCGGTGTCGAGCTCGACGCGAAGAGCGCCTGATCCGATCTCGTCGCCGCGCAGCGGCGCTCGTGAGATGCGTTCTTCCACGGTCAACCAGAATACACTCTGGCCGGAACACCAAGATGAATGACGTGGGCGTGTGGAGGCGCTTGCGAAGCCTGTTTCGCCGGTCGCCGGAATCCGCATGGAGCATCTACGAAGCAAAGGATCCGTTTGCCACGGGTGTCTTCCCGATCGGGCCGGCGACGCACGACCTGGGATTGCGACGCCTGTTCGAGCTGTCGACGCTTCTGTTGTTGCTCGATTGCCAGCCGGACGATCGCGTGTTGGATCTGGGTGCGGGTGCCGGGTTTTCGTCAGAAATGTTGGCGCGGTTCGGCTACACGGTCATCGCGCTCGATCCGGACGCACACGGCCCTCCGGCACAATCGCCGCCGACTCTCCTTTGACCGCGGCCGAATGGCGGGCAGCGCACGCGTGACGCAAGGCACCGCGGAACACCTGCCGTTTGCCGACGCGACATTCGACGGTGTTCTTGCGATGAACGTCCTGCATCACGTGCCGGACCTCACGGCGGTGACCGATGAATTGGCGCGAGTGTTGAGACCGGGCCGTCGCGCGGTGTTTTCCGAACCCGGCCTTGATCACCTCTCGGCCTCCGAAACACAAAAGGCGATACGGGAATTCGGCGAAAACGATCGACCCTTCGATGCCCTGGATTTTCTGCGCCAGGCAAGACAGCACGGCTTTTCGCTGCGATGATCACGGCGACGCTACCGTCGCAGCTGACCCTGATACCTGTCGAAGAAGTCGACCTCTACCGCTCGGGGCAACACTCCAGGGCATCGTTGACGCCCCGGGGCGTGATTGAGGAAATCCATCGCCACCGTGCGTTCGGGACGATCTGCATTGCCGGCGAAAGGCCGAAGACGTCTCGCTATCCTGGCATCCTGACCTGTGCGTTACAGGTTCACAATCTTCCCAGTCGGATTGCGCTCGGATCAACGTTTACGGTGACCGTCAACGCCACGAATACCGGCGACACGCTGTGGCTCGCAGCGCCGCGCATTCACGGCGGATTTGTCACTGTTGGTTGCAAGCTCCTCGATGCGAACGGCCTGCTGATCACCGATCGGCCCGGGCGGACGTTTCTCCCCAAGGACGTCCCGCCAGGCGAAAGTGTTTCCGTTGCCGCCACCGTGACGATTCCCCCCGGCTTGATGCCAGGACCTATCGCATTTCCTTCGACCTCGTTGCCGAGCAAATCCGCTGGTTCGCCGATGCCGGCCTCGAGGGCGCAGCCGCACACGCGATCATCTTGTCCAAGGACGCGTGAATACGCGCCGGCCGCAGCGGCGTTATCGAGTTGCGATCGGCGATTTCTCGACGCGGTACTTGAAGGTTGCAAAGCCCACGATGACGCCCACCGCGGCGCCCGGCAAGACGATTTCCCAGAAGTAGGGACCGCCTATGGTGACGAGCGCGGCCAGCGTCGCGCCGACGGCGAGACCAACGATGACGCCAATCAACAACGAGTTCGTCCGCTGGGCCACGAGGCCGATGATGAGACCGGCGATGATGCCCTTGACCGTCGAACCGATCACGATGCCAACGATGTTCGGCGCCTCCTGCGGCGCGGAGAGAAGTGCGGTCAGGCCATCGAAGATTCCGAGCACGCCGCCGAGCAGCATCGCAAAAACCGGCTTGTTCATGTTGCCTGCACTGGATCGTTCAACGTCGGGGCGGGTGGTCTTGTACGCTCAGTGAAGCCGGCGATCACACCCGCACCCACAGCGAGCAATGCGACGCGCACGATCATGTACGCGGCCACGAGCAGAATCGCGACGCGGTAGCGGCGATACACGCGTCGTCCACGCTCGAACGCGTTTTCCTGATAGGTCTCGACACGCTCACCGTTGCGGTAGCGCTCGATTTCACGACCGACGGCGCCGATCGTCTCGAAGCGGTCTTCCGGTCGCGAAGCCCGCGCTCGGGCGACGACGGCGGCCAGCGGTCGCGGGAGCGGCCGCGGAAAAATTGCGCTGATCATACTGCCGAGTGCGTAGACGTCGGCGCGAGCGTCCACACCTCCAGACGCCGCGGCTTGCTCCGGCGCCATGAAACCTGGTGTCCCGGCAACCACCGGGTCGGTGCTCCGACAATCGAGCAGAGCGGCCACGCCCCAGTCGATGACCAGCACTTCGCCGAACGATCCGAGCATGACGTTTTCCGGTTTCAAGTCGCCGTGGACGATCCCATGTGCGTGTGCAAACGAACAGCATCGCAGATGCGCAGCACCAGTTCGAGCCGCTCGGCCGCCGAGGCTTCTCGCTTAAGGGCGTCACCCAGGGGCGCACCCCGTACCAGCTTCATGACATAGAACACACGGCCATCGGCGAGCGTTCCGGCGTCATGGATCGGCACAATCGCGGGATGCTCGAGGCGCGCAAGGATCCTGGCTTCGTGCAGCAGGCGCGTCGCCGCCTGGTCGCCGGCGGCGGTGCGATCGAGCACCTTGACTGCGACATCGCGGTCGAGCACCCGATCGTGCGCCGCGTAGACGGCTCCCATGCCCCCGCGGCCGAGACGGCCGGTGACTTCGTAGCGTTCGCCCAGATCCGGCCAATCCGCCACGTCCCGCAGATGCGCGAGCGTCGGGTCCGTGATCCACCGCGTCATCGCGATGCGCCCAGCAGGCGAGCGGCCTCGGCTTCGAACTCTTCGTCAGTCATCGTGAGCTCGCGCAGCCGCTCGAGCACGTATTGGCGAAACTGGCGACGCATCGCGGCGAGATGGTTGGTTACGGTCGCCGGCGTCAATCCGAGCTCTGTCGCAAGCGCCTGGTAGGTTGGACGCGGATCCTCGGCGAGGTCGTAGCCTTCAAAGACCCTGAACATGATCATGCGTTCCGAGCTCGCGCACGCCGATCGCAGATCTTCGACGGACCGTTGAAACAGCACGCGCACCCATTCCTGATAAAACAACTCGTCGACATCCGCCGGAACGCTGGATTCGTGCACGCGCAGCTCGCCTTCGGCCGATTCGAAATCGAGCGGCACGATGGACACGCCGCCGCCGCGCTTGAGTCGCCCTTCGGCCTTTTTCGCATTGGCCGCAAACCCGTCGAGGCACAGCCGCAGGTAGGTGCGAAATCGCGCCTTCGCCGGATCGTCGCGGCCGAGGACGTCCTTCTCCAGCGTGGTCGTGAAAAAGTCCTGCGTCAGATCCGCGGCATCGTCTGGATCGAGATCCCACTTGAGCCGAAGGTATTTGTAGACTGGCTTCCAGTACACTTCGATCAACACGGTAAAGGCGAGCTGCCGCGTCTCGGGATCCGCGCTGCGCGTGCGCGCAACCACCGAGAGGCGAGTGGCAGGGAAGGTCACCGGGCTAGACTAGCGTAAAGCTTGCTGGGGAGCAAGGTGGTGTCAGGCTGCTTTGCAGGTGCATCTAGCCGTACCTCGCGCGAAAAAGCTGTCAGGTCTTATGTGTCAGGTGTCAGGTATCAGGTGATCAGGTATCAGGTATCAGGTATCAGGGGTCCCGACCCACCCGATCCACCAGGCCCACGAGACCAGGATTCGGGGCGCTCCATAGGTTGATTCACCAATAGCTACTCAAACTGCACGATGACGGAGGAATGGGACGCGGCCTCTTACCACAAAGTGTCTGGACCGCAGACGTCTTGGGGGATGAAAGTCCTCAGCCGCCTGACGATCGAAGGAAATGAGCGCGTGATCGACGCAGGCTGCGGCACCGGCCGGTTAACCGCCGGTCTTCTGGCGCGCCTCCCGCGCGGGCGGCTCGTGGCGATCGATCGATCGTGGAACATGCTGCTGACCGCGCGCGCGAATCTGCGGCCCGACTTCGGGGCACGCGTTTCGTTCGCCCGTGTCGACTTACCGCTGATGCCGTTCGCTGCATGGGCCGACCTGGTGTTCAGCACGGCGACATTCCATTGGGTACACGATCACGAGGCGCTCTTCTCGCACGTCCTTCGAGCGCTCCGGCCAGGAGGGCGGCTGTTTGCGCAGTGCGGCGGGGGCCCGAACCTCGCGCGCGCTCACGCACTGGCAGAGCGAGTGATGAAATCGCACCCGTTTGCCCCGTTGTTTACCGGCTGGGATGCGGTGTGGGAGTTCGCGACCGCGGACATCACCGCCGAACGTCTTCTCGGGGCGGGGTTCATCGACGTGCAGACCAGCCTGGAGGAGGCTGCGACGACGCTGCCTGACGAAGCCTCCTATCGTGAGTTCGTGACGACAGTCATCTACAATCCGCATCTCGCGCGAATTGCCGATGCGGCCCTGCGCGCGCGCTTCATCGACGCGATCACGGACCTCGCAGCCCGCGACGATCCCCCGTTTACGCTCGACTACTGGCGGTGAACCTCGACGCCCGTAGGCCAGGATGATGCCGACGCGGACACTGGCCGCGATGACACCGATATTAGGCCGCAGATGACGCCGATGTTAGGCCGCAGATGACGCCGATAACACCGATGTTGGGCCGCAGATGACGCCGATGACACCGATATTCGGGCCGCAGATGACGCCGATGGCAACCGATATTAGGCCGCAGATGACGCAGATGAACACAGATGTGGTGGAGTGATCGGACGACGGAGTTTATGGCTCACCCACAAGTGATCAACCCGCGCGAGCATGCCGCGTATCAGCGGGGAAGATGGGGAAGACGACGATCTTCGCGTCTCCGCACCTGCTCGTCGGCCTCAACGCCTTCGAGCCGGGGCAGGAACATGCACTGCATGCGCACGCCGGCATGGACAAACTGTATTCCGTCGTCGAGGGGCAAGGCCTCTTCCTGCTCGACGGACGCGAGTTGCCGATGCAGGCTGGTGATCTGCTCATCGCGCCCGACGGCGTGCCGCATGGCATCCGAAACAACAGCGGCGCGCGCTTGCTGGTGATGGCTGTGCTCGCACCCGGCCCGAATAAGCCGCAGATGGCGCAGATAGCTCAACGCCGCAGATGACGCAGATAGCCGCAGATGTCGATAGGATCGTGACCGAGACACGTCCTCCGAAAGGCGTCGAACGACGCCGCTTGGAGGCGTACAATCGGTTCCGCGAGTCGTCAGGCGCATCTGCCCACCGATGCCGCGAATGTCCGCGCCCCTTCAGCGAGCCGACGACGCATCCGTGATAGGCCCCATCGCGGGCATACCGCTGCGCGTTTCTGCCGACGATCGCATCTATCTCTTCCGCTGCGCTCGCCACAAAGATCCGACTTGAACTCAAGCAGATCGAAGACAAGCCGTCTACATGTCGCCGTTGGGATCGTCGTGGCGGGCCGGCTATTCGTTTGCCTGCGGCGAGCTTCTCGGTGCGGGTGGCTGCAGGTAGCGCCGCGGGATCATTCGTCGATTTCCCGCACCCGCTGATTGCATGGGCACGCCGCGCGGCGTGGACCGTACCGGTGGGCATCCAGTAACAGATTGCCAGTCGCGAGGATTCATATTCATACTCGCTCCATCTGCGGCGCTTCGCTGCCTCCTGGCGCGGGTGTCCTGCGCGCCCGGACGTCGTGATCAGTCGGAGATCGGCAAGATCTGATCGCTATCTGCGTCGTCTGTGTTATCTGCGGTCCTTTATGTGCATCGGCGTCCATCGACGGCCACGCTCAATCTGCGTAATCTTCGGTGATGCAGCGCGCGGCGCAGTGGTTCGCGGTTGTCGTCCTGGTGTTTCTCACGTGGCGTTTTGCCCGCGCACCGCTTGACGGCAGCGGCCTGGATTCCTTTCTCCATCTGCCCGATCTCATCTTCCACGAAGCGGGACACGTGCTGTTCTCTCCGTTTGGCCGGTTCATGACGGTTCTCGGCGGGAGCCTCTTGCAAGTGCTCGTGCCGGTGGTCTGTGCCGGCACCTTTCTGTATCAGCAGAATGATCGTTTTGCCGCCGCGGTGTGCACATGGTGGGCGGGCCAGAATTTCGTGGACCTGGCACCGTATATCGCCGACGCGCGTCGGCTAAAACTGGTGTTGCTCGGCGGACGGACCGGCGCCGAAGTCGAAGGCCACGACTGGGAATATCTGCTCACGTCGCTCGGCTGGATGCAGTTCGATCACGCGCTCGGGCGCACGGCCCACGTCGCGGGCACATTGGTCATGCTCTCGGCAGTGGCATGGGCGGTCGTCGCCATCATGCGACCTCGAGATGAATTAAGGTAAAGAGCATGGCTTCCGAGTCGTTCAAGTCCCTGGCGGGGCATTACCGTGTGAGTGACGGCACAGGCTTCCGACTTCGCGATTATTCTCCCGACGACACCCGCAATCTCAAGTTGAAACACGACGCCGACGAGCTCATTCGCGAAACGATCGAGCGCATGGCGGACCTGCAGGAGCGCTTGTATGCGCAAGACCGGTGGAGTGTGCTCTTGATTTTTCAGGCACTCGACGCGGCGGGAAAGGACAGCGTCATCAAACACGTCATGTCCGGCCTCAACCCGCAAGGCTGCGAGGTGCACTCGTTCAAAGGTCCGTCGCACGAGGAACTCGATCACGACTTTTTCTGGCGGACGACACGCATGCTGCCGCGCCGTGGCCACATCGGCATTTTCAATCGCTCCTATTACGAAGAAGTGCTCGTCGTCCGCGTCCATCCCGAGTTCCTGGCCAGGCAGCAGTTGCCGCAAGGCCTTGTTTCAAAGAAGATTTGGGACGAGCGCTACGAAGACATCAACAACTTCGAACGCTACCTGACGCGCCAGGGCACCATCGTCCGCAAGTTCTACCTGCACGTGTCACGAGAGGAGCAAAAGAAGCGCTTTCTCAAACGGCTCGATGAACCCGAGAAGAACTGGAAGTTCTCCGTCGCCGACGTGCACGAGCGCGAGCACTTCGATGCCTATATGGACGCCTACGACGACGCGATCAAGGCAACGGCCACTTCCTGGGCGCCCTGGTATGTCGTGCCCGCGGACCACAAGTGGTTCACGCGCCTGGTTGTCGCCTCCGCCGTGATCGAGACGCTCGAGTCACTCAATCCTGCCTTCCCGACGCTCGATGCCGACAAGAAAAAGAGCTTCAGACAGTGCGCGTGGCGCTCGAGTCCGAGGGACGCAAGCCGCGGAAACGCAGAACTGACGGCTGACGGCTTAGACTCTTAGCGTGGCGCGCTGCTTCTGGGCCGGGACCGATCCCCTCTACATCCAGTATCACGACGAGGAGTGGGGCCGTCCGCTCGTCGACGATCGGCGCCTGTTCGAGAAGCTGTGTCTCGAAGGGTTCCAGGCGGGTCTGAGCTGGATCACCATTCTTCGAAAGCGCGAACATTTCCGAGCGGCATTTGCCGACTTCGACCCGACGCAGGTGGCCAAGTTCGGCGCGCGTGACGTCACGAGACTTCTCCGCGACGCCGGCATCGTCCGCCACCGCGGCAAGATCGAATCCGCCATCAACAACGCCCGGCGCGCTCTGGAACTGCAGGAGGAATTCGGAACCCTGCGCAACTACGTCTGGCAGTTCGATCCGCCGGCATCCGAGCGGCCGCGCCGTCTGACGCGCGAGACGCTGCAGCAGATGACGACCACGCCGGCGTCAACCGCCTTGTCGAAGGATCTGAAGAAACGCGGCTGGAGCTTCGTGGGCCCCACGACGATGTATGCCTTTATGCAGGCAACCGGCATCGTCAACGATCACGTCCAGGGTTGCCCGGCGCGCACGCGGTGTGAACGCGAACGCCGGGCTGTTCAGTCGGCGCGCAGCGCCACCACCGGATCGGTCCGCGCTGCCCGTTTCGCGGGCAAGTAACTCGCCAGCGCCACCACCGAGAGCAGCGCGAGCGCGGTGGTGGCGAACAGACGCGGATCGAACACGTCAACGCCGAACACCAGGCCGTTGAGGGCCTTGGCCAGCGCGAGCGCGAGCGCAACACCGACGACGAGTCCGGCCACGCTGATTCGGACCGCCTGCCATGCAAACATCGACAGCACGTCGCGTGTGTCAGCGCCGAGCGCCAGTCGCACGCCGATCTCGTGCGTTCTGCGCCGCGCCGCGTAGGCAAGAAGCGCGTAGATGCCGAGACAGGCGAGCAGAACCGCTGTGGCCGCAAATGCGCCCATCAGCACGCCGTAGAACTGCTGCTCCCACGTCGTGAACCGGCGCACTTCCGACATCGTCCGGATGTCGTACAACGGCAATCCCGCTCGCAACTGATGGAGAGCACTGCGCGCACCCGGGACCGCGGCACGCGGGTCCCCTTGCACACGGAGCAGCACCGCAGCTGTACGTGGCGCGCTCAAGGCCAACGGCACAAACAGCGTCATCTGCGATTGCTCGGTTTGTTCGCCAATCTCTTCGTAATGGATATTCGGCGCGACACCAATCACCCGCAGCCACTCGACGCCTTCCGCTCCAGGAAGCCCAACACGTCGACCAACTGGCGAGCCGTCTGGCCAAAGCCTCCGGGCGAGCGACTGGTTGACGAGCGCGACGCGGATGTCCGTATCTGCGGATTCGGCGGGTGAAAACGTCCGGCCGTCGAGGACCTCCAGGCCTAGTGTTTGGAAGAGACCGCCCGTCGCCGATACCACTTGCACGGGCACTTCGTCGCCGGCCGCGGTTCGGCCGTCAACGACGACGCGGGTCGGGTTGCCGCCGTCATCTCCAGGGATGCTCGACGTCACGACGGCGCTCTGGATCCCGGGCTGAGCGGTAAGCGCCTCGACAGCCTGATTGAAAAACACCGCACGCGCGCTCGGCTCATCGAACACGTCACCGGCGAGATACGCCCGCATTGTGAGAACGGGGCGATCGTCGAACCCGAGATCTGCCCTTTGCAATGACACGAAGCTTTGGATCATCAGATTTGCGCCGACAAGGAGCGCAAGACACAGTGCCAGCTGCGCCGCTGCCAACACGCTCTGCAAGCGCTGGGCAGACCGCCCGAGCGACACGGCACGGCCACCTTCTTTGAGGTCGCCGACCACGTCCGGCCGCGACGCTCGAAGCGCCGGAAGCAGACCAACGAGCACCGTTGTCAAACCTGTCAGCGCGACCGTGAAGATCACAACGCGGCTGTCGACGTCAAACGCGATCCAGTAGGGAATCTCTTCGGGCCACAAACCGCGCAGGTAATCGACGACCCATGCTGCCGCGCAGGCACCCAAGGCACTGCCGACTGTCGCCAAGACACAGCTTTCGCTCAAGACTGCCCAGACGAGCCGCGCTCGACCTGCACCCATCGCCGCGCGGACAGCCATCTCTTGTTGCCGTGACGCACCACGCACGAGAAAAAGGTTCGCCAGGTTGGCGCACGCGATCAGCAGCACGAATGCCACAGCGCCCATCAGGATTGCGCTGTAGGTGCGGTCGTTTCGGCCAACATGCGAGTCGCGAAAGCGCAGGACGCGAACGCCGTAGCCGCGATTGGAATCCGGGTACGTCGCTTCGAGCGTCGCCGCCACCGACGACACGTCGCTTTGTGCCTGCTCAATCGACACGCCGGACCTGAGCACCGCAATTGCCGCAACACTTCTCCCCGACCGCGGTGCATCGTCCCAACGAAACGGCATGTAGAGCTCCGCCCGTTCCGGAAACTTGAAGCCGGGTGGCATGACCCCAACCACCGTCCGGGCGCGTTCGTTGACGATGATGCTGCGGCCGATGATCGACGGGTCGCCGCCGAAGCGGCGCTGCCATAAGCCGTGCGTCAACATGACCGACGTTTCACGTCCCGGCTCGGCGCCCTCCTCGGGCACGAAATTTCGGCCCAGCATGGGCTCGACGCCCAGAAGCGGGAAGAGATTGGGCGTGACCGATTCGCCGAGCAGCCGCTCGGCGTCGGCGTCGGTCGTCACTGAGAAATTGCGTGCGACGAGTCCAGCCACGTCGTCGAAGGAACGTGATTCTCGCTGGAGGTCGACGAGATCGCGATACGAAACGCGCGAATCCTCCCAATCCTCGCTTTGCAGCGGATGTGTCGAGTGAAGCGTGACGACGCGGTCGCTTCGATCGCCGAACGGCAGCGGCCGGAGCAGCAGCGCGTTGACGATGCTGAAGACCGTGACGTTCGCGCCAATGCCGATCGCCAACGTCAACAGCGCGGCGAGCGTGAACCCTGGGCGCTTACGAAGCCCACGAATCGCCTGCGCGAGATCTTGAAAGACGCTCGGCATCACCGCCGACCCCTCCGGAGTGTTCGGTGGCGAACACTCACTGTTGCACTACGGAATAGCCCTTCTGCTTCAACAACGCGACGAGGCTATGCGGGCCAACAAGATGACCGGCGCCGACGACGACGAAACAGGCCGTTTTCTCGCTGACGCACTTCTCGATCGCGGTCACCCAGTTCTTGTTCCGCTCGACGAGCAGCTTTTCGTAGAGCTCGGGCGATTCAAGGAGCGCGCCAAGAAGCAGTCGCTCGAGCGTCGACGTCTCGCCACGCGCCCATGCGTCGGCAATGGTCTTGACGTTGGAGATCTCCGTATCGAGATCCGCAATCGCCGACTTGAGCATCGCTTCCTGCAAGGCCGGCGAGAGCTGATCGAGCCGGTCGAACTGGTACGCCGCCGTTTCGAGGGCCCGGCGTTCCAGGCCGCTCGCCTTGGCCTGATCGAAGAAGTGCTTGTCGACACCGAGTTCCGTGTTGAAGCCGGCCGCCTTCAGCGCGGGCCCTGTCAACGCGACAGCCGCCATCCATGGCTTCATCCGCTGCACCGCGATTGCAGGTAATCCTGCTTTCTCTGCTCGCGTGATGACCTGCTTGTAGAGGTCGGCGGAGATGAGCTGATCGAGCGTGCGGCCCTCGGGGAGCATCGCCTTGCCGATCAGTGCCAGCGCCGTGAATGGATTGGTCAACTCGTCCAGATCGGCTTCCTCGATCAGGACCTTCGACTCCGCGAACGCCTTCTCGAGCGCCGAGGCGAGCGGATAGTACTCGGGCGTCAGCACGTGGAGCGAGCCAACGAGATACGTTGGCGGCCCGCCAGCCTGCGTCACCGCCCACATGAAATGCGAGCGCGGTGTCTGAGCCGCAGGTGCGGCTGTCGCAAAGGCCGCCGCCAGCACACCACAAAGAGCAAGACGTCGCATGCGGTCAGGCTACCATCTATGTGTGATATTCGCGGACCGACTCACGCGCGCCGTCGTGATGGCGCCGATGACCAAAGGATCGAACCTCCCCTACCGGCAGCTGTGCGTGGAGCTCGGCGCCCAGGTCACGGTGAGTGAAATGACGATCGCTCGCCGATTGAAGCAGCGCCGCAACTCCGAGTTTGCGCTCATCCGGCGCTTTCCTGGCGAACCGTGTTTCGGCGTGCAGCTTGCCGGCACCAAGCCCGAAGAGATGGCGTGGGCGGCGGCGCTTGTCGAATCCAAAGGAGTCGACTTCGTCGACATCAACTTCGGTTGTCCGATTGATTACTTCACGCGCAAAGGCCTGGGTGCCGCCGTCGGACGTCAGCCGAATCGAATGCGCCGCCTGATCGAAGCGATGAAAGGCGCGGTGAAGATCCCGGTTACGGCCAAGATCCGTTTAGGTTGGAATGACGAAGGGCGCAATTACTTGCAGCAGGCACAAGCCGTTGTCGACGGCGGCGCCGATGCGCTGTTCGTACACGGCCGCACGCGAAACGGCCGCTACCGCGCGCTCGCCGACTGGGACGCGATTAAGGAGGTGGCCTCGACGGTTCCCATTCCAGTGATCGGCAATGGCGATGTGCTGTTCCCCGACGACATCGATGCGTGCATCGCGCGCGCAGGCTGTTCCGGTGTGATGGTGGCGCGAGCCGCCCTGATCAAGCCGTGGATCTTCCGCGAAGCGACCAGCGGTTACTGGAACATCACACCGGAAGAACGCGTCACGCTCTACCGTCGCTACGTGGCGCTGGCGACGGCGCACTGGGGCGCAGACGAACACGGCCTGACGCGGGTGCGAACGTTCGTTCGCTGGCATGCCGATTTCTGGCGCCGCTATGAACCACAGCGCACCGATGGCACGTTTCCGACCATGCAACGACGCGAGCCCATGGACGGCCCTCGCTCGCCACTCGACCAGCTGCTGGCGCGCGGAGACGACGCGGCACTGGACTACGTGACAGAGCGCCTGCTGCGCGCCGACGATCTCGATCCGGATAATGCGCCGCCGCCCGGCGCTGCCGAGCGCGCGCCTGCGGAGCTTGTTGAGACGGAGGGCTAGCGGACCCCTTTTCTCCTTTCGAGCTCCTCCAACGTGCGCGGCCAGTCGCCCTTGAGCAGTCGCGAGAGCGAGCGATCTGCCAGCAGCCGCCCGCCGGTTTGACACTGCGGGCAGTAGTTCGCCTCGTTATTCGCGTAGCGGATGCGCTGCACGGGCGTGCCGCAGACCGGACAGGGTTTTCCGTAGCGTCCGTGCACCGCCATGTTGTCGCGAAAGGCGGTCACTTTCGACGGGAACCCGGCGCTCGTTTCCGCGATCAACGTGTCTCGCCAGTGCAGCAAAAGGCCGATCGTCGTCGCGTGCAGGCGTGCGATTTCGTCGGGCGTGAGTTGCGCCGTCAGTTTCATCGGCGACAGTCGGGCCGCATGCAGAATCTCGTCGGAGTACGCATTTCCAATGCCGCTCAGAAGGTGTGGGTCGGTCAGCGCGCGCTTGAGCGTGTGATTCTCTCGCGTCAGCGCCGACCGAAACGCGTCAACCGTGGCGCCGATCACTTCGAGACCGCCAGGATCATGCGCGTCGACCGCGGCTTCGCCGCGAACGAGATACAACGAGGCTTGGCGCTTCGATCCGGCTTCGGTCAAGAGCAGCGTGCCTGTGGGAAAATCGAACGCCGCCAGCCCAATCTTCCCGACGATTTTTGACCCGCGCTCTTTCCACTGAAACCGTCCGGCAATCATCAAATGAAAGATCAGAAACAGATCGTCATCCATCTCCCAGACGATGCGCTTGCCAAGGCGGCGAAGCCCGACGACCGACATGCCGGCGACCGCGTCCAATGGCGGATCGATTGAACGAACGAGAAAGGGGCTGGCGAGGCGCACCGCGTCGAGCCGCTGGCCGACAATCCGCGGCCGAAGCGCGTGCAGGTAGAGTTCGATGTCGGGAAACTCGGGCACGTCTGGTACGACGGTCGACCGTCGAGGCCGCTCGGTCGGTTAGTGCGCGTTGATCACGGATTGCCACCCGGTGGCGCGAGGCATCGTCCTGCGAGCGCGAAGTGTCTTCGACGTTTCCGTCGACGCGCGGCATGCCCCAGTGGCGATGAAGTGGAGCGCTTCGGCCAACGAGGCCTCGTCAACCGCGCCCAGATCGTGCTCGATGTCGTCGGCCGCCGTGCAATCAGCTGGAATCCCGTCGAAGTAGTCGCCCTGGGCGTCGGCATTGACGAGCGAGAACGACACGGGGGCAAGGGTCTTATCGCAGAAATCAATGGCGTACTGGCCGACCGGCTTACCGTAGGTGGTATCACCGATCACTGTCACCGGTATGAAGGGCCGCAAACCATTGATGACGAGCTCGCTTGCTGACGCGGACGAACGCGTCGTGATCACCACAAGACGTGAGAGTCGACAACGCTCCCGCCGTTTCGCGAAATCGCAGCGCTTCGTTGTAGCGCGAGTTGCGGTCGTTATGACGGAACTCCGCGAAGATTTGTCCGTTGGTCCGCGTGCCGCCGATCAGGCTGCTCAGGTGAACGGCCACATCGACGAGGCCGCCGCCGTTGTAGCGCAGATCGACAATCAACTCCGTCGCGCCCGCTTCTTTCAACGCCGCGAACGCCGCGCTGAGCGCGTCTGTCGAGGGCCGCGACGAAATTGCGGAAGAAGAGGTAGCCGACGCTCCGGCCATCAACCTTGACCACCTTGGTCAGTGACACCGTGGGAATGGTCACGAAACGTTTGGTCATCGTCGCACGATGCTCTTCGCCGTTGCTCCGCGACGTGAACACAATCGCCGACTCGACGCCGACCTCGCCAGGGCCGAATGCGCTGCCGATCACACCGGCATCAATCAACAACGACACCTGACGCCCATTGATCTCGAGGATGCGATCGCCGCGCGCCAGGCCGGCTTCCGCAGCCGGACTGTCCTCGAATACTTGCAGCACTCGCATCTCGCTGCCATCGGTTGTCGTCGACAACCCGAACCCGATGTACTGGCTCTCGGAAAAGAGCGCCTCGTTGGCTGCGCGCGACGTGATGTAGCTGTAGTGCTCGTCGAGCGGACGATAACGAATCGCCTCCAGATAGGCTTCCGGCGACGAGAACCGTGCAGGATTGAGCCTGGGTATGTGCTCGTACCAGAGGTACAAGTCGTCCATGACGTCGCGAACGTAGGTGTTTTGACCTGTCGTCGAACAGCTGGATGGACCAGACTGGGCGAGGGCTGGGCTGGCAGCCAGCAGCGCCAGTAGGAGGCTCCACAAAACGGCCGTTCTGCGCATGGTCTTATTCTATGCTTCCCCAACCCATGCTGCTGCGCCCCGCCGTGCTCCTCGCCGGCATCTTCGTCCTCGCTTCAGGCCAGGCGCCCAGCCCAGACCTGATCCTCTACAACGGCACCATCCTCACGGTCGACGCCGCGGGGTCGACCGCCGAAGCGGTGGCGATTACTGGCGAGACGATTGCAGCCGTCGGAAAAAATGCGGCGATCCGTGCGATAGCGGCTGCGACCACGAAGCAGATCGACCTCAAAGGCCGCACCGTCGTGCCCGGTCTCATGGACAACCACCTCCATAACGCAGGCGGCGGTACCGGCGTCGATCTGTCGCGGGCACGATCGATCGGCGAGGTGCTGACGGCGGTCGCCCGTCGCGTGCGCGACACGCCTGTCGACGGGATTGTGGTTTCGAACAGCGACTGGCACGAGGCGCAGCTCCGCGAACACCGTTTACCCCTCCGGGATGATCTGGATCAAGTGGCGCCGACGACGCCCGTGATCCTCGTTCGCGGCGGTCACGAATTCATCGTCAATTCCGCCGCCCTCACACGGTGGAAGATTACCCCCGATACACCGCAGCCTGACGGTGGCCGGATCTCGCGCTACCCCGATGGACGCCTGAATGGCGAGCTCGTCGACCACGCCAAGGACCTCGTCACGCTGCCAAAGCCGCGAGCGCGTACCCTGGACGAACGCATCGACGATCGCATCGCCGAGTACAAGAAGCTCCACGCCGCAGGTCTTACGACCGTCCGCCACCCGGGCGTCTCGGTCGAGGAGTATCGACTGCTGCAGGAGATGCAACGCCGCGGTGTACTGAAGATGCGCGTGCATGCGCTGCTGCGCCCAGGCGGAAATGCGCAGGCGGTCGGCCGCGCGCTCGACGAGTCGCGCATCAAGCCAGACGAGGGCGACGAGTGGCTGAGAGTCAGCGGCATCAAACTCGCTGTCGACGGTGGCTTTGAGGGCGGCTTGATGCGAGACCTCTACGAGCCACCCTTCGACGAGCGCGGCACCTTTCGAGGACTTCAAACGGTCGATGCGGTGACGCTGATCGAGGTTGTGCGCGAGCTCAATCGACGAGGATGGCGCGTGGCCACGCACGCAGTCGGGGATGCGGCGATCGATCTGGTTCTTGACGCATACGAAGCCGCGAACCAAGAGCGATCGATTACCGGGCGGCGCTGGACGATCGAGCATGCGTTCATCGGCCGTCGCGATCATCTCCCGCGGATGAAGGCGCTCGATGTCGCAATCTCGGCGCAGAACCACTTGTATCTGGCTGGCCCTAGCCTGGTGAAATATTGGGGCTCGGCGCGCGCCGCACTGACGACGCCGGTGCGGCGATATCTCGATGCCGGCCTCTTGGTGTCGTCGGGCACCGATGCCGCTGTGGTGCCCTACCCCCCGTTGTGGACGATTTACCACTTCATTACGCGCGACACGCTCACCGGCGGGGTCATGGGCGACGATCAGCGCATCACGCGCCAGGAAGCGCTCCGTCTCGCCACAATCAACAACGCACGCCTGATGGGAGACCAGCAGCGGAAAGGATCGATCGAGGCCGGCAAGCTCGCGGACTTGGTCGTGCTCTCAGAGAACATCCTCACCTGCCAGGAAACGCGCATACGCGACGCGGACGTCCTGATGACGATGGTCGGTGGCGCGATCGTCCATCAAGCTCCCACCTTCTGAAGGTTGACACCCATGAAACGCCGCACCTTGCTCCAGTTGCTGCTCGCACTTACCGCGGGCCTTCCCCGTGTCAGGCTGCTCGCGCAGGCGCCGCCGCTCACTGAGGCCGATCACACACGAATCCGCGCGCTCGCCGACATCGTGCTTCCGCAGGAGCTTGGTGCAGCGGGACGGGACAAAGTGGTCGCGGCCTTCCTGAAATGGCTGCGCGAATATCGACCTGGCGCCGACACCGATCACGGCTACGGATTCCCACGGTTTCGACGCACGCCACCATCTCCGGCGACGAAATACCCGGCGCAACTCGCGGCTCTGGAGACGCGCGACGGCGATCGACGGGCGGCGGTGCAAGAGGCGATCGCCGCAGCCAAGATCGAGCGGCTTCCCAACCGCCCCGACGGCGGGCACATCGCCACCGATCTGATGGCGTTCTATTTCAACAGCAGTGAAGCAAGTGATTTGGCCTACCGGGCGGCAATCGGCCGCGATACCTGCCGCGGGCTCGCCGGTTCGGAAAATCGCCCGGCACCGCTCCAGACGGGAGGACGGTGATGGCGCGCTACGATTGCGACATCTGTATCGTCGGCGGAGGGATTTCCGCCGCCCTGCTGGCGCAGAAAGTCTCCGAACGTCGTCGCGGGGCGTCGATCATCGTCGTCGAAGCCGGCGATCGCCTGTTCGACACCGAAAAGCGATGGCGCGACCGTCAGCGCTCGATGGACTACGGCGAAAATGCGTGGCCGGGAGACACGATCGAGGATCAGGCGGCGGCCGGAATCATTTCCAGGACGATGGCCGTCGGCGGATCAGCCATGCATTGGGGCGGCGTCTGCAACAGGTTTTCGGAAGAGGACCTGCGGCTCAAGTCGCGTTACGGCCTGGCCGTGGACTGGCCGATTGAGTGGGCCGAACTCGAGCGCTTCTATTGCGAGGCCGAGCGGCGCATCGGCGTCTCCGGCGAACCGAGTCCGCTTCCGGAGGATCGTCCCTCGGAGCCGTATCCGATGGCGCCGATGCCGCTCTCGTGGAACCTGCGGCAGCTGCAATCATGGGCGACGCAAAGTGGGATTCCGTTCTGGTCGACGCCGCAAGCCAAGAACACCGTGCCGTATGACGGCCGCAGTGACTGCAAGCGCTGCAACACCTGTGAGATTTGCCCGACCGGTGCGCGCTACTCGCCCGATTACACCTTCAGGAAGTTGCTCGACGCGAAGGCGATCACCCTCCACGATCGCACGCTCGTCAGACGGCTGGTGCCTGCTGACGGTGGCGGCAAGACACCGCGGATTGCCTCAGCCCAAGCAGTCCACCGCGATCGGCCTGACGACCCGGTTGAGTATCGCGCCAAGTTCTTTGTCCTGGCCGGCGGTTATTGCTGGAGCCCGCACCTGCTCCTCGCGTCGGCATCGTCACGGTTCCCCAACGGCCTGGCCAACAGCTCTGGAAGCGTTGGCCGCTATATGAACGGACACGCGTTCCTCTCCGCGCAAATCGAGCTCGACGCCGAGATCTATCCGGGGATGAACGATCAGCACAGCCTCATCTCACGCCAGTTCTTCCGCTGCGCAAGCGACAAGCCGTTCGTGCGTCACGATCTCCGCGTATGGGAAAGCAGCGTTGGACGACAGCCACGGCTGAAGAGCGACGCGGGCGGGATCTTGATGGGTGATGCGCTGCTGGCGGACTGGCGCGCGCGCATCAAGCGTGGAACGGCGCGCGTGCGGGCGTATTACGACGTCCACCCGTCACACGACAGCACGCTGACGCTCGACCCTGGAGCGAAAAATCGTTTTGGCGACCCGCTGCCGAAGATTGTGCACAAACTGGACGCGGCGACCGAAGCGCGTCTGCCGCAGACGAAACAACACATCGCGGACATCTTCGCCAGGCTCGCGCGCGCCAACAACGGCAAGATTCTATCGACCAGCGAAAGCACCTACCTCGATCACCCAGCGGGCGGCTGTCGAATGGGCACGGAGGCCTCAACGAGCGTATGCGACAGCTTCGGCCGTACGCACGATCACGACAATCTCTTTGTTGTCGGTTCGCCGACACTGCCCACGGCGGGATGCACAAATGGCACGCTCACGTTTGCTGCACTCACGCTCCGCTCGGCAGAGGAGGTGGCGAAATCATGAAACCCCTGCTTTTGGTTGTCGCGCTCGCGCTCCTCACCGCCGTGACGTGTGTTTCGGAGCCGCGTGCGCAAACCCCGCAGTCCAATCCATTGCCCGGAACGCGGTTGAGCCTCGAGGATCTGCGCAAGCAGATGTTCCACGTGAGCGCGGGCCGTCGTCTCAAACCGCCGGCGTGGCCCGGCGGCGCCCGCGTCGCGGTGTCGCTGTCCTTCGACGTCGACAATGCGACCGCAACACTGTCGCAAGGGGCGCTCGACTACGAAGTCATCTCGCGCGGGGAATACGGCGCGGTTGATGGTGTCCCGCGCATCCTGCGCCTGCTCGATAAGCATCAGGTGCCCGCGTCGTTCTTCATCCCGGCGGTGAGCGCCGCGCTTCACCCGCAGATGATCAAGGACATCCAGGCCAGCAAACGGCACGAGATCGGCGTGCACGGCTGGATTCACGAACGCCTGCCGACGCTCAACGACGAGCGCGAGGAACAGCGACTCCTCACGCAGTCGATCGATTTGCTGACGAAGATGACGGGCAAACGACCCGTCGGCTACCGTGCACCGTCCTGGCAATTCAGTTTCTGGACGATGAAGCAAGTCAAGGATGCGGGCTTTCTGTATGACAGCAGTTTGATGGCCAGCGACGACGCATACGAGCTGCTCCTGGACGGTCAGCCGACCGGCATAGTCGAACTGCCGATCGAGCGCATCCTCGACGACTTCCCGTACTTCGGTGGCGGTGCCAATGGCTCCAACCCGTCACAACAGGACGTGCTCGAGATCTTCAAGGACGAATTCGATCTCGCCTACGAAGAACGCGGACTGTTCATTCTGACGATGCATCCGCACATCATGGGACATCGCTCGCGTGTGGCGCTGCTCGACAGATTGATTCAGCACATGAAGGCGAAGCCCGGCGTGTGGTTTGCCACGCACGAAGAGGTTGCACGGCATGTGAAGGCACTGTTGGGAAACGGCACCCGGTAGTTTCCAGTGCCCAGTTTCCAGTTCAAAGTTCAGCACCAAACGACGTCACGTTGAGCGCGCATATCACGCCGTTTGTCGGCACCGCCGGCTGGGCGATTCCACGGCGCTGGAGCGAGCTTGCGCCGAGTGACGTCAAAGGACTCGAGCGCTACGCGCGCGTGTTGAACGCGGTTGAGATCAACTCGTCGTTCTATCGTCCGCACGCACGCGCCACGTATGCGCGTTGGGCGTCTCGGGTACCGGACGGTTTTCGATTTTCGGTGAAGATGCCGAAGACGATCACGCACGATCTGCGGCTGTCTGGTGTGCGCGGCCAGCTCGATCAGTTTCTCAGCGAAGCTGGCGGCCTCGGCGCCAAACTCGGTGTGCTGCTGCTGCAGTTGCCCGGCAGTTTCGAATTCAACCGTCCGCTCGTGGATCGATTTCTTGGCATGCTGCGGCGCCGGCACGATGGTCCGGTCGTCTGCGAACCGCGTCATGCAAGCTGGTATGCGTCCGACGCCGAGGCGTTGTTGAATACCTACACAATCGCCCGCGTCGCCGCCGATCCGCCGAGAGGCACGAAGGCGTGCACGCCTGGTGCGTGGACCGGTCTGGTGTACTACCGGCTGCACGGCTCGCCCCGCTGTTACTTCTCACCCTACGAGCAGCCGTTCCTCGCCGCGATCGCCGAGCGTCTCCGCGAGTTTCCGGGACCAGCCTGGTGCATCTTCGATAACACCGGCTCGGGCGCGGCGTTTGAGAATGCCGTTCGGCTGCGCCAACTTCTCTGACCCAGCCGGATGGCGGCACCATCGCTCAACTCACTCCGGTAGTTCGGCCAACAACTTATTGGCTTCGCCGACATGCTCGGCCGGCAGCTTCAGCGCCAGCGCTCGCTGTAGCGACTGTCGCGCGTTGGCAGTATCGGCTGCACTCGCATACGCGATCCCGAGATGGAAATGGTAAATGGGGTTGCTCGGATCCTTGTGAACAGATTCTTTGAGCGGGCGAATGGCCAATGTGCTCATACCGTGCTTGTGGTACATCCACCCGAGCGTATCGTTGACAGCCGCCACGTCGGGCAACTCGGCTTTGGCGGTCTGTGCAAGTTGTAGAGCAAGGTCCATCTCCCCCAGTTCGGCATGAATCCACGCAAGGTTGTTGGCCGCCACTGCCGCTCGCGGATTGAGCGCCAGCGCCTTCTCGTAGTGCGAGCGCGCTTCTGATCCGCGACCTTGCACGTGAAACATGACGGCAAGCGCGGTTTGAGCGTTGACCGACTCAGGTTGTTTCTGCACGAGCTGCTCGAATTCCGCTGTTGCCTCGGGCAGGCGCTTCTCCTTCGCGTAGACGTCGCCCAGCAGACTGTATGCCTGCATGTTGTTGGGATTGAGCTTCAGTGCCTGCTTGAACGCTGCTTCTGCGGCCGCCGTGTCGTTCAGGATCAAATACACCCGGCCGGCAAGTAATTGCACGGCATCGTCTTGAGGCTGCGCGGTCACCGCCGCGTCGATCCGGGCGCGGGCACTACCGACGTTCTTCTCGCGCAAGTCCAGCGCAATCAAACCCTCCAACGCGTGCAGGTGCCGAGGTTCCGTCGCGAGCGCGGTCTGAAACGCGCTGCGCGCGCGGCGGGGGTCTCCTTTCAGCAGATACATCCGGCCCAGCTCGCTTTGAACGGCCGGCAACTCCGGAAACGATGCGTTCAACGCACTTAGTGATCGTTCGGCCGCCGCAGGGTTGCCCTTGGCGAGATGTGCTCTGGCGAGCAGCACATGGGCGTCGGCACTGTTGGGTGCGACCCGCAACGCGCTTTGCGCGAATTGCATCGCAGAATCCACCTGGCCGAGCATCAGGTTGAGACGGGCGAGTTCGATGTTCGCAGGCACGAACTCTGGTTTGAGTCGAATGGCTTCTTGATACGCGGCCAGGACAGTTTGGTTCGACTCCTGGCGCGCCGCCAGAATGCGCCCGTGCACGACGTGAGCCGCAGCCGCCTCGGGCCGCGAGGCGATGGCTCCCCGCACCGTCGTCAAGGCTTCGTCCAGCGTGCCTTCACGAAGCTGCAATTCCGCCTTTGCCAATAACGCCTGCGGGTGCTTGGGTTGTTTGGCTAAGGCTTCGTCGAGCAGGCGATGGGCAGCAACGCGATCGCCGTCGCTGATCGCAATTGTGGCAAGCCGCAGGCGCGCCGGGATGAACCCATTCACCTCCGCCGACGTTCGCTGCAAAAGCACCGTCGCGTCTGCGGTTCGTTTCGACGCGACGTAGTAGTCGGCAAGGAGCAGCTGTCCCTGAATGCCTGGGACTGTGGTTGCGATGACCGTTAAAGGCTTCTCCGCTTCTGCGGCCCGCCCCAACGCGAGGTAGAACATCGCGAGCGCTCGATTGGCCAGGATGTTCTTCGCGTCCACAGCGAGTACCGACTTCAGTTCTCGTTCCGCCTCGGGACGGCGATTCGTGGCCCAGTACAAGTTGGCAAGCGCCAAGCGGCCCGCAGGCGCTCCGGGATCGGCGTCCGCGGCCCTGCGGAACGATTCCTCTGCCGCATGGATGCTGCCGGCTGCCTGCTGCAGACTCCCGAGATTCGTGTAGCTGGTGGCGCGAGTCGGATCCTCGGTGATCGCCTGTTCGACCTGGGATAGGGCGCCGCTCAGGTCAAGAAGCCCTGCCAGCGCGTTGCCCCTCAAAATCTGCGCGTCGATGCTACGTGGGTCGATCGCAAGTGCCTTGTTCGCATACGTCTTCGCGTCCTCAAACTCGCGCGCGAGAAGCAGCAACTGGCCTGCCTTGAGGTGGGCCTCGAGGTTGGCCGGCATCAAGTCACCGGCGCGGATGTATTCGGCGAGCGCGTTCTCCGGTTTTCCGGCTAAGAGGTACGCATCCGCAAGCTTCAGTCGCGCGTCACCGAACCTCGCGTCCACTCCCACCGCATTGCGATACTCGATGAGCGCTTTGCTGACCTTCTTTTCAGCGAGGTATTGATCCCCTGTTCGAAGGTATTCGCGCTTGGCAGCGTCTGGATCTTTCGAACAGCCCGCCAGCGCCGCCAGAGAAAGAGTCATCCCGAGCGCGGCCGCTTGCAGTCGCATCATGAAGCCTTCAGGAGCAATTGGCGCTCCGCGCCAAGCCGTCGGCGCGCGATCGGTCGTAACACGTGGGTATGAAACGGCTTCGGGTTGGAAACGTCAGGTGGGAATCGGCGTCCCCGCGCAACAAGTCGCACGCTGGGAAGACATTATGCCTT
The DNA here is from genome assembly GCA_963762925.1 of uncultured Acidobacteriota bacterium. Lineage (GTDB taxonomy): Bacteria > Acidobacteriota > Vicinamibacteria > Vicinamibacterales > UBA2999 > DASPWV01. The sequence continues at coordinate 163,629 of CAVXMP010000014.1, read as the reverse complement.
GGCGGACATGGAAACCATGCCGCCAAGCGCTCGGGCGTTTCGTGTCAGGGTGCGTGGCCAGCGTGGCCAAGTTCGCGAACGCGCGTCGGGCAGCGACGAAAGTCTAGCGGCGAGGTGACGAATCGCGCTGAAGCACTCGAAGTCGCCGTACTTCTACAAGAAGTCCCCATATTCCGCGGTCCTCGCCGTGGCTGGAGCGTGCCTTGCACTGGGACGGCTACCAACGCGTCACCAACGCTTCTGACCAACCCTTAAACCATCACGAGAGACTGACCAAGATGAATCAACTCCGAACTTCACCGACGCGCGCGAAGATCGCTGCCATGCGCGGCGCGGCGGGCCTTGCGGCGCTCGTTTTGATCCTCGGCGCGGCCGCTCCAGCGCGTGCCGACATCATCATTTCGACGGGCGTCCACAACCAAGGCACCGACAACGTGCTACTGACCAACGCCACGAATGTTCCCACGGTGATCGGGACGGTTAACGGATTCACCGTCGAGTTCGAGTCCGAGGGCGGCAATCTCAACGCACCCAGCAGCGGCCAGGCGAGAGTGACACCTGCCGCGGACAACGATCCCTTCAGCGACCTTCGCTTCTCCCTCGTTGATGGCTTTTTCACACGCGCGGTCTTCAATCTCAATTCAGCCGACGACGGGTTCGTGCAGATTGAAGTGTCGGGGATGAACATCCTCGGCGGGCTGTTTACGCAGGTATGGACCGTAGACGACAACGGCCAAAACTTCTTCACCGTCGATGCGATCAATGGTCAGGCGATCAACTCGATCGCGCTCTTCGCCGTCGGCAACGTCGAGTTCGAAGACCTGCGGCAAATCCGACTCGGTGGCCTGCACCGTCCGAACGATCCGCCTCCTGGCGTTCCCGAGCCAGCCAGCCTGCTTCTGTTTGCAACCGGTCTCATCGGTGTCGCCCGCCGGTTTCACCGACGGTAACGTGATCGCACGACATTGACGAGCAGGGTCGTGGGCGCTCCCCCAGCCTTCCTGCTCGTCACTTCCCCCATGGAAGCGCGCCAGCACGCGCGAGGCGGCCATCTGCGTCATCTGCGGCTATTTCGTCATCTGCGTCCCTCTGCGGCTTGGCTCGGTGCCATTGGCGGCTCTGCCGCCGAGTAATAGATGCCGTTGAACAGGAACTTGAACGTCCCGTGCGGCTGTGCGCGTTTGATGATCTCGGGGCCAAACAGCAACACACGACCCTTGCCGAGGCTCGCTTCAATCACTGCCACTCCCTTGTCGAGATAGTGTTGACCCCATGCCCAGCCGCTCTTGAGCGGCGCGGGGTTGTCGAACCACGCCACCACCTTCAGTCCTTGAGCCGCACTGCCCGCAGCCAGCCTGAAGACCGGGCTGTTGTCGAAGAACATGTCGGTCCGTTCCTTCATGCCTTGGCCGATCGGGTGTTTGACATCGACAGCGACCGTCAATACTGAACCCGGCGCAAAGAACTTCGATTCCGGAAGCGCCTTCCCGTTTTCGACGAGATGATCCTCTACCGGCAGATTGAGATGCTGCGCCAGGTTTGTGGACGACGCGCCAATCGTGATGACGGTTCCACCGTTTTCAACAAACCGGCGAATCTCCGGAATCGTCCGATCGGCGGTGACCCGTCCGAGCAATGGACGGAACTCCGCCGGGATGTCCTCCGGCGCGGGCTGCGCGGCGCCTGGGCCAGGGCCAATACTGGGAATGCCACCCTCGACAAACACGAGCACGTCGTACTTGGCGTTCAGGTTGCCCGCATCGAGCGTGGGCGCAAACACTTTTTCGTAGGGAAACTGATACTGCTCGAAGATCCAGCGCGCCCATCCCGAATCGATCGACCCACCGAATTGATCCCAGAGGCCGATGCGCGGCTGGCGCAGCTTGAGCGCGCCGGCTGGCGGTTTTTCGGGTGTGGCCACAGAACTGACGCCGAGATCCGTTGCGATTCTGTCGAGCGCCGCGCGGGTCGATTGGCGCGCCGCCACGTACCAGCGCCCGTCCGGCAACCAGTAAGCATCTTCCTTGGCGGCCAGCAGACGATTGAGAGCGGTAAACGAGTCGACGACCTGATGACTGATCAGATAGCCGGCCGGCGGCGGACTCGCCGGCGACAGACTCCCGGTGATGTGGCCCGGCGGCGGCTTGACGTTCCAGTCGGTGACTTCTTCAAACGGACCGGTAAAGGGGTCGAGCATGCGATCGAACTCGATGCCCATCTGGAACGCGAGCGTCCAGCCGGCGTGGTCGTACGGCGGCGTCGGCGCGGCACCTGGGTACGGAATGTTGTCCGGGTGATCCTGAGGCTCGAACATGTCGATCACGTGTGGGCGGAACGCCTGCGCGGCCATGACGACAAACGAGCCGGCAGGATAGATCTTGCCTTGCACATCGAAATCGCGGGTCGCGCGCTGCACTTTGATGCCGACCTCGCGCAGCGCGTTGATGAACTTCACCGCCGTGGGGAAATCCGGTTGCCGCGACGAGATGATGAATCCGCGCGGATCGCGGAATTCGGGCTTGTGCAACGCGGCCAGGATCGCATCGTCGCGCTCGGGCGTCGCTGCCCCGCCGCGCCCGGCGGCCATCGGCACCCCCATCTTCGCCGCCACGGCCGCGAAGCGATGCGGCGCCGGCGCCCAATAATCCGCGCTGCCGCGCGCGATCGCGTTCCTGCCCATCTGATACACGTTGAACAGCAGCGTCTCGCGATAGCGCGATGCAAAATCCAGCACCGCGCGATTGGCCGTCATCGAGTACTCGATTGACTGTTTGAAGTGCCACACCTGCGGCGGCACGGGGAACGTCAGATCGCTCGTGGGCAACTGACGCTGCAGGATCAGCGGAATGCGAACGGGTGTCGGGTTGCCGATCATCTCCGTGAGAATCGCCAGAATATTGTGGAAGGCAGCGGTGTTGCGAATGCCGCCGTTCCACCAGCCGTCGTACGCGCCTGCCGCGCGGGCGGCCGCACCAGGTTTGTTTTCGGCCGCCATGCGCGCGTGGATCGCCAGCCCGAGCTGCTGCAGGCCGAGCACGAGCATCGGGTCCTGGTTGTAGTTGAACGGATCGCGAAATGGTGGCGACCAGAACACCGTCCCCGCCGGGCCGCTTTGATGATGGTTGTAGAGCACCTGCGGCGACCAGTCGTGGTAGAGCGCGCGGTTGATGTTCTCGGTTTCCTTTTGGGTGGACGCGAAGAAATCGCGGTTGTTGTCGTGGCCGATATAGGGGTGATAGAGCAGCGGCAGAGCCGCACCCGTGCGTTTCTCCGGCACCGGGTTACGCATGTACCAGTTGGCCACGAGCTCGTGCCCGTCGGGATTGGCGTGCACGAAGAGGATCACCGTGTCGTTCAATAGCCGCAGCGTCTCGTCATCGGTGCGACTCACCATCTGGTAGACCATCTCGCCGAGCTGCTGTGCGCCTAGGACTTCGCTCGCGTGCAGGCCCCCATCAATCCACACCACGGCCTTGCCTTCACGGGCGAGTGCCCGCGCCTGATCGTCGGAAAGCCCCTCGGCCAACGCCAGCTGGCGCGAGATCGCTTTGATCCGCGCGAGATTGCGGTGATTCTCGGGCGAGGTCACGATCGCCATGAGGTGCGGCCGACCCTCCGTGGTCTTGCCGATTTCCTCGACGACGATGCGATCGGACTCGCGATCGAGTTTCGCCCAGTACGCGGCGAGTTGTGAGTAGGTGGCGAGCTGGTAGTCGTCGCCGAAGTTGAAGCCGAATTCTTGTTGCGGCGCGGTGATGGGCGGCTGCTGCGCGTTCGGTGCCGCGGCGAACGTCGTGAGGATCGCGACGGCGATCAGGCGGGCGGCTGTCATGGCTACTCCCACTCTCGCGGATGGTCTCGGGATGACATCGAAGCCATCGGGATGGATGCAGATTAACGGATTACGTGGATCGATCGGGATCAAAAATTGATGCGTCCCGCCGATCCGTGTGAGCAGTTACTGCGTCCGCGCGGACGGGATCAGTACGCAGAAACTGCAATCAGCTGATCACGGGCGTCCGCTCGAGTCTCTTCGTGATCGCGGGAACAACTGTTGCTCCTGGACCCGCGGGATGACGCCCTCGAAAGCCAATCGCTGTGAGCCAACGGCTATGCGGCATTCGGCCGGCCAGCGCCCCGTGGGTCGGCCCGGTATCGGTGCATAGAGTCCTCCTGCGTTTGCGAATCTCGGTCCGTCAGTACCGACCGAACTGTTCTGGTGCGTTCGATTGGAAATGGAGAAAACAAAATGCGACGCATGCTCCTTCCGTCACTTGTGGTGGTCTGCCGGCTACGAGTTTCGTTACCAGAACCGCGTGGTAGCCAATTTACGACGGCCGGCATTCTGCGGTTCGCGGTGTCATTGATCATCGTCTCTGGGTTAGTCGCCGACTTGAATGCTCAGGAGAGGCATGGGACATCTGGCAGTCGCCGCATTGAGTTTGTTTCGGGCCGGGCGTTGGAAGCCGAAATGTCACCAGACGTGTCATTACGCGTGGAAATTCCAGGGGCTGGAACGTTCCCGGTCAATTTGCCAGAAGGGATGACGGCAGCGGAATACGCCACGCGTCACGCCGACGTCGTAGCCACGGTGCACGTGCTCAACGTGTTCAGCAAGCTGTCTCGCGATCGTGACTGGATTAACAGCACTGTCCAAGGCACCCTCACCGCGCTCTTGAAGAATGCGTCGCAACTGCCGCTCAAGGACGGCGCGACGATTTCGTTCGAAGCGACTGGAGGTGAGCTGCAAACTCCAAGCGGCACCGCCGTTGCGTCGTTCGAACACGTCCGACCCATGCGGCCCGGTCAATCGTACCTCGTGTTCTTGCGGCAAGTCGGTGCGCAATTGGTGATTCAGCCGCTCGACGCGTACGAAATCATCGGCAACTCGCTGCGGGAACTTGTACACCGGCCCGGGGTCGTTCGCCGTGTTGGGAAAGACGAACCAAGTCACTGCCATCGTCAACGACGTGCGGCAACGAGCCGCTCTGTCGAACATCAAGTAGCAAAACAGCTTTCCTATCGGAGGCGAATCCAATGCGCTCACTCTTTGTGTTCCTGGCGGCCCTCGCCGTGCTCGTCGGCACGTGCGCAACTGCGGCCGCAGAGCAGTTTTACAACCTGAATTTCATTGTCTACGACACCTCGACAAACGGTGCGATTCCCGGCGCCAGCGTGCAGATTGATCAGGATTTCGGCAACGGCACGTTCCGTTCGACTGATGGTGGCGGTTTCGCGAACTTCGGTGTCTACGCCGTCGTAATCGGTTATTCCGTATCGTCGGGAGGATATACGATGGCGAACGGGTCCGTCTCAGTGTCAGATCACACGACGCTGTACATCGGCATGACGCCGCGGCCTTCTGGACGCTATCGATTTACAGGCTGGACATGTGAGTGGGTTGCGGAGAACGGCCCTAACGAATGCGATCCCCATACTGCGCCAGCAAGTGGACCGCCCGCCCCGCCTAATCCTCAGTCGACTCCAGAATATGTGTATCCCGACTCCTTGTCGCAGTCTAATGAGTACATTGCAGGCGGGTACATTACGTCACAGGGGCAGACCTTGCCGTCGTGCGCGAGTTTCGTGAGGCGAGGCAACCTCGGCTGGATTAGCATCCAGACGAATCCGGCAAATGGATACATCCAAATCGGAACGGGCATGTACAACATCATCTGGAACTGGGGTCCTTGGTTGGAGACTCTTTACAGAAACGGTGTGCGGTTCACCACTAAATTCGAGTGGTATCCGCCCCACGACAGTAGAGGACCAGGAGAATTTCCGGCCGGTTCCCTCGTCGGCGTTGCGATGCAGCACTTCTTCTACGTGTGGATGGTCACGACGGTCTATCATCCGGAGTACGGGTGGCGCATCGTGGGGCTCTTCAAGCTCGCGTACTCGTATGGGCGACTCGACTGCATCAAGCCGTATTGAGTGATTCCATGTCCGAGTCCGGCGACAAATTGGCGCTCGCCCTCGCCGAATTGCTGACCGCCGTGGTCCCGGCGGGATTTGGCGTGTCGGTGATGAACGGCGTCTTGACCGTCCGGTTCGTCGGGCGGTCGGTCTCGGCGAGCACGCACGTTGCCGAGATTGTCGACCTCCACGCGGGAACGGAGGGCGTTTCCATTGCAGCCCTCCAATCCCTAAGTACCGTTCAGGATTTTGTCTCAGAAACAACAGCCGATCCGTGGCCTCGTGATTCGAGCAAAGGGTCTTCTTACATGGCCTTGCCACAATGCCACGTCGCCGGAAACCGCTTGCACGTGTGGTTCGGCGAGCCGACACAGGTCGCGGTGGATGTCGGCGTCGTAGACGTCCCTGGCGGCGCAGCCTCTTAAATCCCCGAAGTTCGGTTGTTGCCGCCGAATTCCGCGCGCTTTCCGCGCACAGCTTTCGGCTTCGGCAAGCCGAGACCGGCGTGCCAGGCGCGTGCGGATGCATCCGGCTAAATCCGTGTATGCAGCTACTGCGTACGCGCGGACCCGAGCGGCGCGCAGAAACTGCAATCACCTGATCACATGCGTCCGCTCGAGTCTTTTCGTGATCGCGGGAATGACTGTTGCTCCTGGTCCCCGAATGACTCGTTCATCTTCGGTCAGGATGGAGGCATAACTATGGAGGTCCGAGACGGCTTCATCGTCGGCATCTTCAACTACTGCGATCGCTGGTGCGAGGTGTGCGCGTTCACGTCGCACTGCCGCGTCTTCGCGGATGTTGCGAGGATGGAGGCCTCGCTCGATCCCCACCTCAGAGCCGTGACCGAGGCGCCCCCGCTCGCCGAGGACGTTCCGCCGCCGCCACCGCCGTGGATGGAAGACATCATCGAGGCGATGAACGAGATCGCGCGCCGGCCTCCGACAGAAGAAGCGCTCGGCCGTGCGGAGCCCGCGCTGCTGCTGGAGCATGCGGCGATTCGAGCGCGGTCGATGGCGTACTGTCTCGCCGTTCATCACTGGCTGCAGGACCGCGAAGAGGAGGGTCAGCGAAGGCGTGCCCTGAGCGAGCGGAGCGAGTCGAATGCTGTCGATCCGGTCGCGGTGATCGCCTGGTTTGCGTCGCTCAACGCGTCGAAGATCGCGCGTGGGCTCGAGGGCCTCGCCGAGGGTGAAGGCGACGGAGACTTTCCGCAGGACCACGAAGGGTCCGCCAAGGTTGCGATCATCGGCATCGAGCGCTCACAGTCCGCCTGGCGGGAGCTGGTGGCTGGCGGGATAGTGAGCGCGTTGCAGGCCGAGCCGTTTTTGACGGAGCTCGCATGGCTCGTCGAGCAGCTCGACAAGGTGTTCCCGCTCGCGCGCGCGTTTGTGCGTCCGGCGTTCGATGAGCCGGGCGAGGTGGCGATGCTCCTCGAGAATTGACGAGGACACGGTCCGCGGGGGGGATAGCACTTGGCCCAAAGAGATCGCGCGCGCTATCCTACAGCCGCGACGGCCGCGGCGAACGGCGTAACAAAGGCTGGTACAAAGAAAAAGCCCACTGGTTCGAGTGAACCAGCGGGCTTCGCGATTAATCCCCGGCAGCGACCTACTCTCCCACGCACCTACGCACGCAGTACCATCGGCGGTAGCAGGCTTAACTTCCGTGTTCGGAATGGGAACGGGTGTGACCCTGCTCCTATGACCACCGGGAAACTTGGTGTCTGGGGTCCGCTTGGCGAGACCCGGCATGCGAGCCGCGGCACGCGCCAAGACGGTCGTCCCAGAGCATCTTGTCAAAGAACGTGAATCTGGAGAATTGTTGATCTGGAGATTTGGAGATTTAAGAGCACGAGGTGCTTAGCGGCTTATGGCTCGTATACCGAGTTGTCTGCGGCTTGAGCGCCGGTGCGTTCAAATCTCCAAATCCCAAATCTCCAGATCTCCAAATTCGGAAACTGGATACCCCGCAATAGCTACACCCGCCGTGGTGTAGGGGCCGGTCTTTCGACCGGCCCTCGATAGTTTATTGACCACACACCCGCAGAATGCAAGTGATTGGTCAAGCCTCACGGCTGATTAGTATCGGTCAGCTGAACATGTTGCCATGCTTACACTCCCGACCTATATACGTGGTGGTCTACCACGAGCCTTCAGGGGCCGAAGCCCAGGGAGATCTCATCTTGAGGAGGGTTTCACGCTTAGATGCCTTCAGCGTTTCTCCCGTCCGGACTTAGCTACCCAGCGCTACCACTGGCGTGATAACTGGTACACTAGCGGTCCGTCCAACCCGGTCCTCTCGTACTAAGGTCAGACCCTCTCAAATCTCCTGCGCCCACCGTAGATAGAGACCGAACTGTCTCGCGACGTTCTAAACCCAGCTCACGTACCGCTTTAACCGGCGAACAGCCGGACCCTTGGAACCTGCTACAGCTCCAGGATGCGATGAGCCGACATCGAGGTGCCAAACCTGGGCGTCGATGTGAACTCTTGGCCCAGATCAGCCTGTTATCCCCGGCGTACCTTTTATCCGTTGAGCGATGGCCCTTCCATGCGGGACCACCGGATCACTAAGACCTGCTTTCGCATCTGCTCGACTTGTTTGTCTCGCAGTTAAGCTCGCTTATGCCTTTGCACTCTATGGCTGATTTCCAAACAGCCTGAGCGAACCTTCGTGCGCCTCCGTTACAGTTTAGGAGGCGACCGCCCCAGTCAAACTACCCGCCTAGCAGTGTCCTGAACCCGGATAACGGGTTGCGGTTAGAACGCCGGAGTCGTAAGGGTGGTATCTCACCGTTGGCTCCCCCAAGCCCGAAAGCCTGGGTTCAAAGCCTCCCACCTATCCTGCGCATACGACGCCAGCATTCACTACTAAGGTGCAGTAAAGGTGCACGGGGTCTTTTCGTCTTATGGCGGGCAACCGGCGTCTTCACCGGTACCACAAATTCGCAGTATTCCACGTTGAGACAGCGCTCAAATCGTTACGCCATTCGTGCAGGTCGGAACTTACCCGACAAGGAATTTCGCTACCTTAGGACCGTTATAGTTACGGCCGCCGTTTACCGGGGCTTCAATTCAAGGCTTCGCCCTTGCGGACTAACCCCTCCTTTTAACCTTCCGGCACCGGGCAGGCGTCAGACCCTATACGTCGTTTTCGACTTAGCAGAGCCCTGTGTTTTTAGTAAACAGTCGCTTGGGCCTCTTTATTGCAACTCCTGTGACGCTTTGTGGCGCGTGGCCACTGACGGCAAAGAGCACCCCTTCTCCCGAAGTTACGGGGTAATTTTGCCGAGTTCCTAAACGTGGATTCTTACTTGCGCCTGAGGATTTTCTCCTCGCCTACCTGTGTCGGTTTGCGGTACGGGTACCCAGAGATCTCCTTAGAGGCTTTTCTCGGCAGCGTAGCGTCTGCGGCTTTGCGGGCCTTGCGGCCCTCGCCATAGCACCTCAGTGAACACATCCAAACGGATTTGCCTGCCGGGTCCCCCTACATGCCTGAAGCTGGATATTCCACCACCAGCCCCGCATAGCTTCCTGCGTCCCCCCATCGTGATAACGATCTCTAGGTAGTTCCGGAATATTAACCGGATGTGCATCCGCTACGCCTTTCGGCCTCGCGTTAGCTCCCGACTAACCCTGAGCGGACGAACCTACCTCAGGAAACCTTAGGCTTACGGCGGGGAAGATTCTCACTTCCCTTCTCGCTACTTATGCCGGCAGGGTCACTTCCCAACACTCCACCAGTCCTCACGGTCTGGCTTCACTGCTGTAGGAACGCTCCTCTACCACAGGTGGACCTCGCAAGATCCACCTATCAACAGCTTCGGTCTTGTGCTTAAGCCCCGTTGAATTGTCGGCCCAGAGCCACTTGACCAGTGAGCTATTACGCTTTCTTTAAAGGATGGCTGCTTCTAAGCCAACCTCCTGGTTGTCTGAGTGTCTCCAGATCCTTTACCACTTAGCACTAAGTTAGGGACCTTAGCTGGATGTCTGGGCTGTTTCCCTTTTGACAATGGAGCTTAGCCCCCACTGTCTCACTCCCGGACTACGTGTCGATGGCATTCGAAGTTTGGTTGGATTCAGTAAGCTGGTAAGCCCCCTAGTCCATTCATGCTCTACCACCATCGCCGACCATCCGAGGCTGCCCCTAAAGGCATTTCGAGGAGAACGGGCAATCACGGAATTTGATTAGCCTTTCACCCCTACCCTCAGCTCATCCAAGCTGTTTTCAACCAACACTGGTTCGGACCTCCACGCGGTGTTACCCGCGCTTCATCCTGGCCAAGGGTAGATCATCCCGCTTCGCGTCTATTCCCAGCGACTCTATCGCCCTATTCGGACTCGCTTTCGCTACGGCTCGCTTATGCTTAACCTCGCCACTGAGAATAACTAGCCGGCTCATTATGCAAAAGGCACGCGGTCAGGCATTCCTGCATTGCCGCAGCATAGCCCTCCCACTGCTTGTAGGCATACGGTTTCAGGTACTGTTTCACTCCCCTCACAGGGGTGCTTTTCACCTTTCCCTCACGGTACTGGTTCACTATCGGTCGCTAACGAGTATTTAGCCTTGCCAGATGGTCCTGGCGGATTCCCACGGGATTTCTCGTGTCCCGCGGTATTCAGGAACCTGCCCATCGAGCCGGGTTGTTTTCGTCTACAGGACTGTCACCTTCTATGGTCCGACTTTCCAGAGGATTCGACTAACGATCCGGTTTGTGACTCGACGGCCTTGCGGCCTGATAGGCCCTACAACCCCAGAGAGCAAGCTCCCTGGTTTGGGCTCTTCCGCGTTCGCTCGCCGCTACTAGCGGAATCACTGACTTGTTTTCTATTCCTGGAGGTACTGAGATGGTTCACTTCCCTCCGTTGCCTTCCCACACCTATGTATTCAGCGTGAGATCCTCCGGGATTACCCAGAGCGGGTTTCCCCATTCGGAAATCCCCGGGTCAAAGCCTGCTTGCGGCTCACCGGGGCTTATCGCAGCTTACCACGTCCTTCATCGACTGTTAGCGCCAAGGCATTCACCGTACGCCCTTAGTAGCTTGACCAAGTAATTCACATGCACGCTGCGTGTATGTGGTCAAAAAACTACCGATTGCGGGGTATTCAGTTGTCAAAGAGTCGGAAGATTCCGCGGTTCGAAAACCGCAGCTCTCCATCTTACCAAAGTTTGACGCGTTGTCCACTTGCGTGGTTCGTCCGCCTTCGCC
>CAVXMP010000014.1:0-150000 GCA_963762925.1 uncultured Acidobacteriota bacterium | reverse complement strand
CAACCACCTTCGCTATTGCTTCGATGGCGCCCTTTAGGGGAACCTTGCGAGCTTACCGCGCTTTTGCGGCCCGTGTCAACCCTTTTGTCGTCGGCGGCGAACAGGTCGTTTAAAACCGTTGCTGTCGAAGCAGGAATTCCCGGGCAGTCACTGCGCCTTTGACCGAAGGCGCCGTGTCAAGCGCGTTCGTCAATACTACGGCCCACGGCATTCTCTGTCAACCTTGACGGGGTCGTAGTTCAGCAATTCACGTGCTGAGTGGTGAATTGCCCGAGGCGCCGTGGACGGTCCACGGTCCGGTTACACGAGCTTGACGATGCGCCGCTCCCGTTGCCCTTTGCGGGCCTTGATTTTCCCGTCCACGGCGGCGTCGATCGTCACCCGCCCACGCTCATCGGTCACCCGCGCATCGTTGATGTAAAAACCGCCCTGCTTGATCAGCCGCGCCGCTTCGCCTTTTGAGCTCGCCAAGCCGAGGATCACCATGAGTTCGGTAGCCGCCATGCCGTCACCAAAGGTCGCGGCCGACAACTCGATCGAGGGCACCTGCTCGTCGTCGCCCCCACCAAACAGTGCTGCCGTTTCACGCTCTGCCAGCGCGAGGGCCTCCGCTCCGTGCACCATCGCCGTCACCTCTCGCGCCAGGGTGCGTTGCGCCGCACGCTCGTGTGGAGCGTCCGCGAGCGACTGCTCGAGTGCGTTTACCGTGGCGCGATCGAGCCAGGTGAAAAATTTCAGGTATTTCACCACGTCGCGATCGTCGGTATTCAACCAGAACTGGTAGAACCGGAACGGAGACGTGAGCGCCGGATCGAGCCAGACCGTGCCCGCTTCCGTTTTGCCGAACTTCGTGCCGCTCGACGTCGTGACCAGCGGCAGCACGAGGCCATGCACACGCTGCCCGCGCATTTTTCGGATCAGATCGCAGCCGGCCACGATATTGCCCCACTGATCGCTGCCGCCCATCTGCAGCGTGCAGCGATCACGATCGTGCAGAATCAGGTAGTCGTAGGCTTGCAGCAACTGGTAGCTGAACTCCGTAAAGCTGATGCCCTCGTCGCCACCCAGTCGCCGCTTCACCGACTCCTTCGCGACCATGTAATTCACGGTAAAGTGCTTGCCGACATCACGCAGAAAATCGAGAAAGCCAATCGGCCGCAACCAGTCGACGTTGTTGCGCATCCGCGCAGCGTTGGCTCGAGCGACATCGAAGTCGAGAAAGCGTTCGAGTTGCCGTCGCAGCCCGCCCGCGTTTTCTTCCACTTGCTCGAACGTCAGGAGCGAACGCTCCTGGTTTTTGCCGCTCGGATCGCCGATGAGACCTGTGCCGCCACCGACAAGCGCGATAGGTGTATGCCCATGGCGCTGCAGTCGCGCCAGGGTCATCATCGGCAGCAGCGAACCGACATGGAGGCTGGCCGCCGTCGGATCGAAGCCGACATACGCGGTGAGCGGTTCCCGGTCGAGGACCTCCGCGACACCTTCGGTGGTGTCGTACACGATGCCGCGCCACTGCAATTCCGCGAACACGCCCATCCCCTGATCATTATCGAAACGTACGTATACTCAAAGCATGACGCGGCGTGACGCGTTACGCGCGCTTCTCGCATCCGGGGTTGGCGCCGTCAGCGCGCCGTTCGCATACGGAGCCGCGTACGAGCGACATCGTTTTGTCCGCATCGAGCAGGATATTGCGGTGTCCGGACTGCCGCCGGCGGTGGATGGCCTCCGCGTCGGCCTCCTGACCGACGTTCATCACAGCGCTTCGGTGCCTGCCGAGGACGTGCGCCGTGCGGTGGCATTGCTCACGAGCGCGAAACCCGACCTCATCGTCCTTGGCGGCGATTACGTGACCTACGGCAATCGCGGGTTCGTCGAACCGGTCGCGGAGTTGCTCGCGCCGCTGTCGGCCGCCGCCCACGGATCGTTCGCCGTGCTCGGCAATCACGATGACGATCGAGATATGGCCTCGGCCTTGGCCCGCCGTGGGTTCATCGTCCTCAAAGATCAGCGCACGACGCTCCGCATCAACGGCGAAGCGATCGATTTGGCCGGGGTGCGGTTTTGGACACGCCGGGTGAGCGACCTCGCGCACGTGCTCAAGGGGACCGGCACCACCACAATTCTGCTCGCGCACGATCCACGACGACTGACCGAAGCCGCGCAGCTCGATGTGCAACTCGTGTTGTCGGGCCACACGCATGGGGGACAAGTCGTGCTCCCTGGCCTGGGCGCGATCGCGGGCAGAAAATTTCCGGTCCTCGCCGGTATGGCGACCCGCGACAACACGTCGCTCTTCGTCAGTCGCGGTGTCGGCACGGTCTATATTCCTGTGCGAATGAATTGTCCGCCCGAAGTGGCGGTGCTCACACTGCGACGCAAATCCGACATTTGACCCGCGCATGTCCGGTACACTCCTGAGAGCGCTCAGCGGTCTGGTGATGGGCGCCTCGGTTTGGTTCAGTGTTGGTGTCTTCGCGCTCACGCCGCACGGCGGTGAGGCAACGGCAGTAGGACTCCTGCCTCCGGTGTGGATCCTGCCGGTGCTCCTTGCCGCCGGCGCGCTCCTCGCCCTGCGCTTCACGAGGCTGTCAGCGGCGTTGATGCTCCTACCGGCGCTCGTGCTAATGCCCTGGATTGGTGTGCGTTCCGCTCCGGCCTTGATCTGGACGGCCCCACTCGCCGCATTGCTCTGGACCTTCGTCGCAATCGGCGCGGTGCGCACCGCAGCGAGTCGCTCACCGCGTGTCGCAGGCGCATGGTTGATCGGCGTCATGTGTTTGATCCTTGGCGCAACGGCCTCGCGCCTGGTCGTGAGCGGTGACGAGCCGCACTACTTGTTGGTCGCCCGGAGCCTGCAACTCGACGGCGATCTGGACCTGGCCAACGATCATGACCTGACACGTCACGCCGACATCTACGCAGGGCCGCTCGAACCCCATCACACGATCCTGACGCTCTCCGGCCGCGAGTATTCCTTTCACGGCCTTGGCGTCGTCCTGCTCGCATTCCCGGGCTTCGCGGCTGGCGGCGTCATGGGTGCACGGGCGATACTCCTCCTGATCTCCGTGCTCGGGATCGTGGCGCTTCGGTCCGTCGTCGGTCACGTCACCCGCGGCGACAGGTCAGCGCAGTGGGCGGCCCTGGCGTTTCTGGTGCTGCAAGTGCCATTCGCCGCCCAAGCCGCCGCGATATATCCCGATGGGCCGGCCGCCGCCATTACCGCGGCTACGCTGCTCACGCTGATCCGCATTGAGACAGGCCGTCGCGTCGGCGCCATTGAGTTGTACGCGTGCGGCGCCGCACTGGCGCTGCTTCCGTGGCTGCACATTCGGTTGACGTGGATCGCGATCGTCTATGCCGCGGCACTGACTGCGGCGCTATGGCGCAGACCGCAGCGCGCGACGACGCTGATCGCGCTGTTTGCGGTGCCGGTTGTCGGCGCGGTGTTGTTTTTCGCAGCGACCTACGTGATGTTCGGCACACTCGATCCCACCAACCCGTTTCGACAGAAGGCGACTGGCTCTGTCAGCAGTGCCCCGTTCGGCGCCTTCGGGCTGCTCGCGGACGTGGAGTACAGGACTGCTGCCGTTTGCGCCTGCAGCCGTCTTCGCCGTGCCGGGCATTCGGCGTCTTGCCGGGAACCACCGGATCACGGCCCTGTGCGCGTTGGCGTTAATCGTGGGCACTCTGCTGATCAGTGCGGCATTCGTGTGGTGGGGAGGCACGAGTTCCCCTGCGCGATTCCTCGTACCCGTCCTGCCCGTTATCGCTTTGTGCATCGGGTCGTGGTGGGTCCACGCACAGGCTGTCGCGCGAGCCATGTGCACCGCGCTCATCGCGATCGGTGCCGTCCTTGCCATCGCCACGACATATGCCGAACAGGGACGCTATCTGACCACTGCGCCCGACGGCCGCTTCACAATTTTCGAGTGGATCAATAATGTCGTCCGCATCTCCGACGCGCTGCCGTCGCTCTTTCGGCCAGGAGCCGTGTTCGTCACGCAGTGCGCCATCGCTGGTTTGTGGATCGCTGCTTCATACATCATTGTCTGGGTCGCTCGAACGCGCCTCACCCGTTTGGGGGCTGGGCACGATCCGTGGACGTCTACGGCATGGGCGGTGGCGATCTCGATCACCGCTGCCGTTCCGCTCGCATGGAAGATGGGAGACGTCGAGGCGCGGTCGGCGGATCGTTCCCAATCAGCGTTGCTGCGCGCTTCGGGCGCGTCGTGGCTGACAACCGGGTGGCGCAACAATCGTCCGGCAGGTTCAGTCGACAGCGCCTTGCAGGCAATCGCGTTTGAATCTGCGGCGGACGCTGGCCAGCGCGTGCTGCACGTGCCGTTTCCGCCGGCCGGACGCTACCGAATCGAAGTCGATACGGGCGACCAGTCGCTCGCAAACGACATGTTCACCCTGGAAGCAGGACGGAGCGGGATACCACTTCTCACGTGGCCAGTACGCGATTCGAGTTCCCCGCCGTTCGAGTTGGTGATGCCGGTCTACAGCATTCGCGTCGCGGCGGAGCGTCCACTCGGCACTCGAGTGAACGTGCGGCTCCGGGCGCTCGGCCGCGAGCGCCTGACGGACGCCTTCCCCACCGGGATCGCGGAACAGGTCGCTCGGTACGGCGACCTTGTCGTGTATCTGCTCGACGGAACCGCAGCACTCGAAACCAGCGGGTTTTGGCTGATGGGTGAGCGCCGAACCACTTTCGTCCTCGCGGGTCTTGACGGCCCGGCGGCCCCGGCAACACTCCAGTTGGAGGCGGCAGACGTCGGCGTCAACGCTGTTGTGACGCGGGGCACCTGGAGCTCTAGGGTGGCACTCGCACCCGGGGCGGCCTGTGTTAGTGCCGGTATTGCCCACGCCTGACGCGTCTGCGCCGCTCGACATCGACGTCCGCGGCGGTCAGCGCGGGAAGGCATCCGTTTTCGTGCGGGTTCTTTCCGGCGTCGATGCGCGACAGCCAAAGGTGAAACGCGAGCCGCTCATGCAAGGGCCGCAGATGAACGCCGGCGAACGGCGGCGCAGCGACCGACTGGCAATCACCTGTCCTGTACGTGCGGCGACGCGTCGCCGACAACAGCGGGCACGAAGCGGCGACCGACAAGTGACCAACCTCCGTCGAGGATTACTTGGATAGCGTCCGGATAGAGCCGATGTTCCTCCACGAGAATTCGCGCGGCGAGTGACTCGGCGGTGTCACTTGCGAACACTGGCACTGCCGCCTGCGCGATGATCGGTCCCCCGTCGAGCTCCGCCGTGACGAGATGCACGGTGGCGCCGCTCACCTTCACCCCGTGTTCGAGTGCTTGCCGCTGCGCGTCAACGCCGGGAAATGCCGGAAGCAGAGACGGATGAACATTGAGGATGCGCTGCGGGAAGGCGTCAACGAAGGTGGGGCCGAGCAGTCGCATAAAGCCGGCAAGACATACCAGGTCGATGTCGTATTCGCGAAGCTTCGCGACGAGCGCGCGATCGTAGGCGTCGCGCGACGGCCAACCGCGATGCGGAATCACCGCGGTGTCGATCCCTGCCGCGCGCGCACGGTCCAGTCCTTGTGCCGCTGGCTCGTTCGAGATCACGACCGCGATCGAAGCCGCCAATCGTCCATCTCCGATCGCATCGACGATCGCCTGCAGATTAGAGCCGCGACCGGAGATGAGGATGCCAACCCGGCGTGTCGACAAGATTGTTTCGCGCCCTTCGTTCTTTTTCGTGCCTTCGCGTCAAACGCGCTCGATCATGTCGATCCAGCGCACGTGGATGAGCGTCAGGCGTAAATCACTTCACGATCGCCCGAAATCACTTCGCCAATCAACACAGGATCTTCACGTCGCGCGTGCAGGTCGTCCATGATCGCTTCGACGAGCGCCGGCGTGCTGACGAGCACCATGCCGATCCCCATGTTGAAGGTCCGCAACATTCAGCTTCCGGAACGTCGCCGGCTCGCTGCAGCCACTGAAAGATGGGCGCCGGGGTCCACGCGGATCGGTCGATGCGAACCGCAGTGCCGGCGGGGAGAATCCGCGGCAGGTTGTCGGTCAGTCCACCGCCGGTGATGTGCGCCATACCCTTCAACGCCCCTCGCGCAACAAGCGGGTAAAGCGCAGTGAGGTATGAGCGATGCGGACGCAGCAACGCCGAGCCGATCGTCTCGCCGAACTCTTCGACGCGGGTGTCCACCTTGAGACCGAGGTGCTCGAAGACGATTTGGCGCGCCAGCGAATACCCATTGCTGTGAAGGCCAGTCGACGGCAATCCAATCACGACATCGCCGACCGAGATGCCGCGGCCATCAATCAGCGTCTCAGCATCGACGGCACCGACGATAAAGCCGGCGAGATCGTACTCCCCGTCGGCATAAAAACCGGGCATCTCCGCAGTCTCACCACCGATCAGGGCGCAACTGTTCTCACGACACGCGCGCGCGAGGCCGTCGACGACGTGCTCGACGACATCGGGCTGCAGGCGTCCGGTTGCGAGGTAATCCAGAAAAAACAGCGGCCGGGCGCCCTGGACAAGGATGTCGTTGACGCAGTGATTGACGAGATCGACGCCGATCGTGCGGTGCTCGTTGGCAAGGAACGCAATTTTGAGCTTGGTGCCGACTCCGTCGGCGCTCGACACGAGAATCGGATCCTTCCATGCGCTCGGGTCGAGGCGAAAGAGCCCGCCAAACGAGCCGATCTCCGAGAGTACTCCGGCGGTAAACGTCGACTTCGCCAGGCCTTTGATGCGGCGGACGGTCTCGTTGGCCGCATCGATGTCGACGCCCGACCCCTTGTAGTCCATTAACCCCCTCAAGTCACTTGCTTTAACGATGCCATCTGCCCGAACGGCCTGGCTTCGTGCCGGTTACCATCGGTTCACCGAGCTGTCGGACACGACCATTCAAGTGAACTGAGGGGTTAAAAGTCCAGCTTGCCGATCAACTGCTCGGCGAGCGTTCGCGCCGGCGCCTTGTCGGGTGCCGCCCAATATCCCTTGCGGACCGTCACGAAGAACTGCTCTTCCTCGAGATCCTCCTCGAGCATGTCGAAACCTTCGGCCAGGAGCTCGATGGCACCCACCCGATCCTCGCGTTGCTCGAGGGTGGCAAGGATCAACGGGGTGTTACGCAACGCCACTTTGGCAACGGCGAGCGCCAGCGGTGCGCGAATCGGATCCATCGAAGGAATGCCCCTGTCGAATAACACCTTCAACGCGTCGGCGTTGCCCCCGATGGCGATATTGGCAAGGCCGGCGGCTGTCGGGCGCACCAAGCCCTGGAACCCAGGGTTGTCGTCGGCGAATGCGAGAACTTTGTCGAGGTAGCCGAGATGCGAGCTGCAGTTGACGCCAAGCAGACACGTCGCAGCCGCGAGGGTTGGCTGGAGCTCCCGCGTGCCGCGTTGCTGCAAGGCGGCCAAAGTCGCAAGCGCCTGCTTGTCTCCTAATCTGCCGAGCGCGATCGCGGCATCGTCCTGGAGCGGCCCATCGAGCTTGGCGATCTCCACCAACTTTGGCAGGGCGTAGGCGCGCTTGTAATCGCCGAGCGCTTCGATGACGGTGCTGCGAAAAAAATCGACGCCGCGCATCACGTCGACCAGCAGCGCATCGCGTGCCTTCGGATCGTCGCCGACGGCCGCCAGCGCTCTGATAATCGCCGGTCGCACGAACTCACCAGTTTCTTTCTCGAGTCCGGACAGGAGCTTCGGAATGAGCGCGCGATCGGGGTGCAGTTCGAAAAACGCGTAGGCCACCTCTCGCAATCGGTCGTTCGGTGAGGCCATGACCGCGAGCATCTGGTCCGCGGCGCGCGCGTCGTTGAATCCCGTCAGCAGGATCAAGCTGCGGAATCGAACAAAGCCGTCCTTGTGTTCTGCGATTGCCTGCAACAAGGCGGGAACCGCTTGCGCCGCCGCGCTGCGGCGAATCAGTCGTGCCGCTTTGACGCGCGCGCCGTAGTCGATATCCGCCAGGTGATCGATCGCCGCACGGATGTCTTCGGCCGAGGTGACAGCCGGACCGCGCTCCGCCTGCGGGGCTTGCTCTTCCGCAAAGGTTGCCACGGTCCTTTCCCCGCCACGAGGAGACAACGCGTGCCCGTGCGAATACCCCGCCACGCACGCGAGCGCTATCGTCAATGAGGCGACCAGCGCGGTGCTAGACGACGCCTTCGGGCTCTTCTTCTGGGAGTGGGAGCGGTGTGCCATCAAGCTTCAAGGTGAGTTGCAGGAATGCTTTCTCGTCCCGCGGGAAAGCCACGGGGTATTGCCCTGTATAGCACGACGTGCAGTAGTGCTGTCGCCGAGGGCCGACGGCGTCGAGCAACCCATCAAGGCTGAGGTAACCGATCGAGTCGGCGCCGACGTACTTGCGAATCTCTTCGAGTGAATGCGACGAAGCGATCAACTCGCTGCGCCGAGGGGTGTCGACACCATAGAAACACGGCGACACCGTTGGCGGGCAACTGATCCGCAAATGCACTTCTTTGGCCCCGGCCGCGCGCACCATCTTGACGATCTTGCGGCTCGTCGTTCCGCGCACCAGCGAGTCGTCCACGAGCACGACACGCTGACCCGCGAGAATGCTCTTCACCGGGTTCAGCTTCACTTTGACGCCAAAGTGTCGAATCGATTGCGCCGGTTCGATGAAGGTCCGCCCGACGTAATGGTTCCGGATAAGGCCAAAGCGCATCGGGATCTTCGCCTCTTCAGCGTAGCCAATGGCCGCGCACACACCCGAATCCGGGATCGGGACCACCACATCGGCGGAGACACCGGTTTGCGTCGCCAGCAAGCGTCCAAGGTTCGTGCGCACCTCGTTGACGCTCTGCCCGAACACCTCGCTGTCGGGGCGAGCGAAATAGACGTGCTCGAACACACAGTGTGCGAGCTTGGCATTTGGGAACGCGCGATGCGATCGGACTCCGCCGGCGCCAATCACCAACACTTCACCAGGCTCGACATCTCGCACGTACGTGGCGTTGATCAGATCGAGCGCGCACGTTTCGGAGCACACGACCCACGCATCGCCAAGGCGGCCGAGCGCGAGCGGCCGGAAGCCGTGGGGATCTCGGGCGGCAATGAGATGGTCTTTCGTCATGACGGCAAACGAGAACGCACCCGTCAGTTGCGCGACCGACTCGACCAGCGCTTCGGCGAAATTTGCCGCCTGGGATCGCGCATAGAGATGCACGACCACTTCCGTGTCGCTGTTGGTCTGGAAGATCGACCCCTGGCTGACAAGCCGGTCTTTGATCTCGCTGGCGTTGACGATGTTGCCGTTGTGGGCGATCGCCATCTGGCCGTGCACGCAATCGATCAGGATCGGCTGCGCGTTCGACAACTTGCTTTCGCCTGCCGTCGAGTAGCGCGTATGCCCGATGGCGACGTGGCCTGGGAGCGATGAGATGGCGTCGTGATCGAAAATATCGTTCACGTAACCCATCTCGCGCACCGCTCGGATCAACGTCCCGTCTGACGCCGAGATGCCAGCGCTCTCCTGACCTCGATGCTGCAGAGCGTACAGGCCGAGGTAGGTGAGCTTTGCCGCTTCGGCGTGGCCGTAAATACCAAAGACGCCGCACTCTTCGCGGAATTTGTCGAACATGGTGTTACTTGCCCATCTTCTTCTCTATGGCCGTGGCCCACGCCTGCTCCGCATCGACGACAGCGACATCGACATCGAAACGGCCATCGACCGAGACCTGAATCCTGTCGCCACCGGTCCGGCCGATGACGCGTGCCGGAACGCCGGCCTTCGAGGCCGCCGCGAGCAGACCCTCGAGCCGCTCTCCGTCGGTCGACACCACCACGCGCGACGCCGACTCGCCGTAGAGCGTGGCGTCGATGCTGAAGAGATCGCCGATACCCGTGACCACCGGGAGTTCCGCGAGCACGCCAATCCCACCCGTGTCGAAGCAGCATTCCGCGAGCGCGATGGCAAGGCCGCCCTCAGCACAATCGTGCGCCGAATCCACGAGCCTTTCGCGAATGACGTGGACAAGGAGCTCCTGCAAGGCGAGCTCGCGCGCAAGATCCAGAACAGGCGGCTCACCCGCGACCACTCCGTGGATCTCGGCCAGGTACTCGCTGCCGCCGAGCTCACCTCGATTATCGCCCAGCAGCACCACCGTTGCTCCGCTCCGTTTGAACTGGCGGGTCATCGTCCGTGTCGCATCTTCGAGAAGGCCGACCACGCCGAGGACGGGCGTCGGGTAAATGGCTTGCCCGTCGGTCTCGTTGTACAGACTGACATTTCCACCCGTGATGGGGATGCCAAGGGCGCGGCACGCATCGCCAATGCCGCGAACGGCCTCGGCAAATTGCCACATGATCTCGGGTCGCTCAGGGTTGCCGAAGTTGAGATTATTGGTGGCGCCGATTGGCTGCCCGCCCGCGCACGCGACGTTGCGCGCCGATTCGGCGACCGCGAGCATCGCACCGCGATACGGATTGAGATAACAAAAACGACTGTTGCCATCGACCGAGACGGCTAACGCCCGCGACGTGCCTTTGACACGAACGACAGCGGCGGACAAGCCCGGCTGGGCGATGGTGTTGGTGCCAACGGTGTGGTCGTACTGGCGATACGCCCATCGCTTACTGGCAAGGACGGGCGAGGCGACGAGCGTGTCGAATGCCAGCTCCGCCGACCGTGGTCCAGTCAGCGACTCGAGATCGATCTGCTGAACGCGCTGTTGCCACTCTGGCTCGCGCATCGGCCGTCGATACAGCGGGCCCTCGTCTGTAAGCGCGCGCGTCGGCACGTCGGCCACAACCGTGTCACCGTGGAAAATGCGCAGGCGATCGCTCTGCGTCACAGTTCCGACACGAACGGCGTGAAGATCCCACTTCTCAAACACGTCCTCGATGTCGCGCTCACGGCCGTGTTCGACGACGAGAAGCATGCGCTCCTGCGATTCCGACAGCATGATTTTGTACGGGGCCATGCCGGTCTCGCGCTGCGGCACGCGCGTGACGTCGACGTCCATTCCGGAACTGCCGCGCGAGCTCATCTCGCTCGTCGCACACGTCAAGCCCGCCGCGCCCATGTCCTGAAGACCGATCACGGCCCCGGTCTTCAACACTTCCAGGCAAGCCTCCATCAGGAGCTTTTCCATGAACGGATCGCCGACCTGGACGGCAGGACGTTTTTCCGCGGACTTGTCGTCGAACTCAGCCGACGCCATCGTTGCGCCGTGGATGCCGTCGCGCCCCGTTTTTGCCCCGACATAGAACACCGGATTGCCTGCACCGTGCGCCGCGCCTTTGACGATCTCGTCGGTGCGCGCGATGCCGAGGCACAGCACGTTCACGAGCGGGTTGCCGGCATACACAGGATCGAACGAGATTTCGCCACCGATCGTGGGAATGCCGATGCTGTTGCCATAGCCGCCGACACCCGCAACCACGCCCGCGAAGATTCGCCGCGCCGACGCGGAGTCGAGCGAACCGAACCGCAGCGCGTTCAACAGCCCGATCGGCCGCGCACCCATCGTGAAGATGTCGCGAATGATGCCGCCCACGCCGGTAGCCGCACCCTGATACGGCTCGATGAATGACGGATGGTTGTGCGATTCGATCTTGAAGACGACGCACAACCCATCACCGATGTCGACGGCGCCGGCGTTTTCGCCGGGACCCTGCACCACGCGAGGCCCCGTCGTCGGCAGAGTCTTCAAGTGCACGCGCGAGCTTTTGTAGCTGCAGTGCTCCGACCACATCACGGAAAACAGTCCGAGTTCCAACAGGTTCGGATCCCGACCGAGCATCTGGCGTATGCGCTCGTATTCGTCAGCGCTCAGGCCGTGCTGTGCGATCAGCGACGAGTCGATTGCGCTCATCGCGTCGCAAGCCTGTCGGCAAAGGCTTTGACGACCGACTCCAGCACGACTCGTCCGTCGGCACTGCCGATGCAGTCTTCACACGCGCGTTCGGGGTGGGGCATCAGTCCCACGACGTTGCGGGTGGAATTGCAGATCCCGGCGATGTTGTTGACCGATCCGTTGGGATTGGCCGCATCGGTGACGGCGCCGGAATCGGTGGTGTAGCGAAAGATCACCTGACGGTCTGCTTCGAGCTGCCGCAGCACCTCGGGTTCCGCAAAATAGTTGCCTTCGCCGTGCGCCACCGGCAGCCGCAGCACCTGTCCGGAACGACAGGCGAGGGTAAACGGCGTATCGGTTTGCTCCACGCGAACACTGACGTGCTGAGAAATGAACTGCACACCGCGATTTCGCACCATCGCGCCAGGAAGGAGCTTGGCTTCGAGGAGGATCTGGAACCCGTTGCAGATCCCAAGCACCGGCCCGCCTCGCTCCGCGAAGCGGGAAACGGCGGTCATGATCGGCGAAAAGCGCGCGATGGCCCCGGTGCGCAGGTAATCGCCGTGAGCGAATCCCCCCGGAAGGATCACTGCATCCGCGCCAGCCAGATCCGTGTCCTTGTGCCACACAAGCGCCGCCTCTTCGCCGAGGACGTGACTGGTCGCGTGCCACGCATCGCGATCGGAGTTCGATCCCGGGAAGACGATGACGGCAAACTTCACAGCACCTCCACGCGATAGCTCTCGATAACGGTGTTGGCCAGGAGCTTATCGGCCATCTCGGTCACGCGTGCTTTTGCGGCGGCGGGATCCACCGAGTCGAGCTCAACCTCGAAGAACTTCCCCTGACGCACGTCTTTGACATCCTGATAGCCGAGGGACACGAGTGCATCGGCAACAACCCGCCCCTGCGGGTCGAACACCGACGGCTTGAGCGTGACATACACACGTGCGCGCATTACCTACCCCCGGGGTGAAATACCCTTTCGAACACTGCGTCGACGTTGCGCAGCTGTTCGTTCAAGTCGAACGACTTTTCGATCTGTGCCGGTGTCAGAACGTGTCGCACGTCGGCGTCGGCGAGGAGCAGCGTCTTGAAATCCTGCTGCTCGTGAAACGCGCGCATGGCGTTACGCTGCACCCATTCGTAGGCCTGTTCTCGCGTGCCGCCGCTGCGCGCCAGCTCCAGGAGCACCTGTCCCGAGAAAATCACGCCGCGCGAGCGATCGAGATTCTCGCGCATCCGGTCTGGATACACGACCATGCCCGACACGATGCGCGTAAAGCGCCGCAGCATGTGATCGAGCGCGAGAAAACTGTCGGGCAGAATCACGCGTTCCACGGACGAGTGCGAAATGTCTCGCTCGTGCCAGAGTGCGATGTTCTCGACCGCCGCGTGGGCGTTGCCGCGCAGGAGTCTCGCGAGGCCGACAATCTGTTCACACCCGATGGGATTGCGCTTGTGCGGCATGGCCGACGAGCCCTTCTGGCCTTTGGCAAAGGGCTCTTCGACTTCACCGATTTCCGTCTTCTGCAGTCCGCGGATTTCGAGCGCAAACTTCTCCAGCGAGGCGCCGGTGATCGCGAGCGCTGACAACAGCTCGGCGTGGCGGTCGCGTTGAATCACCTGCGACGAAATCGGCGCGGGCTCGAGACCAAGCCGCTTGCAGACCTCGGCTTCGATCGACGGATCGAGGTGAGCAAAGGTGCCCACGGCGCCGGACAGCTTGCCGACACGAACCGTCTCGCGCGCGCGGCGCACCCGTTCGATGTTGCGCGAGAGTTCGGCGTACCACAGCGCCAGCTTGAAGCCGAAGGTCATCGGCTCGGCGTGCACACCGTGTGTGCGCCCAATCATGGGAGTACGGCGATGCTCGAACGCGCGCTCCTTGGTGGCGCTCTGCGCCGCTGCGAGATCGGCAAGGATCACGTCGCAGGCTTCAACCAGCTGCAGTGCCTGCGCCGTGTCGATGACGTCAGACGAGGTGAGACCGAAGTGCAGCCACCGCGCGGCCGGGCCTGCGTGCTCGGCCACTGCCGTGGTGAAGGCGATCACGTCGTGCTGGGTGACCTGTTCGATCTCTTCGATGCGCGCGACGTCGAATCGCGCCTTGGCCCGGAGCTCGGTTGCCGCATCCTGGGGTATCAAGCCGGCATCCGCCATCGCCTCGGCAGCCGCGAGCTCGACTTGGAGCCAGGTCTCGTACCTGTGTTGGTCGCTCCAGATCCGGCCCATCTCCGGGTGCGTGTAACGGGCAATCATCCGAGCGCGAGTTGCTCCTTCTCGACCTTCAGGCCGTTGACGTTTCCAGAGTACCGTCACACCGAGTGAGCCGTCCCGGAAAAACTCGCCGGCGAGGCGGGCAACGTCCTCAATGGCCACCATCTCGATGGCGGCGAGCATCGCGTCGAGCGTGTCGGCGCGATCGCGGTAGATCTCCTGTCGCGCAAGATGCGACATCCGGCTCGACGTGCTCTCCAGGTTGAGCATCAGCGACCCCTTCAAGTGATCCTTGGCCCGCCGCAATTCGTCGGCGCCGATGGGCGCGCGTTTGAACTGCCGGATCTCGGCGACGACGACGTCGATCAGCTCGCTCACGGCTTCGTTGGCGCAGCCCGCATAGATGCTGAAGGCGCCGGCATCCTGGTACGCGCTGAGCCCGGAAAACACCGAGTAGGCGAGCCCGCGTTTTTCGCGCACGTTCTGAAAGAGACGCGAGCTCATCGAGCCGCCGAGAACGGTATTGAGAACGTACGCGGCATACCGATCTGGGTGGTTTTGCGGCAAGCCGTGTGTACCAAAGCACACGTGACTCTGTTCGAGCTCTTTCTCCCGCACTTCGATGTCCGGAGACGTCGTCGGCCGCTCCGTCTCGATGGGGGACCCATCGACCGGTACTTGCGTGAAGGCGCGCTCGACGAGCGCGCGCAGGGCGCGGTGTTCGAGGTTGCCAACGGCAACGACGACAAAATTGCGCGCCACGTACGCATCGGCAAAGTAGCGTCGGATGGCTTCCGCGTTGAGCGCCGACACGCTGTCGGGCGTGCCCAGTATGGGCCGCCCGAGTGGATGCCCGCTCCAGAATCGTTCGGCAAAGAGCTCGTGTACGAGATCGTCGGGCGTGTCCTCGACCATCTTGATCTCTTCGAGGATGACCTTCTTCTCGCGCTCGATCTCCTCGGGCGCGAAGGTCGGCCGGGAGACGAGGTCGGACAGCAAATCAATCGCAAGCGGCAGGTGTTCGTCGAGCACCTTGATGTAGTACCCGGCGTATTCCTTGGACGTGAAGGCGTCGAGCTGACCGCCGATCGAGTCCACCTGTTGCGCGATGTCCTCTGCCGTGCGGGTGGTCGTGCCCTTGAAGAGCATGTGCTCGACAAAGTGCGCGATGCCGGCGTCCTCGCTCGGCTCGTGCCGCGAGCCGCGCGTGAGCCAGACGCCGACCGACACCGATCGGACGTGCGACATCGCCTCGGTGACGAGACGAAGGCCGTTCGCGAGCGTCTCGCGGCGGATACGGGAATCGGTCAAGGTGGTCGGGGACAGTGCTGCCCTAACTCGTTGCAGCGAAAGGGATTAAAACCGGAATGATATCATGTGACCGTCATGGGTGCAAGGTCGGCCTCCGCTCCCCCAACCGAAGGCGAGTTGCGGCGCGATACGCCGGTCGATTTAGGTGGACTCGAACTGCCCGAGATTGAAGCGCTGTTCGCAGCCCGTGGGTATCCACGCTTCCACGCCCGGCAGGTGTTCCGCTGGATCTGGAAGCGCGGCGTGACCGATTTCGGCCACATGACCGACCTGAGCCGCGCCCTACGGGCCCAACTCGCCGCCGCGTTCGTCGTCGACACCCCTCACATCACGCGCCGTGATGTTTCGGAGGATGGCACGCAGAAATTCGTGCTCAGACTCGGCGACGGCCGCCAAATCGAATCGGTCTTCATCCCCGACACACCCTCGCAGACCTTTTGCATCTCGACCCAGGTCGGCTGCGCGATGGGGTGTGCGTTTTGCCTGACCGGAAAGATGGGGTTGGTTCGCCATCTCACCGCCGGAGAAATCTCAGGGCAGGCGCGGGTCCTGGCGCACGCCCTGGAATTGGCGGGCGAGCCATTCAATATCGTCCTGATGGGGATGGGCGAGCCGCTGCACAACTACGACCAGACCATGCGGGCACTGCGGATTCTCAACGACGAGCAGGGACTGTCGGTCGGGCCGCGTCGCGTCACGCTGTCAACCGTCGGACTGGTGCCGATGCTCGATAAGCTCGCGCAGGAAGAGTTGATGCCGAACCTGGCGATCTCTCTCCATGCCACCACGGAAGAACAACGCGCGGCGATCGTCCCGCCGAGCAAGAAGTACTCGCTGCACGACATCCTCGAGGCCTGCCGGCGGTTTCCCCTGAAAAAGCGCAGCCGGATCACGTTCGAGTACGTGATGCTGGAGGGCGTCAACGACTCCCTCGACGATGCTCGGCGGTTGGCGCGGCTGCTCGCCGGGATCAAGGCGAAGGTGAACCTGATTCCGCTGAATGCCGCCGCCGGTATTCCTTTCGATCGACCGTCCGACGAGCGCGTCGACGCCTTCGCGCAAGCGCTCGCCGATCGGCACGTCAACGTGTCGGTGCGCAAAAGCCGTGGACGCGACATCCGCGCCGCCTGTGGGCAATTGATTGTCGAAGGGCAGAAGCGAAGCGCGGGGCAAGCGTTGGCCGCCGCGCTGGACTAGACGGTCGACGGAGTATTGAGCGTCCCTGATCCCTGATCCCTGATCCCTGATCCCTGACCCCTGACCCCTGACCCCTGACCCCTGATACCTGATACCTGATCGCTGCGCCGCGAGGTATAGTATTCCCACATATGGGAGATCCGATCGACGAGTCTGCCGCCAGAAAAGGCAGCGCCGAGTTACTCATCCTCGCTGCTCTGGAGGACGGCCAACTGCACGGGTATGACATCGCTCGTGAAATCGCCCGCCGATCCGACGGCCTGCTGACCTTTCACGTTGCGTCGCTCTACCCGCTGCTCTACAAGCTGGAAGACCGCACCTGGATTAGCGGCCGCTGGGTCGAGAAGGCCGGACAGCGCCGGCGGCGGTGCTACCGGCTCACCGCGGAAGGTCGCCGCGTCCTCGCGACGCAGCGCGGACGGTGGTCCTCGTTCGTGATGGCGCTCACCAAAGCGGCAGGATTGCGCCATGCGTGATTGGGTCGACGAGGTTCGTGCCCGCCTCGCGCGAGACGGCGTGTCGGCGCCACCGCGCGATGTCGTCGACGAAGTCGCACAACACATTGCCGACGTGCATCGCAGTGCGCTCCTGCAGAGTCGCTCGGACCAGGAAATCGAGCAACTCGTCGACGCCGAACTTGCCAATCTCCGCCAGGTGGTCAACGCGATCGTGCGGCGCCGCACCAGAGATCAATTGGCAATCGGATCATCGTCTCCATATGCGTTCGCGGGGCTGTCGCGCGACGTGTTCCACGCCTGCCGGTTGCTCATCTCGCGCCGCGCTTACTCGAGCGTCGTCGTCCTCACGCTCGCAATCGGTATCGGTGCATGTACAGCCGTCTTTAGCCTGTTCAATGCGTTGTTGCTCGCACCGCTGCCCTATCCGGATCCAGCGCGCCTCGTACTCCTATGGGAAACCGAGGCCGGCGATCGGAACGCGCCGTTTATCGTTGCGGCGCCCAACTATCTCGACTGGACGCGCGACACACGCAGCTTCTCGGCGCTCGGAATATGGGAGACGCTCACGTTTAATCTGGCGGCCACCTCTGAGCCCGAACAGGTCCAGGGGCTTCGCGCTTCCGCGTCGCTCTTTCGCGTGCTCGGCGTACCGCCTGCGCTCGGCCGCGTGTACACGCCAGACGAGGACGCTCCGGGAAACAAGGTTGCCGTCATCAGCGACGCCATCTGGCAGGTCCACTTCGCCGGCGATCCACATGTTGTCGGCAAACCGATTCGCCTCAACGGCAACATCCATGAGGTGATCGGCGTCATGCCGCGTGGGTTCGATTTCCCCCGCGCAGGTACCGCGGTGTGGGTGCCGATCGCGTTGACGCAACAGGATCGCGAGCGCGGAGCACATTCGTTCTTCGTGGGCGGGCGGTTGCGTGACGGAGTGACCTACGAGCAGGCCCGCGACGACGTCGAACGCGTCGGCGAGGCGCTGCGACGCACGTACCAGGAGAACTCGGACGAGGGCGCGACGGTGCAGCGCATGGAGGAGTTCGGGGTTGGAAACGTTCGCCGGATTCTCATCGCGTTGTCTGGGGCCGTTGGGCTCGTACTGATGATTGCCTGCGTCAACGTCGCCAGCCTGCAGCTCGCGCTCGGTTTCACCAGGCGGCGCGAGTTTGTCACGCGGCTGGCCATGGGCGCCACGTATCAACATCTCGCGCGACAGGTCTTCCTCGAGGGTGTGCTCGTGGCCCTGCTCGGCGGCCTGGCCGGGACGGCTCTTGCGTGGGCCGGAGTCCGATCGGCCGACATCATCCTCTCGCCGGGCTTCCGAAACCTGCCGTTTCGTGGCGACATCGCCGTCACACTCGACTCGCACGTCCTTCTTTTTGCGATCGCTGCATCCATGACATCAGCGTTGCTGTTCGCGTTTGCACCGCTTGTCGGCTTGCGCCAACCGGCACTCCAGACGATGCTTCGTGAGGGTGACCGTGGGACCACACGACTCGCCTCCGGTACGCGGCGGGCACTGGTGGCGGCTGAAATCGCGCTCGCCGTCGTGGTCTTGAGTGGCGCGGGACTGATGATCCGGAGCCTCACGACGCTGCTGGGCGTCGCACCCGGGCTCGATCCCCACAACGTGCTGACGATGCAGGTGTCGCTACCGCAGACCGACACCTATGGCGCCCCGGAACGCGCGACCTTCTGTTCCGATTTGACGCGTGAGGTGGCATCGCTCCCTGGCATCACCCGCGCCAGCGCGATTAGCCATCTACCGCTGAGCGGAGCGAACGCGGGACGCGCCTTGACAATCGAAGGCCGCCCGCAGCCACCGCCGAATGAGGGCGCCTCGGCCAACTACCGGCTGATTTGCCCTGATTACTTCGCGACGCTCGGGATCCGTGTGATCACCGGACGCGAGTTTCTCGCATCCGATACGCGTGACGGCGCTCAGGTCGCAATCGTCAATCGCTCGGTCGTCAGTCGCTACTGGCCCGACGGCAATGCGCTGGGACAACGCATCAAGATCGGCGGAGCTGAGAGCCGCAATCCTTGGATGACGATTGTCGGCGTCGTCGACGACGTGCGGCATTTCGGGCTGGAGAGCGACGCGCGCCGGGAAATTTTCCGGCCTTACAGTCAGGCCGCATGGCCCGTGATGACCGTCGTCGCGAAGACGAGCGGCGATCCGCTTGCCTGGCAGCGAAGTGTGAAGGATGCCCTCAGACGCGTGGAGCTAGATCTCCCTGCCGCCAACGCCCGTACGATGGACGCCGTTATCGAGCAATCGGTCGCGTGGCGCGAAACGCCGATGCGCCTTCTCACCGGCTTTGCGTTGGTCGGTCTGCTGCTGGCCGGGATTGGCGTCTATAGCGTGCTTGCCTATTACGTCTCGCAGCGGACACGCGAACTTGGCGTTCGCGTGGCGCTCGGGGCCTCGAAGCGCATCGTCGTCGGTCTGGTATTTCGGCAAACGGCCGTCCCCGTCGCGATAGGAATCGCGATCGGCATCCTGGCGTCGATCGGCGCCGGCCGGCTGCTCGCCGAGCTCCTCTACGAGGTAAAGCCCGGCGATCCTGTCGTCCTCGTCATGATCACCGCGATCCTGATCGTCGCCGCGGTGATCGCGAGCTGGATTCCCGCACGGCGCGCCGCAATGGTCGACCCGCTCGTGGCGCTCAGGGAAGAGTGACCTCAATCCATTCGTTTCGGCTGTGCCCCGCAGGCACGGGGACGCGAATGTAGTTGTCTGTTACAGCGACGGTGCCGTCTTCAATCGTGAGCGCCGGTCGTGTGGTGCCCGCGAGCGACGCACGGAAACGCGCCTGAAGTGTTCGTGAGATCTCACGAACGCGCTCACCGCGCGACTTCACGACTGCGCCATGAACCTTGCCGCTGAGTAACGACGCCTCAGTCCCTGGGCGATCCGAATAGGGGAACACATGGATATGCGTGATCGGTGACCGTTCCAGGTACTCGGTAAGCTGCTCGAAGTCTTCGTCGGTTTCGCCGGGAAACCCCACGATGACATCTGATCCGATCGCCGCATGCGCGACGCGGGCGCGGATGTCGTCCACAAGTGAAGAATACTGTTCGATGGTGTAGGGGCGCCGCATCCTTTCGAGAATGGGGTTTGAGGCATGCTGCAGCGGTAGATGGAAATGGGGTGCGACCTGCGCCACGATCTCGGGCGGAAAATCCATCGGCTCGAGCGAGCTCACGCGGTAGAGAGGACGCTCGCCGTTAATGAACGTGCGCGCAACCACGGCGTCCATGAGGGATGCCAGCGATCCACGCGGGAGTAGATCACGGCCGTACGACCCGAGATGTACGCCCGTGATCACGATCTCTTTATAGCCGGCCGCCACAACGCGGTCGACCTCGGCCAGAATGTCGGCCAGCTCACGGCTCCGGCTTGCGCCGCGCGTTTTGGGGATGATGCAGTAGCTGCATTGCTCTTCGCAGCCGGTTTGCACGCGAAGCGTCCAAGCCGTCCGGCCCATCAACCCCGGCGACAGCTGGCGTCCGCACGGTCCTTCAACCGGAAAAGGAGTCCGACCACTTTTTTCGAACAGCGTCGCAAAGAAAGTGCGCGATCCCTTTTCGGCGTTTGGGATGACGTCGACCACTCCCGGCAACGCCGCTACTTCATCCGCACAACGAGTCGCGTAGCAACCGGTCGCGACCACGCGCGCGCCGGGGTTTTCCCGTGCAATCCGTCGCAGCGTTTGGCGGGCGCCCTGATCGGCGCTGGCCGTGACCGAACACGTGTTGACGATGACCAGGTCGGCGCGATCGGCGGACACCGGTTCTCCGCCGCGGCCACGAAGTTCCGCTTCGATGGCAAGCGAATCGGCTTGATTGACGCGGCACCCGAAGGTGATGACCGAATACTTCATGGCTTGGGCTCGGGGCTCGGGGCTTCTGGCTTGGGCCTGGGGATTCGCGCCATGAGGCGGACCCAAGCCTCAAGCCTCAAGTCCCAAGCCCGAGTGCTTTTCTCCCGATGTCGCGGCGGTACTGCATGCCGTCGAAGTGCACTCGCGAGACGGCGTCATACGCCCGCGCGATGGCGGTTTCGAAGGTCGGGCCTTGTCCAACGATTGTCATCACGCGCCCGCCAGAAGTGATCAAGGCATCATCCTGTTCTTTCACGCCTGCATAAAACACGAGCACATCGGGACATTCGGTGGCCACTCGGTCGAGTCCGTCGATGCGTTGCCCGGTTTCCACGTCACCCGGATAGCCTTTTGCGGCAAGTACGACGCCCACATAGGCGTGATCGCTGACGCGCACCGCTCCGGATCGCATCACGCCCGTGGCCGCTGCCCACAGGAGCGGTGTCAGCGGCTCCGCAATCGCCGGCAGGACGACTTGCGCTTCGGGATCGCCGAAGCGCACGTTGAACTCAATCACCTTCGGCCCGTCGGGCGTCAGGATGAGACCCGCAGTACAACACGCCACGGTATGGCGAGCCGGCCTTGATAAGCCCCATGAGGACCGGGCGGACGATCTCGCGCATCACACGCGACTGAAGCTCGGCGCCGACGAGAGGGCTTGGTGCGAACGCACCCATCCCGCCCGTGTTCGGGCCGCGGTCATCGTCGAAGACGCGCTTGTGATCCTGCGCCGCAACCAGAGGCACGGCGTGCTCTCCGTCGGCGATCACGAAGAACGAGACTTCGGGTCCCGTGAGTCGTTCTTCGAGCACGACGCGCGCGCCCGCCTCGCCGAACGACCGATCGACCAACGCCGCGCGAACGGCCGCTTCCGCCTCGTCACGCGTGGCCGCCACGACAACGCCTTTCCCGCCCGCGAGTCCGTCGGCCTTGACGACAGGGGCGTCGCCGAGTTCGCCGCGCCGAATGCAGCTCAGCGCGTCTTCGAGTGTTGCGCATACGCGGAAGCGCGCCGTGGGAACGCCGTGCCGCGCCATAAATTCTTTGGCGAACGCCTTGCTCGTCTCGAGTTGCGCAGCCAGTCGGCGGGGTCCGAAGATGGCGCGGTCGCGGACGCTGAAGAAGTCCACAACCCCGCGCGCCAAGGGCACTTCGGGGCCGACGACGGTGAGGTCGATGTTCTGTTGGTTGGCGAGCTCCAGCAAGGCTTCCGGATCGCCCGGGTCGACCGGGAACGTCGGGAAGCCGCGTGCGATTCCGGCATTGCCGGGTGCGCACGTCACCCGATCGACGCCGGGGTCGGAGGCAAGCCGGAAGCAGAGCGCATGCTCGCGGGCGCCGCCGCCCACGACGAGGATTTTCATCTAACTGGCTGAAGAATAAAGAGTTATGGACGACTCTTCAAAGGCGAACGTGTGTGATAGCCTAGCATATTCAGCACCGCGCGAATTTGCCGGTATGGCAGGTTCGACACGTCATGGTGCGACGAATCCAATTGAGAGGGGGTGATGACTGTGGCCGAGGTGAAATTGCAAGAGGGCGAATCGATTGAGAGCGCGCTCCGGCGATTCAAACGCAAAGTTCAGCAGGAAGACATCATCAAGGACATCAAGAAACACTCCTTCTATCTGAAACCGGGCGACAAACGTCGCGCGAAGCAGGCGCTGGCCCGCAAACGCAACCGCAAGAAGATGCGACGCGAAGCAGAGTAGAGAGAAGCAGAGTAGAGATAGGATACCCCGCATGGATATCGTGGAACGGACGGTGAGCGACGTCACCGTGCTCGATCTGAAGGGCAAAATGACCCTTGGAGAAGGCGACGAGCTGCTGAAGGACAAGATCAATAGTCTGTTGGCCGGCGGCAAGAAGAAGCTCGTTCTCAACCTGGAAGGCGTGCCGTATATCGATTCGGCTGGACTGGGAGAAATCGTCCGCACGTTCACGACGGTGAGCCGTCAGGGGGGCAAATTGAAGCTGCTCAACCTGACCAAGCGCATCGAGGACCTGCTGTCGATCACGAAGTTGCTCACGGTTTTCGAGACCTTCGACTCGGAGGCGGAAGCGGTCAAGAGCTTCTCCTAACGAATGGAGAGGCCGGCCACTGCGCGGAGTTCCGAACGCGCCACGCTGCGCGTCGGAAATCCCGCGGCTCTCATCCGCTCGATGCGGCCGGAGCAGTGGACGAAAAACGTGATTGTGTTTGCGGCGCTCATTTTTGGGCGCCGCCTCTTTGATCCGGCCGCCGTGGGACTCTCACTGGCGGCCTTTTTGATTTTTTGCGCGTTATCAAGCGTCGTCTACCTGCTGAACGACGTGTCGGATCGAGAAGCCGATCGGCTCCACCCGCTGAAATCGCGGCGGCCGATCGCGTCCGGCGAGCTCGATGTGTCGACGGCCGTCATGACCGCCGGCACGCTTGGACTTGCCGGTCTGGCAGCCGCCCTGTGGGTGCGGCTGGAGTTCGCGCTCATTGCGGCACTGTACGTGGCGATGTTTGCCGCGTATTCGCGCTGGCTGAAGCACATCGTCATCCTCGACGTTCTGACGATTGCAATCGGCTTCGTGCTTCGTGCGGCGGCGGGTGCGGTCGTGATCGCGGTGCCGATCAGCCACTGGCTGCTCGTGTGCACCATCCTGCTGGCGTTGTTCCTCGGCCTCAGCAAGCGGCGTCATGAGTTGACGCTTCTTGCCGGCGCCGCGACAGGACACCGGCGGATTCTGGAGGAATACAACCCGTATCTGCTCGATCAGATGATTGGCGTAGTCACAGCCTCGACGCTGATGGCTTACATCATCTACTGCACGAGCCCCGAAACGATCGACAAGTTCAGCACCGACCAGTTGGTGCTGACCACACCGTTCCCAATCTACGGCATCTTCCGTTATCTTTACCTCGTCCATCAGCGAGGCGTCGGAAGTCCATCGGAAGTGCTGTTGACGGATCGGCCGCTCGTTATCTGCATCGCGCTTTGGGGCCTCGCAGTGATCGCCATCATCTATCGGCCGTTCGGGTTGTAACCTCGAAAAGGCGGTCTGACCCCTTATTCGTAATCGGACGTGCAGGAAAGGGGTCAGACCCCTTTTCGAGGATGCAATGAGTCGATCGAAGGTCGCCATTCTCAAGACGTCGCCCGCGACGGTCCGCAGGGACTATCACGAGCTGATGAATCTCGCGGGCTACCAGGACGTCATCGCCCGGAACGCCGATACGGCGCTCAAGGTCAACATCTCCT
Source organism: uncultured Acidobacteriota bacterium (assembly GCA_963762925.1). GTDB lineage: Bacteria > Acidobacteriota > Vicinamibacteria > Vicinamibacterales > UBA2999 > DASPWV01. Next base: position 125,867 of record CAVXMP010000014.1, on the reverse strand, counting down.
GGCACTTCTTTTTTCCGGCGTGCTCGACCACTCCTTGGCAGCTCGACGGCGTGATCGCGGCGATGAAGCAGGACGGCTACGACCCGTCGTTGATTCACGCCTGCCACAACCGCACCGTCGTCATCGATGCGCACCTCGGCGAAGCCGAGAACAAGCAACTGCCCGTGGTCGCGGCGCACGGACTACGGAACGTGCATCTGTACGAGGGTGACGAGCCCTGGATCAACATCCGTGATGCCGTCGGCGATCTCGCGAAGCAGTTTCTCTGCCTCAACCAGGTCTACCCCGACGGCTTCATGATTCCGCGCCGCTTCATCGGCGAAAACATCATTCATCTCCCGACCGTCAAGACACACGTGTTTACGACGACGACGGGCGCGATGAAGAACGCGTTCGGAGGGCTGCTCAATGAGAAGCGGCACTGGACGCACCCGGTCATCCACGAGACGCTCGTCGACCTCCTGATGATTCAAAAGAAGATTCACCGCGGTATTTTCGCGGTGATGGACGGCACGTTCGCCGGCGACGGTCCGGGCCCGCGCTGCATGATCCCGTACGCGAAGAACGTCATCCTCGCAAGCGCCGACCAGGTCGCAATCGATGCCGTTGCGGCGCGCCTCATGGGCTTCGACCCGCTCAGCCTCAAGTACATTCGCCTGGCGCACGACGCCGGGCTCGGCTGCGGCGATCCTCGCGACATCGAGATCGTCGGTGATCTGGAGGCGGCGCGCGAGAACTGGCATTTCGTCGGGCCATTCGAGCGCATGACGTTTGCCTCGCGCATGCAACACCTGATTTATTGGGGACCGCTGCGCAAGCCTGTGGAATGGTCTCTCAAGACCGTGCTGGCGCCGTGGGCCTACATCGCCAGTGTTCTCTATCACGATTCGTTCTGGTATCCGGCGAAGGCGGAGCGCGCGATGAAGCAGGTGCTCGACAGTCCGTGGGGCCGGCTCTTCGAAAACTGGGAGCGGCTGACGCCGACCGCCGAGGGCTTTCCCGATGTCGGGACCACGGAGCACGCCGGCACGCACGGCGGCCTCCGCGCGCTCGGACAATCGGTCGGCATTCTTGGCACCTGCATCAAGGAAGCGCCTGAGTTCGCCAGCCGCAAACGGCACAAGGCGGCGTAAGGACCTTACATGGCTGATTTCAACATCCGCTCCGAGTCGGTCGACGTCGAGCAGATCATGAAGCAAATCCGCACGCGTATTCGCGAGAAGCGCGGCGTGGACTATACCGAAGAACAGGTTCGCGAGCTGGCCTCGGTGCGGCTCGAGAAGTTTCTCGACCCCAAGAACCTGCGCTCCAATCTGCTCGAGGAATTTCGCAAGAGCCGGCCCGCATTGCCCGAGATCCAGAAGGATCCGCCCCCCATCGAGCCGCCATACACATTCGATGACGAGACGCTCTTTGCGTCACATCGCTCGCTGTTGCGGACGATGCGGAAGTGGCTGCGGCCGATTCTGAAGCTGTTCTTCAATCCCAACACCCTGAACCAGGTGCTGCATACGCAAGCGCAGTTCAACGTCGACATGTTGAAACGCGACGCAGCGGCGCAAAGTGGAGTTTCAGATCTTCGAGCGTTCCCGTGCGGAATGGAACGTCCTCTATTACGAGGTCCTCCATAACCTGGTGCTCGAAACCACGCGGCAGACGATCGAGTTGAAGAACCTCAAGATGCGCGTCGAATCGCTCACGAGCCGCCTCGACTTCAGCGAACGCCGCGTCCGTGCGCTCGAGGGGGTGGTGCAGTACCGGCCCGAGGCTGTGCGCTCGCGGCCGGAACGTGTCGACGGCCGCGAACAACGAGCGTCGCGACAAGAACCGGCACCCGCCGAAGGAACCAGCGCCGTTGAAACAACCGAGAACAACGCCGGCGCGCAACCGCTGGGCCCCGACGCCGCGCGCCGTCGCCGCAGGCGGCGTCGTGGCCGCCGCGGTGTGGGTGCTCAACCGGGCGGCGCCGCACCCATGGGCGAGGAATCGGACACCCACGAGTCATCGATGGATACCGGCGAGGGCGACCTCGGGCCCGATGCCGGATTCGACAGCGAAGGACAAGGCGGCGACGATGCCGATGTCCCCCCCGGCCGCGACGAGAACGTCGGTGCGGCAGGCGTCGAGTCGAGCGCCTGACGGAGCGATGATCGTCCCGAGTCATTCCCCACATCGTCGAAAGACGACGACGAGCAGTGAAAGTCGCCATCGTCGTTCAGCGCTACGGCGCCGATATCAACGGCGGTGCCGAGCTTCACGCGCGCTACGTCGCGGAACGTCTCGCTCGACACGTGATCGTCGAAGTCTTGACCACGTGTGCGACCGATTACGTCACGTGGCGCAACGCACTACCCGCGAGCGTCGAAACGGTGCACGGCGTAACGGTCCGCCGATTTCAGGTGGCGCGAGAGCGGGATCCCGATGAATTTGGCAAGTCGTCGGAGCGTGTGTTTCTCGCCACGCACGCGATCCGCGACGAACTGAGCTGGCTCGACGCAGAAGGCCCCACCAGTCCGGAGCTGGTTGCGTACATCGAGCAGCATCAGGGCAGCTTCGACTTTTTTATTTTCTTCAGCTTTCGCTACTACCACGCGTACCACGGCGTGCGCGCCGTTCCGGCGAAGGCCATTCTCGTACCCACCGCGGAGCGGGATGGAGCGCTGGGCCTGAGTATCTTCGGTCCGCTGTTTCGCGGTGTGCGCGCCGTGATGTACAACTCTTACGAAGAGCGCGCGCTGATTCATGCCGCGGCGCAGAACGATGACGTGCCGGGCGTGGTCGTGGGAGTTGGTTCGGAGATTCCCAGCGAGACCAGCCCCGCGCGTTTCCGCCACAAGTTCGGCATCCGCGATCGGTTCGCCATTTACGTCGGTCGCATCGATCAGAACAAGGGATGCGGCGAGCTGTTCGATTTCTTCCAGCGCTACAGCCGGATGATGGCTGAAGGCATGCACCTGGTACTGATCGGCACGCCGATCATTCCTATTCCAGATCACCCGCGCATCCACCACCTGGGCTTCGTGAGCGATCAGGACAAGTTCGATGCGCTCGCCGCGGCGGAATTGCTGATCATGCCGTCGTACCTCGAAAGCCTCTCGATGGTCGCCCTCGAGGCGTGGGCACTTGGCAAACCCGTGCTCGCCAACGGTCACTGCGACGTGCTCCGCGGTCAATGCATTCGCAGCAACGGCGGGCTGTACTACGAGACGTTCGCCGAGTTCATGGAAACGCTGCGAGCGATCGATATGGGTCCGGCATTGGCGTTGACGCTCGGCCGAAACGGTCGCGAGTATTTCGCCAAGCATTACAGCTGGCCCGTGATCGAGCGGAAGTACCTCGATATCCTCGAACGGCTTGGACGTGAGCCGGCCACCAGGTCCATGGAACCACTGCCAGGGTGGTTCGCACGTCGTCGCAAGATTTTGCCGCCCGCGGAGAAGATCGTGGCGGGACTCCCGAAGGGGGCGGCATTGAGCGACAAGGAATCGGCATCGGCAAGTCGCGCTGTTGACGCGCCGCCGAGTCGCACTGTCGCCGCGGCGGCAGGTCGCCCAATACCCGCGCCTCGAGCTCAAGTCGAGGTCCTCAGGCCACCAGCCACCCCCGAGCCAGGATCGCCGGCCTCCGCCTTCACCCATGCGGCCGACTCCGCCCCCCAAGGGCCCAGCGCCGCACGGCCCGAGCAAATTGCACGGGGTGACGCCGACCGGCGGCCCCGGCCGGCGCGGCCGCGGCAAGGGGCGCCGCACGGTCAAGCGCCTTCCGCGCGTGCGCCCCAGCAACAGCGCGGCGCGCGGCGGCGTCGGCGTGGCAGTGGCCCGCCGCGAAAGCCGAACTGAGCATGCCCGCCTTCGCTAACGCTACGCCCTTCGACCATGGCTCAGGGCGCCCCGAGCAACGTCGCGGGGCGGCCGGCAAGCCCGCCATCCATCAGGTACTGGCGACGCTTGGCTACGGCGATGCGATCGGAAACGAGGTCCTCGGCATCCAGCGCGTCCTGCGCGCTGCCGGCTACGAGTCCGACATTTTTGTCGAGACCGCGGACCTGCGTTTGGAGCACCTCACCGTCGATTACCTGTCCTTGCCCGACGCGAGTCATCCCGACAACATCTTGATCCACCACTTTTCGATCGGGTCGCGGGCGTCGCGCATCGCCTACGCGCTGCCCGATCGGATGGTGCTCGTCTATCACAACATCACGCCACCCAAATACTTCATCGACGTCCATCCACTACTGGTGCAGCTCTGTTACCTTGGCCGCCGCGAGTTGGAACTGTACGCGAGCCGTTGCGATCTTGCGCTGGGGGATTCGGAATATAACCGGCTCGAGCTGGCGTCGCTCGGCTTCGAGGCTACCGGAGTGCTCCCGGTGGTACCGGACTTTTCACATTTGACCGGTTCGGCCAACTACATGCATGCCGCGACGTTTGATGACGACTGGGTCAACGTGTTGTTTGTCGGCCGCACGATTCCCAACAAGCGATTCGAGGATGTCATTCGCTGGTTCCACGCCTACAAACGCTGGTTCAATCCACGCTCGCGGCTGCTGTTTGTCGGGTCGCATAGTGGCTTCGAACGTTACCTGACGATGCTCAACGCGCTCATCGCACGCCTCGGCACGGCCGACGTGCACTTTGTCGGTCACGTGACGAACGAGGAGCTGGTCGCGTATTACGAAATCGCCGATGTCTTTTTATGCGCAAGTGAGCACGAAGGATTTTGTGTTCCGCTCGTCGAAGCGTTTCACATGGGCGTGCCGGTGATCGCGTATGCGGCGTCTGCCGTCCCGGCGACGATGGACGGTGGCGGCGTACTGGTGACTGACAAGGATCCAGTACATGTCGCGGCGCTGATCCATCAAGTCATCACCGACGGCGAGCTCCAGGATCGCATCATCGATTCGCAGGACGCTGCACTGGGGAGATTTGCCGCCAAAGACTTCGGCGCCACCCTGCTGTCATTCGTCGATCGGGTTGCGTCTTCGCCGCGTCGCCCGCACCCGCCGGTGGCGTTCGATTTCTGGGAGCAGTTCAACCTTGCCGAAAAGCTCGAAGAGATTCGCACCTATCGGCCCGCCGCGTTTCATGCGTTGCCGAAGGAGGGACGGCTTAAGGCTTAAGGCTTAGGGCTTACGCAAGACCGTAAGCCGTAGGCCGTAAGCCGTAAGCCGTAGCGATGGTGGTCAACCAGTGGGTGCCCGCCGCGCACAAAGGCGATGCCATCGGCGACAGCGCGCGCCGAGTGCGCGACCTGCTGCGCGATCTGGGCCACGACGCGGACGTCTATGCGTTGACGGTCGACGATGATCTACGCGACGAGATTCGCTTGTTCTCCGACCCGTCGGCGCGGACGGGCGACGTGACGATCTTTCACTTTGCGCTGCCCTCGCCGATGACCGACGCGTTCGCGCGGCTTCCTCGCGGGCGGGTGCTTCAATATCACAACATCACGCCGGCGCATTTTTTTGCGCCGTACGATCCGCCCATTTTCCGGCTGTTGGCGCTCGGCCGTCAGGAGCTCCACACGTTGGTGGGGCAGGTGGACCTTGCCATGGGCGACTCCGACTACAACCGTCGCGAGCTCGAGGCGATGGGGTTCGCCAACACCGGCGTGTTTCCAATCGCCGTCGATCCCGACCGCATCCGTCGCGCTCCGCGGCGCCCGGCCCTCGAGAAACTGCTTTCGGATGGATTGCTCAATTTTCTGTTCGTCGGGCGCATCGTTCCCAATAAGAAGATCGAGGATCACATCAAACTCGCCGAGCACTACAAGCGCTATGTTGATCTCAAATACCGGTTCATCTTCGTCGGGAAAACTGACGGTGTCCCTCGTTACTACGACATGATTCGCGCGCTCGTCGCCGAGTACCAGATGCCGTCGGATCGGTTCTGGTTTACCGGAGCCGTACCCGAGGCGGATCTCGCCACGTTTTATCGGCTCGCCTCCGCCTACATTTCGTTGTCGGAACACGAGGGGTTTTGTGTGCCTTTGCTCGAAGCGATGGCGGCCGACGTGCCCGTGCTCGCCTACGGCTCCACCGCCGTGCCCGACACACTGGGCGGGGCGGGCATCTGCTTTTCTCCCAAGGATCTCGAGTTCGCGGCGGAGTTACTCGGCGAGGTGGCGTACAACGATGATTTGAGGGCGCGCGTCATCGCGGGACAACGCCGCCGCCTCAACGATTTCGGCGCCGAGCGCCTGCGCCGCGATCTCACCTCGCTCCTTTCGACAGTAAACTAAACATGCGTATTGCTTTCATCGTGCAACGGTACGGCGCCGAGATCCTCGGCGGCTCGGAATACCATTGCCGCCTCATTGCCGAACGGCTCGCAACCCGCCACGACGTGGAGGTGCTCACGACGTGCGCGCGCGATTACCTCACCTGGAAAAACGAATACCCGGAAGGGATGGACCGCGTCAAAGGCGTCAGCGTGCGGCGATTTGCCGTGGCGCACACGCGAGACATCCAGCCATTCAACAAGTACTCGGACTGGATTTTCCAGAACCCACACACACGTGAAGACGAGCTCAAGTGGCTCGAGATGCAAGGCCCTTGGTGTCCGGCATTGCTCGATCATCTGGGCCGCCATCACAAGCACGTACGACGCGCTGATTTTTTTCACCTACCTGTACGCGCCGACGCTGCTCGGGATCCAGATCGATCCACAGCGCAGCATCCTTGTGCCGACGGCGCACGACGAGCCGGCCATTCACCTCGACATCTACAAGGAGATGTTCCGGCAACCGGCAGCAATCGCCTACAACACCGAAGTCGAGAAGAACTTCCTGAAAACCACGTTCGCCATCCGCACGGTGGCAGAAGAGACCGTCGGCTGCGGTGTCGACCTCATGCAGGGTGATGTCGGTGAAGGTGAGCCGGCGCCCCCGCGTGACGGTGAGGAAGACGTGGACGTCCTGTCACAGATCAAGTCGCGCGGCGCCGGGTTCCGCCGCCGCCATCGCCTCCAGGGCGACTTTCTGCTCTACGGGGGCAGGATCGATCCGGGCAAGGGCTGCGAGGAGTTGCTGGAGTATTTCACCAGCTACAAAGAACACGGTGGCGAGGCGATGCTGGTCCTGATGGGCGTCAAGTTGATGCAGTTGCCGGAAGTGCCGTGGGTGACCTTTGCCGGGTTGCTCTCCGAACGCGAACGCCTCGAGGCGCTGGAAGCCGCCACCATCGTCGTGGTTCCCTCCCCCTATGAGAGTCTCTCGCTCCTGGCGCTTGAAGCCATGGCCGTGGGCACCCCGGTGCTGTGCAACGGACGCTCCGAGGTTCTCGTCGAGCACTGCGTCAAGAGCAATGCCGGCCTGTTCTACACCGATCGCGAGGAGTTCATCGACTGCGCCAACCTGTTGCTCGCCGACGAGCGCCTGCGACGCGCGATGGGACGAAACGGCAAGGAATACGTGAAGCGAAACTACCGCTGGGACGTGATCATGGCGAAATACGACCGCCTGATTGCCGCGGTGCGCGGACGGTAGCGCGACTTTGTAAAGTGGCACTTGCTACGACAGTGGCACAGGGCTTGCGCGCGTGCCGTGTGGAGGTTGCCAATGCCGCGCGGTGACAAGAATAAATACACAGACAAGCAGAAGCGTCAGGCTGAGCACATCGAAAAAGGGTACGAGGCCAAAGGTCTTTCGGAACCCGAAGCTGAACGGCGCGCGTGGGCTACCGTCAACGCGGTGCATCACGGCGGAGAAAAGCCGGGGGGCGGTGGCTACGGCAAGGCCGAGGATCGCGAACCGATGCGGCGTGGAGCGCGCAAGGCCTCCGCGAACCGCGCGCGAAAACGCGCGACGAAGACTACCGCGAAACGCTCCCGGAAGCGGTAGCTATCGACTCGCTCGTCGGCACTGGTTCGAACGCCGCTTCGACCCACTTTTCGATCTCGAGCCACACGTCTGCCCTACCCAGCGACCCGGCGTGCCGCGCTCCGGCGACGAGCATCAGCTTTTTCGGGCCGGCCAAGGCTCGGAAAATCTCCTCCGCATGATGCGGAGGTGTCGCATCGTCGTCTGCGCCGTGGACGACCAGCACTGGAACGTCGATGTTGACCGCAGCGGCGGCGGGGTTGACGGCATCGACGACGAAATGACCTTGTTGTTCCGCCGTCCGAAATGCCCGATCGATGATCAGGGCGGGTAGAAAATACGCGCGCTCACTTGCGACCGTGCGTAAGTCGGCGTAGGATTCGGCACTGACGACCGCCTGCACGCGCTTGTCCGTGGCCGCCGTCTGCAGCGCGACCGCGGCGCCAAGCGAGTGGCCAATCAGCACGACGCGCGTCGCGCCGATCGCGTCAATTACCCGGACGAGGTCGGCTTTCTCGAAGTAGCCATACGTGCACACATCACCAGAAGACAATCCGTGTGCACGGCTGTCGAATGCGACGACGTCAAATCCGCGGGCGAGAAAGCGGGTGATGACGCCAACGCCCGCGACGCGACTGTCGGCAACGCCGTGCAGAAAGATGATGGTGCCGCCGATGGAGACGGAGACGCCGCGGCACACCGCCATCCGCGCAGCGTCACATCACCTGCTCCTTGCACCGTCGCCTCAACGCAGTGCGACGGCGTCGGAACGATGCGGGTGCGCCGCCCTGGGTGAAGGAGTGCCCCAGCCGCAACCCCTGGCGCCACAAAAATCGCCAAAATGAGGAGCACACCCGCGGCGGCGGCTGCGAGCACGATGACGAGCTTCGTCATGCCGCGTCACGCGAGGGATTCATCATCGCCACAACACTGAGACCCACCAGGGACACAGCGCAGGCGGCGTAGAGCCACAGCTTGAGTCGCACCGCCGTGCCCACCAGGTGGCCGAGTGGCGGTCGTCCGGGGTAACCGTGCAGAGCGGCCAGGAGCAACAGGTTCTCGACGACTTCGACCGCGGCGAGCACCAGCAAAAGCCTCACGATCAACGAACCGGCACGCGTGAGATGTGGCGCCCGTGCACGCGACCAGGCGACGATCGTCCAACCCGCGCCGACAAATACCGCTGGCGCAACGAAGTCGAAGAGCAGCGCGCGATGATACAAGGTGCGGCCTTCGTCGCCTATGCGAACAAAGAACATTGATACCGCGGCGGGTGTGATCCCGGGCCTCTCTTCCGGAGGACCCAGCCGGCCAGACAGCCGGCGCACGCTCGCGTAAGGTCCGATGGTGATGGCGAGACCGGCCACCGTTACATAAACGGCGACCGCAAAGATGGCCCAGCGCCCGGGTGCGTTACTCGACATCCGAGCCGACTGGCTCGAGTTCGTCGCCGGTGTCGGCGGCAGCCGTCGTTTCGGTTGCGGCCATGCTGCCGGATGGGGCCTTCTTGCGACGCGGACGGATGTCGTAGCGCTTGATCATCTCGTTGAGCGTCGTGGGTTTGATCTTGAGCAGTTCCGCGGCACGTTTTTGCACGCCGCCGGCCGCTTCGAGCGCCGATTCGATCCACTGGCGTTCGTAGGACGCGGTCACTTCTTTCAGCGAGACGCCGTCTGCCGGCATCGTGATCTGAGGCGTTTGAAATGACGGCGAACGCCTGACGTTTTCCGGAATCAGATCCGGCCCGATGCGCGTGCCCGCGCTGAGCACCACGGCCCGCTCGATGACGTTTTCGAGCTCCCGCACGTTGCCCGGCCAGTCGTGCTCCATCAATAGATCCATCGCTTCCGGAGCGAACTCGAGATTCTGGCGAGCGTTTTCTATCGCGTACTTCTCGAGAAAGTGCTGCACGAGAAGCGGAATGTCATCCTTCCGGTCGCGAAGGGCCGGCAGGTGGATCGCGATCACGTGCAGCCGATAGAAGAGGTCCTCACGAAAGCGGCCGTCTTCCATCTCGTGTTTGAGGTCGACGTTGGTGGCGGCAATGATCCGCACGTCGACTTTGATCGTCTCCATGCCTCCGAGCCGCATGAACTCGCGCTCCTGCATCACGCGGAGGAGCTTGGCCTGCGTCTCCAGCGGGATATTGCCGATTTCATCGAAGAAGATGCTCCCTTTATCCGCGAGATCGAACAATCCCTTCTTCGGATACACGGCGCCCGTGAACGCGCCCTTGACGTGACCAAACAGCGTCGACTCCAGCAGATCGGGCGGCAGATTACCCGAATTGACCGTGACGAACGTCTTATCAGAGCGTGCCGAATTACTGTGGATGGCGCGTGCGACGAGCTCTTTCCCAGTACCACTCTCGCCCGTGATCAGAATCGTCGACCGGCTCGGCGCCGCCTGGATGATGAGATCGAAGACCTGTTTCATCCGCGGGCTCTTGCCGATAATGCCCGCGAATCGGTGGTACCGCGCCTGCAGATTCTGTTTGAGGACGACGTTTTCGGCGACGAGCCGCCGCCGTTCGATGGCGTTACGCAGCACGACCAGTACTTCGTCGTTCTTGAACGGCTTGGTGATGTAATCGAACGCGCCCTTCTTCATCGCGGAGATCGCGTTCTCCATCGATGCAAAGGCGGTGATCATCACGACCGGCAACTCTTCGTCCTGCTTGTGGAGCTCCTCCAGAACCTGCAGACCGTCAATCCCGGGCATCATCACGTCGACGATGACCGCGTCGAACGGCAGCGAACGCGCCAGCTCGAGACCTTCTGTCCCATTGGCCGCAAGTCGAACCGAGTAGCCCTCGCGCGAGAGGAGCGTCTCGAGAATCTCGCGCATGATCTCCTCGTCGTCGATGACGAGGACCGAACCGTTACGGCGCATCACACTCCAGCCCTGCGCATCACGTCTGCGGTTCTTGTGCCAGATTCGGGCAGCGCTGCAAACCGCAGCGTGAACCGCGTCCCTTGGCCGGGATGGCTTTCGCAGGTAATGGAGCCTTCGTGCTCACGGATGATGCCGTAGCTGATCGAGAGGCCGAGGCCGGTGCCCTGCCCTGTGGCTTTCGTCGTGAAGAACGGATCGTAGATTCGCGCCAGGTGTTCGGTAGGGATCCCATTGCCAGTATCCGACACCTCGGCGATGCCCTCGCCGTCCTCGATGCGCGTGGCCACCGTGAGCCAGCCGCCGCGCGGCATCGCATCCCGGGCATTGAGAATGAGGTTGAGCAGCACCTGCTGCAGCTTGAATTCGTAACCGAGCACCTGCACCGCCGTATCAGACAGCTCGCGTCGAATCTTGATGCTTCCTCGGTCGAGTTGATGCTCCAGGAGTGACAGCACGTCGCCGATGACGGTGTTGAGGTCAACCGGCGCTCGCTCCGTTTCGTCCGCGGCATTGGGACGCGACAGCGTCAACAACCCATTGACGATGCGCGCGGCGCGGAATGTCTGCTTCTCGATCTTCTCGAGCACGCGCGTTCGCGGATCGTCGGGGTCCGCCTGCTCCAGCAGCATTTGCGTGTAGCTCGAGATGCCGGTCAGTGGTGTGTTGACCTCGTGGGCCACACCGGCCGCGAGAAGACCGAGCGACGCCATTTTTTCGGAGATGCGGAGCTGTTCTTCGAGCTGCGCGCGTTCGGTGATGTCCTCGAGCATGACGATCGTGCCGGCTTGCGCTGGAGCGCCGGCGACCGCCTGCAAGGGAATCGTCGTGAGATTGACGAGCACACGCGCCTCCGCTCTGCTGCCCCGACCAACCAGCGGCATGCGAAAGACTGTTGTGCCGTGTGGCTTTTGCTGCAGCGAGGCACGCAGTCTGTCAATCACGTGTGAGTCGAACAAACGCTCGAGCGGCTGGCCGAGCGCGTCCGCGCGCGTGATGCCGTACAACCGCTCGAGTGCCTGATTCCAACGGATCACGCGGTCGTCGAGGCCGACAACCAGTAACCCATCGTCGAGCGATTCGAGAATATTCTCGTTGAACGATCGGAGGCGATCGAGTTCGGCGGCTTTGTGATGAAGCTGGCGATAGAGCCGTCCGTTCTCGATGGCAGTCGCCGCCTGGCCGGCAACTGCCGTGAGCAGTGCCATGTCTTCGCTGGTGAGCGGCTCGCCGCTTTCGCGCCGCCCCAAGGCAAGCACCGCAATGACCGTGTCGTTCGACACACACGGCACCATGTAGTAAATGCCGGCGTCGCGCCAAAATTCCACTTCTTCCGCAGTGAATCGACCGACTGCAAGGGGATCGTCCAGCCGCACGACGTGACCCGACGCGAGTCGGCCGCCGACGCCGGAGTCCCCGGCGAGCCTGGGCAGCGGCCCATCGACACCAATTGTTTTCAGCGCCTCGAATCCGTCGAGCTCGTCGGCGAGCATGAGCGACATCCGATCCACATCGAGCGTTTCCTTGACCCGTGACACGAGCCGGTCGACAAGTCGATTGAGGTCGAGGTCGCCGTTGAGGTCGCGCGCAAACGCGACGAGCGCGCGGCGGTAATCGTAGCGATCGCGATAAAACGCTCGGTCGATCGTCGCCTGCACCGCGTCTTTGACCGGCTTGGCGAGCAGCAACACGATGATCGTCGCAAGAAACGCGATCATCCACCGGTGCTCGTCCTCCGTCTGCACAATAACGCTGCCCGAACTTCGCAGAATAACCACGTAAATCAGGGCGATTGCCGCCGACACTGCACTGTAGACAAGTAGCCGCTTGAGGATGACTTCGACGTCCATCAGGCGATAACGGACGATCGCCGACGCGAACGCGAGCGGAATAAACCCCAGCGGGATCGCGGAGAGCTGCATCGGAAGCGAGGGCGCGACGCCAAAGGCAAACGGCAACGCATACCCCAGAACGAACGGCACCGCTCCGATTGCGGTACCCCAGACGATCCAGCGAAGTTGACGCTTGGCCGTAACCGACTGAACGCGGCCGAGCGCACGAATCAGCACGGCAAGACCGGCGGCAAGGAAGGCGGCGAGATAGAGCAACTCCAGCTGCTCGAGCATGCCAATCAGCCGCACGAATTTGGCGGGATTGACATCGGCACGCACGAGCGCGAGGATGCGCGTCGAGGCCAGAACCGCCGCAGGCAGATAAATCGCCGGCAACCAGCGCGCGAGCATGGCGGTGTAGCCATGAGCCCGCGGCCGCTCGGGGAACACCAGCGCGAAATGCAGGAAGAGCGGCGCCAGCATCAGCAGCGCCACTTCGTCCGCCCAATAAAAGAACCAGTCCGCGCGATCGAAACGTCCAGTGAACGAGAACGTGAAGGCGCCGAAGAACGCGACGGCCAGCCAGAAAAAGTGCAGCGTCGCCTGATCGAACGGGCGACGGGCGCGCACAGCGGCGCCGACGAGCAGCGTGAATATGCCCACGGTGACAGCACGTAATAGAGCGCGCCAGCGCCGCTCGGGACGGGTGCTAACGTGATTTCCGCGATCTCGCGGCTGCCCAGCCGAAGGAGCGTGTAGATGTGTCGTTCGCCGCGCGTGGCCCGCTGCTGAATGCCGAGGATGTCTTCGCGATATACGACCGGATGACCGTCGACGGCCAGCAGCACGTCGCCTTCGTGCACCCCTGCACGGCGGGCGGCCGAATCGGCGGCGATCTCGGCGGCGACGATCCCGGCACTGCGCTCGACCCACAAGACGCCGTCTTCGACTTCGTCGGAGGTGGCGCGCTCGACGACGTTGACGACGCCAAGTGCGAGCAGCAGCAAGGCGGTGACGACCGGCAGCACCGTGCGCGACCACTCACGCCAATGTTGCGTGGCTGTGCGGTTCACGATGGCGCGCGGGTGCTGGAGCATGGAGCGGTAGTCAGCTCGGAACTCAACGATGGCAGCAAACGCCATACCACGCATCGTTCGAGTTTTTTCGTTCTAAGCAGCTGATATTATTGCACTTCTGAGATTTTTGTCGCGCTTCAGTAACCACGGAATCCAAGAATCCGGCTGCCGGATCCAAGAACGCGTATCCTCAAAACTTGACGGTGATGCCGCCGATGAGGCGTTTGGGGGGCCGGGCGACGAGCAGTTCGTCGTAGATCGAACTTTCCATGGCGGTTTCACGGAAGAGATTGCGGACACCAACCAACATTTCCCAGTCCGCTCTGAACAGATTGACGAAGGGCAACCCCTGCGTGACCTGCATGTCGAAGCGGCCGTCCAATCCCGGCCGATCGGCGGTGCCGTCGTCTTGGATGTAGCTGCTGTTCATCTTGAGGATAAAGAACACGCGCGTCGCGGTGCGGGGCACGACGGTTTCGATCGACGAGGTGAGGTCGTGAACATTTTCGTGTCCTTCACGCAGCGCCGACGGGAGACGGGCGGCGATGCGGCGCAGATCGTTGGCGCGGCCATTTGGGCTCCAATCCGCCGCCGCGAACGAATAGTCCACCGTCCCGCGCACAACGCCGGCGATGTCGTGCGTCATCGCCAGTCCCCAACCACGAATGGCTACATCTCCGGTGCTGGCAAGAAGGTAGTGCCCAAGTTCCGACGCGGCGGCCTCGGGCGTGCGCATGCCAAAGACGGTAATCAGCTGATCGTCGACGTGCTGCTCAAAGGCGCGCAGCGCCAGGGTTGCACCGCTGAGCACCTGTTCGACAATGACTTCGTAGTGGCGCAGATCCTCGGCGACAAAGGCATCCTGCGTCAACGGCGCGAAGGTCCGCTGCGGCGGGAGGACTTGCGCGTGTGTCGGAGGCAGAAATTCCTCAGCACCGGGCGCGAGCACCTGGCGAGCGGCAATGCGCGCGGATGCGAAGGCTATCGGTCGCGCTAAACGTCGTGCTGAGGCGCGGACTCAGGTACGACGGTTGTCCGAGATAATCGTAGTGCGCATAGTTACCGCCGTACCCCAGCGTGACACGGTCGGTCACTTTCCAGTCGTCGCTCACGGTCACAGCGCCGACATTCCGCGACGTATCGGGGACAGCGGCGATCGCCGCGAGGTTGCCGCCCTGGTAGCTGTGGACGCCGTACGACATGGCGAACTGGTAGCGATGGTCCGCGGGCTCGCGCCGGGCGTAATTCCCCGCCACGATCCACGAGCTCAAGTCGCCCTGATTGAGTGCGGCTTTGACGGTCCAATCGCCGTGTAACGCGACGGGCGCACCGACGGCGAAATACGCCACGCTGCGCGTGCGCCCGCCCTGCAGCAGCTGAAATGGGTTGTCGAAGGCGCTCATCGTCAGCAGGTTGACCTGTCCCTGGAGCGGCAAGCTGGTAAACAGCGAACCCGCCGCGCGCGCCGACGACCCGACGGCGCGTCCGAGGTAGTAAAACGACTCGGTGAGGAACCAATTGCTTTCCGGAGCGCTCGTCGCATTCACGTACGTCGTCGCGTCCTTGAGAATCGAGCGCTTCAAGTGGCGCAAGCGCCAAGCGGTCTCGCCTTCATCGCGCGGCGTATCCGATGGCGCGGCTACCACTTCGGTGTCGCCCCCATCCCGGCTGCGAGCACGCGCGGCTCGCGTGCGCTTCCTTCGCGACGGAGTGTGAACGTCGAAACCGTTCGCGACGACGGACGCACATTGACCATGGCGTTGCGCGCCGGAAGATATCCCTGCAGATGCGCGCGCAACAGATACGGGCCAGGAGTGAGTTGGCGCAGGGTGAACTGGCCAACGCGATCGCTCATCGCGAATCCGCTGCTTGTGCCGAGGGCGGAGACCACGACACCGTCGAGCGGCTGTCCCTGGTCGTCAAGCACAACACCGGAGATCGATCCCGTTGTTGCGTTTGCGATTTGGATGATGCGGGGAGAAGAACCGGATTCTTGCGCCGTCGCGACTCGCGTCTGCAGCCCCGCGGCGCACACGATTAGCGCCAGGATGAGGAGACGGCGGGATTCAAACGCGATCCGCGCGTTCGAAGCCCTTCGGCGGGTGCCCATGGGCTTCTGACTCACAAGTGGAACCGAGCCTGATTTTCCCACAGATTGGATGCGGAAAATCAGGCTCGACGTGCGATTTCGCCGCTTACGCGCCTTTGATGGTGAACTTGATGTCCTTGGTCAACGTCTTGCCGGCCGCCTTGTCGCTGATCTTGATTTCCAGGCGGTAGTCGCCCTCCGGGAAGCTCTGCAGCGGCACTTCGATCCCACCCGGCACCGGGAACTTGGTCGGGTCGAACGTCGGCGGCAACACGGAGGCGTTGATTGTCTGGGGATTTGTCTTGTTGAAGAACTTCTCGGCGCCGTTTTCCGTGCGGTGGAAGTTGTATTCCATCAACAAGTCGGGCTTGCCGTCGGAGCCAAGCCCGGCGTTGTAGACCTGGAAAAACGTGGCGAGTTGCTCGCTCTTCTTGAACTCCAGGTCGTTGGCAGGGACAAGCTCCTGCGAGCCGAAGACGAACGGCCGCTCGCGACCTTCTTCGGGGTTGACCGGGGCGCTGAGGACATTGACCTTGTCCGTGACGATGATGCTGCTCGTGGCCAGCTCGCCGTTCCAGAAGTCGGGCACCGTGATTTGCGTCTTGAGCACGCCAATCTTAGCGACCTGCGTCTTCGGCGCCTTCTCGGGGAGCCGCTCCTTGACCGCAATGTAGACGTCGTAGGTCCCTGGCGTCGCCATGAACACGCGATTGAGCGTGCCGCTCGCCATCGCCCCCGCGGGCATGAAGTGGATATCGTCCCAGGGATATTCGACCTTCTTCGTTTTGGGATCTGGCTGCGCCGATGGATTCACCACGCGCACGTACATTGCCGTTTCCCCCGCAGGTGCACCCTTGACGTCAAGGACAAACGGGACAAACGTCCGCTGCTCCTGGGACTTGAGGAAGAACGGTGTGATCGTCATCTGCACGTCGGACGGAGCCGGCTGGCCCGCCATGACGCCATCGACGGTCTTCACTAGCTGTTCGATCTCCTGCTGCTCCTGCTTGTTTCGCTTCTTGGTGTCCTGCTTGGGCGCCTGTTGCGCGGACGCAACTGAGCCGACGAACGCAAATGCGACGACGGCAACGAGCGCAATGACTCGACGGCTAGACATTGGCATCTCCTAAACGATCGATCATACGAAGGCACTCCGGGCTCTGTCAAACCCAAGCAAGTGATATCGTGCGGGGCTATCGTGCTCCACGATGATGTGCTTGTGATCGTGCTTGCCGGCGGTGTCGGGGAACGCCTCTCGCCGCTCACGAAAGACCGTGCGAAGCCTGCCGTGTACTTTGGTGGCCCCTACCGGATCATCGACTTCGTGCTGAGCAATTGCCTCAACTCGGGGTTTCGACGCGTCTACATCGCGACTCAGTACAAATCGCTGTCGCTCAACCGGCATGTACGGCTGGGTTGGAGCATTGTCTCGGAAGAGCTCGGCGAATTCATCGAGATCCTGCCGCCGCAAAAGCGCGTCGGTGAGCAGTGGTATCAGGGCACCGCCGATGCGGTCTATCAGAACCTGTACTCAATCGTCCGGGAGAGTCCGCGCTATGTCGTCGTGCTGGCGGGCGATCACATCTACAAGATGGACTACCGCCGGATGCTGCGGTTTCACGTCGACAAAGGCGCGGAGGTCACACTCGCGTCGATCGAAGTGCCGATCGAGGACGGCCCGCGCTTCGGCATCGTGGCGGTCGACGAAGAGCACCGCATCAATGGGTTCCAGGAGAAACCTGCCTCACCCGCGTCGATCCCGGGGACCCCGCACCTCGCGCTCGCTTCAATGGGCATTTACGTGTTCGATATCGACGTGATGGTGAAAGCGCTCGAAGCGGACGCCGCGAGCGCGGAGAGTCACCACGACTTCGGGAAGAACATCATCCCGACGCTCATTCGCGGCGGTCGCGTGTTTTCGTATCAGTTTTACGACGAAAACAAGAAAGCCGCGAAGTATTGGCGCGACATCGGGACACTTGACGCCTATTACGAAGCCAACATGGACCTGTGTCACGTCAATCCCGAGTTCAATCTCTACGATCCCGAGTGGCCGCTGCGGACGTATCAACCACAGGCCCCACCCGCAAAGTTCGTCTTCGCCGAGGACCTGCGCCGCGGCGAAGCGCTCGACTCGCTGATCTCGCCTGGCTGTATCGTTTCCGGGAGCCGGATCTGGGGCAGTATTCTGTGCCCGAATGTCCGCGTTCATAGCTTCTGCAACGTCGAGCAATCGATCCTGATGCCAGGCGTGCGCGTGGGTCGGCACGCGAGAATCCGCAACGCGATCGTGGACCGGGATGTGCTAATCCCGCGCGGGGCGCACATCGGCTTCAACGTGGACGAAGATCGCCGGCGCACACGATCACCGAAGGTGGCGTGGTGGTCGTGACTGTTGACGAGGAACCGTTCATCGGCCCGATTTCGGAGTCGGCGCTGCGTCAGGAGGCGGAGGCGGATTTGCGGGGGTGAGCGCGGACGGCTTCATCGTACGCACTGAGGGCTTGCGGCTTACGGACACGGCGTAGATAGTGGCTCGCACACCATGAAAATTCTCGATATTCGCGGACGCGAGATTCTCGACTCGCGCGGCAATCCGACCGTTGAAGTAGACGTGGTGCTCGAGGGGGGCGCGCGCGGACGTGCCGCGGTTCCGTCCGGCGCCTCCACCGGCGAACGCGAAGCGCTCGAACTGCGTGACGGGGACGCCAAGCGCTACCTGGGCAAAGGTGTGGGGCGCGCGGTTGCGCACATCAATGAGGAGATCCGTGGCGCGTTACAGGGCCGCGAGTACTCGCAGCGCGAGCTCGACACCGCGATGATCAGGCTCGATGGGACGGCGGTCAAGAGCCGCCTTGGCGCCAACGCGCTGCTCGGCGTCTCGATGGCGGCCCTGAGGGCCGACGCCGTTCGCATCGGCCAGCCGCTCTACGCGCACATCGCGCACCTCTCGGCGACCACTTCGGGGTACTTGCTGCCGGTGCCGATGTTGAACATCATCAACGGCGGCGCACACGCCGACTCCAACGTGGATTTTCAGGAGTTCATGGTGATGCCGCTCGGCTTCACCACCTTCAGAGACGCGCTGCGCGCCGGGGTTGAGATTTTTCACGCGCTGCGCGGGTTGTTGAAAAAACGCGGCCTCTCCACGGGTGTCGGCGACGAAGGAGGATTTGCGCCGAATCTGAAGTCCAATCGCGAAGCGCTCGATGTGATCCTCGAGGCGGTGAGCAAAGCCGGATACAGCGCGGGGAAAGACGTCTACCTTGCGCTCGATGTCGCGTCGAGCGAATTCTCGGTGGGCGGCGGCCGCTACGAATTCAAGAAGTCGGGCGAACCGAGTCGCGACTCCGAAGGCATGGTCGCGTTGTATGCCGAATGGTGCCGCGAGTACCCGATCATCTCGATCGAGGACGGTTGTGCCGAAGGCGATTGGCGCGGGTGGGCGCTGTTGACACAGGAACTTGGCGATCGCGTGCAGCTGGTGGGCGACGATCTCTTCGTGACCAACCCGGAGATTCTGGCGCGCGGCATCAGCGAGGGCATCGCCAACGCCATCCTGATCAAGCTCAATCAGATTGGGACGGTCACGGAAACACTCGATGCGATGGCGATGGCCTCGAAGGCAGGGTATGCGAGCGTCATCTCCATCGCTCGGGCGAAACCGAGGATCGACCATCGCCGATCTCGCCGTCGGCACCGCCGCGGGTCAGATCAAAACGGGTTCGGCGTCGCGCAGCGACCGGACGGCGAAGTACAACCAGTTGCTGCGCATTGAAGAAGAACTCGGTGCGGCGGCAACATACGCCGGCCGCGCGGCCGTCAAGCAGTTATCATCGCGGGCCTAGGGGTCAGGTCACGAGAAACGCCGTGGTGATGGTGCGTTTCTCGTGATCTGACCCCTACCCGCGTCGGATCACCGATGCACAAACTTGTTCTACTGCGACACGGCCAATCGACCTGGAATCAGGAGAACCGCTTCACCGGATGGGTCGACGTCGACTTGACCGACCAGGGCCGCGCCGAAGCGGCGGAGGCCGGGCGTCTCCTCAAAGCCGACGGGTTCACGTTCGACCTCGCATTCACCTCTGTGCTGAAGCGCGCCATTCGCACCTGCTGGATTACCCGCGACGAACTCGACCTGCTGTGGATTCCCGTCGAAAAAAGCTGGCGGCTCAACGAGCGCCACTACGGCGCGTTGCAAGGCCTCAACAAAGCGGAGACCGCGGCCAAGCACGGCGAGGCGCAGACGCTGATCTGGCGACGCAGCTACGATATTCCGCCGCCACCACTTGCGCCCGACGATCCTCGCCATCCCTCACGCGATCCGCGCTATCGCACGCTTTCTTCCAGCGAGCTGCCGCTCACCGAATCGCTCAAAGACACCATCGCGCGATTTCTTCCGTACTGGCACGAGGCCATCGCGCCGGCCATCCGCGCCGGCAAACGGGTGCTCATCGCGGCACATGGAAACTCGCTGCGGGCTCTCGTCAAGTATTTGGACGACATCTCGGACCAGGAGATCGTTGGCTTGAATATCCCGACCGGCATACCGCTGGTGTACGAACTGGACGAGAACTTGAAAGCGAAAGGGAGCCGCTACCTCGGCGACCCGGAGGCGGCGCAGCGCGCGGCCGACGCCGTGGCTCGACAGGCACGCGCGCAGGAGTAGCGATGGATTGCGACGTGTTTATCGCCGGAGGCGGGCTCGCCGGTTTGTCGCTCGCGCGACAACTGAGGCGCGAGGCCCGGCACTTGCGGGTGGTTCTCGCCGAAAAGCGCCGGCATCCGGTGCCGGAGGCGGCCTTCAAGGTCGGTGAATCGAGCGTCGAAATTGGCGCGCATTATTTCCAGCGCATTCTCGGGCTCGACCAGCACCTGCGCGAGGGCCACCTCGAGAAACTCGGTCTGCGCTATTTTTTTCCCAACGGCGATAACAAAGACCTGACGCGCCGATTCGAAGTCGGCCCTGTCAGATTCCCGCCAGTACCCTCGTTTCAGCTCGATCGCGGCCGGCTCGAAAACTGGTTGCTCGACGCGAACCAAGCCGACGGCGTCGAAGTCCTCGACGGCGTCGCGGTCAAGGATTTCACGTTCGGCCATGACACGCACGAAATCCAGGTTGAGGGGAGCGGCGTGTCACGCACCGTCACCGCGCGCTGGATCGTGGATGCGAGTGGCCGCGCCGGGCTCATCCGTCGTCGCCTTGGGTTGACGCGCGAGTCGTCGCACGGCGCCAATGCGTCGTGGTTTCGGGTACGCGATCGCGTCAAGGTGGACGATTGGTCGACCGACGCTGGGTGGCGCGGGCGCGTGCCGTCGGGCGAACGGTGGATGAGCACCAACCATTTGATGGGCAAAGGCTACTGGGTCTGGCTGATCCCGCTCGGCTCGGGCAGCACCAGCTTCGGCATCGTCGCCGACGACCGGCTGCACCCGTTCCACCGCATCAACCGATTCGATCGCGCGCTCGAGTGGCTGCATGAGTTCGAGCCTCAGTGTGCGGAGTACGTCGAGCAGCAACGAGACAACCTCGAGGACTTCCTCGCGCTTCGTCACTACGCCCACGGCTGTTCTCGGGTGTATTCCGCCGATCGCTGGGCGCTCACCGGCGAGGCCGGCGTCTTCACCGACCCGTTCTACTCGCCCGGGCTCCGATTTCATCGCCATCGGCAATGAATGCATCACCGACCTGATCACGCGCGACGCACGCGGTGAACAGATTGCGGGACGGGTTGAGGAGCTCAATGCCAATTATCTGAGGCTCTTCGATGGCTTCATCCGGTTGTACGACGGCCAGTACCCGCTGATGGGGAATGCACAAGTGATGACCGCCAAAGCCGCATGGGATAACGCCACCTACTGGGCGGTCACCGGCGTGCTCTTTTTTCAGCGCCGCTTCGTGGATCTCGAATTCATGCGGTCCATCGATTCGCTGATGAAGCGCTTCTTCGTCCTGCATGCGCGCTTGCAGGTGTTCTTCCGGGTGTGGGACGAGCAGGACAGGCCCGAGTATGCGCCGGGGTATGCCGATGTGATTCGTGTCGCGGAACTGCGGGCGCTTCAGGCTGCCCTCGCCGCCCCGAAAATGGATGACCTAACGCTCCGCGCGACGCTGGAAGCAAACGTCGCGCTGCTCGAGCGGCTGGCGAAAGCGTGGCAGATCACCGCCGCCGCGGATTACCCAGACCTCGCACGGCTGGTGCCCGTGGCCGAAGACCAGCGAGCGCTCGATGTCTCGGAATTGATCGTGGCGAAGATGCAGCCGCGTGAGGCCGCGGCGATGCTCACACCGCAGCAATAATCAGCGCGGAGTCGTTGCCTCCGAAAGCCAGCGACGTAGACACGGCGACCCGCACGCGCACCTCGCGCGGGTGATTCGCCACGACGTCGACCTCGCATTCGGGATCGGTTTCCGTGTGATGAATCGTCGGCGGAATCACGCCGCGGGCGACCGTGAGCGCCATCACCGCTGCCTCCAGCGCTCCTGCCGCGCCGAGGCAGTGGCCGATCATCGCCTTCAAGCGCCGTGACCGGCACTCGTGCCGCTCGATCGCCGAGCACCGCGCGGAAGCCTCTGGACTCGGCGCGATCGTTCTGCGGCGTCGCCGTCGCCATGTGCATTGACGTGATCGATCTGCGTCGGCGTTGATGCGCGCGTCGGTGAGGGCGCGGCGATCACGTCGGCGACAGGACGCCCGTCGGGTTCGGGCGCTGTGGGATGAAATGCTTCACAACACAAGCCGTAACCGGCAAGCTCCCCGTAAATCTGCGCGCCGCGGCGCCGGGCACGATCCATTGATTCCAGAATCAGCATGGCTGCGCCTTCGCCGATATTCATCCCGGTACGGCGACCGATCGAAGGGACGGCACGGCGCCGAATCCATCAGCCGCAGCGCGTTGAAGCCGCTGTAGGTCAGCCGTGCGAGCGCATCGGTGCCGCCGGCGACGACGGCATCGACCCGGCCGAGGCGAATGGCATCGGCCGCCTGACCGATGGCAATCGTGCTGGACGAGCAGGCCGCCACCACGCAGCTGCGCTGACCTTCCAGGCCGTGACGACCGGCGATCACGTCGCCCGGTGTATTGGAGAAATGATTCCACGCGTCTGAGGGGCGCGCGCGACCGACACCGTCGGTGATCGCCCGGAAGAAATAGGTCTCGTTGCGAATCAGATCGGCGGTACCCGCGCCGAGCATCACGCCGACGCGCGTGCGATCGATGCCGCTGTCGAGCACGCCGGAATCAGCGAGCGCTTCGTCCGCGGCGACCACGCCGAGGCGATCCGCACGCGACCACCGCCGCCATTCGAGCCGCGAGAAGCCATCGGTGATTGTCGACATGTCGACTTCGCCGGCCACCTGACTCCTGAAGCCCGACGCATCGAAGGCCGACACCGGACCAATGCCGCACTCGCCGTCCAGCATGCGACGCCATGTCTCTTCGCGGGTCGACCCGACGGCGCTGACAATGCCGATGCCCGTGATGGCGACACGCCTGTCGGTCACCCACGCACCTCCACCGCTTCTTCTGTCGTGGTCGTCCTGCCGCGCGAACACGGGTTCCCAGAGTCTCAACGCCTGCCTCACGACGGCACGCTCGCCGGCCTTGGTGCGCAACGCCGCGACCAGGGGGATGAACTGAAACGGCAACGACACGGCGCTGAAGGTCAGGCATGCGGCACGGCGCCATGGCGGCTGTTCGCACGGCCCGAAGCCGGCCAGACTCGCCATATACCGCCCGACAACGCCGTAGATCTCACCTGCCACCATCAGACGCATTCCCGTGAGCTCCCCCAGTAGTGCGCGACCGTCTCGCAGTCCCTGCATGAAGTCGTCGGCGGTCCCTGCGCCTGGCACTTCGGTCCACGTGGTGCCGACGCGTCGCAGAGTATGCGCATCGCTGCCGCCAACGACTGCCCAGCGGCGTCCTTGCGCGGCGTAGCGCTCGATGAGCACATTGTGCTCGCGCAACATTGCACCGTTGCGTCCTTCGAGCGCCGAGACGTGGTGTGCCAGCCGAAGGTACGATTCGAGCGACGTCTGTCCGCGATAGAAGTGGAACAGATGGTTCAACGCAAAGAACACTCCTGCCTCTCGCAGCCGGGCAATCACGTCAAACACGTTGCGGCGCAGTGGTTGCAGATCGCGATGGAGCGCTTCGGTCATGCCGTAGACGCCAAGGTGAACTTCGATGTCGCCATCCGGGAAGCGGCAGGACACTTCCTCTCCGACGATGAAATCCTCGAGATCGGGATGCCGATCGAGCAGTTCCAGGCACCCGTCGATCGAGTCGTGATCGGTAATGGTGACCAGATCCATCCCTCGCGCACGGGCCGTGCGATAGACGTCCACAGGCGACGAGTAGCAATCGTGGCTACGGAGAAATCGCAGTGCCCCGCTGTGGGTGGAATGCCACGTGTGAACGTGCAGATCTGCTTTCATCTCCCTCACTTCAGTGGTTTCAGGATCATCAGCTGAAACACCACCGACCCGACGTCGCCGATATTGCGCGGGTAACACACTCTTGCCGATGTCGGCGCGCAGAATCGTGTTGAGCGGCGCGCGCAGGTTGATGGCGGCGCCAAATCCCGTGAGCGGCCGCCAAGCGGCATCGATGCTGTCGATCGCGTCCCCACGCCTGATCGAGAAACACGTCCAGCCGATACTGTTCGAAAATATTAAACGAGTACGATCCGCGGGCCATGGTCAGCTCGTCGAACCGCACGCCTGACGCGGGGACACCGTGGATGCGCGTGTCGTCGAAGAGCCCAAACTGGTATCGGCTGAAACGGTCGAGACGACGTCCGCCGAAATAGGCGGCATTGACATGAACCTTTTGGAACGTGCTGAGAAAAAAGTCCTTGCTGATGTTGCGTCGAATACTTGCTATAGGTGCGTGGCCGGCTCGAGCTCCAGTGCATCGGCGGGCCCCCACGCGTCCCACGACGCGCGTGCATACCAATTGCCGTTGACCGCGACCGAATATCCGCCGCGCTTGTATTCCCACGCGCCGCCGAATCCGTTCGTGACGGTGCTCGACGGCATCACGAACGATTCCGCGGTGGTGCGGTCGCGCACGAACGGGTCAAAACGAAATTGGTACTGGAAGGTGGCTTTTTGAAACGCCGTGTATTGCCATCCGAGATTGAGGCCGGTCGACAGCGGCCAGCTGAGCACGCGCTCACCTTCCCGTTCGCCAGTGGGTGTGTGCAGGCGGTCGCTTACCGGCGCGGCAATGCCAAAAAAGTCGACGCTCGCGTCGAGGGGCGTTCCGGCGAGCTTGGGGCGCTGCAGGTTGCCCGCCGCGAGCACACCGCCGAAGAGCAACGCAAACTGCGTATCCGAACGGCCGCGCACCTCGAAATCCAGATAGTTGATACCAAAAATCGGCAGCGGAAAGGCGAAGGACGGATCGACGAGCACGCCAATCGCCATCGCCTTGGCATGCGCTGTCGATCGCTCGCTGACGACGCGTTGGTTGCCCTGCTTGAGAAGGTAACGAAGGCCCTGGTCGGTGTCGCGATACATGATGCGCTCGCCGGTGTGTGCCGCGCTGCGCGCCTCGCGAAAGGATTCGTCGTTGACGGTGAAGT
Organism: uncultured Acidobacteriota bacterium; assembly: GCA_963762925.1. Lineage (GTDB taxonomy): Bacteria > Acidobacteriota > Vicinamibacteria > Vicinamibacterales > UBA2999 > DASPWV01. The sequence continues at coordinate 100,565 of CAVXMP010000014.1, read as the reverse complement.
CCGTAAAAGACGAGGCCTTTTCGAGCAGCAGATTGCGGCCGGCAATCAGCACGATCTGCCTCGCGGCGTGACGCGTGAGGAGGAACACGGGCGATCCCTCGAGCTCGGAAACAGCCGTGTAGTGGTGCGTCTCTTCGTTTGACACAATTGGCGCCGACGTCCGGGTTTGCACCGCCTGGATGCGCACCTTCGCAAATGATCGGCCGTCAATCCAAACCGTGCCGCGATACAGTGAATTCGTTTCGGACAACGGCTCGAAACGGACACGGAAGCACTCGAGGTCGCCGATGCGTTCGCTGCCCGCAAGTTCGTAACGGTAATCCTGATTGAGCCTCAGGTCGAACGGCAACGACAAGACTTTTTCCGCCTGCAGTAACGGAAAGGCCGGACGATCCGATCCCCACTTCGATCCGTTGACTGAAAAACTCTGCTCCTCCCACTCGACGCTGGCGCCTTCGACGAAGTATTGGTTCTCGGTGACGACGTCGTATCCCGGGTCGGTGAGGCTCGGCCGAAAGTGCTGCTCCATGCGAACGTGGGCGCGGTAATTGCGCACGAGCCCGTCGAGACGCGTTTGGTATTGCCGGTGACGCGCGATGATCTCGTCGACCGACAGCGCCCGCACAGCCGAGACGCCGCTGCGCTCCGCGAAGACGTCCCCGGTGTCGCTGCTGAAGTTCGCCAGCACGGGACCACCGGTCAACGGAAACGATAGCGTTGTGCGCAGCGTCGCCTCGTCGCGCGCGTACTCTGTTGCGGCCACGCGTGTGTTCCCCAGCAAGTCGAAAACCGCCGGTGCGCTGGCAACCGGAATCCGCAAGGCGGTGCGCAGACGAACTCCGGGCAGGCCGCCGTCGTACACCAAATATGTCGACAACGTGTCCTGATCCATCAGGACCCTCGGTCGAATCCCGGCGCTCGTCGCGGGATCCTCGGCGCTCACCGTGAGCCCGATCGACGGCGCGGCGATCTCTTCAACGTCGTGAAGAAGAAGATCGGCCGCAGGCAATAGCGCCACCAGGGCATCAGACATCGCACCGTCGCTGACCCGCCAGGCAGTCGCGATCGTCGATGTGCCGAGCGCGGCCAAGGCGTCGCGGACGATGCGCGCCGGGTCCGCGGCCCCAGCGCGGCGAACGCCGTCCACGCCAGACACATGACGTCGCGCCGCCGCGAGATGCGCGCCGATCGCGGGAAGATCTTCGTCCAGCGCAAGTGTGTCGAGATAGGGCGACAGCTCCGGTGACAACTGCTCGATCAACCGATCGGCGGCGGCTCGATCGACGCCGCTCGCCGCCACGCGGATCCGCGGCCCGGCGGCGCGCGACTCCGAGGCGGCAATCTCGAGGACCAGGCGCTGTAAATCCGCCGGCTGCCGGTTGAACACGATCTCGACGAGCCGAATACCGGTTGGACGGCGGTCGAAGAGGCGGCGGACCCAGTCGCGCCACTCCGCGGTGCCATCACGCGTTGCCGGCGCGTCAATGCTCAACCAGATCGCTACGCCCTCCACCGTCAGCGCGTCGAGGTACTGATACACGCGTTCGTCCGTGCGCGAGGCGGTGATTCGGGCGCCAATGGCGCTGCGAGGAAATCCTGGGGGGGTTGCCGTGATCAGTCGCAGTGTCTGACGATCAGCGGCACTGTCTTCGACGAACATCCGCGGCAGCCGAACGGAAGGGTCCTGTGCCGCCAATGCACCCGGGGAGGCGAAGCACGCGAGCACAAGCGCCACGAGAGTACGGACGGTCACGATGCCCGTACGCGTTTCGCCGTCGCCGAAAGTGTTGCAAAAGGCGCCTCGCTCACGATTCTCTTGAGACGGCGCTCGAACCCGCTCAGCCGGAAGTAGTGGGCGAAATGTTGACGCGGCCCAAGCCGAACGCGCGGCGGGTCCGGATCAAGCTCCCACGGATGGACCGTGAGCACGGCGGGCGTACCGCGCTCATTGGCAAGTGCCATTGATGCCAGGACCCTCCGCGGCGAGCTCATTCGCAGACCCCACCCCCACCCGAGCGGCATCACCTGCCCGAACCGATCGGCGACAAACGGCGGCACCTCGACGAGATCGCCGGCGCGCGTCGCCAGCACGTGCGGATGCCTCGGGTAGGTGACGCGACCGACAATCCTGAGCGGAGCCCTGCTGGCATCCACGGCGAAGCGCTGCATGGCGAGTTCGTCGAACGCCCAGCCTGCGCCTTCCGTGATGGACCATTCCGGTGCGCGATAGGCGAAAGGCCGGGGAGCGCCCGCGGCTTCGAGGGCCTGAACCGACGCCGCGAGATCGTCCGCGAACTCCGCCGGCGAGAGCTCGTAGACACGGCGGTGCCAGTAACCGTGCGAACCGACCTCGTGACCAGCGGCAAGGATTTCGCCAACCAGCGCCGGATACCGCTCGGCGATCCATCCGACGACAAAAAACGTGGCGCGAACATTCGCCGTATCGAGCAGCCCGAGCAGCCGGCGGGTCGTTGAGACGACACGACTCGGCAATGCCGGCCAATGCCGAGGCGACAACCGGTCATCAGCGCCGCAGACGTGAAACCATTCCTCGACGTCGACGGTAAAAATGTTCATGGGCGCCGCGGGCCGCCGTTCGCCTGGATGAACTCGGCGATCGTGTTGACCGTGCGCAGCACCTGTTTGCCCGTTTCCTCGTCGGTGATTGATGCGCCGAAGGTGCGCTCGAGCTCGAGCACCAGTTCCAGGACGTCAATCGAATCCAAGCCAAGCCCTTCGCCGAAGAGCGAGATGTCGTCGGCGATGTCGGTGGCGGCAATTGGCAATCGAAGGCTGCGAACCAGCGCCTGCTTGATCTCCAAACGGAGCGCGTCATCTGTCGTCAAACTCAGTCCCCTTGTGCTCACCTCAGACCACCGTCGACGGCAATCACCTGTCCCGTGATGTAACTGGCGCGCTCCGAACAGAGAAACGCAACCACTTCTGCGACTTCACGCGGTGTCCCGATCCTGCCCAGCGTCACCTTCGACATGAGCGTGTCGCGATGTGCCGCAGGCATGGCCGACAGCATGTCCGTGTCAATCAAGCCAGGCGCCACGGCATTCACGAGGACCCCGCGAGCCGCGACATCGCGCGACAGCGCGCGGGTAAAACCCTCGAGCGCGGCCTTCGATGTAGCGTAGCTCACCTGCCCGGTCAGTGGCGTGCTTGCGCTGGCGGAGCTGACATTGACGATGCGGCCCCATTTCTTGAGCAGCATGCCGCGCACGACCGCGCGGACGCAGTGAAACGCACCGTCGATGTTGACGTCGAGGACGCCATGCCAGCGTGCCGTATCGGTAAGCACGACGTGAGTATCGCGGGCGATGCCGGCGTTGTTGACGAGAATATCGATCACGCCCAGCTCGGCCGAGGCGCGCGCAAAGAAACTCTCAACCGAAGCCTCGTCCGACACGTCGCATTGTCCGGCCCAGCCCGCCACACCCGTCGACGTGATCTGCTGCAGGACCGCGTCGGCAAGAGCGGCGCTGTCGCGTGAGGCCACGGCAACCGCAGCGCCATTCTGCGCAAGCGTTACAGCGATGCTGCGGCCGATACCGCGCGAGGCGCCCGTGACAACCGCGACATGGCCCTCCAACTCTCGAGGCTGCATCGGTGGCGGATCGTAACATGCGCCCCTTTCGCGCCCGTTTGGTCATCTTCCAGACGGCAAAGTCGCGTTGCCGCCCTCGACATGAGCGGCTATAGTGCGCGACGTGCTTCATCAGCTATTGCCCAGCACCCCGCCCCGATGGGTCACGTCGCTGGTCGAGACGAACCCGGAAGAGTTCAGCCTGATCAGCGCCGAACTCCCGAATGCCGCGGCGCTGCCTTGCGGAGCCTTCACCGAAGCCGTCGCTGATCAATACCGACGCATACGCGCATCTCTCACCCAACAACGCCGGTATCCCGTACGCATCTGGAACTTCGTGCCACAGATTCAAGCGCTCGCGCTCCACGGCGATCGATACATGGCGTTCAATGCGGGACGATTCGCGGCGTTCGCCGACTGGTTCGGTGATCTCGACGCGTTTCCCCGCGCGATGCCCACCGCGTCGGCCGTCGGCATTCGCGGTTCGACCCTCTGGATTCATGTGCTCGCCGCCAGTTGTTCTGGCACACCCGTCGAGAACCCCCGGCAGATACCCGCATATCGCTACTCGCCCCGCTACGGTGCGCGCCCTCCGTGTTTTGCGCGCGCAACCAAACTCGGCGGGACGCTGTTCATTGCCGGCACGTCGAGCATCGTGGGCGAGGACTCGCATCACGTTGGCGACATCAACATTCAGGCGCGCGAGACCCTTCGCAATCTCGCGGCGGTAATCGCGTCGGCGACAACCCTGTCGGAATCGGATGCACTGAGTGCGCTGCGCGATGTTCGCGTGCACATCAGCAACCCCGATCACGCGGATCGGGTCCTGCAAATCCTCGACGCCGCGCTGTCCGACGCGGTCGAAATGGAGTTTGTGGAAGCGCAGCTGTGCCGCCGCGAATTGCTGGTGGAGATCGAGGGCCGCGCGACCTGCGCGTGAGCCTGGTAGGTCTGCCGGAAAAGGGGTCTGACCCCTTTTCCGCGGCATCGGGACGGAAAAGGGGTCAGACCCCTTTTTGCCCGACGCGCAGCACCACGCTGAAGAGCGCGCCCCCCGAACCGACACTGTTAATCAGGACGAGAGGTGAATCGGGTGTTCGCCGCGACGACGCCACATTCAGATGCTCCGCGCCATCGAGTGCCGCATGGAACCCCACGATCGGCGGGACGGCACCCGCTGCGCCGCAAACGAACGCGGCGACGGTCGCCGCGGCCCCCGAAGCGGCGCATTCGCCCAAGGCACCCTTGATCGAGGTGACCACCGGCCGTGATGGTTCAAACACTTCGCGAATCGCGGCAGCTTCGACGCGATCGAGAGCGGGCGCACCATTCGCTGTGGCGTAGATCACCCCGATGTCACTCGGCAATACCGTCGCATCAGCAAGGGCCGCACGCATGGTCCGGATAACAGGCGTCGGATCGTGCGGCCAGGCGTTTATGGCGACGGCCGCGCTGCCCGCCGCCACCCCGAGGATCTCGCCGTATCGACCGGCGTCATCCGAACGCGCGGGGCCGGACTCGAGCAGCACCGCGAATCCCCCCTCACCCAGCAGGAAGCCCGTGCTCGACCGATCGAACGGCGTTGACGCCCCCGATTCCGGAGCCATCACGCGAAACTGGTCGTGCACACGAAAGAAGATATCGAAGATGGCGTCGACACCTCCCGCGACGAGTGCGTTGGCACGGCCGCTTCGCAGCATGTCGGTGGCCGTGACAATGGCGCCGAGGCTCGACGCTTCCTTTTGACTCACCGTGACGTTCGGCCCGCGGAGTTTGTACTCGAGTCCGGCGAGGCTCGCCGGTGCGTTTCCGACCGTGCTGTTGAAGAGCAGCGCGGGCGCAGCGGCGGTTCCTCCCTGATGCAGCGCGCGAAGGTAATCGCTCGTCGGCGCGCCCCCTGCCGTAAACGTGCCCAGCACCACGCCGACGGCGGCATCGCCATTCGCATCGAGTGGATACCTGCTGTCGTCAAGGGCTTGCCGCGCGATGATCACGGCGTAACGGGAGGTGTCGTCCATGCGCCGCAGTTTCATCGGCGGGATCCACGCGGCGGCGTCAAACCCGTGAATCGACGCCGCGCGACGGGTGCGGCAGGCCGCAACAGCGAACGCGGTAATCGGTGTCACCGCTGACTGGCCCGAGAGCAGCGCTTCGCGAAAACTCTCCGGCGTCGCACCGAACGCCGACACCAGACCTATGCCGCTGACCACGACCGGGCGTGACATTGCCCGTACGTTACCATCGACCAGATGCGCGTCCAACGGCTCACGCGTAGCGCTGTGGCTGCTGTGCTGCTGATGATCACGCTCGGGCCGCCGACAAACGCCGTCGATCTCTTCGACGAGATCTACGCTCGCGGCAAACCGCTCGAGTCGTCACTCAAAACGCTGACGGCGCAGTTCACCGAGACCTCACAGTCGCCGCTCCTTGCGAAGCCGCTCATCGCGCGTGGCACGCTTACGGTCGTGCGACCCTCGCGGGTGGCGTTGCTGTATTCGCACCCCGAGTCACGCACCGTGATCATCGATGCGGGAAAGTTGCGGGTGGTGTGGCCGTCGCGTGCGATCGATCGCACGACGCCGATTGCGGCGATGGAGCGGCGCATCCAGCAGTATTTCGTCGACAAATCACCGGCGCAATTGCGCAGCCATTTCGACATCGACGCGCGCGTCGCCGCCGATCGCCCGGGCGCGTGGTTGCTCTCGCTCAGTCCGAAGCGCAAGCAGATTCGCGAAGGGCTTTCGCGCCTGGACCTGTGGATCAACCGCGATACCGTGTTGCTCAGCGCGATGCGGATGACATTCCCGGAGGGAGACACCAAGTTGATGGAATTCGCGGACGTGCGCGTGAATCCATCTGTCGATGAAGCGGTGTTTCGGCCCGCAACGCCGTAACCCTCAGGTCGAGGCCATTCTCCACGCCGCAGCCACTGATTCGTTCGGAGGCACCAGGTCGTATTCGTGCAGGTAGTGTCCGGGATCCATCATGCGCTGCGTGCGGTGCAGCGCGCGCAGCAGGAAGATCGCATTGCGCGGATCGACCTCGCGCATCCACTGCCACATGCTTCTTGCGCCCTCGCAGGTTCAGCACCGACCGCCGCCACGTCTCGCAGTACAGCTCGAAGAAGCGCTCCGGCCCGAGCGCCGGCTCCCAGAGCAGGTGGTGCATGTCGAACTGCGACCACCGCCGCGCGCGGATCCGCGGCCGCATCTCCTCGAAGTAGGCGGTGCCCGGCAGCGGCGTCAGAATCGTGAAGCCCGCCTGATACAGCTGATGCCGCTCGACGAACGCCCACAGCCGCTCGAAGTCGGCCTCGCCCCAGGCCGGATCGATCACGAAGTTGCCGGTCACGCCGTAGCCGAGTCGCGCGCGACGTCGATGCCGCTGGCGCGTGTGATCGACCGTCGTGTCCTTCACGAGCCCCTTGAGGCCGTCGTTGGTCGCCGCTTCGAGGCCGAAGAAGATGTCGAACTCGCGGGCGACCGGCCGCCACGCTTCGAGCAGCTCCGGGATGCCGCGCCACGAGATCGACGCGGCTCTGCACCAGCATCCAGCTCTTGCGGATGCCGCGGCGCTTCAGCTCCTGCGCCAGCGCCAGGCTGCGCGACGGGTGATGCCAGAACAGATCGTCGGCGACGAAGACGTGGTCGCCGACCGACGCGAAGTCCTGGCAGACCGAATCGATCGACCGCTCGCGGACCGACGCGCGCGTGCAGCTGCCAGATCGAGCAGAACGAGCAGCGGAACGGACAGCCGCGCGCCGTCTCGACCAGCCATACCGGCCGGTGCGCGAGGCAGGCGTATTCGTTGCCGCCACGGTCGACGTGATGCCGCGCCGGCAGCGGCACCTCGTCCAGCTGCAGCGTGCCGGGCTCGCCCGTCGGTCCGACACGGCGTCGCCCGTGCGTCCGCGCAGCGCCAGGCCGGGCACGTCGCTGAGCGAGCGCGCCGCGCTCGAGGGCGCGCACAGACGCCGGCACGCGCGCGCTCGCCGTCGTCCAGCGACGACGCGTCGACGTCGCGCGGAGAGAATGGCTGCCGGATAGGCCGCGGCGGTATGGCCGCCGACGACGATCGGCACGCGCGGGCGACGCGCGGCGGACGCGCGCCGCCAGCGCCAGCACGTCGTCGGTTTCGAGCGCGTGCATGCGCCGCGATGCCGACGAGTGCCGGGACGCAACGCGCGGATGTAGCTGCTCGACCGAGCGGCTGAACCGCAGATCCGCGATGCGTGACGCGCATGACCGCGGCCTCGAGCGCCGCGGCGATGTATTCCATGCCGAGCGGTTCGATGCGGAAGAAAGGCCCGAGACCGAATCGTTCGTTGCCCGGAACGGGCCGCAGCAGCAGAATCTGCATTGCAGGACACGCAGAGTAGCATAGCGATGCGCTGTGATGATATACCCGCCCCGGGGGCCCGCTCCTTGAACGCATCGTCGTCTGGTCACATCGGCATGCGCGCGTCGTGTTTGCGATCAGCGCTGGCGCTCGTGCTCGTGTCGGTTGCAGGAATCGCTCGGCTCCGCTTCGATCCCGACGTCCTCGGTCTGCTGCCGGCAAACGGCGTGGCCGTGCCGGCGTTTCGTACCTTCCTGCAGCGTTTCGGCACGTTTGACGACCTCTATGTCGTGTTCTCTGCACCGGACGGCCACACCGTCGATGAGTACGAAGGCGAGATCGACGCGTGGATCGACGCGCTTCGACACGCGCCCGAACTGAGTCGTGTCGACAGCGGCCGCATCGACGGGTCGCGCGATTGGGCCTGGCTCTCCGCGCACGAGCTCTTGCTGCTCGATGATGCCAATCTCCGAGAGGCGCTGGCGCGCCTCACTCCGCAGGGCATGCGCTCGGCACTCTCGGCATCGCGCGATCTGCTGGTCGTGCCGTCGCCAGAGGTCGCGGCACTCGTGCGCGATGACCCGCTCGGACTGCACGAGCTGCTGCGGAGACAGGTGGCAGGAAGTCAAACCGAGTTTCGTCTCGGTATTTCCGAACAGGGCTATGTGACGGCCGATCTGCGCAGGCGGCTGGTGATCGCCAGACCGCGAACGCCGCCGTACGACACGGCGTTCACGCGCGCGCTGTTCGATCGTCTGGCGACGATTGCGCGTACGCAAGCGGCCGCTTCACCTGATCCGGCGGATCCACTTCCGCCGCTGGATGTTCAGTTCGCCGGAGGGCATCGTGTCGCCCTCGAAGCCGAAGCCGTCGTCAGGCGTGAAAGCATCGTCAACGGTGTCGGATCGTTGGCGCTGATCCTGCCTCTCTTGTTTGTCGTGTTTCGCAGCCTCCGGCTTGTGGTGATTGGCGCGGTTCCGTCCGCGCTCTCGTTCGTCATTGTGCTTGGCGCGACGGGTTTTGCGGGCGCCACGCTATCCGCAGCTGCCACCGGCGCGTCGGCCATGCTGTTTGGACTTGGCGTGGACGGGGTCGTCCTGCTGTATGTCGCGCATCGTTTCGCACGCGACGCGACGAGCAAATCGGAAGATGCCATCCGCGCCCTTGGAGCGCCGGCGGAAAGCATGCTGCTCGGTATGTGGACCACCGCGGCGACCTTTTTGGGGCTCGTCGTGATTGACTTCCCCAGCCTTGAACAACTCGGCATGCTGATCGGCACAAGCATGGTGGTTTGTGGGCTCGCGACGCTGGTGCTTGTACCGGCGTCGCTCGAGCGGCGCCGAGGCCGGCGGCCAACGCGGTCGCTGCAGATGCGGCGAGCGGCGGAAACGATTCGGCGGCATCGGTGGTCCATCGTCGCCGGATCGGCCGTCGTCACGATGGTGCTCGGATTTTTCACGACGCACCTGCGCGTGAATCCAACGCTCGATCGACTGCGGTCGGTCACCGAGGGCGCTCGTTATCTGCAGGAGATCACCAAAACGTTCGGCCTGCCCGCGGACGTCATCGTGATCCTGCAGCAAGGCCCAGCCCTCGAACCGCTGCTCGAAGCGAACGTGCGCGTGGCGAGAGCGTTCGCTGCGGAGATGCCGGAAGCCTCCCTCGAAGCCCCGACGACGCTGCTTCCGTCGCAGCGGCTGCAGCGCGAGCGCGCGGCGCTCATCCGCGCCACGCTTCCCTCTCACGAATCGCTCGCCGTGGCGCTCAGACGCGAAGGCACAGCCGCCGGTTTCCGTGCGGACGCGCTGGAGCCGTTTGCGGCACGCCTGTCCAAGTTGACCAGCGTCGAGAATGTTCTCACCTGGGATGGGTTCGCTGCCCACGGACTCGACGACCTGATCGGGCGCTTCGTCGTGCATGACGCGGCTGGGTGGGCGACCGCAACTTACCTTTTCCCGCGGTCACCTGACGAAATCGCAAAGGCGAAAGACGTGGTCGCACGGAGCGGCGTCGGTGCCACCGTAACCGGCCTCCCACTAGTCAACGAAGAGTTGAGCGCAAACTTTCTGCCCCAATTCCTCAAGGGCGTGGTTGTAGGTTCGGCGGTCGTCCTTGCGCTGATCCTGGCGTCGTTCCGAGACTGGCGGCACCTGCTGCTGGCGCTCGCGCCCACGGCGATTGGTCTCATCTGGGCCGGAGGCATCCTGGCACTCGCACGTGTTGAACTCGATCTCTTTGCCCTGTTCGCCGTCATGACCTTCGTCGGCATCGGGGTCGACTACGGAGTCCACTTGATCCACCGTTACCAGCATGTCCGCGATCCGGTCAGGGTCACGTCGGAGCTCGCTCCCGTTATTCTGGTAGCAGGCGCGATCACGCTCCTCGGGTATGGCACGTTGATCACATCCTCCTACCCCCCCCTTCAGTCGATCGGAATCGTGTCCGTGGTGAGCGTGGTCACTCTCGTGGTCGCGTCTGTACTCGTGTTACCCGCTCTGCTCCCGGATAGAGACGCGTGAGTCTCGATGTCGTGGCACTCGTACCGGCTCTCAATGAGTCGGCAACCATCGGCGTGGTTGTCGCCGGGATCAGCGCACACGTTCGTGCTGTGGTGGTGGTCGACGATGGCTCGGCAGATGCGACGGCGGCGGTCGCGCGCGCGGCGGGTGCCGTCGTGATCTCGCACGCGCAAACGAGGGGCAAGGGGCATGCGCTGCGCACAGGCCTCCACCACGTGCTCCGTTCGGAGAATGCGGATTACGTCCTCATGCTCGACGGCGATATGCAGCACCGGCCGGATGAAGCGCCACAGTTTTTCGTCGCGGCAGAAGCAGAAAACGCCGACCTCGTCGTCGGAGAGCGGCAATTCCAGCGTCACGCAATGCCTGCGTCGAGGTATTACGCCAATCTGTATGGCAGCGCGGCACTGTCCTCCTTTACTGGCGTGCCTCTCCGAGACACGCAGTGCGGGTATCGACTGTTGCGGACCGCCATGCTCAGGCGGTTGCGACTACGGGCAACGGGATACGACATCGAGACAGAAATGCTCATCAAGGTGAGTCGGCTTGGCGGCCGCATCAGCTCGGTTCCGGTGACTGCGGTGTATGGCGCCGGACGCAGCAAGCTCCGCCCCGTGCGCGACACGACCCGGACCTGCTTTCGCGCGGTGTTTTATCGCTATATCGAGCGCGTGTCTTGACGATGGAGCAACAACCGCAGGCCGTGCATCCTCCGTTACGGTGGACGCGTCACGGGCTCAACAACGGAGTCATTTTCTGGCTCACCGTGCGCGGGGTGAGGACGCTACCGAGATCCGTCTCATATGCCATCGGGCACGTCGGCACCTGGATGGCGTGGCGTTTGATGCGCGCAACGACCAACGCGGTGGCGGGAAATTTGTCCGCAGTGTTTCCCACCGAGTCCACGGCAACCTTGAAACGACGGGCACTCGACACGTATCGCAGCTACGCGTTTGATGTGATCGACTTTCTGCGTGCGCTCTCGGCGCCCGAGGCTGAAGCGCACGCGATGTTCGATCTGCGCGCCGAAAGCGGACAGATCTTCGAGAGCGTTCTCCGCGAACAGCGCGGCGCCCTTCTCGTCGCCGGTCATTTCGGCAACTGGGAGATTGGCGGCGTGTTGATGGGGCGTGTGTTGAAGCTTCCGCTGACGATCGTCGCGATGCCTGAGGCCGACCCGGCGATCAACGCCCTGCGGCGCGAAACGCGCGACCGGATGGGGGTGGAAACGCTGGAAGTTCGCCAGTCACTCGAAACGCCATTGGCGATCCGCCGCACTCTGGCGGCCAATCGTGTCGTCGCGTTTCTCGTCGATCGCCATGTGGACCGCGATCGCATCGAAGTGTCGTTCTTCGGACGGCCGACGTGGTTCTTACAGACGCCGGCGCTGTTGGCGTACTCTGACTGCCGCGCCGATCATCCCGTGTTTTCTGGAGCGCGTCAGACCTGGTCAATTTACGACCGTCGCGCTCCCGCCAATCGTCGTCGATCGCACGCTTCCGCGCGATGCGGCGATCCGACAGGCGACGCAGCAAATGGCCACCGCGCTGGAGTCTCGCATCACGCTCAAACCGCATCTTTGGTACCACTTTTATTCCTACTGGGATGCCCAGGACGCAGCCTCGCAACCAACGCGCTAGCGGCGGCATCGCATGGATCCGGTTTCGCACGTCGCGCTCGGTTACACGCTTCTCAATCTCCGTCAGGGGACTGAGCGCGGCGTCGTTGCCGCCGTCTGCCTGGGGGCGTTGTCGCCAGACATTGATGTGGTTCTGATTCCTGCCGGATGGGATCGTTATGTCGTGGCTCACCAGGGAGGAACTCACAGCGTAATCGGGGCGATTATCTGCGGCGTTCTTGCGGCTACGTTGACGCGCGCGCTTCGCCGCGGCAGCTCGTTCGCCGTAGTCGCCCTTGCTGCCGTAACAGGCGCGTTGAGCCACGTGTGGTTCGATCTGCTCTCTGGCGCGTCAATCGCCATTTGGTGGCCCGCCTCTGAGGGCCCAACCTCGAATCTCGGCGTTTTCGCAATGGCGGATCCCGTCACCGCGTCCCTCGTTGTCGTGAGCGCCGCCCTGGTGTGGCACGCCCGCGAGTCTCGACGCCGCCGCGCTGTCTTGTTACTTGGGCTGTTCACCTTGTTCATCGCCGGCAAGGCTGCCGCACGCCTCACTGCTGAGTCGTTGTTCGCCTCCGTTCGTGGCCGTCCGGCCGAGCGCGTCGAAGCGGCGTGGGGATCGGTTACGCGCTGGCATCTCTACTCACGGACGCCTCGTTCGCTGCAGCGGTGGGACATTGACATCGCTGCATGTTCGGTTCACCGCGAGATTGAAGTCACGCTGCTCGACAAAGACGCTGGTGCAGCTCGACTTGCCGCTGCGTCTCTTGAATGGGAGACGGTCAGGAACTTCCGTCGAAGTCACGACCTTACGTTCAGTACGGTCACGAATTCAGAGCGGAGCACCGGCGGGTGGCGTGTGATGTGGTCGGATCTGCGCTATTGCGGCGTGGACCCTGCCAATTCGCTGCGCTGTTCGGTCCGCGTCGGTGGTGAGATAGCGCCTAACGAGTTACGGCCGCGTCTAGTGGTTGAAGTCGGGCAGTTCGTGCAGACGCGCTGACTTATTGCCGCGTGAGCACGAAGAGCACGTTCGCAAAAGGAGTGGCTCCGGACATCGGCCGTGTTTCGACCGTCCACCCATGTTCACTGAAGAAGGCCGCCCACTGGGGAACGGTGCGGAACGCAAATCTCTGCGACCACTGACCGGCGAACATCGCTTTTATCCGGTTGCCGAGACGTGTGGCATGGAAGCGGACGCCACCGCCGGTGTCGGCTTCTCGCACGAGTAACACGCACGAGCGGGGCATCCTCGAGCCCAAGGCGGCCATCAGCGCCGTTTGCTCGTCCGGCGACACGAGGTGCAACACGTCGAAGATCGCGGCGGCATCGATTCGCTTTGGCAATCCGTCGGGAGCAGCCGCGTGAATGATCTCCACCTCGTCGTCGAGCGCGCGTCGAGCGATTGCCACGACGCGTGATCGCATTTCTATCCCGATCAGACGATCGAATGCTGGCGGGCGCGGTCGATCGGCCGGCCATTCGCCTGCGTCGACAAGCCGCCGTGCCTCGACCATCGCGGCAAGTGTCAATCCTTGTCCGCAGCCGATATCGACGAACGTTCCGCCGTCGCGGCTGAAATCGCCGAGCACGCTGCGGTACACGGGATCGCCTTTCAGCTTTCCGCGGGCAAACTCCCAGGCGGTGATGCCGGTGTCGAGATAGCGATCGGCGGCGGCGGCAAAGACCCGGTCGATATGCGTCGGCAATTTGCGCGAACGCCCGAGCGTCACCGCCGTGAGGATTGTCGCGATGGCGGCGACGACCGCCCCGACGACGAGTGCCCCCAGCAGCAAGTCGCTGCCGAATTGCCAGGGGTCGGTCGTCCGAATGCTCTCGAGTGTCAAATCGTGGAAGTCGCGGCGCTGCAGCCATGCACCCGTCTGAAGCTCCACGAGTAGCAGCGCCGGTGCCGTGATGGGATTGGAGATGTTGGCCGCCAGGTACATCTTGAGGCGGTTGAGCCGGAGCACGCGGCCGACGAGCCATACCAGCGCTAAGTGGAAACCGAAGAACGGCGTGCATCCGAGGAACGCACCGACGCCGACCGCAAAGGCGTCGCGCGTCGGCCCGGGATATTCGAGACGCAGATCGCGAAAGAGGCGCTTTCCGAAAGCGCCCACCCGCAGCAGTGGCATAAGAACGCGGAGGGGCTAGCGGGCCTCGGCGAGTGTCACCGAGCCAGTCGCAACAAGGCGGCCATCCGCTGTGACCTCGCCGTGGACCTTGTAGAGGCCACCGATTTTTCCCAGGACGGTCGCCGTCGCTTCGAGCGTCTCGCCCGCAGCCGCGCCGGCGGGGAATTTGAATGGGCCAATCGCCGCGACGAGCAGGCGCACATGTCGCCCTGCTTTCACTTCCGCCGATACCGCAGCAAGCCCACCGGTTTGCGCCAGCAATTCGATCAGCACGATCGCGGGAACAACTGGATGTCCAGGAAAGTGCCCTTGAAAAAACCAATCGCCCGCGCGCGTCGGGCGACGGCATTGCGCGCTCACTCCGGGATCGAGCGAGACGATCTCTTCAACGAGGCGCATGGGCGGCGCATGTGGAAGAAGATCGATCGACGGTTGCACACGCGCAGTATACAATTGGCGGCCCGGCGCGGCCGCAGATGACGCGGATCAGAAAAGCCGCAGATAGACGCCGATGACGCAGATGAGAAAAGCCGCAGATAGACGCCGATGACGCAGATGAGAGAAGCCGCAGATAGACGCCGATGACGCAGATGAGAAAAGCCGCCGATGGGCGCCGATGACGCAGATGAGAGAGCCGCCGATGGACGCCGATGACGCAGATGCGAAAAGCCGCCGATGGACGCCGATGACGCAGATGAGAAGCCGCCGATGGGCGCCGATGACGCAGATGAGAGAAGCCGCCGATGGACGCCGATGACGCAGATGCGAAAAGCCGCCGATGGACGCCGATGACGCAGATGAGAAAAGCCGCCGATGGACGCCGATGACGCAGATGAGAAAAGCCGCCGATGGACGCCGATGACGCAGATGAGAAAAGCCGTCAATGGGCGCCGATGACGCAGATGAGAAAAGCCGATGATGGGCGCCGATGACGCAGATGAGAGAAGTTCGCCGATGACGCAGCTGCAAAGGCTCGGTGCACGGCCGTCGCCTGACGATGCCGAGTGAGATCGTCGAGGCGTTCGACAAGCTTCGCCGCGATCAGCCCGAACGAAAACTGGTTTATTTGCCCGCGCGCGGCGAGGCTCTCTCAACCGCTGATATCTGGGAGGGCGCAATGCGCGTTCGTGACGCACTGCGCACCGCCGGAGCGCGTAGTGGCGGTCTTGTGCTGTCGGCCGCCGGCAATCACCCTGCGGCGCTCGCGATTTTGCTTGCCTGTCGCGCCGAATCGTTACCCTTGCTCCCGCTCGACGGTGGCACAACCACGCAGGAAACGGCCGCCATCGCCGCGCAGTTCGGCGCTCGAGTAGCGATCCTGCCGGAGGGTCGTGAGCTTCCAGGGTTCGTCAACCCGATCAGGCAGCCGGGTCTTGTCGTTGTGACGAGTGAACTCGAAGCGGCGACACCAGCGCACAGCAGCGCTGCGGTTCTGAAACTGACTTCGGGGTCGACCGGATTGGCGCGGGCGGCGCTCACCGCGGAGTCGGCGCTCGTAAGTGACGGCATCACGTTGGCAGCGGCGATGGACATCAGGCCGAGTGACGTGCAAATCGCCGCGATTCCGCTCTCGCACTCATACGCGTTGGGCAATCTGGTTATGCCCTTGCTGTTGCAAGGCACGGCGATGGTGCTGCGCGACGGCTTCGTCCCCCAGCGCATTCCCGATGATGCGCTGACGTTTGAAGCCCGACATCTCCCGGGCGTGCCCTACATGTTTGAGCACTTCGCGACGCATCCGCCGGCCGGTGGTTGGCCGCCATCCCTCACACGGCTGGTCAGTGCGGGAGCGCTGCTCAAGGCAGATGCGGCAGAACGGTTCCGGCAAAAGTGCGGTGTGAAGGTGCATTCCTTCTATGGGACGAGTGAAACCGGAGGCATCGCGTTCGACGATTCCGATGCCGCTGTTGCAGACGGTACAGTCGGATCTGCGCTCCCAGGCGTGACCATCACGCTCCGCCCCGACCTCGCCCAGGAGCCGACTCTGGGACGCGTTCACGTGAAGGGGCGCTCGCTCAGCGCGGGCTACGTCGGCGTGGACGACGCTGATGCGTTTTGCGACGGTGGCTTTCTCACTGGCGATATTGGGCGCATGGACGCCGGCGGACAACTCACGCTCGTCAGACGTGTGTCGACATTCGTGAATGTTGCCGGCCGAAAAGTGCAGGCTGACGAAGTCGAACGCACGCTGCGCCTCTTCCCGGGACTGATGGATGTCAGGGTCTTCGGCCTTGACGATGCGCGGCGCGGTGAGCAACTCGTGGCCTGCGTCGTCTTCGCCACGCTCCCGCCGGCGGTTGTCGAGTTGCGGCAGTTCTGCGGGGCGCGGTTGGCAGCGCACAAAATACCGCGTGTGTTCGTGTTCGTGCCCGAAATTCCCTTGACCGATCGCGGGAAGACCGACCGCGCGCACCTGGAGCGACTCGCACGCGCGGAAGTCGGGCGTGCCGGTATGCTATAGTCCGGCGCCGTTTAGCAGCAGGTTGTAAGAGGGACCGCTGGGAGGTGAATCGAATGAACGTGTGGAAACCGGTTGAGCATGCGCTCTCTTGCGCAGCGCGCGTTGCATGGCCCGTCTTCCAATCACTTAATCGGCGGTTTCCCTCGAAGAGCTTTCATCCTACCTGGGCGCCCGGACCTCTTTTGAAGAGCACGCAACGGTCCAAGCCGGCGCTTGGCTGGCCGCGAAGCACCGACTCGTTATGCCCGCAGTGCGTCAAAGAAACCCGTCAGCGCATTCTCTCCGGTGAAACACCCATCCACTCACTGATTGACGAAAAGAATGGCGAAATCCGCGCGCACATTCTCGAGCGCGACGGCAAGATCGTCATCGAGAAGACCTGCGACACGCATGGGACGTTCACCGACACGCTTGCGATCAATCCAGCCTTTCTGAAACGTATTGAAAGCCTGTTCCCTGGGCGGGATTTTCTTGCGGTCGCCAAGCCTGGTCTGCACGATCACGGCACATCGTCGATCCAGCATGGTCGAGGCGCCGTCCTCACCATCGATCTGACCAATCGCTGCAACATGATGTGCGACCCATGCTTCATGGACGCCAATCAGGTGGGCTATGTCCACGAGCTCACGCTTGACGACGTCAAGGGACTGCTCGACGACGCCATCACGATCAAGCCGCGGCGGCAAATGACGGTGCAGTTCTCCGGCGGGGAACCCACCATCTCGCCGATCTTCCTGGATGCGATTCGATACGCCCATGAAGTGGGCTACTTCAGCGTTCAGGCCGCGACCAACGGGATTCGGTTTGCGCAAGAGCCGAGGTTTGCAGAACAGGCACGGGACGCCGGCCTTCGCATCGCGTATCTGCAGTTCGACGGCGTCAGTGAAGAAGCCAACGCGCATCGTAAGGTCGGCAATTTGTTCGAAGTAAAGCTGCGCGCCATTGAAGCGCTGCATGCCGCCGGCATTGACGTCTGCCTGGTCGTCACCATCGTCAACGGCATCAACAACGACCAGGTCGGACCGATCATCAAGTTTGCGCTGCAGAACTGCGACAAGATCAGCTTCGTGTCCTTCCAACCGGTGTCATTCACCGGTCGCGATGAAGACATCAGCGATGTCGATCGACAGGCGCGTCGCTACACGCTGTCGCATTTGGCCGAAGACGTGAAATGGCAAACCGGCGTTACCGAGCCGTTGCGCGACTGGTTCCCGCTCTCAGCCTCGAGCGCGATTTCGGATGTCACCGATCTCCTGCAAGGCCCCGGTGCCGACTGGGGAACGCTCAAGTGCGGGTGCCACCCGGATTGCGGCATCGGCACGGCGTTCATGGTCAGCAAGACGACGAAAGCATGGGCGCCGGTCTCGAGCTTTATCGACGTCGAGCGTTTTCTCAACGACGCGACGCTGATCGCCGATGCGGCCCGCGGTCCGTTCCTCACCAAGCTCCAGACCGCCTTGAGCCTGCTCCGCAATTACTCGCCCAGCCGCGTGCCCGAGGGGTTCTCGCTCAAGGCGCTGCTTCACAAATTCGATAAGCAGAGCGGCGGACAACTGGGGGGACGGCTCACCGAGGCGGAAAAACGCGATCGCAAAGCCGATGAATGGCTGATGCTCTTTGTCGCGGGGATGTGGTTTCAGGACCTGTGGACCTACGACTTCCGGCGCACAGAGATGTGCATCATCCCGTATGCGACGCAAATGGGTGAGATTTCCTTCTGCGCATACAACACCGGTGTCGGATGGCGACAAATCGTCGAGAAGATGCACCAGAACGCGACCGTCGCGGAGTGGTACCGCGCACACGGCAAGCATGCGGTGTATGCGAACCCGCGAAAGGCCGTGCCGCTCCCGGCAGGGGTGACGCCTGTGTCGCTGAAGATTCCACGCGACGGTGAGCTCGTGGACTGGAAGGAGACCGCGCGCAGCGGACCGAACGATACGCTCGTCGCCGTTCACTGACCCGACGCCGTGTTTCGTCCTCGTTGTGTTAGTTGGCTTCTTCGACCTTCGCGTCGTCTGCGGCAATGCGCAGCGAACGAAGGAAGCGGCGGTCGTTGGCGGTGATTTCAGTGGCGCGGCGCGGCACCAGTGCTTTACTGGTCGTCGTGACTTTCGCCGGAACGAGCGCGTTCTTTTCGGCGGCCTGCGCGCGATTGACGAACCCGATGACCGCTTCGAGCGTCAACTTCATCTCGTAGCCCTCAAGACGCGCGCGCTCACGACACGCCTCGACGTCGGCATTGTCTGCCACTGCAGCGGCAATGGCGTCGGCCAGCTCTCGTGCGAACCGGTTCACGACGTCATCCATCGGGCTCCTCCTGAACACCGCGGGACTGGGCAGAACCCGTCGGCGGGGGCCGATACCGAACCCAACCGCGCAGTCGGGAGTAATCGGCCCAAACTCTGCATTTGCTAGGACTTAAGAACAGCGGTCGTCGTCCTACCCATTTTAAGAATGGTCCGGCTGCGTGTCAAGGAAGAACGCAATTTATGGGACAACGGCCTGCATATGGTCCCATATGTAGTGTGTGCAATTATGGACCACACTATGTGGTAGGGACTTCACGTTTTCGCACTAGTTGGCTGGGGTCGGCGTTTCCTGCTCGTCCAGCAACGCGCGTCTTCCGCTCAACCTCGCCCTCCCGACAAAAACGCGCCGATCGCGGTCTCTGGACGTCGTGGTGGCGTCGCGCGAGCGAGGCGCCGCCATACAATCGCTGCGATGAGCGGTCCGGTCACCAGCAACGGTCCTTTCGCGCGCCCCTCTGACCTGCGTGATTTCGATCCAACCAAGGACCTCGGCAATCCCGGCGAGTTCCCGTTCACGCGCGGCATTCAGCCGACGATGTATCGCGGGCGCTTGTGGACGATGCGGCAGTACGCCGGGTTCGGAACCGCGGCTGAGTCCAACGCGCGATACCGCTACCTGCTGTCGCAAGGTGTCAACGGACTCAGCGTCGCGTTCGATCTGCCGACGCAGATTGGCTACGACTCGGACCACCCGCTTGCCGCGGGCGAAGTCGGGCGGGTCGGCGTGGCGATTGATTCGATCGAGGACATGGCCACGCTGTTCGACGGCATCCCGCTCGAACGCGTCTCGACGTCGATGACGATCAACGCGACGGCGATCATCCTTCTCGCGCTCTACCTGGCCGTCGCCAAACGGCAGGGAGCGCCGCTCACGTCGTTGTCTGGAACCGTCCAGAACGACGTGCTGAAGGAATATGTCGCGCGCGGCACTTACATTTATCCGCCCAAGGCGTCGCTGCGCATCGTGACCGACATCTTCGCGTTCTGTGAGCGAGAGGTGCCACAGTGGAATACGATTTCGGTCAGTGGCTATCACATCCGCGAAGCCGGATCGACGGCGGTACAGGAAGTCGCATTCACCTTCGCCAATGCCATCGCGTATTTCGATGCCGCGATTGCCGCCGGGCTTGATGTCAACGCCTTCGCGCAGCGGGTCTCGTTCTTCTTCAACGCGCACAACGATTTCCTCGAGGAAGTTGCAAAGTTTCGCGCCGCTCGCCGGCTGTGGGCTCGCCTGATGCGGGAGCGCTACGGCGCGACCAATCCGCGTGCGCTGCAACTGCGTTTTCACACACAAACCGCGGGAAGCACCCTCACCGCTCAGCAACCCGACAACAACATCGTTCGGGTTGCGCTGCAGGCGCTCGCAGCCGTCATCGGCGGGACACAGTCGCTCCACACCAACGGGCGCGACGAAGCGCTCGCGCTGCCGACCGAAGATTCGGCCCGGATCGCGCTGAGAACGCAACAGATCATCGCCCATGAATCCGGCGTCACCAACACAGTCGATCCGTTCGCCGGGTCGTATTACCTCGAGAAACTCACGAGCGAGATCGAACACGGGGTCCGCGAGCTGCTCGATCGCATCGACGCGATCGGCGGCACCTTGGCGGCGATCGAAAGCGGGTATATTCAGCGCCACATTCAGGACTCCGCCTACAAGGCGCAACTCGCGATCGACAAAGGCGACGCCGTTGTCGTCGGCGTCAACCGCTACCAAACCGACGGTCCGGCGCACATCGAGATGTTCGCGCTCGATGCGGCGCTCGAAGCGCAGCAGCGGGATCGCGTGCGTGCCTTGCGCGCGCGCCGCGACGAGCCGCGCTGGAAAGCCGCCCTCGCCGGAGTCGAACACGCGGCGAAGGGCTCGGATAACCTCGTGCCCGCGATCATCGGCGCCGTCGAGGCGAACAGCACGGTTGGCGAGATCGCCGACACGCTGCGCGCGGTGTTCGGGGAGTTCAAAGAAATCGCACTCGATTAATGGGAATGTTGGCCGACGCATTGCTCTCGGTGCAGAACCTCACGACCGTGTTTGACCTCCCAGGCAAGCCGATCGTCCCCGTCGACGACCTGTCGTTTGACATTCGAAAAGGCGAAACACTGGGGCTCGTCGGTGAATCAGGCAGCGGCAAGTCGGTAACGGCGTTCTCGATTGTCCAACTGCTGCAAGCCCCTGGGCGCATCGCGGCCGGGCGGGTGCTGTTTCAAGGCAGCGACCTCCTCTCCGCCTCCGAGCAGGAAGTGCGACGGGTGCGCGGTGCGGGGATCGGACTGATTTTTCAGGAGCCGATGGCGGCGCTCAATCCCGTGATGCGCGTCGGCGATCACATCGCCGAGGCGCTGATGGTGCACGGGCTTGCCCGAAAGCGCGAGGCACACGCGCGAGCCATCGAGTTGCTGCGGGCCGTCCGGATCACGGATCCCGACAAGCGCGTGGACGACTACCCGCATCAGCTGTCGGGAGGGATGCGGCAGCGCGTGATGATCGCAATCGCGCTCGCGTGCCGCCCTCCACTGGTGATCGCCGACGAGCCGACCACCGCACTCGATGTCACCGTCCAGGCGCAAATTCTGGAGCTGCTCCGCGACATGAAGACCGAGTTCGATCTGTCGCTGCTCCTGATCACGCACGATCTCGGCGTCATTGCCGAAACAGCGGATCGTGTGGCGGTGATGTACACCGGCCGGATTGTCGAAGAAGGGCGCGGTACGGGACATCTTCCGCAACCCACTGCATCCCTACACGCAGGGGCTGCTGGCATCGATACCCGGCGGGGAGATCGGCAGCCGGCTTCGAGCCATCGAAGGGACTGTTCCCAGTTTGGCAGCGCTTCCTCCAGGCTGCACGTTCGCACCGCGCTGCCCGTACCGCATGGAGGTGTGCACGACAGCCGTGCCTGCTCTCGTCGAATCGAACCGGGACATCGCACCCGGTGTTATCTCCATTCCGACGCCAAGGAACCGAGAATCGGACCGAAGTACTTCGCAGCCGAAGCCGCGCGCGTCGCCGGAGGCGGTCGTTGACGGAACCGCAGCCTCCGTCGGCACGACCGTTGGTCGAGGTGCGCCACCTCACCAAGCACTTCTCGCGCGGCGGCGGGCTCCTTGGCACCAAGACCATCGTCAAAGCTGTCGACGACGTGAGCTTCGTGATCGAGGAGGGCGAGACGTTCGGTCTCGTCGGTGAATCGGGCAGCGGCAAGAGCACGACCGGGAGATGCATGCTGCGACTGATCGAACCGACTTCGGGCGACATGCTCTTCCGCGGTGAGAACGTCTTCACGTTCGGTCGCGGCAGATGCGCGCGGCGCGGCGCGACCTGCAGATGGTGTTTCAGGATCCCTACTCGTCGCTCAATCCGCGCATGCGTGTGCGGCGACATCGTGGAGGAGCCGCTCATCATTCACGGCATCGGCGCGAAGGCCGAACGGCGCGCGAAAGTGGCAGAACTGTTTGGCTTGGTCGGCCTCGATCCGACGCTGCTCGCGCGCTATCCGCACGAGTTCAGCGGCGGTCAGCGGCAACGCATCGGCCTGGCGCGTGCGCTTGCACTCAATCCGTCATTCGTCATTGCCGACGAGCCGGTCTCGGCATTGGATGTGTCGATTCAAGCGCAGGTGATCAACCTGCTGATGGACCTGCAGCAGCGGCTCGGTCTCACCTATCTCTTCATCGCGCACGATCTCCGGCTCGTGCGTCACATCTGCAGTCGCGTCGCGGTGATGTATCTCGGGAAGATCGTCGAGATGGGCGCGACCGAGAGTCTCTTCACCGCGCCGCAACACCCCTATACCCGAGCGCTGCTCTCGGCCGTGCCGGTGACCGATCCGGATATGAAACCCACACGAATCGAGCTCGACCCGAAGTCGTTCGATCGAGACGCGCCGCTGCGCGAGATTCATCAGGGGCACTTGGCCGCGGTGTAGATGCAGGGGTCAGGGGTCAGGGATCAGGTGCATCGGATCAGGCGGAATCAGGTGATCAGGGATCGGATAGCGCCGACCTGACTACGCGTGAACGCGCGTCTGTGCGGACTGCCGAACGTCTTTCGCGACCTCGCCATCGCGGATGGAGACGACGCGATGCGCGTACGCGGCGATGTCGGCTTCGTGCGTGACCAGGATGATCGTGTTGCCGCCGCTCATGCAGGCGCTCGAACAGCGCCATGATCTCGACGCCGGTCTTCGAGTCGAGATTGCCGGTCGGCTCGTCGGCGAGCAGGATCGACGGATTGTTGACGAGCGCCCGGGCGATCGCGACGCGCTGGCGCTGACCGCCCGACAGCTCGTTGGGCCGGTGGTGTCATGCGGTGCGTGAGCTCGACCTTCTCGAGCGCCGCCTTCGCGCGTTCCAGCCGGTCCCTTGCCGACACGCCCGCGTACACCAGCGGCAGCTCGACGTTGTGCAGCGCGGTGGCGCGCGGCAGCAGGTTGAAGGTCTGAAACACGAAGCCGATCTCTTCGTTGCGGATGCGCGCCAGCTCGTTGTCGTTCATCTGGCTGACCTCCTTGTCGTTCAGCAGGTATCTGCCCTTGCTCGGCGTGTCGAGGCAGCCAATCAGGTTCATCAGCGTCGACTTGCCCGACCCCGACGGCCCCATGATGGCGACGTACTCGCCGCGCTCGATCGCAGTCGACACGCCCCGCAGCGCGTGGATTTCTTCGTCGCCCATCCGGTAGGTCTTCCAGAGGTCGCGGGTTTCGATCAGGGGCATGATGGGATACTGTAGTCTACGGTACGCAAGCGGTTCGCACAAGGTTCCAGCAGCTTCATGGACGTGGCACGCGCGAGCATCCGCGGCGGGCGTCGCAGCCAGTTACCGGGCTGATTTGAGCACGCTCCACCGGCACGAACGCGTCGGGCGTGTCGAGCGGCATGTTGGCGCTCCAGTCGCGCATGTCGATGGGCACCGTGAGATCGCGCATGTCGCGCCTCGCGTGCGCTTCCGCGATCTCGATCGCGCGGCGAACTCGCTGCCGCGCGACCGAGCCGATTGCCCAGGAGAAGAACGCACGCCCGTGCACTTGGCGTCGATCTCAGCGACGGCGTGCCGTAGGCCTCCGTGACCGCGCCGCCATCGTCGACGGTGGCACGACCACGATCAGCACGCGCGGCGGCAGCGTCACCGAGAAATCGCGGCTTTGCGCACGGGCACGCATCGCGAGATCGAACCCGCGGCACCGGCTCGGCAGTCGCCGACCTCTGCTGCAGCGCCCTTCGACAATCGCCGAAGCATGGCGCGGCGCACGATCGCGCGCTTCAGGATCTGTCGCGATCGGCGCGCTCGGCGCGAAACGGCCGTTGCCGCGCTTGCGAAGGCGGCGCCGCGACTCGAGGCGGTTCGGTAGCGGCCACGGCCGCGGCGCCGGCCGCAGCGACGGCGGCTCGCCGCGGGCGGACGCACGTGTCGTCGTACTCCGCGCGCAGTGCGGGATCGGTCAGCGTCTTGTAGGCCTTGGTCAGCTCCGCGGCGCGCGACGCGCGCCATCTCCTGGAACTCCGCGCCGAGGTGCATCGACCTTGTCCGGGTGGTAACGCGCGATCTCGCGGCGGAACGCCTTCTTGATGGCGTCGGCGTCGGCGGTCGGATCGACGCCAAGGAGCTCGTAGTGGGTTTTCACGGCGACTCTCGGTACCCGGCGCGATTCCTGCTTCTTGAACTCCGCGACGTTCGCGGCCGGCAGCTCGCGCGCGACTTCGCCGCTCTTCGATCCGGCGCTCGGCCGGTCGCTTCGGTGACCGCGGCCCTTGCGCAGTACGGGCAGAAATTCCAGCCAGGCTGGAGGCCCGGTTGCAGCGCGGGCAGCGCGCCGCTCAGGCGGTGGCCGCAGTTCGGGCACGCCACGAAATCGAGCGCCACTGGTCCGCTGCAGCCGGGACAGAGCGCTGCGCATCTCGCGCACTTCGGTGACGACGCGCAGCAGTTCCTCGGCGGTCGTGACGCCGGCCTTCACCTTCGCCAGCGCATCCTCACCGAGCGTGCATCATGCCGGCTGCCTGCGCCGCTTCGCGGATCGCATCCTCCGACGCGCTTTGCGCGATCAGCCGGCGCAGCCTGTCGCGTGATCTTCATCACTTCGTAGATGCCGATGCGGCCGCGGTATCCGGTCTGGTGGCACTGCTCGCAGCCGACCGCGCGATAGAACGGGATGGTGGCTGCCTCGGCTTCGGTGATGTTGAGCGCGCGCAGCGAGTCGGCGTTCGGCGTGTACTGGCGCCGGCACGCCGCGCACAGCCGCCGCACCAGCCGCTGCGCGACGACGCCGACGATCGCCGACGCGATCACGTACGGCTCGACACCGATGTCCGTCAAACGCGTGACGGCCGACGGCGCATCGTCGGTATGCAGCGTCGACAGCACGAGGTGGCCCGTCTGCGCGGCCTGCATCGCGATGCGCGCCGTCTCCTGGTCGCGGATTTCGCCGACGAGGATGACGTCGGGATCCTGGCGCAGGATCGATCGCAGCGCGCTGGCGAACGTCAGCTTGATCTTCTCGTTGATCTGCGTCTGGTTGATCCCGGGCAGCTGGTAATCGATCGGGTCTTCGATGGTGATGATGTTGGTGCGCTCCGACTGCACCGCCATCAGCGCCGAGCACAGCGTGGTCGTCTTGCCGCTGCCGGTCGGCCCGACGACGAGAATCATGCCGTGCTGATGGCGCAGGAAATCCTCGCAGCTCGGCGAACGCGGCGGCGGAGAACCCGAGCTCCTCGAGCGGCGGCACGCCTTTGCGCTGGTCGAGCACGCGCAGCACCATCTTCTCGCCGTGCAGCGTGCGCAGGGTCGAGGCGCGGAAGTCGACCTCCGTGCCGTCCTCGCTGGTGACGCGGATGCGGCCGTCCTGCGGCAGCCGCTTCTCGGCGATGTCCATGCCCGCCATGATCTTCAGCCGGGCGATCAGGCCTTCGTGGACCCACTTCGGGCAGGTCCATCACTTCCTTGAACAAACCGTCGAGACGATGGCGGACGAGCACGCTCTTCTCCATCGGCTCGATGTGCATGTCGACTGCGCGCGGCTCTTGATGGCGCTCTTGCACGACCAGGTCGACCAAATCGATGATCGGCGCGGCTTCGCTGCGCTCCTTGCAGGCCGGCGATCGGCTCGAAGACGTCATCTTCGGGGCGGCGCACCAGCGCCGTTCCGCGCGTCTGCGCCGCATCGCCGGACGCTCGGCACGTGCGGCCTGCGGCGCGAGTCGCCGACGTCGCCGGCGCTGACTTCGACCAGCGCCTTGTCGGGATAGCCCGCCGGGATCGATTCGAGGATGTCGGCGCGCGTCGCGACGACCTGCTTGATGCGGTAGCCGGTCTGGAACTCGAGGTCCTGGACCAGGCTGAACAGCAGCGGATCGGCCATCGCCACCGTCAGCAGGTTCTTCTCGAGCCGAATCGCGACGCAGATCCGCTTGAGCGCGACGTCCTTCGGGATCAGGACGACGACGGCGGGGTCGGGCGGGTTTTCGGCGAGATTGACGTACGGGAAACCCGAGCTGATAGGCGAGCGCCTTGGCGATCTGGCGCTCCGTGGCGAGATTCAGCCGGACGAGCACCGCGCCCAGCCGTTCGCCCGTGCGTTTGTGCTCGGCCAGAGCCGTCTGGAGATCGTCTTCGGTGATGAGACCCGCTTGAACGAGGTCTCACCGAGTTTTTTGCGCACTCGCTCCTCGGGGAAAGAAGACTGTTATTGGGATGGACGCACTGGGAAGCCCGACATTCGGTCGAGCAAAACTGTAAAGCTTGGCATGCCTTTTGTCGGCTCAAGTACCGATTCTGACGCACCACCCCTCTCTTGTTTCGGCCAAGCGTTGGTTCGGCGGTAGGTCCGTTCAGGCATGTGGCGGTGGGCCGAGATCTCCAGATTCGCGCTTCACCTACCCATGCTCTTCTTCATATTGTTCCTTCAGCTTCGCGACAACTGATGGATCGGCGAGCGTTGTCGTATCGCCGAGCGCCTTTCCTTCGGCGATGTCGCGCAGCAACCGCCGCATGATTTTTCCGGATCGTGTCTTCGGCAGGTCTGCGGAGAACAAGATGTCGTCGGGCCGAGCGATCGCGCCGATCTTCCGCACCACGTGCTGTTTGAGCTCGTCGGCCAGCGCTTCAGACGGGGTCACACCTTCCTTGACGGTCACAAACGCTGAGATCGCCTGACCCTTGACCTCGTGGCTGCGTCCCACCACCGCGGCTTCGGCAACCTTTGGATGATCCACCAACGCGCTCTCGACTTCCATCGTCCCGATGCGGTGCCCAGCGACGTTCATCACGTCGTCAACTCGGCCGAGGAGCCAAAAGTAGCCGTCCTCGTCACGTTTCGCGCCGTCGCCCGTAAAGTACACGTCGTTTGACCATCGGCTCCAGTACTGCGTGACGTAGCGTTCGGGGTCGCCGTAGATGCCGCGCAGCATCGATGGCCACGGTTTCGTCAGCGCCAGAAGGCCGCCGCCAACCTTCACCTTCTCTCCACTCGCGGTGAGAACCTCCGCGTGGATGCCTGGAAAGGCCCGCGTCGCCGATCCGGGTTTCGTCGCCGTGATGCCCGGAAGCGGCGTGATAAGGATGGCGCCCGTTTCGGTTTGCCACCACGTATCGACCACCGGGCAGTTTCCGCGCCCGATATTGAGGTGATACCAGATCCACGCTTCGGGATTGATCGGCTCACCGACCGACCCGAGCAGCCGCAGCGATGACAGATCGTGCTTGCCGGGCCACTCCGTGCCCCACCGCATGAACGCGCGGATCGCCGTCGGCGCGGTGTAAAAAACGGTCACGCCGTGGCGCGCGATGATCGACCAAAAACGGTCTTTCTGTGGCCAATCCGGCGCGCCCTCGTACATCACAACGCTCGCGCCATTGGTCAGCGGCCCATAGACCACATAGCTGTGTCCGGTGACCCAGCCGATGTCGGCTGTGCACCAATACACATCTTCGTCCTTCAAGTCGAATACCCACTTCGTCGTCGCGTAGGTGCCGACGAGATAGCCACCGGTGGTGTGGACGATTCCCTTTGGTTTGCCGGTCGTGCCAGAGGTGTAGAGCGTATAGAGCATGTCCTCGGCGTCCATCGGCTCGGCGGGGCAGGCGTACGGCGCATCTGCCATCAGGTCGTGATACCAGAGGTCACGGCCCTGTTGCATGTGCGCTGGAATATCGCCGAAGCCGCGCCGCACCACGATGACATGCTCGATCGAGGGCGTCTCGGTCACTGCTTCGTCTGCGATTTTCTTGAGCGGAACGATGTTGCCTCGGCGGTAGCCGCCGTCACCCGTGATGAGCATCCGCGCCTCCGCATCGTTCATGCGGTCGCGCAGCGACTCGGCAGAGAAGCCGCCGAACACCACGGAATGCACGGCGCCGATGCGCGCGCAGGCCAGCATCGCGATGGCGAGCTCCGGCACGAGCGGAAGGTAAATACCGACGCGATCGCCACGTTTGATGCCGAGCGACTTGAGCACGTTGGCGAACTGGCAGACCTCACGGTGCAGATCGTGGTAGGTCAGGGTCCGGCGGTCGCCAGGCTCGCCCTCCCAAATCAGCGCCGCCTTGTTGCGCCGAGGTCCTTTGAGGTGCCGATCGAGGCAGTTGACGCTCGCGTTAATCTTGCCGCCGACAAACCACTTCGCATGCGGCGGATTCCACTCGAGCACCTTCGTCCATGGGTGCGACCATTCCAGCTCACGCGCAAAACCTTCCCAGAATCCTTCGGGATCGCGTTCGGCTTCTTCGTAGACGCGTTCATCACGTACGTTGGCCTGTGCGCGGAACGCCTGGGAGGGCGGAAATGCGCGCTCTTCGCGCAGCAGCGCGTCAATTTCAGCGGAGATGGAGGGCTTCTCGGACATCCGCCGAGTATAACGAGGCAAGGGGTTCGGCCACGAGCAACGCCTTTGGGGTGCGCGTTTCTCGGGACCTGACCCCTACGACACGCGCTTATGGAACCAACGAAAACGCCGAGGGCGCGCGCGCAGAAGCTCGAGTGCTGATGCGGCAGCTTCGATTGCGACCGGCTCGATCTTGCGAGCTCCCGACGACGCCGCCTCTTGCAAAGCACGTTCGCAGAGCAGATTCATGAGCCGCGGTACGCCGCCCGACAGGCCGAAGAGGACATCGATCGCGCGAGGCGTAAACGTGACGGCGGTGCCTCCTGCAATCGCCAATCGATGTGCGACGTACGCCGCACAATCTTCGCGACCGAGCGGCAGCAGGCGCGCGCGAGTGGTGATCTGCGCATCGACGGCCTCTATTGGCAGCGGCGCACCGTCACCGTCGACAGGATTTGCGGCCAGCACCACCTGGAACACCTTCTCCCCCCTGACAGTCAGCTCTGTCAGCCGGTTGAGATGCTCCACCAGTAACACCGGCGTGTCGTGTGCCTCGTCGATCACGAGCACCACTCCATCGCGCACGCGCTCCAGACCAGTGACAAACGCCACGAGCAAATCGTAAAGCTCGGGCGTTTCGCGCTTCACCGTCAACTCGTGCGATGCCGCGCCGAAATCTCGAAGCACCAAGCGCAAGAGATCTGGCGGCGAAAGCAGGGGATTCGCGACGTATGCAACCGGCAACCGCCGACCTAAAAGCTCGATCAGCGTGCGGCACGTGGTCGTTTTGCCGACGCCGAGGTCGCCGGTGAAAAGCAGAAACGACTCACGCTTGCGCAGGCCGACGTTGAGTGCCTCGAGCGCGCGGCCGTGCGATCGGCTCTTGAAGAAATACTTCGGATCCGGCGTGAGGCTGAATGGGCGCTCCACCAGACCATAAAACGATTCATATCCTACGCCGACGGCGGGCATGCGATGACTCTTTCGGCCGATCTATCCCGAGACGTTAGAACGTGGGCACCGTGGAAATCGGCGGTGGCCCCGGGTTATCTGGTGGCAATGGCGGTGGCGGAGGCGGAACGTTGGTGCGGAACATCAAGGCGCCGATCACACCGCCAATCAGCCCGAAGATGCTGCCGACAACCACCATGGCGAGCCCACCGACCACCGTCATGATGCCCAGAGCGCGCGCCGGTGCGCATTTCTTCGATGAGGGTCCGCCACTCGGGTGGGATGTCGCGCGCACGCTCCATCATGCCTTCGAGAAGTTGCGCCTGAAACGGCCCCAACGCCATGGCGATCGGGATTGAGATCACGGTTGTGGCGATTCCGCCGAACGCGCCGGCCAGGAGTCCGACGAGCGCGCCATCTCCGGCTTCAATCGGCGCGGGATGATTCTGCTGCATGAGATACGCCGCCAGGCCGCCGCCGAAGATCACCCAGGCGCAACAGCAGACGTTCGCCAGGTTGACCACGGGCAGCGACGACAGCACGCCGATGGCCACCCCAGCGAGAAGCGCAGGCTGCAACTTCGCGGGAGTCATCGGGTGCACTCCCGCAGGTCAAAGTTCCAAGTTCCAAGTTCAAGGTGAAGAATTTGTGCTGCAACGCACGAGCATCGGGAAGACCAATGTCTCAACGGCGACCTCCCAACTTTCAACTCTCAACTTTCAACTTGAACTTTGAACTTTGGAACTCAATCGTAGTACTCCAGGCCAAGGTGCGTGATGAGCTCCTCGCCTTTGAGATGACGCAGCGTGTTCTTCAGCTTCATCAACTGAATGAAGAGATCGTGTTCGGGATAGAGCCCCGGCGCGTGCATGGGGCTCTTGAAATAGAACGAAAGCCACTCCTGAATGCCCGACATGCCCGCGCGCTTCGCGAGATCCAGGAACAGAGCCGTATCAAGGACGATGGGCGCCGCCAGGATACTGTCGCGACACAGGAAATTGATCTTCAGCTGCATCGGGTAGCCGAGCCATCCGAAGATGTCGATGTTGTCCCAGCCCTCTTTGTTGTCTCCTCGTGGTGGATAGTAATTGATCCGCACGACGTGCGTCACATCGTCGTAGAGGCCGGGGTACAACTTCGGTTGGAAGATGTAGTCGAGCACCGATTTCTTCGTCTCTTCTTTCGCTTTGAACGATTCGGGATCGTCAAGGACCTCGCCGTCACGGTTCCCGAGGATGTTCGTCGAGTACCACCCCTTGACCCCGATGAGACGTGCTTTGAGTCCTGGAGCGATGATCGTCTTGATTAACGTCTGCCCGGTCTTCAGGTCTTTGCCGGCGAGCGGCGACTTCGTGTCGGCCGCAAGCGCCAGCATCGCGGGCACGTCGGCACTCAAGTTCGGCGCGCCGTTCGCGTACGGGATGCCCTCCTTGATGGCCGCATAGGCGTAAACCATGCTCGGTGGAATCGCCGGGTCATTCTCGGCCAGTCCCTTCTCGAGCGATTCGCGTGACTGGTGCACCGCTGTTTCCTGCATGTACATCTCGGTGCTGCCGCACCACACCATTACCAGGCGCGAGCAATTGTGGCGCTCCTTGAACGCCCGAATATCTGCGATGACTTGTTCGGCGAGGTCCCTTTTCGACTTGCCTTTCTTGACGTTGGGCCCATCGAGGCGCTTCACGTACTTCTGATCGAACACGGCCGACATCGGTCGCACCGCTTCGAGTTCCGGTCGGATCTTGTCGAGGAGTGACGGTTCGAGGACGCCGGCGGTCCGCGCCGCTGCGTAACAGTCCTCCTCGAAAATGTCCCAGCCACCAAACACGATGTCGTCGAGCGGTGGAATATCAAACAGCTCACGAATGCGCGGTGAGCGGCCATCGGTACGTTTCCCAAGCCGGATCGTTCCGAGCTCGACGAGAGAGCCGACGGGGGGCGCGAGTTTTTTCCGGATCGCGTGCACGCCGGCGATCACCGTCGTGCTCACGGCGCCTAACCCGACGAGAAGAATCCCGAGCTTCCCGTCAGCGGGCGCGATGTGGATAGGTGCTTTCACGACGGAAATCGTATCAGGGTCAGGGGTCAGGGATCAGGTCTCAGGTGTCAGGTGTCAGGTGTCACACGCGCAGCGGACAAACCGACGGCGGCCGTCGCGGTCGCACGACGAGCGAATCAGCGCAGGGCATCACGAGTGAGTCGTGCGAGGGAACAGGTGTAACGTCCGGCCGCAGCGCGGTTTGGCTTGCCCGCCGAAGCGTGCAACGCGAAGGCGGGTCGGCCGGCCGACGCGGTTGGTCGGCGCGAGCCACATCCCTCGCCACACCTGCGCCTTCTGGACGTGACTGCGACAGCGGCGACTGGTGTCACAAACGAGGTGTCAGGTGTTCAGGTGTTCGGTGACCGGTATGATCGACGCATGTTCTTCAAGTTTCGGCGTATGCGGCCGATGGATCCGCTCCAGGTTGCCATGACCGGTGTACGCATGGGTGAGCGCTACCTGCAAATCTTCTGCAGCGATGTGGCACTCACCGGCGGTTTGGCGATGAAAACAGGCTTGAGCGGCGTTGCCGCGCTCGCCGCTCCGGACGCCGAACAGGCCACCCGGGCGCGGAGCGCCGCTGCCAAAGCCGGCGCGCTGATCGACGTCCAGATTACGCCGGCCACTTCGCTGCCATGGGGCGCTGACACGTTCGATATGGTGGTGATTGACAACACCGGCGGTGATGTCGCGGCTCTACCCGCGGCGGATCGTGCCGCAATGATCTCGAACGTCAGGCAGGTGCTGCGCCCTGGTGGACGCGTCGAGATGATCGAACGCGTCGCCCAGGGTCCGAATACTGCATCTGAGGATCTGCTGCGAGCCGCCGGGTTCAAACCGGTGCGAACCCTTGCCGAGCAAGACGCCTTTCGGTTTATCGAAGGTCTTAAAGGTTGATCGGCACTAGCTGACGACGACCGCCGGACGCGAAAGCGTCACCGTCGAAAGTGAAGGGCGCCACGATCCGAGCGAAGCGCAAGCGTGTTGCCCTCGATCGTCGCCGTCCCTTCACCAGCCAGCATCCGGAGAAACGCATCGTCGTAGGGGGAGGAAGCGCAAAACGCGCGCGTACACGCCAGAAGCGGCCCGATCGTCACCGTGCTCGCGCCAAGGACGGCGGGCCCACCGCAGCGATTACAATCCGCCGTGACCGCCGCCCGGCCGTCCGCGAACTGCATGCTGAAAATCGCCCCGGCCGGTGGCGTTTCCTCCGCTCGCCCCGAAGGCTGCTGGGCGACCAGCGTCCAGTTACCCGCGATTTGCTCCCCGGTGAGCGCCGTGGCGTCAATGCTAGAAGGACTGTTCGGAACCGAGCAGGCGGACGAGGCCAACGAAGCGAACAATGTCGCGACAACAACAGTGAAGAATGAAAGCTGATGATTCATGCGGCAGGGCTGACCGGTTCACCGCGAAAGGGCGCGTCCTGTCCCGTATGCTGCAAAGGAGGCAGGCGACGATGATGCGCCGCTATCGGGCGCACGTCAGATGACGGCCGCCGTCGATCGCGATCGTCTCGCCGGTAATGAATTCGGCGCGATCCGAGGCCAGAAATACGATCAGCGAGGCGATTTCCGAGGCTTGGCCGGGCCGTCCCAACGGGTGCGTCTCCTTGCTGCGAGCAAGAAACGCGGCGTACTTCTCTTCGTCGAGCCCGGCGCGGCGATGAAGATTGGTGACCGTCACGCCGGGGTTGACGGCGTTGACGCGCACCCCGTGTTGCGCCCAGTCGATCGCGGCGCACCGCGTCAGTTGATCGACGGCCGCTTTGCTGGTGTTGTAGGCGGCAAGCCCGGGAAAGACGCGGCGTCCATTGACACTCGACACGTTGACGACCGTGCCGCGACGCGCCTGCAGATGGGGAAAGGCGGCGCGCATGAGCCGAAACGGCGCGCGCACGTTGGTGTCCATCATTGCGTCCCACTGGTCGTCGGTGGTCTGATCGGTACTGCCGAAGCCGATCATGCCGGCCGCGTTGACGAGAATGTCGAGGCCGCCGAAGCGCTCGATTGCCGCAGCCGACGATAGCCGCGGCAGCGTCAGGGGTGGTGAGATCGGCGACGACGGCGAGGGCGGCGTTCTGGCCTTGCCCAAGCTCGGCCAGCGTGCTCTCGAGCGCGGTCTTGTCTCGCCCAACCGCGACGACCGACGCGCCACTCTCGGAAAAGGCGATCGCCGTCGCGCGGCCGATACCGCTCGACGCGCCAGTGACAATGGCGACTTTGCTTGTGAACGACATGGCGCACAGTATAGGAGGACAGGCCGTCCTGTGCCGGTGACGCCTGGCCCACAGATCCGGCGACCAGCGGCCGAAATAGTCGATCTGTAGGGCTCGAACGTCGGCAAGACCTGCGGCAAGGGTTTTGCCATGGAGAGCGTAGCCAACCCATGTTCGCCCACGAGCTTCCGGAAGTGTTCTCGGCGCGCGACGTCGCGCGGGCGGCCGGCGTGGCCGAAAGCGACGTGCACGCCCTCATCCACGCGGGCGAGATCCGCACGATTGGGGCGCTGCTGCCGGGCATCGGTGGAAGCCCGCTCGCGCCATTACATCCCGCAGGCCGAGGCTGTGCGCATCGTTCGCGCTTTTCGCAGCGGCAACACCATCGCGCGGATCGAAGGGGGCGATTTCAACCGCCTTTTGGCGCCTCTCCCCGTCCGCAAGCGGCCAACGACAGTTCCTATGCTGGTATCGACCTCACTGCACGGCCTCGTCGCCGCGGCGGTCGTGGTCATCACCAGCATCGGGTTCACTAACGCCGACGAACGGACGGACGTGATAGACGAGGCGAAGCCGCCGATTCGCATGGTGTATCTGATGCAGCCAGGCCCGGGCGGCGGGGGCGGGGGTGGTGGGCTGAAGATGCGCACGCCGCCAACCAAAGTGGAGCGTAAAGGCGAGAAAAAGATCAGCAGCCCGCTGCCGGCGCGCAAGATACCGCCACCGCTCGAGCCAAAGCCAACCCCCGTGGAGCCTCCTCCCACACCGCTCGAAGCCAAGGTGCTGCCGCCGGTGATGGCGCCTATCGCACCGATCGCGGCCGACACGCGCGACCGCGAGGGCGAGGTCAAGGAAACGCCGAAGGAAGCACCTCCGAGCCAGGGACCGGGCAGCGGGGGTGGCGCCGGTGTCGGCAAAGGCACGGGCTTGGGCGAGGGCGACGGGTCTGGCATTGGCCCAGGCCAGGGCGGCGGCATTGGCGGCGGGCCGTATCGCCCGGGAAGCGGTGTCGAGCCGCCGCGTCTTCTCAAGGAAGTGCGCGCCGTCTATACCGACGAGGCACGGCGCGCGAACATCACTGGCGAAGTCGTGCTCGAAATTGTCGTGCGCCGAGACGGCGGCGTGGGCGACGTCAAGATTTTGCAGCGGCTCGGCGCGGGTCTGGATCAGCGCGCGATCGACGCCGTGCGTCAATGGCGGTTCGCGCCGGCTCGGATGAAAGGCACACCGGTCGACGTGATCGTTGAGGTCTCGGTCGACTTCAAACTGCGGTAGCGGGAACTGAGAAGAACATGGCAACCATACTGTTGGCGGTCACCGTGGCATCCTTGCTCGTCGCGCTCATCATGAGCGCCGTGGCATGGCGCCTGTCGCGCGAAGAACGTGCGCGCGCCGCGGCCAGGGTCGCGGCTCTTGCCGCCGCCTCGTCTCTGGACCACGACATTCCCGAAGGGGTGCCCGCTCCAGCCCAATCGCCTGCTCCGCGTATGGCAGCGGTAGTGACACCGAAGGCGCCCGTCCGGGTCGCCCAAGTGCCCGAGGTGAGCCTGGCAGCGTTTGCTGCGGAAGAACTGCCACTGACGCTCGAGCCAACCCCAGCTACTCGGACCGTAAGCGAACCAGGAGCGGTGTCACCCAGTGTCCATCACACGTTCCTGCGAGTCGGGGAACCAGCGCAGGAGAGCGCCGGCCGCCAGCGAGGACTCGTGTTCGCCGCGGTCATCCTGTTCGTCGCGCTCGGCGGAGGCGCATACTGGGCTCTATCGGGCCGCGATGCGAACACCCGCGATTCTGGCACCGCCGCCGCGTCAACGGCTCCACTGGAACTCCTGTCTCTGCGCCACGAACGGCAGGGGTCGCGATTGTCGCTTGCGGGATTGGTTCGGAATCCGAGCGCTGGTAAGCCGGTAGACGGGCTGACGACGGTCGTATTTCTGTTTGACGCGCAGGGCGGATTTATCACCAGCGGCCGCGCAGGTATCGACTTCAAGCGGATCGCCCCTGGTGACGAATCGCCATTTGTCATTACGGTGGACGCACCTGCGAACGTCGCGCGCTATCGGGTGAGCTTCAGAAACGACGCGGGCATCGTCGCCCATGTCGATCGGCGCGGCGAACAGCCGGTAGCCGACGCCGCTGTCGGGAAGGATTGAACGAGGGGATAGATGGCCAAGCCACGTGCTCGCACACGCTCATTCCTCGGGATGGCAGCCGTCGCTGCAATCGCGCTGTTTTTCACCGACCGCACCGTCATCGGCGCGCGGGCCGATCAGGAGCGCACCACTCAGGCACCCGCTGATCAGGATGGTTTTCGGTTCAAGAGCGGTGTCGAGCTCATCAACGTCAACGTCACGGTTACGGATCGCTCGGGACGATTTGTCTCCGGTCTTCGCCAGGAGGATTTCCTGGTATATGAGGACGACAAGCCACTCGAAGTGACGCACTTCAGCTCCGAGCGGGTGCCGGTGAGCCTCGGGATCGTGCTGGATTCGAGCGGCAGCATGGTCGGCGAAAAGTGGGACTCGGCACTCGATGCCATCGATCGCTTCCTCACCAGCCTACCCCACGAACAGGACGAGTTCTTCGTCGAGCGCTTCAGTGCGGATCCGGAGCTGGTGCACGAGTGGACGCGCGATCGCAATCGCATCAACCGCGCGCTTGCACGCCTGCGGCCCAACGGCGGCACCGCGATGTACGACGCGGTGGCGGAAGCCGTGCCGATGGCGCAAGCGGGAGAGAATCGCAAGAAAGCACTCGTGTTGATCTCCGATGGCAACGACACCAACAGCCGCTTGCGTGTGTCGGCCGTGCGCCAGATGATTCGAGAAAGCGAAGTGCTCGTCTACGCTGTGGGCATCGACGGCCAAGCGGAAACGTCGATTTTCCCGGGGCGGCCCTCGCCTCCTGTGGTTCGTCCTCCGGCACCGACACCGTTCCCCATTCCCGGCCGCCGTGGAGGGGGCTTTCCCTTCCCGATTCCGATGCCCGGCGGTGGCGGTGGTCAGCGCGGAGGCAGCATGGGGGGCCGCATGGCCGCTGACGATCGGGTCAACGTCGTGGCGCTCCGCGAAATCACCGACGACAGCGGCGGCCGAACCGAGATTGTGCGCGATGCGCGCGACCTGGAGCCGGCAACGGCAGGCATCGCGGACGAGTTGAGTAAGCAGTATTACCTTGGCTACCCGAGCCCGGGATACCGTGATGGCCGATGGCACACGATCCGTGTGGAGCTGCGCAATCCGGGGCACACAGTGCGGGCGCGCAAAGGCTACATCGCGACCTCGTAACGTTTCGACGTGCTGTCCGCGAAAGCGAACAGCGCCACTCGCCGTCCCTTCACAACAGTGCGATTCCCACCTGCGTGCGTTGGCACGCAGGTCGCACTGCTCTCGATCGCGGTATTCGCCCTGCCACCGACCGGAGTTTGATCATGCTCGAGAAAACTTTCGCTGTTCTTTGCGCCCTGGCGTACTTTGCCACGCCGGCCTTCGCGCAGCGAAACGATCTGCAGGTGCTGCGTGACATTTCCACGCAAGTCACCCGCTATACCCAATTCACCATTTTCGACAACATTGATGCCGAGGTCGCGAGCGGCCATGTGGTACTCACGGGCGCCGTCACCATGCCGTACAAGAGGGACGATATCGAGCGCCGGGCGCGGTCGGTCGAGGGTGTGCAATCGATCGAGAACCGAATTGCGGTGTTGCCGGTGTCAGCGACCGACGACGAACTGCGTTTTCGTATCGCACGCGCGATCTACGGCAACTCCAGCTTCTGGAATTACGCCGCCATGGCCAATCCGCCGATTCACATCGTCGTCCAGCACGGTCGCGTCACACTGGTCGGGGTGGTGGGGACCAACGTGGAACGCATGCTCGCGCGATCGCTGGCCACCGGCTTCGGCGAGTTCGAAGTCAAGAACGAGCTGAAGACTGATGCAGAGTTGCGAGAAGGGGTCGTGCAGTAGTGCATCTGGAGTTATTCAGCTTTCCACCGCGCAGTCACTCTCGCGATTTCGCCGCCTGGAGCCCACACGACCAGGACCTTGGCACCGTTCGGACCACTCTTGTGCCGGACCTGGTCGGTGGAGCGGACGCTCACGACTTTTCCGGGTGTCAGCTTGACCGCCGTGCCGTTGACGACCTGATCGAGCTCTCCTTCGAGCAGATAGAACGTTTCGGTCACCGCGTGGCGGTGGTCGCCTGAGTCACTGTTTGGCGGGAACGTGAGCTCGACGATTTCTGTTTCATTGCCGCGCAGATCCGTGTCGTCGAGCACGATCGTCATCTTGACGCCGGTCGGGCTGACGAAGTTTCGCGCCCTCGCGGTCGCGGGACCGGCGGCGGGTGCTGATGGTGCGGCGCGTTTGGTCGACGGGCCGTAAAGCACCTGGCCAGGGCGTTCGGCCGTCATGGCGCCGTTCTCGAAGGCCACCTTGCCATTGATGATCACGTGAGTGACGCCTTCGGCATAGGCGTGCGGCTTTTCAAAGGTGGCCATGTCGCGAATCCGATCGGGATCGAAGATCGCGATATCCGCCTTCATGCCGGTGCGAAGGACGCCGCGGTCGGAAAGGCCGAGGCGTTGTGCGGGCATGGCCGACATCTTCTGCACGGCGGTTTCGAGCGAGAGAAGCTTTTTGTCGCGCACGTAAACGCCAAGCACGCGAGCAAAGGTGCCGTAGCTTCGCGGGTGCGGCGCGTTTTTCCCGAAGATGGGAATCTCCCCATCCGATCCGATCATCGTCGCCGGATGCACGAGGATGCGCTGCAGATCGTCTTCGCCGATGGCGTGGAAGATCCCACCGCATCCGCCCTGTTCGACAATCCACATGGCGGTCTCCGCGGCGTTTTCGAGCGTCACGGGGAGCCCGCGGCCCTGCGTGATCTGCGCAAGATTTTTGCCGGCAAGCGCCGGGTCGAACTGACAACTGGACACCGCCACGTTCTTGGGATCGCCGCCACCGCGCTCGTCGCGGATGATGCGGACGCTCTCGGCCTTGACCTTGGCACGCGTCGCCGGGTCCTTCAGCCGCTTCAGCGTCGCATCCCGACCACCCTCCTGGGCCCACGCGGGCAGCAGCGCCGCACCGATGCTGGTGGCCGAAGCCGTATACGGATATTGATCGATCGTGGCGTCGACGCCGCGGGCGCGCGCCTCGTCGACCATGCGCAGCGTGTCGACCGATTTTCCCCAGTACGCTTTGCCGACAACCTT
Source organism: uncultured Acidobacteriota bacterium (assembly GCA_963762925.1). Lineage (GTDB taxonomy): Bacteria > Acidobacteriota > Vicinamibacteria > Vicinamibacterales > UBA2999 > DASPWV01. The sequence goes on along the minus strand of CAVXMP010000014.1, from coordinate 61,341 downwards.
GTGATGCGTGATTTGGGTCGGGAGACCGCCGCGCTCGCCGATGGCAATCGTCTCGCGGACACTTTCAATCAGCCCCTTCGCTTCGTCGCGCATGTGCGAGATGTAGATGCCGCCCATTTCTCCCGCGACACGCGCCAGTTCGATGACTTCTTCGGTCGGCGTGAAATTACCCGGCACGTAAAAGAGACCCGAGCTGAGGCCAAGCGCGCCGTCTTCCATGCCCTGCCGGACCAGCGCCCGCATCTTCTCGACTTCTGCTGGCGTTGCCGCGCGATCGACCTCGCCCATCACCTCGCTGCGAACGGATCCCTGCCCGACGAAGCTGGCGAAGTTCGGCGTAATACGTGTCGCCGCGATTTTCGCAAGAAAGGGCGCGAGAGGAATCGGCGAGCCGCCATCGGGGCCTTCGATCAACGTCGTCACGCCCTGTCGCACGTAGTTGTCGGCGGTTGGCACGTCGAAGATACCGCGGCGCGCGTGGGTGTGGATGTCGATGAACCCGGGCGACGCCACGAGACCGCCCGCGTCGATGACGCGTGTGGCGCGGGCGTCGATCTTCGGCGCGATGAGCGCGACAGTGTCGCCGCGCACGGCGATGTCGGCGCGATACCAGGGGCTCGCCGTGCCATCGATGACGCGCGCGTTGCGGATCAGCACATCGTATGACGCAGGTCCCTGCGCTTGAAGTCCGATCGTCAGCAGCAGAACACAGGTCACCAGCATCAATCGTGCGCCCATCGCTACACATCCTTTTCGAAGTGGATTCGTCATGACGCTTCCTGCTCCTGCGCGTTCCGCATCGCGCGACCGCGCCGCCGCACCAGCCAAATCAGGAACGCAAACGTGGCGGCGGCAAGGACAACCATCAGACCAAACAAGATCAGCGTGCTCACCAGGATCGACTGTGTTTCGATGTGGGCCTCGATGTCGAGCGGCTGTCCTCGCAGGCGATCGCTCAGTGCCTGCTCCCACACGATGATGTTGCCGCGCTCCACGGTGCGTGTCGGCGAGTTGTGAAAAACCACTCGGCTCGGCAGATGCAGGCGAATCGCCACCAACTCCTGGCCCGACCATCCCACGTTGCCCACATCCCGGCCGGCGGCGGCCGTCAGAATCTGTCGGTATCTGACCAGCGCGTCGCTGCGCTGGACACCGTACTGCGACCAGGCAAATGGCGCAACCTCTCCGAGCCGCGTCACGTCGGGGACATCGATGCGCAGGTGCACGTAGCGCCGGTTATCACGGCGGGATCCAGTGACGCTGGCGACACGCGTCGACGGCGATTCGAACAGCGCGCGCACCGCCGTGCGATCGAGCCGCGCCCGCGGATCGGCGTTGAGTGGGACCCCGCGCAGCGCCACGAGCGCGGCGATCGAGGCGTTGACGTAAATGGTGGCCGACCCGTCGAGCGCGAGATAAACGTCTTCCTCGGTACTTGTACTTGCGCGACAGCAGATTGCCGCCGCAAGCTGCGGTCACGGCGAGGGCCGTCACGGCGGCGACAAAGACAAGAGCGTGCTGGCGTCGCGCTTCGAGCCCTGGCAGCATCTCAGGTCATCATAAGAGCTTTTCGCGGTCGTCGAGTTCGCCGAGAGCTGAAAGCCGTGGGCCGGCGGTTGAAGCCGGCCGCTCGGTACGATGGGTGGTTGATAATAGTTGTTGCACTCCGCGTCAATGTCCACCAATCCCACGTTGTTCCTGATCGACGGCAGCAATCAGATGTATCGCGCCTATCACGCGATTCGCGGCCTCACGGGGCCGGACGGCCGGTCGACCAACGCCGTCTACGGCTTCGTCACCATGCTTCGCAAGCTGATTACCGATCATCAGCCCACATACATTGCCGCGTCGTTCGATCTGGCACAACCCACATTCCGTTCCGAGCTCGCAGCCGACTACAAGGCGACCCGTTCGGCCATGCCCGGTGACCTCGTCGAGCAAACCGCCTGGGTACACGAGGCATGCCAAGCACTCGGCGTGCCCGTTTTTACCGCTCAAGGATTCGAAGCCGACGATGTGATCGCCACAATGGCGCGGCGTGCCGTGGAGCACGGCTTTGATGTGGCTATCGTCACAGGCGACAAGGATTTCTTCCAGTTGGTCGGCGATGGCATCCGCGTCTACAACCCGCGCGACGAAGGGGCGTGGTACGACGCGGAGGGGGTGAAGGAGAAGTTCGGCGTCGCGCCCGCACAGGTGATCGACGTGCTGGCGCTCATGGGCGACAGCGTCGATAACGTCAAAGGCGTCCCCGGGATCGGCGAGAAGGGGGCGAAGGACCTGATTTCGACGTACGGATCACTTGATGATCTGCTCGCCCGCGCCGACGAGGTGCCGCAGAAAAAGTATCGCGAGGGTCTTAGAGCACATGCCGACGAGGCGCGGCAGAGTCGCGCGCTGGTCAAGCTCCGCACTGATGTGGAGATTGGGTTTTACCCCGAGTCGTTCAAATACGCCGGACCGTCGCCAGAGAAGTGCTACCAGCTGTTCTCGCAGCTCGGATTCAGGACGCTGGTGCACGAATTCGCGCCGACCGCTTCGTCGATCGACAAGGATTACGCGGCGGTGACGACGGTCGAGGCCCTTGATGATCTGATTGGCGAGCTGCGCGAGGCCGGCCGGTTTGCCCTGCGGATCGTGGCCGACGGGCCCTCGTGTGTGCGTGCCACGCTGATCGGTCTTGTGTTCTCCACGGCGGCGCGCCGGGCGCGTTACGTGCCGCTGGGGCACCAGGGCTTCGGCGGCGGCAGCACCTGGAGCGGCAAGACACTCTCGGTCGGCTAAAGCCCGTCTCGAGGACCCCCTGATTCTCAAGGTCGGCCATGACCTCAAGGCCGACGTCGTTGTGCTCGCACGCCACGGCATTGCGCTCGCCGGCCTCGATATCGACACCATGCTGGCGAGCTACTTAATCGACGCGACCAAGTCGAGCGGGGCACTCGAGCCCACGGTGTTGGAACAGCTTGGCTACAAGGCGTTGACCCAGGACGAAGTGTGCGGCAAAGGGAACAAGGCGATGCCGTTCGCGCAGGTGCCGGTTGACGGCCTGCTCGATTATGCCGGTGAACGGGCCGATCTGGCCCTGCAGCTCGCCAGTCACGTTGCGCCGATGCTCGTGTCGCACCGGCGTCGACGCTGTTTACCGCGAATTGGAGCTTCCGCTCGTCCCTATCCTCGCGGATCTCGAACGCATCGGCATCCGGGTCGATGGCCGCGCGCTCGCCTCCCAGGCCACGCTCGTCGACAAAGAGCTCGCCGATCGGAGCGCGGCGATCTTTGTCATGGTCGGCGAGGAGTTCAACATCAATTCGCCGAAGCAGCTTGCGGAGGTCTTGTTCGATAAGCTCAAGCTTCCGGTACTCAAACGCACCGCACCGCACGAACGCCTCGACCGCCGTCGAGGTGCTCGAGGAGCTCGCACTCGGTCACGACCTGCCGCGGCTGATTCTGGAATGGCGCGCGCTGGCGAAGCTCAAAGGGACCTACATCGACGCACTGCCGCAGCTGATCAACCCGGAAACCGGGCGCGTGCACACCTCGTTCAACCAGGCGATCGCCGCGACTGGGCGGCTCTCGAGCAGCGATCCGAATCTTCAGAACATTCCGATCAGGACGCCGATTGGCCGCGAGATCCGCCGCGCATTTATCGCCGATCCGGGCTACTGGCTCATCTCCGCCGACTATTCACAAATTGAATTGCGCGTGCTTGCGCATCTGTCCGGCGACGAAATGCTCACCGCCGCCTTCGCGGCACAGGAGGACATCCACGATCAGACGGCGCTGAAGGTATTTGGCGCCAACAGTGGGCTGGATGCGCATGAGCTGAGGCGCCGCGCCAAGATCGTCAACTACGCGCTGCTCTACGGCAAGACCGCCTTTACCCTCGCCAAAGATATTGGCGTCACCCAGCAGGCGGCGCAGGAGTTTATCGACGCCTATTTTGCCGGCTTCCCGCAGGTGCGCGGCTTCATCGATCAGACGCTCGAGGAAGCGCGGCGGACCGGCGTCGTGAAAACGATGTTTGGCCGCCGTCGGCCAGTGCCGGAAATCACAAGTCGCAATGGGCAAATTCGCTCGGCCGCCGAGCGTGTCGCCGTCAATCTCCCGATTCAAGGAACCGCCGCCGATATCCTCAAGCGCGCGATGATCGACGTCCACGCGGCGCTCGGGAAAGCGTTCCCCACGGCCCGCATGATTTTGACGGTGCACGACGAACTGCTCTTCGAAGCGGCCGCGAGGCAGGCAGAGGACGTTGCGGCACTCGTCCGGCAGAGCATGGCGAATGCCGTCAGGCTCAGCGTCCCGCTCGACGTGGATGTCGGCATTGGGGAGACGTGGAAGGACGCGAAGCCGTGACGCGAAAGCTAGAGTTACCAGTTCAAAGTTCAAAGTTCAAAGTTGAGGCAGCCCTCTTCACTTTGAACTTGGACTTGGAACTTTGAACTATTTCCATTTTTCCTTCCTAGTTCCCACTCAGCCTTCAACTGCGCCTGGGCCAACTCGCGCTGTTCGGCGGGCAGCGGGCGGACGCGATCGGGAATGATGCCTTCGAGCACCAGCCGGTTGATGTCGGAACGGAAGGCCGCAGTTTGATCGCCCATCAAGCGCGCGCGTGCCCAGCCGGCGACCGCCGCTCCCACGCGGCCGTGGCCTTGCCGCTGCCACGGAGCGCGACCACGCTCCAGTAACTCGCGGTAGCTGAGCCGGGACGTTTCGCGCGCTCGGCATTCATACGGGTGCGTAAGCGCTCGAAGAGCTCGATGCGCATGTCCCTGGAGAGGCTCGCCGCCTGACGATCGAGCGCGCTCGCCCACCATTCGAGCAGCGCGTCATGCAAGGCCGGATCGCCGGCGCTTTCCAAACCGACGTCGAAGATCTCGGCCGCTGCGCCGAAGTCGTCCTCGAGAAACAGCGACTCCCCGAGCGCGAGGAGAAACTCAACGCGGTCCCGATCATCGAGACCGGAGGCGCGCACGGCGCTCAGTGCGGTCCGCGCCGCACTCAGATCAGATGGATCAACCCGCTCGCGATAGCGCTCGAGGTGGGCGCGGGCCAGCAGAATGGCGGCCGATCGGCCACCGCGGGCAGCGCGCGCGCCGCCGTGGCCGCCTCGATCGCGGCGCCAAACTGGCGCTCGTTATAGAGTGTGCGCGCCGTCGCGAGCTCCGCTCGTTGCGCATGTGCGGCCGCCGGAAGCGCGACGGCGCAGGCCGTGGCCAGCAGCGTCCTCGTCGCAGGCGACATTCCGCCGATCGTAGCACGCGGTACAATGTCGTCCCGGATGTCAGAGCCGGTGATCGTCCCGCGGGCAGCGCACACAATTTCACGCCGGAACATCGACCCCGATGCGCTGAAAGTTCTGTACCGGCTGCAACAGTTCAACTACGCTGCCTACCTCGTCGGTGGAAGCGTTCGCGATCTGCTGCTCGGTCGGCAACCGAAGGACTTCGACATCGGCACCGACGCCCACCCGTATCAGATTAAAAAGCTCTTCCGCAACTGCTGGATCATTGGTCGCCGTTTCCGGCTGGCCCATGTGCGGTTCGGGACCAAGACCATCGAAGTCGCGACGTTCCGCCGCGGCGTGCCGCCGGGAACCGAGAACGAGCCCAGTGAACCCGCAGACGAGCGGGAGCGCGCCGATCTGCTGATTCGCCACGACAATACCTTCGGCACGCCTGAAGAAGACGCGTTTCGACGCGACTTCACGATCAACGCCCTCTTCTACGACATCGCGACGTTTTCGATTATCGATTACGTCGGCGGGCTCCAGGACTTGCGCCATGGCGTCATCCGATCCATCGGTGAGCCGGCGCAGCGCTTTCAGGAGGACCCGGTACGGATGTTCCGCGCCGTGGCGTTCGCGGCGCGGCTCGGATTCACTCTCGATCCGCCGGTGGTCGAAGGCATTCGCAGCGAACGGAAGCTGATTGCCACGGCGTCGCCCGCCCGGCTCATCGAGGAGTACTACAAGGTCCTTCGATCGGGTTCAGCGGAACAGACATTCCGGCTGCTTGCCGAACAGGGGTTGCTCGAGCCGATTACGCCCGAACTGCACCGGCGCGCCGGCCACGAAGCGCTGTGGAAGGCTCTCGCCGAGCTCGATCGATTCCGGCGCAAGTTCGATTCGGTACCGGACGGTCTTTCCAACGCCGTGCTGCTCGGAACACTGCTGGTACCGCTTGGATTGATGCCGGGGCGTAGAGGAAGTGAAGTAGAAGACGATGCGTCGCCGGATCGCGGCGATCGATCCGCGCGTGCGCTCATCGCCGCAGACGACACGAATGCGGCGGAGTTTGCCGTGGACCCTCGGCGGCGGCGGCCGCGGCGTCCACCAAAGGAACCACCCCTTCGAATCGGTGTGCTCGCAGTGGCGCGCCGCGATACCGAGCGGCTGCATCAGATTCTCGTGCTTCAACGCCGCTTGCTCGATCTGGACATGTCGCCACGTGCGAAACGCGCGCTCATCCACCGCGGCCCATTTCAGGAGGCGTTGGTCTGGCTCGAGATTCACGGGCGGGCACCCGACGCGGTCGAGCACTGGCACCGGTTCGTCGAAGCGAGTGGTCCCCTCACCGCGCACGAGGCCGCCGAAGGAGCGGCCGCCGAAGCCGCGCTCCCGTCGCTCGCCCCACGGCGGCGTCGGCGACGCGGCCGCCGGCGCGGCGGCGGCGGCTTCAACCGCAAAGTCGAATAACGCGCCCTTCTGACCCTTCGCGCCCTTCGTGGCCTCGTGCTACCCGTGGGTTCGTTCGAAGTCACGCATGAACGCAACCAGCGCGTCGACACCCGCTTCGGGAAACGCGTTGTATATCGACGCGCGCATCCCGCCGACCGATCGATGCCCTTTGAGGCCGTCGAAGCCGGCTGCCGTCGATTCCTTGACGAACGCTTTGTCGAGCGCTTCGTCCCGCAACTTGAACGTCACGTTCATCAGCGAACGGCTGTCCTTGGCAGCGGTGCCGCGATAGAACCCCGTGCGATCGATTTCCTGATACAACTTGCCGGCTTTCCGCTCGTTCACGGCGGCAATGGAACTCAGCCCGCCCTGGCTCAAGGCCCATTTCGCGACCAGACCCATCAGGTAGATGCCGAAGCACGGTGGCGTGTTGTACATCGAGCCGTTCTCCACATGCACGGCATAGTTGAGCATGGTGGGCAACGATTTCGCCGATCGCTGCAGGAGATCTTCGCGGATGATCACGAGCGTGACACCCGAGGGCCCGAGGTTCTTCTGCGCGCCTGCGTAGACGAGTCCGTAGCGCGCGATGTCGACCGGGCGGCTGAACATGTCGGAGGAGGTATCGCACACGAGCGGGGTCGTCTCCGACCTCCGGCTCCGCCTTCCACTGCGTGCCAAAGATGGTGTTATTGGACGTGAAATGAACGTACGCGGCGTTGGGCGTCAGCCGTAATTCGTCCTGACGCGGCACCCGATTGAAGTTTTCACTTTCGGTCGACCCGGCAACGTGAACGGCGCCGACGCGCTGCGCTTCTTTGAGCGCTTTTTGCGCCCACGCCCCGGTGATGATGTAGTCCGCCGTCGTCTCCTGCGTCAACAGGTTCATCGGCACCATCGAGAACTGCAACGACGCGCCGCCCTGCAGAAACAAGACCTTGTGCGTCGAGGGGATGTTGCCGAGTGCGCGCAGGTCGGCTTCAGTTTTGGCGAGAATGTCCTCGAAGGTTTTCGACCGGTGGCTGATCTCGAGGATCGACATCCCCACGCCTGGGAGCGACACCAGATCGCGCTGCGCTTCTTCCAGCACAGAGACCGGCAACACGGCGGGTCCTGCCGAGAAGTTATGAATGCGGTGAACGGCTGTCGTCATGGAGCTCTCCCCTAATCTATGCGCACCAGTTGCAAGTCGAGCACATCCGGGTGACCGGTCCCGATGGCCTCGACGGTCTTGCCTGACGGTTCGCGATCCAGGTTGATGCGCGCCACTGCGGCGTGCGCACCCTCGAAAATAATATTTTCAGTTTCCTGCACGTTGAGACCGGCATCTCGAAGCAATTGAAAGACGTGTGCGAGCACGCCAGGTTTGTCCCGGTGTCGTACCACGAGCATGTGCGTCGCCGGCGACTGCTTCGCGAGATTCACCACGTTCGGGACGCGCCCGGTCTCGATAAACGAGCGCACGATGCGCACCGCCTCGGTGGCAATCGCTTCCTGCGCCTGGTCGGTCGAGGCGCCAATGTGGTGCGTACCGTACACGCCGGGCAATCCAACGATCGGATCGGTCATGGCGCCGGTAGCGCCCGATGGCTCTTCGGCGAACACGTCGAGCCCGGCACGGACGCCCTTTTCGCGCACCGCGGCGGCCAGCGCCGTGTAATCCATCACCTCGGCGCGCGCGGTGTTGATTACGATAGCGCCGCGACGGAGCGCGCTCAGTAACTCGGCGCTGACAAATCCTCGAGTCTCCTTCGTGAGCGCGAGGTGGACGCTGACGATATCCGCATCCGCCACCACGGTTCGCGGATCGGCGACGATGCGGACATCAAAGGCTTCGGCGGCCTGTCGTCCCGCCTCCATGTCGTGTGAGAACCTTCGGCTCCAGACCGTCACCGGCATGCCGAACGCGCGCGCTCGCCGCGCAACTTCCTGCCCGATGCTGCCGAATCCAAGCAGGCCGAGCGTCCGGCCGTACCAGACCGCGCGCCTTCGAGAATTCCTTTTTGTTCCAGTTACCCGCACGGAGCTCCGCCACGTTGTCGGGCACCCGCCGATCAATGGCAAGCAGCAGCGCAAACACGAGCTCGGCGACGGCCGCCGCGTTCTTGGCCGGACAGTTCGACACGTAAATCCCGCGGCTGGACGCGGCGGCGACGTCGATCGTATTGACGCCCGCTCCCGCGCGCACGATCAGCGCCAGCTTGCCCGCATCGAGCATCGGCGCCGTCACCTGAGTGCTGCGCACGACCAGCACCTGCGCGTCACTCGAGCGGATCGCCTCGGCAAGCGCGGCGTCTTTGAGGGTTGGCTCGTACAGCACCTCGCACCCGCACGCCTTCAGGCCGTCAATGCCGCTCGATTCGAAGGCGTCCGCAACCAGGACTTTCATATCAGGTGGGAGAGGAGGCCGTCGCGCAGCTTCGGCTCGAACCAGGTTGACTTGGGCGGCATGATGCCTCCGGCATCGGCGATGTGCATCAGGTCACCAACGGTCACCGGGAACATCGAAAAGGCCGCAGCGACCTGGCCGGAGTCGACCAGCCGCTCGAGCTCGCGCGCCCCCCGGATGCCCCCGACAAAATCTATTCGCTTGTCCGTGCGGACGTCCCCAATCCCCAGGATCGGCGCAAGCACAACATCATGCAGGCGACTGACATCGAGTGCGTTGGCGGCATCAGTCCCAGGGGGCGCCGGCGGTAGCTCGATCGTGTACCAATGACCCGCCAGATACAGTCCAACATCGCCCCGGCGCATCGCCGTCGCCGAACCGTTGTCACGCACGGTGAGACTCGCCCTCAACGCAGCGAGAAACTGATCGGCTGATCGGCCATTCAAGTCTTTCACCACGCGGTGGTAGGGGAAGATCTGCATCTCGGTGTCGGCAAACGCCACGGCGAGCACGCGATCGTGTTCCCCGCCGCCTCGGTCCGCGAGGGCGCGTCGCGTGCGTGCCGCGCTGGCTGCCCGGTGGTGGCCATCCGCGATGTAGAGCTGCGGAATCCGTTCAAACGCGCTCATCACCGCGTCGTGCTCGTCGTCTGGAATCCGCCAAATCGCGTGCGTCACACCATCGGGCGCCGTGAAGTCGAACAGCGGCGTCGCGGTGACGGTCCGCTCGACGAGAGCACCGACGTCGGGGGTTGCGGCGTAGGTCAAAAACACTGGCCCGGTTTGCGCTCCGAGCGCGCGCAAGTGTCGCGTGCGATCGTCTTCCTTATCGGGCCGCGTCTTTTCGTGTTTCTTGATGCGGCCTTGTTCGTACTCGTCGATCGAGAAGCACGCGGCAATCCCGGATTGTACATGCTGTCCCATCTGTAGGCGGTAGACGTAAAAGGCGGGCGCGTCTTCGACCACGAGCGGAGCCCGCGCCCGCAGTTCGCGAAAGTTCTGCTCCGCGCGCGCGTAGACCTGATCGGCATGCGGATCAGTGCCCGCGGGCAAGTCGATCTCGGCGCGCGAAACGTGCAAAAAGCTCAAAGGATTATTGGCCGCGAGCGCGCGCGCCTCCTCGGTGCTCACCACGTCGTACGGCACAGCCGCCACCGCCGGTGCCGCCTCTGGCGTGGGACGAAGCGCTGCGAAAGGAAAGATGCGAGCCATAAACGGGAAATTATGTCACGCCCTGACCGGTCGCCGGGCGGTGCCATGCGCCAAGCTCCCGCGGCGAGGCGGAGGTCGTGAATGGGGGTGTCTAAATAATCAGTTGATGGTCGCGCGCGCCCGGCTATCGGGCGTCAACATCTGCATCAGGCGATCGCGTTCGCCGTTGAAGAGCGCGAGGTGGACCGCGGGGATCGGCTCGCCCGGTGGCATGTTGTGATGTTCGCGGACGGGGTTGACGTACACACCGTTGCGTTTCAACCCGTAATGCAGATGCGGACCGGTCACCAGCCCAGTGGCGCCGACGCGTCCCACGAGCTCACCCTGGCCGATGCGGCCGCCAGCGCGAACGCCCGTCGCGATCGCCGACAGATGCAGGTACTCGCTTTCGTAGCCGCTGGTGTGCCGCAGCTTGACGGTTCGCCCGCCGCCAGTCGTCCAGCCTGCGAATGTGATGGTGCCGCCGGCAACGGCGGCGACCGGTGCGCCCGGAGGCGCCGCGTAGTCCACGCCGTTATGCGCTCGCGCGTAATTAAGCACCGGGTGGCGACGCGAGCGCGCGAAACCCGAGGTGATGCGGGGATCGAACTTCAACGGTGTCTTGAGCAGAAAACGCTTGAGCGATCGTCCGTGTTCGTCGTAGTAGTCCGACCGAGCGCCTGGCGGCGCGAAGCGAATCGCGCGAATTGGTCGGCGTGCATTGACGAGTTCGGCGGCGAGGATTGGACCATACCCGCCGAACCTCCCATCACTGAGGGTCGCGCGTTCAACCAGGAGATGGAACGTATCGCCTGGTTGTAAATCGTTGTTGAAGTCGACTTCACCCGAAAATACATCTGCCAGCGACAGTGCGAGGACCAAGCCATCATCGGCGTCAAGCGCCTCGATCAGGGAAGGCGTCTCGCTGCTGATTTGTCCCGTGATCGTCACGACACGGCGATGCTTCGGTATCTCCGCGACGGCGGTGTCGAAGCTACTGGCGTCGGCGCGTCCCCTTGTTGCCGTCAGCCGTCGATCGGCGTCGATCTCGTACTCGAACTCGCGCACGCGTCCGTCGAGAAAGCGGTCCAACCGATAAAGCTGCCCGGCGCGGAAGCGGCGCAGATCGAAACGCTCGGCAATGCGGCTAATGAGCGCGGCCGATTCGGAGGCGCGGACGCCGTGCTCGGCCAGGAGACGGGCAAGCGTCGTGCGAGGTGGAACGGTATTCTGAAGGATTTCCGAGTCGCGTGGAATGGCGATGTCGGCCAAACGCTCGGCGCCGCGGGTCAATTCGGCTTCCGCAGCTTTGCAGGCCGTGAGCGCGGCGGCGCTGAGCGCCGCCGCAACAAGAATGACCCACAGCCGATACGCCATGCGCTAATCCTCGCCTGGCGGGCGCGGCTTCATGGTCCGCTCGGTCGACGGGGGAACGATACCCTTGAGGCGCAGCACCAACACGATCTGGCCGTACTCGTTGTTGTTGTGCGCGATGTTGCCGAGCAGCACCGACCCTCGCGGCGCCTGAGCCTGACCCTGCGGGATCATCTCCGCGAGCGAGGCATCGGTCTGCGCGTTGTAGACCGCGTCGCAGTACGCCTGCGCCGCCTTGATGGCCTCGACGAGTTTCGCCTTGGGCCCGGCCATCTTCTCGTAGTCTTCTTTGTTGGGGTTGGGCTCGCCTTTCGCCCGTGAGCAACTGTTGTAGCTTGCGTTGATCACGTGACCGACGAATCCGCCGAACGAGCGAATGTCCTTGGCGCCTACGAAGCTGTAATCCGCCTCGGGCATCTTCTCCGCTGATTCGACGAGATTGCGGAACGCGCCAGCGTGCGCGCGCTGGAGCGCTTCCGCCATGTTCTTGGGCGGGGCCATCTGCCCCTGCGCCGCGGCGGTCCACGCCGTCGCCAGCGCCATTGCACACGACAACATCACAATCCGTTTCATTTCCTGTTCCCTCCGGGAAGAGGTCATCCTAAACGGGGTCGGGCGTAATTTCAATTTATTGCACCAAGAAAACATCCAGGAACGGCGCGTGATCGGAGGAAATTCGCCTGGCCCGGGACGATTCTAGCGGGTTTGCAGTTCGAGATACTGGGCCGTCTGCACGCCGGGCCGAATCTGCACGACAATGACGCGCGGTTCCGACTTGCCCGACTGAACCTTGAGGGTGTACGTGCCGGGCGCCAGTCGAACAGTCACCGGCGTCGCGCCCAGCTCGTCATCGTCCAGCGTCACGCGCGCGGCGACGGGGCGTGACGACACCACGAGCTCACCCTGTTGCAGCAACGCACTCGATGAGCGAGTCCACAGCCACGCAATCGCCGCGCCCTCGATGACGCAGAGCAGGGCAAGGACGGCAAGCGCCTTCTTCAGCCAAGGCTGCCCGTCTTCGCTCACGTGCGCCTCTACGAACGTTTCGACGACCGGCGCCGCGCTGACATGTGCGGCCGACCGCGATCCAGACGTTCGCGTCGGCACATATGCGACGGTCACCGCTTCTTCGGTCTCGTCGCTCCCGGCCTCGGGCGCGTATTCGGCCGCGTGCACATGGCCAAGTGATTCGGATACGCCGTAGGTCGATTGCGGCGCCTCCGGTTCGGGGGCATAAATCCCTTCTGGCGCCCATCGCGACCGCTCGGGCGTGGCCTCAGGCGGCGGCGCAGGGATCGTGGCGCGCAATCACGGCGATCGGCGGCGGAGATGCACGGCGAATCGGCGGTGGAGGCGCAACGTAGGCGGGGATCGGTGCGACTGAGCGAACCGGCTCAGGCTCGGTACTCCGCCTCGAGCTCGATTTCGACCTCGGGCTCGGGCTCAGGTTCAGGCTCCGGCGCGCGCATCACCACGGGCCCCGGTGCAACGGCGCGCGCAACCGCTTTTTTTGGCTCCGCGGGCGGACCGGCCAGTGCCTGAAAACGAGTGATGAAGGACTCGAGCAGCGCCGGCGAGGTGACGTAGCCTCGCTCGCTGGCGAGCATCTCTTCGAAGCCGACCTGCGCCTCGTGCGGTGAGGCGAATGCGGTCCGCGAATCGAGCTGGAGAGCGCGTCCGAGCCAATCCGATAAGCCGTCCGACAACACGCGTGGGCTGCCCCCGCTCGATTCGACCGCCAGTCGCAGCAGATCGCCGAGGCCGTCTGGGTACTCCTCCTCGCGCAATCGTCGGCCCATCAGCAGCGACAGCACGACGATGCCGATGCCGAGAACGTCGGACCGTGGTGAGGTGCGTGGCGGGTCGGCAGTCGCAACGACCGGCACGCGGTAGGTTTTCCACAGTCGCTCGCGGGTGAGCGCCAGCTTGTCTACGGCTTCGCCGAGGACGTATTCGGCGAGCACGAGGCGGCCTTGCGGGGTGAGAACGAGGCGCTCCGGACCAATCGTCCCGACAGCCAAGTCTTTTTGATGCCGCGCAAACAACGCCACCGCCGGCATGAGCTGGCGCAAGAGGCTGAGCACAGCACTAATGTCAAATGTCAGTTTTTGGCCGTGCGCCACATCGAGCACGCTGGCCAGGCGCCAGCCGGGAACGCGATCCGACACGAGAAGCAAGGAGTCGGGAGTCGGTCGGTCGAGGCGCCGGACGCGGGCGAACAAGGTATGCCGCGCGTTGGCAAGGCGCGCCACACGGCCGCCGAGCGTTGCGCCGAATTCAGGGGTGTCGACGAGCGCCCGCTCGAACGCAAGGACCTCGATCGGATCGCCGGCCTCCCCTCCTTCGGGGTCGAAGGATAGAAAGCGCGAACCGAATCCATCGCGAAAGATCGGCGCGGCCTGCCCGTCTCCCGCAAACCCAGGCACTCGTTCGATCGTCGACGTCTTGGACAAGGTCCAGATAGCCTGCAACCCGCGCTCCATCGCCTCAGCAATACGGTAAGCGACAGTGCAGCAATGAGTTACGCCAGTCTCACGCAGTTGATGGCGACGACGGCCTGCTGCAGATCTGTCAGTAACTGACGCTTTTGTCGCGTCGGCGCAGTCGCTGGTTACAAAACACGCAGTTGTCGATTACACTCCGGGGAGACGATAGGAATGCGAAAGCTAGGGTCCTTCACATGGATACCGCTCTTCTCTCGCTCCTCGCACTGACGTTCGCTGGCGGGGCGCTTGCGGGTTGGGGAATTGCCCGAACCGGTGGTCGACGTGACCGTGCCGACGCCGCGCAACTGCACCAAAGCGCGCTCAGCGCGCACCAGACCCTTTTTGCCGAAACGGCGCGGCGGCTCAGGGAAGTTCAGGACGAGCTCGAAGCCACGCGGGAAGAGCTGGACGACACCCGCAACGCCTCGATGGCCGTGCGCGAGGAAAACGCGCAACTGCGCAGCGAAGTCACACATCATCAGGAGACGATTCCGGAGAAGGTGGCTCTCATCGAGAAGGCACAGGAGCATCTCAGGTCCTCCTTCGATGCGCTCGCGGGCGCTGCGCTCAGGGCGAGCACCGAGGAGTTCCTCAAGCTCGCCGATCAAAAGCTCGGGAATGTGCAGAAAGATGCCGCGCACGAGCTCGGCAAACGGCAGCAGGCGTTCGACGATCTGATTACGCCAATCCGCGATGCGCTCACCCAGGTCGATCAGAAGATCGGCGAAAGCGAAAAGAATCGGATTCACACCAGCGCGACCATCGCCACGCTGCTCCAGGATATTCATCAACAGCAAGATCGGATGCGAAGTGAAACGCAAAGCCTGGTGCGTGCGTTGCGCACGCCGTCAGTGCGCGGGCGCTGGGGCGAAATGCAGCTCCGGCGTGTGGTGGAGCTCGCCGGCATGCTCGAGTACTGCGACTTCGACGAGCAGCCGTCGCTGATGGGTGACATCGGCCGCCAGCGTCCCGACCTCATCGTCAAAATGCCGGGCGGTCGGACGATCGTGATCGACTCGAAAGTACCGCTCGAAGCGTACCTGGACGCGCAGGATGCGCCCGAGGAAGTGGTCCGTGCGCAGCGGATGGTCGACCACGCGCGGCAGGTGCGCGACCACATGAGCAAGCTCGGCGCGAAGGGCTACTGGGAGCAAGTGCAGCCATCGCCTGAGTTCGTGGTGATGTTTCTGCCCGGCGAAGCGTTCTTTCAATCGGCGCTCCAGCACGATCAGCAGTTGATCGACTTCGGCGTGCGCGCCCGCGTCTTTCCGGCGAGCCCGCTGACGCTGATCGCGCTGCTGCAAGTGGTGGCGCAGGGCTGGCGCCAGGACCGGCTCGCGCGCAACGCCGAAGAGATTCAGGCGCTCGGCCGCGAACTCTATTCGCGCGTGGCGAAAATGACCGAGTACATGGACACGCTGCGGACTCGCCTCGATAGTACGGTGCGCGCGTTCAACGATACCGTCGGCTCGTACGAGACGCGCGTTCTCGTGACCGCCCGCAAGTTCAAACAGCTCGGCGCGACCTCCGAGGCCGAGATCGATCCGCTGCAGGCGATTGACACGGTTCCAAGAATCTTGCAGAGTGCCAATCTTCTGGCTCTGCCCGAAGACGTGATTGACGGCGAGGCTGTGGAGGTCAAGACGTGATGCGGCGGCTCATACTTTGTCTCGCGGTGGTGTCGACCACAACGGCGCTTGCGGCGCAGTCCGCGGCGCCCAAGCCGGAAGCCACATCGCTTCTGGGAAAACCGCTCTACGCGATCGCGCTGCCGAACCAGGACAAGCTGCAGGCGGAGCTGCGGCAGGCCGAACAGGATCTTGCCGCGAAGCCAAACGACGCCGGCGCGATCATCTGGGTCGGACGCCGCCTCGCCTATCTCTGGCGCTATCAGGACGCGATTGCGATGTTCTCGAAAGGCATCGCCGCGCACCCGAACGATCCACGGATGTACCGGCACCGCGGCCACCGCTACATCACCATAAGGCAGTTCGATCGCGCCATCGCCGATTTTGACAAGGCCGTTTCGCTCATCAAGGGAACACCGGATGCGATTGAACCCGACGGGGCGCCGAATCCATCGGGCAAGCCGCGGAGCACGCTGCACTTCAACATCTGGTATCACCTCGCACTTGCGCACTATCTCAAGGGCGACTACGACAAGGCACTCTCCGCGTGGAACGAGTGCATGAAGGTGTCGACCAACGACGACTCGATCACCGCCACGAGCGATTGGCTGTGGATGACGCTGATGCGGCTGGGACGGAAGGCCGAAGCCGCGAAAGTCCTCGACCGGATTACGCCGAAGATGGAGATTCTCGAGAATGGCTCCTACCACCGGCGCCTCCTCATGTACAAAAGGGCTCGAGAAACCCGAGGCGTTGCTCGATCCCGCAAACGCCGATGCGCTCACGGTGGCCACGCAAGGGTACGGGGTCGGTAACTGGTACTTCGTCAACGGCGATCGCGCGAAGGCGGCGAGCACGTTTGAGAAGGTGATCGCCGGACCGCAGTGGTCAGCCTTCGGCTACATTGCTGCCGAAGCCGACCTGGCGCGCTCGCGCTGAGCTGTCAGGGATCGGCGAAAGGGGTCTGACCCCTTTTCCGTACAGTTGCCGCGGAAAAGGGGTCAGACCCCTTTCGGCCGGCGCTTTGTGTCCAATCTTTGAGCAGCGCTGCCCGTTCGCGTGCGGCGTCGAGCGTTTCCAGGTCGTCCACGTACCAGCGCAAACGCCAGCTCCAGTTCACCTCGTCCACGGTCGCCGGCGTGTTGATCCGATCGTGCCATCCGAACAAGTCCTGCAGCGGAAAGATCGTGAAACGCGACGAGGACGCGAGCAGCGCGCGGATGATCGCATCGTCAATCTCCTGGGTGAAGCGCGTTGGCGCCGCGCGAGTGCGGTTGTCCGATCGCCGGAGGTAGCGCCGCACGGAGGGCAGCCGCACGATGCGATCCCGATCGCCCTGCGGGAGCTTCTCCCACCACGTCGCCAAGGCTTCGGTGTCGTGTGTGCCCGTCGTGGCGACCGAGACGTCGTCGTATCCGCGGGATCGACGAACGGGTGTTGGACCGCGTTCCAATCGCGCTCCCACCGAAAGACTCTGTAACCCGGCACGCCCAGGCGCCGCAGCGAGGCGCGCACGAAGTCGGGGACGGTGCCGAGATCTTCCGCGATAATTTCGGCGCCGCTCTCCTGATAGATAAGGACGAGGCGCTCGCCGAGCGCGAGTTGCGCCGCTTCGTCGGGTGGTGCAAAGAAGGGGCGCGTCTGCGCATCGGCGGGACGGATGAATGTTCGGTAAAGCCCAACCAGGTGATCGAGTCGGAAGCCGTCGAAGAGCGCGGCGCTCCTGCGGGCGCGGCGCCGCATCCAGCTGAAATCATCCTGCGCCATGACGTCCCAACGCCATGGCGGCAGCCCCCAGTCCTGGCCGGTCTCGCTGAAGGCGTCGGGTGGCACACCGACTGTGGCGTCGAAGCGGAACTCGTGCTGATGCGTCCAGACGTCAGGACTATCGGCGGTGATCATGAACGGCACATCGCCGAAGACCCGCACAGGTTCCGCGGCCTGTCGCGCTCGCGCCCATTGCTCCGCGGCGATCCACTGCACGTACTTGCGGTACCCGATTTCAACCGCGCGCTCCTGACGCGCGTGCGCGAGCGCCGCCGTGTGGCGCCGGGCCAGCGGCTCGGGCCAATCCCACCACGCGCGGTTGTCGTGGATGCCGCGCAGCGCCCGGAAGAGCGCGTAATCGTCGAGCCACCACGCCTCTCGCTGTGTGAACGCGTCAAAGCGCGCAAAGCGCGGCGATTGCGGTCCCGCTTCGTCATGCAGGAACCGTTCGTGCGCCCGTCGTAGCCATCGGGCCTTGAGCGCACGAACCGCGTGGTGTTGCACTTGTGGTGCGCTCTGCACCACGCTCAGCGCCACGAGGTCATCGGCCGTGAGCCGCTCGATCCCACCGAGCGCCTGAAAATCTTCAAGCTCCGCAATCGAGATGTAAATCGGATCGAGCGCCATCGCCGTCAACGCGGAATAGGGCGAGGTTTCGTGATCCGGGATCTCGAGGATCGGGAGGACTTGCACGAACGACTGCCCCGCACTCCGCGCCCACTGCGCAAACACGGGCAAGTCGAGAAACTCGCCGACACCCCAGCTGCGGCGCGACACGATGGAAAACAGCGGGATGAGAATCCCGCTCGCGCGAGTGCTCATACTCGCGCGGGCGAGGTGGCGCGCGTCAGGAGCCGCGCGACGCCAGGCGTGAAGATCGAGGGTTCCGCGAGGAGGCTGACCACTACGAACGACCCTCGATCGAAATCGAAGAAATACCCCGGATGCACGAGGACGTGGTCTTCGCGCAGGAGCTCGAGAACGAGCGCTTCTTCGCTTCGAAGCGCCGGCAGTTGCACCACGGCGGACCACCCCCCTTCGCATCTGAGCACGGTCACTGCGGGAAATCCCGCCGCCTGCTGCCGTAATGTCACGAGATTCTGTTCCAGGCGCTTTTGGATCTGGGCGCGGATGCCCGAGCCCTGTTCGAAGAGCGCGGAGGCTGCCTTCTGGATCGGCGTCGAGACCGACAGGTACGCGTCGGCCAGGATCTCGTACGCGCTCAACAGGCGGGTCAGCTTAGGCGGCGGACCACTGAAGGCGATCCATGCCAGCTTTAGTTGCGGTAACCCCGCGGACTTGGAGAGGCCGCCGAGACTGCAGGCGACAGCGGCGCGTTGCGCAAGGACTGAGCATGCGTGCGGCGCCGGATCGAGTGGATAGTCGGCAAACACTTCGTCTCCGATAAGTGCGATGTCTTCGTGCGCGCAGAACTCGGCCACCTGCACGAGGTCGTGGGCGTGCAAAAAGGAGCCCGTCGGATTGTTGGGAGAGACCACGAGCAGCGCTCGCGTTCGCTCGCGTCGTGCGTTGCGTACGCTGTCGACGTCGATCCGCCAGCTACCGTGATATTCGAGGTTGTACGGCACGGCCACCACGGACTCGAGACGCGTCAGGTGTTCGAAGAGCGGATAGCTCGGCCGTGGCACCAGCACGGCGTCGCCGGCATCGCACAGCAGTTTGAAGAGAAACGAGTAGGCCTCGCTCGTACTGGCGGTGAGCGCGATCTGTTCGGGCGAGACCTGCAGGCCTCGGCGTTCGAATTCGCACGACACCGCCTCCCGAGCCGCACGCAGGCCGAGCGGGTGAGGGTCGTACTCCAGTGCACTGCGCTGCGCGAGCGGCATCAGCAGATCATCGGGATACGCAAATCCCGCGCGCGTCGGATTGGATTCGGTGAGATCGATCGGGTCGATGCCCCGCTGTCGAAGCGCCTCGACGGCACGCGTTGTCGCATTGAGCGACAGATCGGCTGGCAAGCGCGACGAGATCATCTACTGGGAGGATCGCGGGGCGGTTGTCTGAACGACCTCGACGCGCTCGATCTGGTCCCCCTCGAGAAGGGCATCGACCACGTCGAGGCCAGCCGTAACCTCGGCGAACACCGTATAGGTGTGATCGAGCCGCGGAAGGTCGACGAGATTGACGAAGATTTGCGCGTCTCCCGTGTCGCGTCCGCGAGTGGAGATGCCGACGGTTCCACGCCGGTGCGAGAGGAGACCGACTTCGTCCCGCATGAAGGGGCCGTCCCCGACATATTCGTTCGCTCCGGGGCTGCCGCCTTGAATGACGAAGTTGGGAACGATGCGATGAAAGGTGAGGCCGTTGTAATAGCCTTCGCGGGCACGCGTGGCGACACGCCACGACGACACGGGCGCCTCGTCTACGAGCAGCCGGAGATCGAAGGTTCCGCGTCCGGCCATCACAAATCGCAACCGCGTGGTTCGGAGCACGTCGATGTCGGCGAGCCGGACCGGCGGATGTGCGAGCGGGCGCGGCGCGGCAACGGCCGGTTGTCCGGTCCACTTCGTCAAGATCTCCGCGGCTTTTCCCGCCACCGCGACATCGAAATCGCTCAGATACGGCCGTAAGCTCTGTGCGCGGCCGTCTGCTGTGCCGCCACCGAGCTCTTCGAGGCGCGTGAGAATCGCCATGCGTGCATCGCGTGAGTTGTCACGCTGCTCCGCGGTGAGGCGCGCGAGTGTCGCGACCAGCGTGGGCACCGCGCGCTCGTCGGCCGCGCCGGCCAGTGCACGCGATGCGGTGATCACGAGCTGGTAGTCGGGGCGCGCGAGCGCGTCGAGCGCGATCGAGACGGCCTCCGCACGCTTACCCTCGATCAGTGCGCTCAGCGCCGCCTCACGCACGTTGTCGTTGGCATCACGGCCGAGTGTCGCGACCGCATCGAATGCCCCGCACGCAGCTGCGGCGCGCGCGGCGTACATGCGCACCTGCCATGTCGGATGCGTCACATAGAGCGGCAGCAGCTTGCGCGCCGCGTCCGGGGCGATCTTCGCAAGCGCCACCACGGCGTGCGCCGGCCGATGCCAATCGCGCGTGGACGACGTAATCGTCTGCGCGATGGCCTCCACTGCGCCGTGTGCCACGGCCGCGTCGGGACACCCGTTGCCCAACAGATCGAGTGCCAGCAGCATCACATGTGGGTTGGTGTCGCGGAGCGCCGCCAGGATCGGTGCACAGGACTGCTTCTGCCGCGTGCGACCCCACGTCTGCAGCGCCTCGTAACGGACCCGCGCCTCCGCGTCCGCTACCCCTTTCATCAGCACGACCTCGGCGGCGTCGGGCACCAGACGCGCCGCAATCATGGTGAGGCGGCGGACGTCGTCGTCTGCATCCTGAACGCCCGCCTCGAGCTGCACGCGATTAACAGCGCCGGCAGCGGTCAACGCCATCGTCGCGAGCCTGCGAATGCGTTTGAGCACCTCGGCGTCTTGCGCGCGACCTTCGATTGTGGCCGCAGCGCGCAACCGCGACAGCGTATCAGCCGATGCGGGCGCCAGCTTGCCACTCTGTCGAATCAGCGCCTCGAGTCCCTCGACGGCACCGGCCATCTCATCGAGATTGGCGACGGTCGCGGCCGACGGCACCAGAGGCGCAATCGCGCGCTCAGCCTCCTGAACATCAGTCGCATTCGTGTACGGCAGGCGACCGAGCGTTGCCGCCGCCACGCCGCGGACCCGCGGTGTCTGCTCGGCGCGCACACGCGCCATCAGCCGCGTCTTTGCCGCCCTGACGCCGTCGGCGCCACGCGCCAGCTGCCCGATCGCATTGACCGTTTCCATGCGGACGTCCGGATGCCGATCGGTGAGCAGCGGCGAGATGACCGGCATCAAGTCGGGGCGCTCGAGCCGCCCGATCGCGCGCACCGCCTGCCTGCGCTCCTGCACGTCGGGGCTGCGCAGTCCCTGCTTCAACGGGGCGAGATCAGCATCGGTGCTCGCCCGCTGATCTTCAGCAATCAGCATGCGTTCGCGCAGTGAAGGCTGAGCCCAGGCCGGCGTGGCGAGGAGGAGGACGAAGAGGAGAAGTCGCATGGGTGGATTGTAGGTCGACTACGAGGCGCGGTGCGCGGCACGCCGGTCGGCCGAATACTCGAGCATCTGCGTGGCTAACTCGCAAGGATAGGAAATCGCCACGGTGGTGATCGTACCCGCGTCGTCGTAGACCGCGTCGAGCTTCGGCATCACAAAGGCGGTATAGGACGGCAGCTGCAGATGATCCACTCGCTGCACGATTTCGTCTCGAAGCTCGGGATCAAAGTTCACGCCGTAGGTTTCAAACAACGCCTTGGCCGCCTGGTAATCGCCTTCGGACTTGATCCGCTGGACCTCGGCCAGGAGCCGGCCCACGCCCGCGCGGAACGCGGTCACGTCGACCATCACGTAATACGTTTTATTGTCCCGTCGGCGGATTTCGATCGCGGGAGTGTGCGCCATCAGCCAGTTCACAATCGCCTGGCGGTTGCGCATGTGGTCCTCCTCGAGTTGAGTGCCTTCGCGAACACGACGGAGCTGCACGAGCGCGTTACGCGCGTACGCCTCGTACTCGGCGCGTACGATCTCGGCCTGATCGTCGGCGGGCACCAAGCCGAGCTCGGCAAGGTAAGGGTCAGCCACGAAATACAAGGCGACGAGGTCGGCACGCGACTCTTCGAGTGCGGAATACTGCTCCTTCAGCACTTCCTGCGGCGTAACGGCGATGTCGTCCGACATCCGGCCCGAGCCGTGGCCGAGCACCTCGTGGATTTCCGTCGTGAGCTCGCTGGCAAAAGGGCCCCATCGTTTGGCGCGCTCTGTTTCCTCGGCAGTCCAGCAGAACTCCTGCCGAAAGCTCGCGAGCGTCGATTGCTCGTACGCCTCGAGTGACGTTGGACAGCGACACGGATTTGCTGCCGTACTGTTCGCGAATACGTTGATCGTTCGGGAGGTTCACTCCGATAGGGGTGATCGGACCCGAATCACCAGCTTCGACAACCACTTCGATCGCCGTGGCAGAGATCCCCTGCACGTGTGGCTTGCGGAAACGCGGCGCGACGGGCAGATGGTCCTCAAACCACTGCGCGTTGGTTGCGAGGCGGTGGATCTTTTCGGTCTTGTCGTGGTTGACGTAGTACACGACGCCTTCCCATGCACCCTTGATGCCCCGCGCATCGAGGTAGACCTCGATAAAGCCGTTCATCGTGTCGACGGTTGACTCGCGATTTTGCACCCAGGCGATGTCGAACGCCTCGCGTTCCGCCTCTTCGCCCGTCTCGTACCAACGGATCAGCGCGCGGAGCGCGGTAGCCAGGGCCTCGGGTGCATAGCCGACGGCAGCGCGCAAGTGTCCGACAACCCGCGAGATCTCGGCGTCGTAGAGTCCCCCGACGCGGTAGACCTCTTCGACGATGGAGCCATTCCGCGCGGCGACGCGCGAGTTGAGTGGATAGCGCTCGTGAAAGCCTTCGAGGTCGGCCATGGTCACGCCGTCGTACAGGTTGTTGGCACTGGCCGTGAGGATGTCGCGATCGTCACCTGGCGTCTTGCAGGTGACCATCGGATCGAACTCAGCATCGAGGAACATCGGCGCAAAGCGGCGAATCAATGCCTCAACCGATTCCCCTCGAGTGAGGGGAAAGCGGGCGCCGTTCTTCTCCGCCTGCGCTGCGGCGGCAATCCAGTCCTCGAGCGTGAGCCGCAGCACGAACTTGCGTGCCGTCAGGTTGTTATACGGTCCGCTGTTGATCCAGAACAATTTGGTGAACCGCGTGATCTCGGCAAGTGCTTCTCCAGGTATGCCGGACGCATGCGTGACGACCTCTTCGAGGATGTCGCGCATGACCAGATTGTGGCGATAGCGCTGGTCGTAGTAGATGTCGCGTCCGGCGAGCGCGGCTCGATAAAGATGCCACACGAGAACTTTTTCTTCGTGCGTCAGCTTCTCGAAGCCATCGGCGTACAGCTGCACGACAGCGGCGTCATCAATCTGCTCGAGCCGATACGGACGATCGGTGTGTTGCGCGGTTGTCGCGGACGGTGTCGCCATTCGGGTTTGGGCCTGCAGCGTGGTTAGAGAGGGACTTCGACTTTTTCGCCGTGTTGCGGGATGTGCACTTGCCAGCTCAACGTGGCCTCGATGCGGCGCTTCAGGGCCTCCTGAGCGCGCGATTCGCCATGCACCAGATACGTGGTCGAAGGCGGTTTTGGAAACGTTCGCAGCCAGTCCGTGATCTCGCGCGCATCGGCATGCGCGGACATGCTATCGATCTTTTCGATGCGCGCCGCCACCGGCACCATCGCGCCGTGAATCTTGACCATCTTGGCACCCTCGACCAGGTGTCGCCCGCGCGTGCCTTCCGCCTGATATCCAACGAACAGCACGGTGTTGCGCGGATCGGGCAGACACGCGATGAGATGGTGGAGCACACGACCGCCAGTGGCCATGCCGCTGGCGGAGATCACGATCGCGGGACCGTGCGACGCGGTGATCTTGCGCGATTCCTTCCCCGAGGCAACCGGTACGAGGCGTTTGACCGCGAAGCCCGAGACATCGGCGCGGCGGCTGCGAACGTCGGCGTCGAGCTCGCGCTCATGCGTTTGATAGAAGTTCAGCGCGTTGACCGCCATCGGACTATCGACATAGACCGGCACCGGTTTGAGGCGCTTCTGATCCTCCAGGCGCTTCAGCCAATAGAGCACCTCCTCGACGCGTCCGATCGCAAAGGAGGGAATAATTACACGGCCGCCGCGCTCCACCGTCTCGTTGATCATGCGCTCGAGTACGGCCGCATCATCCGGGTTGGGATGCTCGCGATCGCCGTATGTGGATTCGACGAGCAACGTCTCGGCCTCTGGTGCCGGTTGCGGGTCCGGCAACACCGGCCGGTTGTAGCGTCCCAGGTCGCCGCCGAACAGCAGACGCGCCCCTGACCCATTGCTCCGCGAGATCCGCACAAACGCCGATCCAAGAAGATGCCCGGCGTTGATGAACTCGGCGCGCAGTCCTGGAGCAATCTCCACGTTGGTCGCGAATGGCACGGTTTCAAACTGCGTGAGCGCCTGGAAGGCGTCGGCTTCCGTGAACAGCGGCAATGCGGGCCTGTGTTTCGATACCCATGGCGGTTGGCGAGCTTGGCTTCCTCCTCCTGCAGGTGGCCGGCATCCGGCAGCACGAGCGAACACAAATCCAGCGTGCCCGGCGTGCAGATGATCTTGCCGCGAAAGCCGTTGGACACAAACCGCGGGAGGAGGCCTGAGTGATCGATGTGCGCGTGCGTCAGCACCACCGTTTCGATGGTCGCGGGATCGACGGGGAACGCCGCCCAGTTGCGCCGGCGCAGGTCCGCTAAGCCTTGAAACTGGCCGCAGTCAACCAGGATGCGGCGACCGTCGACTTCGAGCAGGTATTTGGAACCCGTGACCGTGCGCGCGGCACCGAGGAATGTGAGCGTGGCCATCACAAGGATTATCAGGGACCGGGTGCCGGTCTGGTAAGGCGGGTCGGTCGCGTCGGGTCGGGCCGGGTCTAGTGGGTCCGGTGGGTCGGGTTGGTCGCGACTTCTGTTTCTAACGGAATCTAGAGGCTACAGATAGGCGAGAACGGCGGCGATCGCCCGGCCCACGGCGAAAACGAGCGTTTTCATCACCGGCAAAAGCGATCCGCGCTCGGCAACTTCACCCGCGAGCACGGCATCAGTGAGCAGCAGCCATAGCGAGACGGCGGCAACCAGGGCAGCGATGACGGCGCCGAGCCCGACAACGTTGAACGTTGTCCGGACGACGCGACCACGACGCCTGCGGCTGAAACCATCGAGGGACGGGTAAGGGGTTGCCATGGCTGCTACTTCGGCGAGCTATTTAGCGAGGACCGTACCAACCGGCTCGGTACGCTAAGTCGCTCAGTTCCGAAGACTTAGATGCGAGCCGCGGGAGAAGGGTTGCACCGCCGGTGTCCGCTCGTGGGACGATCTCAAATGCTTTCGAACACGCCGATTTGCTTGTTCTTTCGAACGGCATTCCACAGGAACACCGTGCCGTTCATCGCGACGTAAACGCCCGGCGGCAGCACCTGCACAAACGAGAGGGCGCTCCCCAGATTAAACAATCCGTCGGAGCTGCCAAAGGCGTAAGGCACCATCGCGCCGGTCAGGACGACCGTCTTGCTGGTGAGGGCAGCTGCGAGCGCGGCGGCGGTGTCGACCATTGTGTCGGTCCCATGCGTAACCACGATGCGGTCTTCCACCGCCATCTGGCAGCTCGCGACGATCCGTTCGCGGTCCGCGTTGGACATGTCGAGGCTGTCGATCAACATCAACGACGTGAGCGCGATCGGGACGCGCGAGCGCCCAAGGCGCAGCATCTCGGGCACGTGCGTCTCTTTGAAATACAACCGCCCGCTGATCTCGTCATATTCCTTGTCGAAGGTGCCGCCGGTGACGAAAATGCGAATTGCCATGTATGGACTGTGTATTGTGCGGTATCGCAAGCCGGTTGAAGAAGTTATGAAGGTGCAGGAGGCGCACCGCGCGTATCAGCGCCGGCTGCTGGCCGACGGTGTGCTGCTGGCCGGAGGGCCGAACGAGCCGCGCTTTGGCGGCATGTTCCTGGTGCGGGTGCCGGACGACAATCCGCAACAGGCGCTCGACCGGATCCGCGACGACGATCCCTACTATCAGGCTGGCGTCGCCCAGTACGAGTTGCTCTGCTGGAACGTCGTCATCGGCAAGGAAAATCTCGACAAGCTGTAAGGTTCAGGGGCCAGGGGCCAGGTGTCAGGTGTCAGGTGTCAGGTGTCAGGTGTCAGCCCCGCCGCGGCGGGCCGCCGGATTGCACGGGGAGTGACTGCTGTCACAGACGCCCGTTGAGGCCAGCATCCGGTCCGTCGCGAGACCACGTGCGCAATGACCGCGGGCGCGGACCCCGTTGCGAGGGATGCGGCTCGCGCCGAAAACCGTCGGAGGCTGGCCGTACACGCGCCGCTGACAAACCGCCTGCGGCCGTCGCGATCGCACGACGAGCGAATCAGCGCAGGACATAACGAGTGAGTCGTGTGAGGGAACAGCTGTAACGTCCGGCCGCAGCGCGGTTTGGTCGGCCGGCCGACGCGGTTTGTCGGCGCGAGCCACATCCCTCGCAACACCTGCGCCTTCTGACGTGACTGCGACAGCTGCGACTGGTGTCACAGACGAGGTATCAGGTATCAGGCCCTGAGACCTGACCGGGTCACTTCTTCCGTTGGCGGAGCAGTTCTCCAAAGGTCCAGGAAACGACCATGAGAACGACGACCGCGAGAAGCGCGATAAGTAATGGACGGCCGGCCATTACGTCGCCTTGCGCGTGCGCAACACTTCGGACACCACGGCACCGACGACGAACACCGAAACGGCGCCGACAACGTTGAGCCAGAGGAACGCAATCTTCGTCGTCGTAGCCACATACCCGACCGCGGTCATCCCGGCAATAACACCGATGAAGGCGCCATGACCATTGGCGCGTTTCCACCAGATCGCGAGCAGGAACACGCCGAGGATGGAGCCGTAGAAGTACGATCCGAACCGATTCACGACTTCGATGAGCGATCCGAGCTCCGCCGAGAAGATCGCCACCACCGATGCGAAGAGTCCCCAGAACCCGGTCGCCAATCGCGACACCCATAGAAAGTGCTTGTCGTCGGCTTCGGGACGGATCCAGCGGCGATAGAAATCGATCACCGTGGACGTCGAGAGCGACGCGAGCTCCGCCGAGATTGTTGACATCGCGGCGGCGAAGATCGCCGCGATAATCAATCCGACGAGACCAACAGGCAGGTATGTTGTGACAAATGTCGGAAACACGAAATTGACATCGTTGTACGCGGCGTCGCCCGACACCTCGCGCACCAGCGCAAGCGCGCTGGCGCGAACCGTCTTCACTTCCTGATCCCAGCTCTTGAAGCCGACCTCCGCGAACGCGCCGGCCGCCGACCCTGAGTCGCGTTTGGCGGCGACGAGCAGTTCGGCGGCTTTACCGCGTTCCGCCGCCGCAAGAGCGAATCTCTGTTCGAGCGCCTGATACTCGGCGCCGCGCGCGCTCTCCCGCACTTGCGTGTCGTGCACAGGGTTGAACAGGAGCGGTGGAGGAGTGAAGAGGTAAAACACGAACATCAACACGCCGATGAGCAGCACGAGCGCTTGCAGCGGAATCTTCCAATAGGCGCTCATGAAGAGCGACACGCGCGCCTCGTCCACCGATTTCGCCGTCAGATAGCGCTGCACCTGGCTCTGGTCGGTACCGAAGTACGACATGAACAGGAACACCGCGGCGAGCGTTCCGGACCAGAAGGTGTAGTCATTCGTCAGATCGAAACGCCAATCGAAGGTCTGCAACCGGCCGGTTGACCCCGCAATTCGCAGCGCATCGCCGAGGCTGATGTTCTCCGGCAGCCCGATGATCAACGCCGCCACCGCCGCCAACAGCCCAAAGACGATGAGAAACATCTGCTTGACGTCGGTCCATGTGACCGCCTGGACGCCGCCGAACATCGTGTACAGCGCGGTTGGTGCGCCGATCAGCAAGCAGGTAGTGGTAACGCTGATGCCCATGATCACCGAAAGAACGACCGCCGGCGCGGAGATCACCACGCCGCAGGCCAGCCCACGTGAAATCAGGAACAGCAGCGCCGTCAAACTGCGCGTCTTCGCGTCGAAGCGACGCTCGAGATATTCGTACGCGGTGAAGACGCGCGCGTTGTGAAAAAACGGTACCAGCGTGACGGACAGGATGAGCATCGCGAGCGGCAGCCCATAGTAGAACTGCAGAAAGCGCATGCCGTCGTTGTAGCCCTGACCGGTGGTGCCGATCATGGTGATCGCCGACAACTGCGTCGCCATCACGGAGAGGCCGACCGCCCACCACGGGATGCTGCGGCTCGCGAGAAAGTAGCCTTCGAGCTGGTCTGATTTCTTCGTCAGCCGCAGCCCATCCCACACGATCCACACAAGATAGGCGCCGAGAATGGTCCAGTCGATCCAGTGCATGGGTCAGAAGGAACTGAAATGTTGCTGGAACCAGTACAGAGAGGAGAGCGTGATCACCCACACGATCACTACTCGCAGGTAGTGTTTGCGGACGTCGCTCACAACTCGCGCACCTGCTGCTCGAGCGCCTGCTCGGCGAGCGCCAACCGTTCACGCCGCGACTGCCAGTCGCCACTGTCGGCGGTCAGCTTCTCGCGCGATGCCGCCAGCGCACGCGTCGTCTCCTCCGGTGCCGGACCGCCAAGGGTGCGGCGCACCTCGACAAAGTACTGCGGGCTCATGATTTTCTGCAGCACGGCTTCGCTATAGGGGAGCGGGTGGCCGATCAACGTGGTTGTCGCCGTCCGCAAGGCTTCGGAGAGCGATGCACGGGGATCCTCCGTGCGCGCCTTCAAGAGCAACGCTGCCACGCCGTGAGCAGTCCTGAAGGGCAGCCCTTCGTCACGCACCAGGGTGTCGGCGAGCTCGGTCAATGTTGTCCCGCCTTCGCCCGCCCGCGCGGCGAGTCGATCGACATCGAAGTCGGCGGCCCGCATCGTCGCCGCGACCAGCGTCGCCGTACGCGTGGCGTCACGAAACATCGAGGCGACGAGCGGTTGCAAATCGTCCTCGGTATCGACGATGTCGCCAAACGGCGTGTTATGCACGGCGGTCACGATCGCCTGCGCCTGGCCGACCGCCTTGCTGGCGATTGCGCGCGCGTGCTCGAGCGCCACCGGATTGCGTTTCTGCGGCATGATGCTGCTCGCCTGCACAAACCCGTCGGCCAGCCGCAGATACCCGAATTCCATCGTGCACCAGAGCAAGAGGTCCTGCACCACCCGCCCCAGACCAATCATCAGAATCGACACCGCCGACGCGCTCTCGAGCAGATAATCGACCGTCGCGATGCTGCCGTAGGTGTTGCCCGTCGGCCCACTGAACCCGAGCAGCTCGCTGGTCCGGTGACGATCGATCGGGAAGCCGGTGCCGGTGATCGCGCAGGCACCCAGCGGATTGTGATTGGTCACGTCGTACGCGGACGCCAGCCGTCGGGTGTCGCGCTCCAACTGCTCGATCACGGCGAGCAGATAGTGCGCGATCGTCGACGGTTGCGCCGGCTGTGTGTGCGTGTGCGCGGCGAACACTGTCTCGGTGTGCCGTGACGCCAGATCGATCAGGGCCGAGCGCAGCTCCAGCGTGCTCAGGGCGAGCGCGGTGATGAACTCACGCTGGCGAATCCGGTACATCGTCATGTCGATGTCGTTGCGGCTGCGCGCGGTGTGCAGCCGCCCCGCGACGTCGTCGCCGCACGCATCGCGAACGAGCTGCTCGATGTAGAAAAACAAGTCCTCGCACGTGCCGTCGAAGGGCACGGCGCGGACACGTTCGACTGAGATGCTGTCGAGGGCGTCGCGCAGCGTGTGCGCGTCGGAGGCGGTGACGATTTGGCGTTCGGCCAGCATCACCAGGTGTGCGTAGTGAATCGCCATGAGCGGCGTGAGCAGCAGCTCCTTGGCGTCCTCGAAGTTGTCGTTCAGGACGTTAGTGACATACTCCGGCGCAAAACGCACGACCCAGCAGTATAACGTCTCGAACAATACGGTCGACTCGACGGTGAGCACGACACCATCACGAAAGACGAAGGCCACGAACCTGAACACATCTCTTTTTCGTGTTTCCTATTTTCGCGTTTTCGTGACTTTCCGTGTTTCCGTGATCCTAGAGGTCGACGCCGTACCGCTCCTTGAGCAACTTCGCGTGATGGGCGAAGTGTCCCGACATGATGAAGACCTGGGCGCGGGCGGTCATTTCACCAGCGCGCACCGTGCCCCAGTTGGCCAACATCGCATCATCCAGCGACTGCACGAGGGCGATCGACGCGTGCCGCACGGCCGCCATCTCCTGCGCCAGATCGGACACCGCGCGGCGACCGGCGTTCGACACCTGCGCGTAGGCGTTTTCGTCGAAGGCCGGGAGCGGAGTGCGGTCGGCGCGCGCGATGCGCAGCAGCCGATAGGAAAAGATCCGCTCCGCATCCGTCATGTGGCCGATGACTTCCTTGACCGTCCACTTGCCTTCCGCGTATCGATGGGAGGCGGCGGTAGGCTCCAGTCGGCCAAGCGCCGCGATGATCGGTTGTTGCGCCTGGAGAGCGGTCAGACCGTCCGATTCGTTCGCAATCGTGGCAATGTAGCCGGCAAAAAACGGCGGGTACTCATCCGCCTTCGGACGCGCAATCGTTGTGGCCATGGGCCGATCTTACTCAACCGCTTCCCCGAGCAAACGATGAAATGGTTTGTACGTCAGGATGAAAACAGGAAGCTGCTGACGCGCTCGAGAGCCGCGAGACCGTAGACGTCGCGTTCAAGCTGTGGAATCTGGACGCGCGGCTGCTGCGAAAACCTCGTCGCGATCTCGTCCAGGTAGACGCGTTCCTGGTCGCGCCGCGACGTCAGGAACGCATCGGTGCTCGTGTGCGGCAAGACGCGGTTTACGACCAGCCCGCCAACGCGCACCCCGGCGTCGTCGAGCTGCGTCAGCGCTCGCGCCGTTTCCTCGATCGGCAATCGCTCGGGAATCAGAACCAGCACGAAGCCGGTGGTACGGCCGCTGACCATGCGTGCGCGCAGCTCGCGCAATCGGTCGAGCCGATCGTTGAGCGACATCATGATCGGATCGGTCGCGTCCTCCTGATCGGCGCCGAGCATCGCGCGACGGGAGCGCGACAGCGCCCGAATCCATGCCTCCATCAGCTCGGGCATCCGAATCAGCCGGAGTGTGTGACCGGTCGGCGCGGTGTCGAACACGATTAAATCGAAGCGCGTATCCTCGCCGCGGATGAGTGCACCCATGCGATCGAACAACGCGACCTCCTCGGCGCCGGGCATCGTCGCCGCCAGATCGATCTGGCGGTTCGCCTCGCGCAGAATCGAATGGCCAAACAGCTGCCGGATGTGCTCCTTGACGTTCTCGACGTAGCGGCGAGACTCGGTTGCCGCATCGATCTCCATGGCATGGAGCGAAGAGCCGACGGGCGTGGGTTCGGCGCCGATGGCGCACTCGAAGATGTCAGAGGTCGAGTGCGCCGGATCGGTCGACACCAGGAGCACTTGCTTACCCATCCGACTGGCGGCGAGGGCCATCGCGGAGGCACATGTCGTCTTGCCGACGCCGCCCTTCCCTCCGAAGAACAGCACCTGTCGATCGACGAGCTCACGCACGCGGCAGCATTCCGAACACTAGCAACAGGGAAGGTTGCCGATCGGCGAGCGGTCCATGCCCATGCGGCGATGCCACAGGTGAAATTGATCGAGAAGGTAGGGATACACGTCGAGGAGGTACAGCGTCGCTGGATTCGGCAACCCGACAACTTCCATGTAGCAGAGCAGCAGGAACAGATCGTTGAGTTCAGCCGCCTGGCGCCGCAGTTCTCGTTCGTAATGGCCGTACGCCACGCCCTTGAAGAAGTCGCGGACGTTGCTCCGCCATGGCATGGACTGAGCCTATCACCGTGCAGGACGCACTACATGTTCAGCCAGGTTCAGCCAGAGAATTTCACCAGAAACACGTTGTGCGACGGGGCCGCGAAAATTCCGCCGAAGTCGCGGCCGAAGTCGAAGCTTCCGTCGGTCAGCGAATCCTCTCGCCCCTGTTGCCACACCACGAAGAGCGCCGACCCCGGTTTGTACTCCCAGCGCACAACGTTGGTCGAGCGGAACGAGCGGTAGTTGAAATCCGGATTGCTCGTGTACGCGTACGCCGAATAGCGCGCGTTGTAAGCCGTCGCGCGCGGATTGGCGACCTCGCGGAAGTTCGGTGTACTCGCCGGCGGACACGAAAGGCTCGGCGTAGGTCTGAATCGACAGTGTTGGCGTGAGCGTGTAGTTGACGCGGAAGGTAAACGCCGATGTGCGCTGCTTCAACCGGCCAAACACGTAGTGCGTTGCGCCGTCGGCGTCGACGTTTTCCACCCACTGCGCATCGTCGTTATTGATGTTGTAGCGGAAACCAGAGCTCACCGACGCGGCCGACGTCGGCCGCCAGTTGATGTAGGGACCGATGTTGTGGCGTGTGGTTCCGTTGTCGTCGGCTTCGTGATAACCGTTGTAGTTGAACGACAAGGCCTTCCGTCCATCCGTGCCGCTGTAGAACCACACGCTGCGCGTGCGATTGCCGAGGACAGCCGGGCCGCCGCGCGTAACGCGGTCGCGCAACGGCCTGGCGTTGTAGTTCACGCCGAAGCCGCTGGTGTAGTAGTTCTTCCACGTCCAGTGCATGTTGACGTTGGCGCCGCTGAAGGTCCGCTCGCCATCGAAATTCCACCCGGCCCATTGATTGAGGTTGAACACGAACGAGCGCGTGAAGCGGCCGGGTGTGTTGTCGCGCCACTGGAACCAGTTACTGATCGAACGCTCGTCGGCGCGCCGTTGAAAACCGAGATCGTTGATGTCGAATCCAGGGCTCTTGAAGCCAACATAAGTACTGAAGCGCGTCTTCTCCCCGCCGATCTTGCCAAACGCGATTGAGCCCGCATGGCCCGACAAGACGGTGGCGAGCGGATCGACCTCGACGTGATCGGCGTCGGTGCGTTGGTACTGGTGAACGGTGCTCTCCTGCAGACGCGTGATCGCGTTCGTGCCGCCCTGCACGCGGCTCGCGGCCCAAAAGCCGGAGATATTGAACCGCCGCCCGATGCGCCAGTCGTAATCCACCCCGCCGGTGTTGGCCGCACTCGGCAAAAAAGTGACGTCCTCCACGAGTCGCCGGTTTGTCGAGGTCAACATGAACCCCACATTCGACTGGTTGGCGAACTCGCGACGCGCCCGCAGCACGGTGTAGGCGCTCATTGGTTCGACCACCTGTTCTCGCTGGAGCGTCGTGCCCGCGATGATCGCGTTCTCTTCGGCCGTGAGCGCGGTCAAGGCTCCGATCGAGAACTTCGCAACTCGACCAGTCAACTTCCCGGCGCCGAGAATCGTTACCGACGACGGCGCCTTCGAATATTCGCCCTCTTCGGTCGTGGCAGACCCTTGCGGCGCTCGACCGATACGCCGCGAATAAAACAGCCCGGTGCACTGTCCATCGTTGCAGTCGAGGTTGAACTGGAACGTGCCCGACCCTTCGACGAAAAACGGCCGCCGCTCCTGAAAGAACACCTCGAAGGCGTCGAGGTTGACCACGGCAGGGTCGGCTTCCACCTGGCCAAAGTCAGGGTTGAGTGCGGCCGTCAACGTGAGGCCGGGTCGAACCGCGTACTTCAGGTCAAGTCCGATCGAACCATCGGGGTCGTTGGTCTTGACCAGCGGATCGTCGCCGGCGGGCCGCTTCGTGAAACTGCTCAAGGCATACGGAAGAATTTCGAATTTCTTGGGCGCGCCCGACATGCGCAGACCGCGCACTTGGGCAAACTGCGACACAAACCCCGTCGTGTTGCGCGACAACAGCGGCCAGGTCGACGTTTCCGCCAGCCGGCCGATCTCGCGGATGACCGCGAAGCCAACAGAGCCGCCCTCGATGTTGTTGAAGCGTAGTTGCGAGAACGGAATGCGAAACTCCGCTGTCCAGCCCTCCGAGTCGCGCGCCACCTGGACATCCCACACGGCATCCCAGCTATCGTCGCTGTTGCCGTCATTGAAGTAGTAGCGGTCCGTCTTCACACCGACAGGATTGACACCGAATTCGAACGCGGAGCGGCGGTCGTAATACGAATCGATGACGACGCGGATCCAGTCTGAGGGGGAGCGTTGATCGCGCCGCGTGAGAATGCCGACGATCTCATCGGCGTGCGCGTCGTGTGCGCGGACGCCCACATAGAGCGCGTCGGCGTCGAAGGCAATGCGCGCCTCGGTTAACTGATTCGGGGCGGAGCCTTCGGCGGGTTCGCGTTGCACGAACTCGGTGATCGTCGCGGCCTGCTCCCACACAGGTTCCGAGAGCTTGCCGTCGAGGACCATCGGACCGGTCGCCGGGATCGCCTGGGCGGCTGCCACGACGGCGGCTCCGGCGATGGCCGGTGTGGCGGCAGGCGACGCGGAGCTAAGCGCGAGGACGCCCGCGACCACCACCCACACCGAACCCCGTGCCGGGCAAGTCTGCGCCGAGCCTCCGTGGGCAGTACGCACGACTCGTAGACGGAATTCGGACGCGTTTGGTTGGTTCGCGATTACGCGGACGCGATTACGCAGAATGGTTGGATCCGCGGATCTAACCCTCCGCGTAATCCGCTACTGGCCGGCCCAGCTCGCCACGTGCTGCTTCTGCGCCTCACTGGGATTCGGCAGCGGCTCGATGCGCCAGGCGCGGCCGGGCTCGAGCCCCAGCGTTGCGTCGAGCCGGATGATCTTGTCTCGCCGCGCAACGAGCAGGGACACCTTTTCGCCGGGCTTGTATTGCTCGAGTCGCGCCGCGATGCCCTCGGGCCGAACCCTCACGTCATCGATCGCCAGGATTTCGTCATCGACGTTCAGGCCGGAGTTGAACGCAGGAGTGTTCCGCCGTACCTTGCGACACGACGAGCCGGCCCGCGTCGACGCGTGTATTCGCGCCTAGCCAGGCGCGCTGAGTGCGGCTGTCGACTGGCCGAAAACGGAGCCCAAACCAGTCGAGTGCCTCGGAGTAGTCCAACTCCTCCGTCGTGTCGACGGCCCGCGCAAACCATGGCTTCAGGTCCACGCCGGCGACCTCACTCATCGTCTGGTAGAACTCATCGAGCGTGTAACCCTTCTCGCCTGAGTAGCGCGAGTATGCCAGGCGCATCGCGTCGTCCAGGGACTTGGCGTCGTTGGTGGCTTTGCGAATTTTGGCATCGAGAAGAAACGCGATGACCGCGCCCTTCGGATAGTAGTTCACTGTCGTGTTGCTCGTGTTCTCGTCGGGCCGGTATTGTTTGATCCAGGTGTCGTAGGACGCCAACCCGACGGGTGTGACAAGCCGACCCGGAGTCGTCTGCACCGCCTCGATCTGCGCGGAGAGATCCTCGTAGTATTC
This sequence comes from uncultured Acidobacteriota bacterium, assembly GCA_963762925.1. Classification (GTDB taxonomy): domain Bacteria; phylum Acidobacteriota; class Vicinamibacteria; order Vicinamibacterales; family UBA2999; genus DASPWV01. The sequence continues at coordinate 25,845 of CAVXMP010000014.1, read as the reverse complement.
GTCGCGGGTGGAGACGCCGCCGCGCCGGACGAGGACCGACCCGTAATAGTCGGTAAAGCCTTCCGCGATCCACAGCGCCCGCGTGTGGACTTCGTTCTCATAATCGAAGGGACCCAGCTCGATTGGGCGCAATCGCTTGACGTTCCAGTTGTGGAAGTATTCGTGCGCGGTGAGGCCGAGCCACCCGAGATAGGCACGAGGCGTGCGGGTGGTGAAGCGTCCCGTCATGCCGAGAAAACTGTTCTTGTGTTCGAGGCCTCCGCCGGCTTCGGTGACCAGATTCAGAAAGTAATAGTGCGGATAGTCGTAGCGGCCCATGACCTTGCCGCCGGCTTCCACGATTTTCTGTACGTCGGCAGCCGCGCGATCGACATCGAAGAGCGACGGGTCGCCTTCGAGCACCAGATAGTGCTTCTTACCGCCCACGGTAAATTCTCGAATCACCGGATTGCCGACGATGATCGGGCTGTCGATCAACGTGTCGAAGTCTTCGGCGCGAAAGGTGTGCGGTTGCCCTGCAACCGGCATCAGTGGTGTGGCAACGCCCTTCCACGCGGCGGGCATGTCGATGCGTACCTCGTGCGCGCGTTTTGCACGGTCGGCCAGCGTGAGAAATGTCGGGGCGCCATTGAGCATCGCGAACGCCGACTCCACCCAGTTGTTGCGCACAGTCATCTCGCGGCCGTACACGCGATAGCTGATGGTGACGTGTGGTGCGCCCGCACTTTCCACCGACCAACGATTCTTGCGTGTCTTCTGAACGGCTCTCGTCCGCCCATCGGCGCTCTTCGCAACCACGTTTTCGATATTGCGCTCGTCCTCCCGCACGAGATACGAACCAGGCGTCCAGACCGCCATGAACAATTCGGTCTGCGCCCGGCCACTGGTCGGAACCGTCGCGTCAACCTCCAGGTAGTGCGTCTGCGGAGCCGGAAAGCGCAGCGTGTAGCGGATCGGTTCGGGAGCCTGGGCGTCGATCGATCCAGTGGTCATAGCAAGACTGACAAGGCACACGAGAAGCGACAGGGTCGTGCGAGCCATGTAGGTATTATCAGGTATCGGATGTCAGGCATCAGGTATCAGGGGTCAGGGTCAGGTGTCAGGTGTCAGGAAAGACACATGTAGCGGGGGCGTGACGGGGCCCCCGACGCGCGTTCTTGCCGCGTTGGGGTGGCTTTGGGTCCGCGAGCAGTAGCAGGGGTCTCAGGTATCACGTGAGCGGCGCCAGGATCCGGTGGACGGACCATAAGACGGTCGGCTTGCAGTACCGCGCTCACCGCGCTGTTCTTTCTGCTTGTCGGCTTTCTCTTGATGCTCGTCATGCGGTGGCAGCTCGCGTGGCCGACGGCGCCGCTTCCGCCGGTGATGGCGGCGGCCGTGGGCGACGCCAACGCGCCCAACGGCTATGTGTTGCCCGAGTTCTACAATCAGCTCGTCGCCATGCACGGGACGGTGATGATCTTTCTCGCTGTCGTCCCGATGCTCGCCGGCGCCTTCGGCAACTACCTCGTTCCGCTGCAAATCGGTGCGCCCGACATGGCGTTCCCGCGTCTCAACGCGACGAGTTACTGGGTGTATCTCGCGGGCGGATTGATCATGCTTGCCAGCTTCTTCGTGCCAGGCGGAGCGGCCAATTCGGGCTGGACGTCGTACCCGCCGCTGGCCGTGTTCGCGACCCGTGGCCAGGATCTCTGGCTCGTCGGCATCTTTCTGTTCGGACTGTCGTCGACGCTGAATGCGATCAACGTTATCGCCACGATTGTCCAAAACCGCACCGCGGGCCTCACGTTTTTCCGGCTGCCGTTTTTCGTGTGGTCCCAGTTGATCACGGCGCTGTTGCTGCTGTTGGCGTTTCCCGCACTGCAAGCCGCGGCGATTTTTCAATTCCTGGATCGCGTCGCGGGCACCAGCTTTTTTTTGCCCTCCGGTCTGTTCGTCGCCGGCGCGCCACTTCAGGGTGCTGTTGGTGGTGGCAACCCGTTGCTCTGGCAGCACCTCTTCTGGTTTCTCGGGCATCCCGAGGTCTACGTCCTGATCCTTCCGGCGATCGGCATCGTCGCGGAGGTGATCGCCAACAACACCCGTCGGCCGCTGTGGGGGTACCGAGCCATGGTGGGCGCCGTGCTCTTCATGGGCGGCATGTCGCTCATCGTGTGGGCGCACCATATGTTCCTCACCGGCATGGGCACGCGTCTCAGCACATTCTTCCAGGTCACGACGATGATCATTTCGGTCCCGTCGGTAATCCTCGTCACGTCGTTGATGCTGTCGTTGTGGGGCGGGTCGATTCGATTCACGACGCCGATGCTGTTTGCCCTCGCGTTTCTTCCGATGTTCGGGATTGGTGGGCTCACGGGCCTGCCGCTCGGCCTCGCCGCAAGTGATATCGAGCTGCACGACACGTGGTACGTGGTCGGTCACTTCCACTACCTCGTCGCTCCTGGGACCATCTTCGCGATTTTCGCCGGGATCTATCACTGGTTCCCGAAGGTGACCGGCCGCGCGCTCAATCGGCCGCTCGGCCTCGTGCATTTCTGGGGTTCGCTCGTCGCGATGAACGCGATTTTTTTGCCGATGTTCGTGATGGGCCTCCATGCGGTCAACCGCCGCTTGTACGATGGGGGGTTGCAGTACACACACGCGCAACCCGTGCTCGGCCTGCACGTGCACATGACATACGGCGCGCTCGCCCTCGGCCTCTTTCAACTGCCGTTTCTCATCAACATCGGCTTGAGTCTGTGGCGCGGAGCCACCGTCGCCGACAACCCGTGGCAGGCGACGACGCTCGAGTGGCAGGCGAGCTCGCCGCCGCCGCATGGAAACTTCGCGGAGGCGCCGCGCGTGTTTCGCGGCGCTTACGAATACAGCGTCGACGGCGCGGAGCGGGACTTCGTGCCGCAAACGGAGCCAGCATGACGTCGATTCCGTGGACCTACGACGTCAGACCCGACACCAGGACGACCACCGTTCGGCTTGGCATCTGGCTGTTTTTAGCGTCGGAAGCCATGCTCTTCGGCTCGTTGTTTTCCGGGTATGTGCTGCTGAGGACGGGTTCCACGTTTCCAGCGGCGTCGCATGCGGTTGGGCTGCCTGCGCCGCTGTTTGCGACGTTACTGCTGGTCCTGTCGACGACGGTGTTGGCCCTGAGCCGAGTCATGGGATTACGCGCTCGGCTCGTCGTCTCGTCGCTGCTATTCTCGGCGTTTGTTGTTTACAAGGTCACTGATTACCGTCAGTTACTCGCCGCGGGTTTAACGCCGTCGAGTGACGTGCTTCTCGCCTGCTGGTTTGCGCTCACCGGAGTGCACCTGCTTCACGTTGTCGGCGGGATCGCGGCAAACGCGTGGGTATATGCGGGGGCCGGAGGCGATGCGGTGCGCACCGCCGCCCGAGTCGACGCGCTTCGTTTGTACTGGTATTTCGTGGATGTGGTATGGCTCGCGATTCTCATCGGCTTCTATCTCGTGTGACTCTCCTTGGCTGTCCGTTCTGCCTCGACGGCACTCAAAGCCTGCTCGCCGATGGCGCACGTGCCGGCGCGCTCGTGCTGGCGGTGGTGGCGGCCGGCGTGATCGGCGCGTTTGCGCGCTTCGCCTGGCGGATTGCCAAAGCGGAACGCGGCCGATGATCGATCGCTACCTGCCAGTCGCCGGATCGGCTCACGCCGCTGCGCTCGATGCAGTCTTGAAAAGCGTCCACGTGCACATGGCGATCCAAGCCATCGCCTGGGGCGCGTTTTTTGTCTTCGTGCTCGTCCGTTTTCGGCGCGGCGCGCACCCGCAGGCGCGGCACAAGGGCCTGCACCCGCTCATCCCGGCGATCGCAATCGGTTTCGTGGTGGCCGGAGACGCCATCCTCCTCGCGACCGCAGCATTGCCGGCGTGGTTCGAACGCTCGGTGATGCCGGCGTCCGATCCGGCACCGCTCGAGATCAACGTCGTGGCGGAGCAGTTTGTGTGGAACATTCATTACCCGGGTCCCGACATGAAGTTCGGCCGCACGAGCCAGGCATTGATTGGTGCCGCGAATCCGCTTGGCATCGATCGAACCGACGCGAACGCACGCGACGACGTCGGTCTGCTCAACGTGCTGACGCTGCCGCTCGGTCGCGCAGTGATCGTGCATCTGTCGAGTCGGGATGTGATCCATTCCTTCACGCTCAACGAAATGCGCGTGCGCCAGGATGCGGTTCCCGGGATACCGACGCGCACCTGGTTCACGCCCGTCATCGCTGGGCAATGGGACATCGCATGCTCGCAGTTGTGCGGTGTTGGTCACTACCGGATGCGCGGGGAGTATCGTGTGTTGCCGGTACCCGAGTGGGAGCAGTGGCTCGCGTCGGAGTTGGCGTTACTGACACGATCGCGCTGACGCCGCAGGCAGTACACTCCTGTAGATCGATGAGCAACGCCAGCTCTGCCATCGGCCCAACCCTTGGATCACCTGCCGCAGGTCGAGGTTGGCTCGCGTCGATGCGGTTGCGCCTCGCCGACCTTATTGCTGGATCGGAGCCGCGCACCGCGGCGAGCGCAGACGTGCAGCCACGCAACGAACAACTGGTCGAGTCCTACAACCGCGTCCTTGCGCTTCGAGAACAGCTCGCCAGCGCCGAGCAGCTTGCCTCCGTGGGCCAAACAACAGCGAACCTCGCGCATCAGGTTGGCACACCCCTGAACCTCATCTCGGGCTACGTGCAGTTGCTGAAAGAAGACGTCGGACCGGGTTCACCGCTCCTCCCGCGTCTCGCGTTGATCGAGGAACAGATCGCGAAAGTGACGGCGACCGTCCGCACCCTGCTCGATCAGTCGCGGCACATGGGTCCGAAAACGCGGACAACAGCGGCGCAGCTCGTCAACCGCGTCGGCGAAGTCATGGGTCCTGCGTTCGATTCCACGAAAATCAGGCTCGTCGTCGAGGGGACCGATGCAGACACACCGATCCTGGTTGACGTCACGAATCTCGAGCTTGCCGTCCTCAATCTGATGACCAATGCCGTCGATGCCATGTCGGGGGGCGGCACACTCACGATTCGGCTGGAGCGCACAAGTCCAACGCGCGTCTCGATCAAAGTCACCGACACAGGGCGCGGCATCAGCCCGGAGCTTCTGCCGCGTATCTTCGAGCCGTGGGTCAGCACCAAGAAACCGGGACAGGGCACCGGGCTCGGCTTGCCGATCGCCCGAGATGTGGCCGTCGCGCACGGGGCAGCATCACTGTCGCGAGCGAAGTCGGCCGCGGCTCCAGCTTCACGATTGAGTTGCCGGCCGACACTGGCCGAGAGCGCCCATCATCGAGATGAGCGTCCCGGCGACCTCTCGGATTCTCGTCCTCGATGACGATCCTGGCACCTGCAGGTTCATGCAGGAGCTCCTCAATCGGCCCGATCGGGAGATCGAAGCGACAAGCGATCCTGAACAGGCGCTTGCCCGGGCTCGCGCAAAGCCCTTCGACTTGGTCATCAGCGATCTCAAACTCAATGCCCGGCTCGACGGGATTGACGTGCTTCGCGCGATTCGCGAGTCGTATCCAGGGACACCGGTCATCATCGTCACCGGCTTCGGCGAGCTCGAGAAGGCCGTCGAGGCGGTGCGCGAAGGCGCCTTCGATTTCGTCAGCAAGCCGTTCAACATCTCGGAGCTCAAGAGCCTCGTCGAGCGCGCGCTGCAGAAGTCGACGACGCTACCCCAGCCGTCGGTGGTTCGCGACAACGTGCCGCCGGCGCTGCTTGGGCGAAGCCCGTTGATGACGATGGTCTACAAACAGATCGCGCACGCCGCCGCAGCGGACGCGCCGGTCCTGATCATCGGCGAGAGCGGCACCGGCAAGGAATTGGTGGCACGGGCGATTCATCAGCACGGCAACCGCTCCGCGCGGCCGTTTGTCCCCATCAACTGCGGCGCGCTCACTGAAACGCTTCTCGAATCCGAGCTCTTCGGTCATGTGAAAGGGTCGTTTACCGGCGCCATCAGCGACGCCAAAGGCGTGTTTCAAACCGCGCACACGGGTACCGTTTTTCTCGACGAAGTGGGCGAGATGTCACCCGCGCTCCAAGTCAAGCTGCTGCGCGTGCTGCAGGAGGGTGAAGTGCGGCCGGTGGGCGCGAGCCGCACCGTCAAAACGGATGTGCGCATCGTGGCGGCGACCAATGTCGACGTCGAGAAGGCCGTCGCGGACGGCAAGTTCCGGCAGGATCTCGATTACCGCTTGGGGGTGGTGGTCATCACCATTCCCCCGCTGCGCGAACGGCGCGACGACATCCCGCTGCTGGTTGAACGGTTCATGCTGGCGGCCGCCTCCAAGGCCGGCAAACAGGTCGAGCTCGCTCAGCCGGCGCTGGCCGCGCTCGCCACCTACCACTGGCCCGGGAATGTGCGTGAGCTCGAAAACCTCATCGAACGGCTCGTCGTCTTCAGCCGGAGCCCGACGATCGACCTTGCCGATCTCCCTCCCACCGTAACGCCGCGTGCGCCGGCGCTCGAGAAGCGATTGTTCGACGATCTACCGTCGCTCGAAGAAATTGAGCGTCGCTATTTGTTGCACGTGCTCGAGCAGGTCAGCGGCAACCGTACCCGCGCCGCGGAGGTGATGGGAATCGACCGGCGCACGTTATATCGGATGGCGGAACGGTTCGGTATTCCGTTGGCGGAGCAAGGGGACTAGCGGAAGTTTCCAGTTGTCAGTTTCCAGTTCAAAGTTGAGTTCTCAGTTCCCGAAAACCGACCGCTCCAAACTGATCACTAAACTTTGAACTGGCAACTGGAAACTGGAAACTTTACTTCTCGACCTTTTCTCCCCGATTGACCCACTCATTCCACCCGGCCTTCATCGCCTTTACGTTCTTCAGTCCGAACGCCATCATGTCCAGCGCCGCACGGGCGCTCGTGGCTTCGTCTGGTCAAGCGCAGTAGGTGACAATCTGGCGTTTGTCCTTCTGCAGCTGCTCGATGTACTCGGGAATATCGTCAAATACGATGTTGATCGCGCCGGGGATGTGCCCCTGGGCGAAGGATTGCTTGTCGCGGACGTCGACCAGGACGACCTGCTTCTTCGTCATCAAGGCCTTGACATCATCGATGGCGATTCGCGCCACATTCCTTTCCGTTTGAATGACAATCGGTCGCTTCATCAGGCCATGTCTCCCATGCAAAACGCGCTTATCTGCCTGTCACTCTCGAGCTGAGCCACTCGTCGCGGAAGCGCTTCTGCTCTGGCGTGAGCATGCCGCCGGATTGCTCGACGGGCACAATGGTGACGCGTGAATTCTTCTCCAGCGTCAGCGTGGCGGCGACGGCTTCCCCGCTTCGGCGCACGAACCGGAGCGGGATCTGATCGCCCGGTTTGTGCTTCCGCAGCACCTCGTCCATCGTCTGCTTCGACGTGAGTTTCACGTCGGCCAACGACGTGATGTGGTCGTCCTGATCGACGCCGGCTTTGTAGAGCGCGGACTCGAAGTTTATCGCGCTGACTCGCGCGCCCGCACTGCCAGAGAAGTTGAACGACTCCGAGCCGGCGATGAACGCCTCACCTGCATTGGGCGCGCGCACCGCCAGGCCGGCGCGATTGAGCAACCGTGCGTAATCCACCACCTCGTGACCCTGGATGAATCTGGCGAAAAAATCATCGGCAAACGCGCGATCGCCCGCGACCTTGGCGAGCGTGGCCTCGAGATCGTCCGTTGTGTAGGGGGTCGTCACGAACCCTGGTTCCTGTTGTCCTGGCCGCCCGAAATCGGTCCAGAGCGCACGCATGAAGTCGTCGAGCGACACCTTCCCATTCGATCGATCGCGCAGCGCGAGATCGAGTCCAAGGCCAATCGCGGCGCCCCACGTGTAGTACGAAATAAACGTGTTCGGCCAATTGGTTCGGTCGATCGCCGCGGCAGCGTCGTTGAACGGTGCGAGCTGGCTCATCTCCTCCGCGCTGCGAATCTTGCGCGCTGGGCTCAACGTCACGGTGTTGATGGCATTCGCGAAACTGCCCAGGGTCTGATCGAGGGTCGACAGCCCGGTCCTCTTCATGATCAGGTCGTCGTAATAGCTCGTAAAGCCCTCGCCCAGCCACAACTCACTCGAGACGTTCGCCTCTTCGAAGTTGAACGGCTCGATCGCTTTGGATCTGATCCGTTCCATGTTCCACGAATGAAAGTACTCATGCGCCACCGTGCCGAGGATGCCGTTGCGGCGGCCCGGATCGCGCAACGCACCATTGGCGGAAAGAACGGTGCTGTTGCGATGCTCCATCCCGTCGCCGCTCGCCCAGGGCAGATAGTCGGAGAGAAACGTGTATGTGTTGTTCTCGTAGCGCGGGAACTCGCCGAACACGGCTTTCGCTTCGCGCACGATCGCTTCCGTGTCGCGAGCCAACGCATCGGCGTCGGCGTCCGTGCCGTCGTGATGGAGCGCAATGCGGAAGGTTGGTCCGGCGCCCGCACCTTCTGCCGGAACGCTGAACGTCCGCAGCGTGTAGGCGCTGAACTCGGTCGGGCTGTCCATCAGGTAGTGCATGTTTGGGGCAGTGAAATCGTACGGATCGACTGTTGGATAGAGTTGCGTCGCGACACGCCACTGCTGGCCCGGCGGCGGAGCAAACGTGACGCGCGCCGGACGCATCTCGAATCCGCGCGCCCACATCAGCGTCGCCGGAATATTCATGTGCGCGTGGGTTGAATCCACGGCGAGATACGTCCCGTCGATGCGGTCGCCGTAAATGCGATACGTGACGACGACCGTTCCATCGTGATCGGCCACGTCCCATTGATGCAGGTTGGGGCGCGTCGGTACGAGCGACTTGCCCTTGCCGTCGCGTATCCGCACGTCGAAGACGTTCTTGGAGAACTCGTGCAAGGCGTACCGGCCCGGAGACGAACGGCTCATGCGCACTTGCAGGGGACCTGCCGGTACGGCAGTAAACGTTGCCTCGACCTGCAGCCAGTGATGCTCGGGTGCCGGAAACGAGAGGCGGTACGTCACAGGCTCCTGGGCCGTGCCGGTCGACGGCTGCCCCAGCGCGCCGACTGGGGTCGTCAGGACGCACGTCGCGATCAGCAGCAGATTACGAAGCGAGTGCGGCATAGTGCTTCCGGGCCTCCACGAGCAGCGGGAGATCGGCGTCGGCCCGTTGCCACAACTTGAACAGCTCTTCGTAGGTCGTGCGTGCGGCGGTCGCATCTCCGGCAGCGGCGTGCGCGCTGGCCAGCTTTGCAAGCGCGATCGGAACCGCGACATGCGTGCCGAGTTTGATGCGGCGGTCAACGATGATCTTGAAGAACGCGACCGCGTCGGCAGGGCGTTGCAGCGCCATCGCGGCGCTGCCGGCGACCAGTTGCGCATCGAACTGCGTGGGATCGCGCGCAATCGATTCGGTCAGCTTCAATGCCTCTGCAGGGCGACGGTTGGCAAGGGCGGCCAGGCCGCGCACCACTTGTTCTGCCTTCGACGCCACTTCCCGGCTGCTCACGGTATGGAGATGCGCGACAGCTTTGTCGAGCCATCGGTTCGCCAGTGCCGCATCGCCCAGAATGGACGCGACGGCGACCATTTCGTCACTCGTGCCATCGGTGACCAGCTTCTCGCGCTCGACGCGCGCGAGCTCCTGTCGCGCCAGATCGGCGCGCCCATAACTCGCGTCGGCGATGGCGAGCGCCAGAAACGACTCACCCATGCCCGCGAACTCGGGCATGCCGCGCGACATCTGCAGCAGCTCCTCGGCTAAGGCCTGACCGTCGCGTAGCCGGCCGTGAAATGCCGCCGCCTGGACGCGAGCGGCGGTCAGCGCGCGCTCGTCACGCTTTCCTCGGACCGCCTGCACCTGCGCCGCTTGCAGCGCTTCGTCTCCCGTGAGCACACCGATGTTGAACAGGCCCTGCCGTGCAGACACCGAGTCTTGGAGCAGCAGCGTGGCCTCGAGCTCTTTGCGCGCGTCGGCCATGCGGTTTTCGTCGGCATAGGCCTGCCCGAGATTGAGATGGCCGAGGGGCTGATCGGACGCGATGCGGACCGATTGCTCGAGATGCCTGATCGCATCCTGGGTTTCGCCGCGCACGCGGTACAACAACCCGATGTTGGTGTGAGCGGCGAAATCATCCGGATACGTCGCCAACAGGAGCCGGTACGATTCAATCGCCCTCGCGATGTCCTGCTTCACCGTGGTGAAATAGCGCGCTTCAATGTACAACCGCTCGCGTTCACTCACCTTGTCGCGAAGTTCGTAGGCGCGCGTCGTGGCTGTGGCGCTTTCGGTGCCGCGTCGCAGGTTCGACAGCACCGTGCCGAGGCGCGCGTAGGCAAGGGCGAAGTTCGAATCGAGCTCGATGGCGCGGTTGAAAAACGGGACTGATTCCAGGTCGCCGTGCGTGCGCCGCGTGGTCATCCCCTGCGTGTAGGCCTTGAGCGCCTCGAGAGAAGGGGTCGTCGCTTCCTCGATGCGCGCATCGTAGCGTTGCACCATGGCGAGTGATTCGCCTAACCGCGAACGGAAATTCGACGCCGCCTCCCCTAGCGCCGCGATGACTTCTTCCTTGCGCGCCGCCGACACTTGCTGTTCGGCCAGCGTCGATCCGCCGACGCAATCGATCGCGCGCAGCGTCAACACATAGCTCGAACCGAGGCTGGCGATGCTGCCGTTCAGCGTGGCTCGTGCGGACGTGCGCTGGCACACTTCCAGTGCGACGTCCGGCGTGACGGCGGTCATCGGGTCACGGCCCATCAGCCGCAGCGTCGACTGGATTTGCTGCTCGGGGAGGAGATTCAGAAACGGCGACTGGCGCAGCTGGACGCCCAGTGCTTCCCCAAGCGTGTCGTCGAACATCGTGTCGCCGGTGCGGTTGGTGAAATCCGAAAGAACGACCGTGTCGCGCGGTGCCAATGCCGGTGCGCGCTGCGACTGCCAAAAGACGAAGCCCGCGATCGCTGCAACCATCAGGATCGGCGCGCCGATGAACAGGGCGCGCCGGTTCGCGCCCGGCGCGGCGACCACTCTCGCCGAGGATTCCTGCCGCGGCTCGGCAATTGCCCCCGCAGCCGTCAGCGACCGGCCAGTTTCCGTCTCCCGCTTCAAGCGCTTCAGATCGGCCCGGATGTCCGCGGCGCTTTGATAGCGCGTCTCGCGGTCCTTATCGAGCGCTTTCGAAACAATCCGATCGAACTCCGGCGGGATGTTGGCGTTCAGCTGCGATGGAGCGATCGCGTCTTTCGTGAGGATGCCTTCGAAGATCACGGCGGGCGTCTGCCCGGGAAACGGCAGCTTGGCCGTGGCCATCTCGTATAACACGACGCCCAGCGAGAACAGGTCGCTGCGCGCGTCGATTTCCTGCCCGCGCGCTTGTTCGGGCGACATGTACGACACGGTGCCGATCGCTGAGCCGGTGGTGGTCACTTCGGCGACCGCGATCGTGTGGGCGAGATCGCGCGGCTCCGCGGATTCGGCCGTCGATAACTTGGCGACGCCGAAATCGAGCACTTTGGCAATCCCGCGGCGGGTGATGAAGAGATTTGGCGGCTTGACGTCCCGGTGGATGACGCCGTGGCTGTGAGCGGCGTCGAGCGCGTCGGCGATCTGGACACCGATGTCGAGGAGGTCGTCGAGCGGCAGCGGACCGCGCCCGAGCCGCTGCTTCAGCGACTCGCCTTCGAGCAACTCCATCACCATGAATTGCTGGCCGTCGTGCTCACCGATATCGTGCAGCGTGCAGATGTGCGGGTGGCTCAGCGACGAAACAATCCGCGCCTCGCGCAGAAAACGCTCCATCGCCTGCGCGTCGCAGCAGAGCTCCGGCGACAGCAGCTTCAACGCCACGTGACGACCGAGCCGGGTGTCTTCCGCTTCGTAGACGACACCCATGCCGCCGCTCCCGAGCGGCGAGAGCACACGATAGTGAGAGATGGTCTGGCCGATCAGACTAGTGGCGTGCATAGGCCAATTCAGTAATACCCGCATCCACCTTTGCACAAGAGGTGTCCGCCGCGACAACGGAGCGGCTGGTGGCGATTTCCACGATACATCCCACTAATCACGCTCGGAGTCGAGCACCGATCGGATCATCGTCGCGAGATCATGAGGGGCGAACGGCTTCGGGAGGAAGGGATGCCCCTCGTCCAGGACACCCGTCCGCACGATGGCTTCGTCGGCATAGCCCGACATGTACAGCACGCGCACCGACGGTCGCAGCGCGCGCAGCGCTTCGTACACCGCCGGGCCGCTCATGTCGCCGAGAATCACGTCGCAGAGCGCCAGATCGAAGTGGCGGGTGTCATCGCTCCCGAGCGCGAGACCGGCGCGGCCCGATGCAGCCTCGGTCACACTGTAGCCCAGGCGCAACAGCGTCTCGCGCGTCGATCGCCGGACCGACGTGTCGTCTTCGACGAGGAGAATATGCTCGGTGCCCCCGGGTGTCGTTGCTGTGACGCCACTCGCGACGTCGAGCGCATCCGATTCGGATCGCGGCAAATACACCCGGAACGTGGTGCCCTTTCCCGGCTCGCTGTAGACGTGAAGGTGACCATCGCTCTGTTGAACGATCCCGTACACCGTCGATAGCCCAAGCCCGGTCCCTTTGCCGATGTCCTTGGTTGTGAAGTACCGGCTCGAAGATTCGCGCGCGGACATCCGGCGACATGCCGCTGCCGGTGTCGGAAACCGCCAGGATCACGTACTCGCCGTGTCGCGCTTGCGGGAGCACCGACCCGTCGAGGGTGGCGTCGCCGGTTTCGACGGTCAGCCGACCGCCCTTCGGCATCGCGTCGCGCGCGTTCACGACGAGGTTCATGATCACTTGTTCGATCTGCCCCGGATCAACCCGCACAGCCGGACGCGTCGACTTCGGCGCGATGGTCATGACGATGTCCTCGCCGATGACCCGCCGCAACATCGGTTCAACCTTCTGCAGCGCGATGTTCAGATCGACAATCTTCGGCTGCATGATCTGCTTGCGGCTGAAGGCAAGCATCTGTCGCGTCAGCTCGGCGGCGCGCTCGGCCGCGCGCTTGATTTCCTCGGCGTCGGCGCGGCGCGGGTCGTGGGGTTCGAAGCCGACCATCACGATCTCGGAGTAGCCGATGATTGCCGTCAGGAGGTTATTGAAATCGTGAGCGATGCCACCCGCGAGCCGTCCGACCGCCTCCATCTTCTGCGAATGGCGTAATTGTTCCTCCAGCGCCGTCCGTCGCTCCATCGCATCCTCGCGCTCGGCCATGACAGCCGCCAGCGTCTGGCCACTGAGAGATCCGAGCATGAGAAATGTGAACAGAAGGAACTGGGTGAAGGCGAGCGGGAAAGATGTGAATGGCCCGAGCCCGAGCGCGGCAATCGGCAGGGAAAACGCCGCGACCAGCGCGACGATCGTCGCCGCTCCTGCCGGTCCGAAGCGCAACCCTGCATAGCCGATCAGCGGAAAGAAGAGGAAGGCCATCGGCACATCCTGGCCCGGGACCACGGCCCACAGTCCGAACAGGAATTGCACCGCGATGAGCAGGACGATCACCAGCCCCACGGCCTCGCTGGACCGCTTCCACGTCCATTCAATCGGTCGTGACCGCGCCCATGTCGCGACCAGCGCGACCACAATCTGCACGCCGAGGCAATTGCGCATCCACCAGATGGCAAGAGCGTACGGAAGCTCGCTGGCTGGAAAGGCGCCCGACAGGAGCGTTGCCGTTGCGCCGAGGACGGCGGCCATGAATGCACCGGCGGGCGCGACGACGAGGCCGAGCAGCAGCGCGTCGCGAACACGCTCGAGCCGTTCATCGAAGCCGAACCGCCGCAGCAGCTTGACGTCAATCATCGCTTCGATGACGGTGCCGGCGGCAATGATCAAGACCGCCCAGATCGGCAAGCGTGGCAGCAGCGTGAGGACCGAGCCGACGGCGATGCCCGGGAGCAGGCGCTGGCCGCCGAGCAGAACCGCGGCAACAGCGACGCCAGCGGCCGGCCACATCGGCGTGACGTGCCCGGCCGGAGTCGACGGCAGGAGCGTGAGTTCCGCCGTCGCCCAGTAGCCACCGGCGACGGCGAGGTTGAGCAACACGTCTCGCGCGCGCCCGGAGAGCACCCAGGAATGGGAGACGGGGACGGGGACCGCCGGCACCGAGCGTTCTATCACGCGCTGCAATTGTAGAAGATCGGCCGGGCTTGCAACGGTCAACTCCTGCACGCGTCGGCACACGTCGGGACGGAGATAGGGAGCAGATCGACCGTAGGACCGGCCCTCTACGCGAGCGCCAGCGGTCTTCCGGTGGAATATCGACGGACGACGGTGAGCACGACGTCGGCCATCATGTCGAGAAAGATCGGATCGTCGTTGACCGATTCGGCGCGTGCGAAGGCCATTCCCAACTCGCGGGCGACGGCGGCGGCTTCAGTGTCGAGGTCATACAGCACCTCGATGTGATCGCAGACGAAGCCGATAGGGGACAGCACAACCGCCTCGACGCCTTGTGACTGGACGGTTCGCAGGTATTCGCAGATATCGGGTCCGAGCCACGGATCTTGAGGCCGGCCGCTGCGGCTTTGGTAGACCAGGGCCCAGTCGGCGCGTCCCGCACGCGCCGCCACCTTCCCCGCTGTTTCCTCGAGCTGTTCGCGGTAGCGCGAGGTCTGCGCCATCCGTTCGGGAATGCTGTGGGCGGTAAAGATCACGCGCGCATGTGCGGCTGCATCACCGGGCAACCGTGCGAGCGCTTCCAGCACGTGGCGCGCGTTGGCCTCGATGAATCGCTCGTGCGCATGCCAGCCGTGAGCGTAAGTCATCTCGACATCCGCCACGCCCGATGCGGTGACGCTGCGCCGCGCCTCGCGCACGTTCTCTTTGTACTGCTGGCAACTTGAATAGCTGCCGTGCGCCGCGGCGATGAATCCGATGGCGCGTCGAACACCGTCGCGCGACATCTGTGCGAGCGCATCCGAAAGAAACGGATGCCAGTTGCGCATCCCGAGATAGACGGGCAGTGGCACACCGGCGTCAGCGAGCCGCGCATGCAGGCCTGCGGCTTGTTTGATGGTGTACGCGGTGAGCGGCGAGACGCCGTCAAACAGCTCGTAGTGATGCGCCACCTCCTCGATGCGCTCCGGTGTGGTCGGCCGTCCGCGCAGCACGTTCGCGAGAAACGGTCGGATGTCGCCGAGGCCTTGCGGTCCACCGAAAGAGATCAGGAGAACGGCGTCGAAGGTACCCATCCGCCTTCGAGTGTACTCACCTGGTGCAGGCGCGGGGAATGGCGCGGCCCGTCTACTTCTTTACTCCGCGTACCAGGTAGAGCTGTGACAGCAGCCGCGTGAAGCTGTAGAAATAGGAATGGCGCTCCTTGATGAAGCGGCAGATCTGCGTCGAGCGATCCGTGACCGGGACCGGTGCAGCGTCGAGTGCCGCGCGCGTCGCGCCGCGCACAATTGCGCAAAACGGTGAGTTCGTGGCGATTTCACGGTGCCGATCGTGCGGGTGAACGCGGGGCTGCGTAGTGTACGATCGTAAGCGTGGAGGGTCCTCCCGAAACGGCATCGCCGACGCCACCCTCACGATGGGCAACCCTGGTGTGGCCGCGATGGTTGCCGATACGCGTGCGGCTGCCGCTCATCGCGCAAATCGCTGGAGGGGCCGCCCTCGTAGCCGCGCTCGCCATGCCGCGTTGGTCAGACGCGCCGCTGCCGTCCACGCCACCCGCGGCGCTTGCCCAGTCCGCTGAGGTGAATCCGTCGGCGTCGCCACGTCCGGCGCACCTCAATCTGGACGTGCGACATACGTTTCGAACCGTTGATCTTTCACTCACCGTCGACGGTAAGCGAGCCCTCGACACGAGACTCACTGGCAGCGGCAAACGTTTCGGCGTGTTCGGCAGACGCGCCGAGAGGGGATTCACAAAGACGTTGGATTTGCCTCCAGGAGTGCGAATCATCGGCGTTCGCCTGCGATCCGCGCCAGACAAGTTTGATCAGACACGGATGGAACGGTTCGATCTCGATTCTGCATCGGTCGCGACCCTGAGAATTGCGGCCGACAAGTCCGGCCTCTCGATTGTCGCCGAACGGCCTCCGGCGCCTCAGGCAGGGCCAGTGGGCGCGGCACCTGCAGTCGTCCAGACCACTCAGGTGACGCCCGTGTCGGCAACGCAGCTACAGGCCACGCAGGCACAGTCGACGCAAATGGTGCAGCAGGCCAGTGCGCTGGCCGAGCTCTATTGATCACTGCGCGCGATGCTGATTGCGATCGCCGGCTTCGTCGCCTCGACCGCAACCGCGTTCGTGGTCCAGGAATTTCTCAAATCGCGACGAGGGTTGACCTTCGCTCGTAATTCTGCGCTTCAACCCCCCCAATAACCCGTCGATTGTGAGTGCAGGTCAAGCGCAACGGAAGGCTGTTGACGCCTGCATGTCGACGCCAGCTCCGGCGCGCGCTGTGTCCTTCCTCCGTTGTCGAGCTCGAGCCGCAAGCAATGAGGGCCGCCCTGCGTCGCGCGGCTCTGCAGTGGCAAACTCTCAGCTGACGATTTTTTACGCGGTGTGTCGCGCAAGGGGATGCACTATCCCCGAACCTCTTACAGAACGTCGGTGATTCTGGTGGCAGGAATAGTGCTGCGTAGTAAAACGACGACCTCCGCAGCCCATCTGGCACGAAGGAGAGAACTGATGCTCCGATACATCACCTCAACACTCACCGTATGCGCGCTCGGCGGCATGATAACGATGTTCGCGCAAGGGCAGACACCACCGAGTCAATCTCAAAAGGAACAAGAAAAACCAGCATCACAGGCAGCGACGCTCACCGGTTGTGTACAGCAAGCGAAGACTACGGATGGCGGCACGGTGTACGTGCTGAGCAAGGCTCAAGGTGGCAACGCCCCGATGTACGTGCTTATCGGGCCTCCACCGTCCGAGCTTGCCAGTCACGTCAATCACCAGTTGGAGGTGACCGGCCAGGTTCAGGAGCCAATTGCGCCTGCAGAGGACGCAGCGCCGAAAGATCCGAAGGTGCTGAGGCCGCCGTTGGTGCAGGTCGAGTCAGTGAAAGTTGTCGCCGAGACGTGTCAGTAGTTTTGTCCGGTCTGTCCCGAGAGAACGGGGCAGACCGGATTGTCCGAAGAAGAGCGCTCGATCACCCAATCCAGACATTCACGACGAACGGTTCCGATCAGGCGTTTGCGTACAAGTTCGCTTGCGGCGCCGCGACCCGCGTCTTCAGCACGTATAGGTCGCTGTCTCAATGACTGGCAGCGCGACGTGAGAGCACGTCGCTGGTCGCGAGCTCCACGGTTGAGCCCGCGACGTTCGACGGTTCACGCGGAGGGGCGGCGGTTCCGGCGCGAGGAGGGGGCAGAAGCTTGAGCGCGTAGATGTGCCCGGATGATCCGAGCCATCGTTCATACGGGATCCGTTTCAATTCGCTCCATCCCGGGGACACGCGGTTGGCGATTTTGTACGGCCGATCGCTCTTCGCGGTCACCCACGGCACATCGAGCTGCCCTTGGTTGTTGCGATGCGCGTGCTCGGGATGCGCGTATTGTAGCCACCCATTGACCATGTACCCGCCGTTGATCTCGTCCTTCGGCACGCCGCTCCGCTCGAGAACCTCCACGGCGTTCCACAGCGCCGCGTTATAACTCAGGTGATCCCGAATCGCGAGTCCTGTAACGACGCCGAGGATTGTGAGAGTGGCGACCGCCAGCGGTGCGTGGATCCGAGGACGAGCCGCGAGCAGCAAGGCTATCCCGTACGGGACCAGCACCAACGCATAGCGGTCGTACACCAGCCAGGTGAGCGACATGAGCGCGGCGTGTCCGGCGAGATTCCACAGCAGAAACGCGTCTCCGCTCCACCATCCGCGCCGCCGCCACACCGCGTTGACGGCCGCAGCGATCGAGACCGTTGCAATCGCCAGGGCGGTCCACGAGATCCACGCCGGAACCGGTAAGTGGCTGTGATCC
The DNA here is from genome assembly GCA_963762925.1 of uncultured Acidobacteriota bacterium. GTDB lineage: Bacteria > Acidobacteriota > Vicinamibacteria > Vicinamibacterales > UBA2999 > DASPWV01. Next base: position 7,936 of record CAVXMP010000014.1, on the reverse strand, counting down.
GGAACCAGCATCGAACTGCCGCCCAATTCGTGAAAGCTCCAGATAGCTCCGCTCGTGAGCGGCAGCGGATAGCGGACGCCGATCGCGTAAAAGGCGGCCAACCCCAGACCGAATGCACCAGCGATAGCGAGCGTTCGGCGCAGGTTGATTCGCCCCACGCATCCGATCGTCAGCGGCAACAGGGCGAGACCGAGAACGCCGACGGCGAGCGCGAACGTGTTGGCGAGCATGCGGGGCAGCAGCGGCAGCGCGAACTGCCGGAGCAGCGCAACGCGGTCGAGTGTCGTGCCACGCATCCAGCTGACATCTTCGCCGTGAAACACTTCGGATCGCACAGAGTAGAGAATGGCAAAGACGGCGAGCGGCGTGAGTAACACCAGCCATCGAGCCCGTCTGCGTCCCCAATCGTCTCGACGCAGAACCAGGAACAGCACCATGGCGATCGGTATGACCACACCAACGGCGCGGATCCCGACTGCGGTGCACGCCGCCAGCGCGGCACCCCAGAGCCATCCGGTACCGCGCGCCCGCACCGCTCGAACAATCGCGGCGCTTGCCAGCATGGTCATGCTGAGAAAAGGCACGTCCGTCATGAAGGTGATGCTGAGCAGCGCGAAGATCGGATAGACAGCGAGCGTCGCGGTTCCCAGCAGCGCGTCTCGCCTCTGCACATCGAACTCCCGCAACAGCAGGTACAAGCCGCAAAGTGCCACAATCGCCAGCAGCCAGGTCGACACGCGCAGCGCGGTGAACGAGAAGCCAAACGGCACACACGCCAGCGCGCCCCACACGATTTGCGCGACGTTCACGTTATCTGAATAGTTGAGCACCTCCACACGTCCGTGAGCCAGGAGGTTCTCGACCGACCAGGCGTAGACCCAGTCGTCGACGAACGGAGCGTTCTGAAATGGGCGGATGATGCCTGCGAACAGGAGAGCGAATACGAAGATCCCCAGACAGTCGCGTGTGCGTTCGTCTAGCTGTCGTCGTAGTGGCATCAGTGGTTGAGGTTGCTCTGCGATTCTAGCCCGCGATCGTGAGGTCGCGCAAAGCTGTCGCAGGGCGGCGTGCACATCCCGGACACCGCACATCACCCCAGAGCACCCGTAGGGACACACGATGCGCGGGACAGGCACCCAGCGGCGACGAAGCGCTGCATCGCGTCGAGGTGACGTAGCCTCGCTGGCTGCGCGTGGTGATAGCGCAGTGCCAGAGAGACGCTCGACTTCGGTCATTCACGGACACGTGCGTGCTACGCGGTCCCGTTCAATTGGCGAGCGCTCTTCACCTTCTGCGGTCAAGCCGGCGAGAACGAGGGCAGATACCAATCTTTGCTAAAGTCTGACATTTCTGCTACGGTCTGGGTTAGGCGTACACCGAGGGCAAGACCATGAATGTGTCCCTGACTCCAGAGCTCGAGAAGTTCGTTGATGACAAGGTCGACAGCGGCCTATACAACAACGCGAGCGAAGTCATTCGCGAGAGCCTCAGGCTCCTCAAGGAGCACGACGAGATCCGCGTGAAATGGCGCGAACAGATCGAACGCGGCTGGCTCCAGGCCCAGCGCGGGGAACTGGTCGACGGTGATGAAGCGTTTCGCCGAATCGATAAGCGCATTAAAAAAGCAGGCCGCAAAGCGTCGCCGCCCAAGTAGCGTTGAGTGTCGCATCAGCCCTTGTGCTTGTTGCATCCCATCTCACAGTTCTACCCTGGAGACTGTAAAAGCACAGTTTGTGCAGGTCACGCTGGCACGATCCACGCGCGGCAGATTTGCTCCTGAAGGCCTCGCGACGGCACCACGATCGCCCAACCCATCATAGTCAGGCCGGCGATTGCCAGCAGCAGAGCGACCATCAGCCAACCGTCGAGATCGCCGGCGGCCATCGCCCGGAGCACCTCGTCGCGGATCGGGAGCAGCGCGAACGCCGGAGCCCAGGTGACAAGGGCACGCAATGCCGACCGCAGGCGCGTCACGCGCCGGCCGGAAGCGTCGACAACGACGAGACGCAACAGCGTCAAGAGGAGGCCTCCCCGCATCGCGAACGCCAGCACGGCCGCGAGAGCTCCTGCCGCGGCGATCAAATCCACCGTGAGGACGGGCAGCATCAGCACGGCCACCGGCGCCGACACCACCGGCGTCGCGTTCAAGGCATCGAGCTCGTCGCGGCCAATCGTCGCGATGGCCGATTCGAATTCGCCCGCGGGACTGACGGGATGGCGTCTCCCGATGTCGAGGGCTAACGCGCGGTACGGCGTCAGCGCGCCGGTGAACGACGCGGCACGCCGCTCCAGGCCCTCATATCGGCGCGCGGCGTACACCTCGAGCGCATGCCGCCGCGGCTCGGTCGGCATCACTCCACCGCGATCAAGGGCGTCGAGGGTGACCAGCGTGTTGTACAGCGGGACATCGTCACTGCTGCCGACGCCGATCGCCAGGGGGGTGCCCGTCGCCCGGCTGACCGCGATGGAGAAGATCCCGACCAGGGCGAGCGTAACCAGCAGCAGCACTCCGGGCAGGGCCCGACTCCAGCGCGGAACGGCAGGCGCGCTCGTCAGTGCCCGCGACGCCAGGTCGAGAAGGTCGCGTGCGCCCTGCGGCTCCGTCGCCTTCAGCGCGTCCAGCAGCGCCGTGCCGGAGGGCGGAAGCGGCGACCCCATTCGCTCGCTCCTGTCGGTGTGTACGGCTGTGCCGTGTAGCGAGGTCCACGCGACGTCCAGGAGCAGTCGCTGCGCGCACAGTTGCGGGTTTACGGCGGTGGCGCCCTTCGCGGGATGCGCGCCAGGCGGGGGAAAGTCCAGCAACATCGCGCGGCCGCCAGCGGTGATCCACACGTGGTCGAGCGTGAAGGTGGCGGCCTCGTGCGATGCCTCGCACGCTGCGAGTTCGCGTGCGAGATTGGCGAGCCACTCCCTAACGACGCTCCAGGGCAGCGGCCGCGAGGCCACGACGGTGAACGGCGCGCCGCGCGGCGCCTCGAATGCATCCCACGCCGGCGTGCCGGAGTGACCGGCGAGCCACCGGAGTCGTCCCGGCCGAGCCAGCTCACGCCGCCCGGCCGGTGCGACGCCCGTGCCGGGCACGGCATCGCGGACCCATACCTCGCGTGCGAGCACCGGATTGAACGCCTGCCACAGCGTCGCGCCATCGGCCTGCCCGTGCGCGGCCATGACCACGAACGCTCCGCGCCGGCCTGACGGCTCGGACGCCTCCGCGGACCGGCCCGCGGCACCCGCCGGTACCGGAGCACCCGGGGCCTGTCTCGCGTCGACGTCCACGCGACAAACCCGCGTGCCGCTCAACAACTCGTGCAGGCCGGTCCATCCGTTCGGCCGCCGGGCAGTGATGAACAACGCCAGAGGGACGAACCGCCCGGCGATGCTGACCGCCAGCGAGATGCCGGCCAGGAGCGCGGCCCGCTCGCCCAGCGGCAGATCCTCAGGCCCCGGCAATCGCACCCAGAACCCGAGCGGCACGAGGAACGGAAGCACCGCGGCCGCCACGAAGATCGCCGTCCGAATCGCGACTTGGACCAGACGTGGCCGGCCGCCATCAGCAGCGACAACCTCGAGTCCCATCAGGCGCTTGCCGGGCGATGCCGACCCGACGCCCTCAGTCGCCAGAAAATACAGAAAATACGCGATCCAAGACACCGCAAAGAGCAGGAGAGGCCAGCGCGGTGTGAAGAACGGAGGTTTCCGGGTCATCAGCAGGAGGACGTGCAGGAGGACGTTGATCATGGCGGTCAGCATGGCGAGCAACACCTGATCGACGACCATCGCCACGATTCGCCCGGCGGGCGGAGCGGCCTGGGTGGCAGCGGACCGAAACGGCAGCAGCGCCGTCCGCAGCGCCGCGTACGTCTGGTAGCGCTCGTCCGGATCCTTCACCAGGCATCGCACGACGGCTGCAGCCAGCCCGCGTGGCACAGTCGGGACGAGCGTCCGCGGCGACGGCGGCGGGTCGGTGACGATGCGCGTGATCAGCGTCAGGAGGCGAATCCCACCCTCTCCGCCAATCACACATTTGCCTCGTTCGACTTCGCGGATTTAAGGCGCCGTCTTCCCGCTCGTCAGCAGTCTCGTCAACCTGGCCGTGAACTCCTGGGCGTCGAAGAAGCTCTTGACCGGCACGCGCTCGTCGCGCCCGTGCAGGCGCAGGTCGTCCGGATCCACCATCAGACCCGAAACGCCGTAGGCCGGAATCCCCGCGTTGCGCCAGGGAATTGCATCGGTCGCGCCACCCTGCATGATCTGAATCACAGGAATGTTTCCCCACATCTCCTGCGTGATGCGCTCGACGGCCTCTAGCACTTCAGGCACGACCGCCGCTGCGGCGCGGGGTTCGCGATTCGCCGGCGTCGACACTTCCAGTTCCGGGTCGTCCAGCGCTTTGACGATCATCGCGCGAACATCGCTGACGCGCGCGTCGGGCATCATGCGGCAGTTGATCCCCGCTTCCGCCGTTTGCGGCAGCGCGTTCGACGCATGACCACCCTTGAGCATCGTCGCCACGCAGGTGGTGCGCAGCATCGAGTTATAGAGGGGATCCCTGGCCAGCACGGCCTCCGCGTCAATGTCCGCGGGGTTCTTGATCAGGGCGCGCATCGCCGCCGCGGTCCTCGGCGTCTCGATCTTCGCCGTCTGCTCGAAGTAGGCGCGTGACACGTCGTTGAATTCCACCGGGAACTTGAACGCCGAGAGTTTCATCAAGCCGGCGGCAAGCTGGTAAATGGCGTTGTCAGACCTCGGCAACGACGAATGACCGCCGCGGTTCTTCGCCGTGACGGTGAAACCACCAGTGACCTTCTGTGTCGCCTCGATGGTGTTGGCCACCGGCTTGCCGTTCCTGATGAACCCGAACGCGCCCTCGTTCAAGACGAGCGACGCGTCGACCAGCTCGCGGTGATTGCTGAACAGCCAGCGGGCGCCGTTGCAGCAGCCACCCTCTTCATCAGCGGTGAAGGCGACGACAATGTCGCGGTCCGGAACGTAGCCGTCCTTCTTCATCTGCACCACGACGGCGGTGAAGATGGCGACCTGCGCCTTGTCGTCGATGATGCCGCGGCCGTAGAAGTAGCCGTCCTTCTCGAGGAACGTGAACGGGTCGAGCCCAGGTGACCAATCAGCCTTGAGCGCCTCGACCACATCAAGATGAGCGAGCAACAACAGCGGCTTGGGGCCGTTCGCCCCTCCCTTGCCGCGGTATCGCACGACGACGTTGTGCTTGTTCGGCTGGATGCCGCCGAGAAAAATGTCCTGATCGGCGAAGCCTGCGTCCCGGAAACGTTTGGCAATCGCGTTGGCGACCTCGGTGGTCCCCCCGCCGATGTTGACGCTGTTGTACTCAATGATTTCCTTGTACACATCGCGCGCGTACTGTTGCGCGGGCGTGAGCGTCTGGGCGTGCAGCGAACTGGCCGTGACGGCGAGGAAGACAAGAGCGATGACGGTTTTCATTGAAGGTCCATTGACGCCGGCCTGACGCGGCCGGGCGCGTCTCATCTTGAACCGCGAGTCACTTCATGCGCAAGCCTCTTACTGGATGCACGCGCAGTGATCCTATTCTGGGACGCATCGGCATCGCCGTCGATTCGATTCCTCTGCGGCTTACCAGCCTCCGCTCTCGATCCGGATGCGGGCCGTCCGCCGGAGCGCTCGAGAATCCATAAGCGCGTCGGCGGACCTTCCCGCTCCCTGCGTGAGCTACGGCTGGCAAGCACTCCCTTTGCGCATGAACGCAGGCGAGGGCCTGCCGGACTCGTGTCACAAGCGAGAGGCTCACAACCCCTCTCTCGCGAACCCCGCTGTCGCGATCCGCGCACCGTTTGCCAATTCGCGATGTGCAGAAGTGCTGCGACTCGTGCCGACGTCGCGCGATGTCGCCCGCTGGCGAAAATGCGCACACAGCCCCTCGCTCTCATGCTTGCGGAGGGCTGTTCGCCGGAGCGCGCGAGCGGCGTGCGTGATCTGCTTGGCTCGTGTCCCTCGACGTCATCGGCTGCGTTCTTTGACCAGCTCGAGCACGTCGTCGCGCAGTCGCATGTCGTCGTGCGGAAGCCCTTTCAAAACGTCTTGGAGGTGACGCGCGAGGGACGGGGATCGTTTTGCCACAGTGTGACAAACCATGCGAGTAGTTCCGTTCAGCGGAGTTCTCGGACGGAGTCCAGTAGTCGTCTTTTTCGTTGGAGTACCACGCCGAAGGGCCAAACTTCAGTTGGAACGCTAATTGTGGAGGACTACCACCGGACAGGTAGAAGTGATCGTCCACTCGTAGATGCCCTGCAGCCTTGCAGAAACCTCTCCAACATACTGCTCCTCCATAGCCGCATTGATTTGGGGCTTCAGCGTTCCTCTCCATAGTCCCGCAACTCTCGCTTAATTCGCCTGAGCAACTCACGGCCCTCTTCGAACCGCCGCTTCGCCGCCTCCCGCAATTGGTCTGCGAAGTTGGTCGCGGCCGCGTCTCCCTTGTTCGCATCTTCCGCATCTGCCCTCCTTCGGGTCCCGAAATGACGAGCCTCTCCTGTCTGGCACAAGACGTCGATGAAATTGACCACGTCGTCGTCGTTCACTCGCATTCCTCCCACGAAGTGTTCGTGCAGTTGGCGTATGAACTCGTGTACTGCGGCTTGTGCCGAAACGAAGGATCGTTCTCCACGTGCCGGAACAGCCGCTCAAGGAGGGTGGGATATGTCACGACCGGCGCATTCTCCCAACTGTCTGTCAGCTCAGCCCTGTTCTCTCTTTCGCAGAGCAGCACGACAACGCTCCTTTTCTTGCTGCGTGCTCCGAACTCCAGGTAGCAGTCGTAACAGTGTCCATGCCCGGATGACGTGTAATAGTTCTCGACGACAACAACCGTGTCTCTTCCCTCGAGAATCAGGTCCGCGATGTCCATCCCCGTTTCTGGTAGACCTTCCCCGCTCCCTTCCTCGGCTCCCGGATCGCGACCATCTTCTGCAGGCGCAGGTGGCACATGCAGGTCCTGATGCGCGTGAGACCGCGTGTTGACTTCCTGCCGCACGCTGAAGGAGCCTTTTGAGATCGGTCTGTCGAGCCCTCTGTTGATCTCCTCAAGGAAGATCTGCAGGAAGGCGTCGCAACACTGGTGAGTCTCGTCTGCATCCAGCAACCAGGCGAAGACGTTTGAGAGTTGCTTTTCATGGGCGCCATGGTGCATGACGGAGAACACGTTGAACTGTGGCTCCAATCGTTTGGCGAGGATTGAAAGAAGTGCCGCTACCGGCTCATGATTCACTTTGACTGCCGCTCCTCACACTGGATCTCGAGCGTGCCTAGTGCAGACGTCTGAGTGGCACGACGCTTCGATCACAAAAAATGGGGGGCGGTGTCTGTGGTCTCGACGTGTGCATCAGCGCGCGGACTCCGGCTCGAACACGATCCGCAGACGGGTGCGAGTCGCCTGCGCGAAGCGCTCCAATGCATCAGTCGATGGACGCACCTTGCCACCCTCGATCCGCGCGATGTATGACTGCGAGGTCTTCATGCGGCGCGCGAGCTGCGACTGCGACAGTCCGGCCGCCGTACGCGCTTCGATCAGTGCACGCGCGAGGTCGAACTCTTCACCGATGGCGTCGTACGCGTCCTTGTAGTCCCGGTCCTTGCTCCAGCGACGATGGAGCTCGCTGATCTTGGTCATGACTTCACTTCCTTTGCCCTCTGGAGTGCCAGGTCGATCTTCTCGTGGGAGTCTTCTCGGTCTTCTTGATGAAGGTCCTCACGATGACGACCCGCTGCTCCGAATCCGGACCAGCCGCGCGCGCATCTCCGCCGGCAACTCGGCCAATTCAGCGTCAACCGTTTCGTTCAACGTCTCGACGGTCCACGCCATCGCAGGCGATTATACCAGATATGGTATGTGGCGACGAGCTCGCGGTTAGCCCCTCACTCCGCCCCGCATTTTTTAGCCGGTCTG
>CAVXMP010000013.1:0-84853 GCA_963762925.1 uncultured Acidobacteriota bacterium | reverse complement strand
ATGATCCGCTAGGCTGGCGAGGGAGGTGTGCTGCGTCCAACGAGGAAGCGTCTGCGCGTAACCGGATGCGGCGGTGAAGGCGACAAAGAGGGACATCAGAACGCACGCGCTCGCGAATCGGAATCGGCTGGTCATAACACTCTCCGTTCTGGAACAGGAGCGGCGGCGAAAACAAACGCCCGTCAGCACACGCCTCAGGTGGCGTGAACCGACGGGCGCTTCAGAACCCGGCCGCTTCATGTGTTTGTCTCAGCGCATCAGAAGCCGATGCGTGTCGCGCGCGGTCGGATGGCCACCCAACCGCTCGTTAGCCAAGACAACGTGTCGCTTCGTTCAGCTCAAGGCAACTCGCTCCGAAACGCGGCGATTACCGCGCGCGTGTTTGCGGTGGATCGGTACACGGTGCTGCGAAGCTCAACCTGCACATAGCGGCCCGATGTGTGCGAGGGGAGCATCGCCCCACAGGCTTCATCAGGGGTCAGGCCGTTGCAGATTTTCTGCTGCACAAACCGGCTGCAATATCGAAACGTTTGCGTCGGATCGTCGGGGTGATCGCACGATCCGGCCGTGATCGCGGTGGTCGCGAGCAACCGATCGCGCACGCGATTCGGAAAGAAGTCGAGTGATTCCGAGGCGACGGTCGGCCCGCCCGTGCTCAGCACGACATGCCGAGGTTCGCTGCCGTTGGAATGGATGTCGAGCATCACGGCATCGCGGGCCATCCCCGCCAGCGTGGCCGCCGTGATCACGTTGCGATTGAAGCGGCTGGCATCGCTGATGCGGTCCTGGCCGCAGGGCGAATTGAAGCTCACGATCACGCAAGGTGAAGCGACGCTACTGTTACACCGTCGCACGCCGGTCCAGACCAGCGCGACCGCGCCCAGTCCCAAAGAACAGGCGGCTAGTGGTGTGCGACGCCGCATCTCCGGCGATGTGCTTGGCGTGGATCACGACGTTGCTCGCGGGCGCCCGATTGATCACCACCATGCCAAGGCCGCGAAACCCCACGCCGCTCGACTCGCGGAGCAGGTATATCGTTTGCCGTTCGCTGGGTCAAACGTGTAGAGCACATACCCGAGGCTTTCAAGTGTCGATTGCCCGTCGAGTGACCCGGCAAACAGCCATGTGAGCGCGTGACCTGTCGCCGTCACTTCATCGGCGGTAAGGGGCTTAAAGGTATTCAGCGGCAGATTTGCGAGCCGCGTCTTTTCCGCGTTGAGCAAAGCCGTCAGCGAGGTGTGCGCTGTCCAGCGTGGAAGGGTCTGCGCGTCGCCGCGTGTCGCGGTGACGGCCAGGGCAAGCCACGACGCCAGACACCAGCACGCGAATCTAAACCGAGTCGTCATACGCTCTCCTGTCTGTAAAAAAGGAAGCGGCCGGCCCAAGACAAAGCGCCCGCCAGCACACGCCTTAGGTAGCGTGAACCGACGGGCGCTTCAGAACCCGGCCGCTTCTCGTGTTGGTCTCAGCGCATCAGAAGCGGATGCGTGTCGCGCGCGATCGGGTGGCCACCCTCTCGCGCGTTAGCCAAGACAACGTCTGTCGCTTCGTTCAGCCGCTCATGCAACCACCACCCGTATCCGACGGTTCGTTCCGGGCGACCGAACAGCCGCGCCCCAATGACCGCCCTCGGCTTCGCCCCTCTCCCAGTCGGTCGTCGTCGTCCGGATTTAGACTGGACGCTTGAAACCTGACTGATACGAGATTACCCTTACGGCTACTACTAGTGGACGGAACAGGAAAAACGTTTCGGTCTATGCACCCGCCACCAAGATTGAATCGTCGGTAGTCGACTTATCGGTACGGATTAAGGTTGCGGTGTGTTGAACAGTCTTTATCGGGGCGCGTTTGTGCTCCAGGACCGCTGGGAGTGACTAAAACTGCGATCGGACTGACCGAACCCGCGTGGAATGCCCTGTTGACGCGGCTTGGCCCAGACGGTGATTCCGCGGGCGCCGATAATGAGGTCATACGACGCCGGTTGATCAAATACTTCGAGTGGAGGGGCTGCTCCGACAGCGAGGATCAGGCCGACCTGGTCTTGACGCGCGTGGCGCGAAAACTGGAGGTCGGTGAGGTCGTTGTGAACATTCAAAGTTATGCCCTCGGCGTCGCGCGATTTGTTCTCAGGGAACACTTCGCGATGCCCGCCGCTGCACCGCTGGATATGGCGGCACTGGCGACGACGGCGGACGACCAGAGCGCGTCTGAAGCACCGGACGATCGCCACAACTGCCTCGAGCGGTGTCTCGAGAAGCTCTCGGCACAGAGCCGGGCACTCGTGTTGCGCTACTACGAGGGCGAGGGTGGCTCCAAGATTACGATCCGGCATGCGATGGCCCGAGAGATGGAGATCAGCGAGCTCGCACTCCGTCTACGAGTATTCCGCGCGCGAGGGACGCTGGAGGAGTGCACGCATCGATGCCTCGCGGCCTGGCGATTTGTCTCAGGAGAAAAACAATGATCATTGCGCAGTTGATCGGGGCGTGATTCTGTCTACCGACGTCCCCTCAGACTCGCTTCTCAGGGCATACCTCCTGGGCAACGCCTCCGCGGATGACCGCCGCCACGTTGAAGATCTGTCTCTCGAGAACAGCGACATCTTCGATCGGCTGTTGACGATGGACGAAGCGCTTCTCGACCGTTATCTCGACCTCACGCTCGCAGCGGAGGAACGAGATGCCTTCGAGCGGACTCTGGATATGTTTCCGCGACGCCGAGAACGCCTGGTTCTTTTGCGCGAGCTCACAGCGCGAGCGTCAGAGAGACCCGACCGCGTCACGCAGTCTTTTCAGCGAGCACCAGTGCCTTTCGAGATGCGGGCAGATGACCCACCCGGCCCGGGCGAGCCCTACCCGGACACACTTGCAGCGGTGTTCGAAGCGGACCCGGATGGGCGCGCGCTACCGGCTGCCGTGCCCTCAGGTATTCGCCGATTGCTGCAGCGCTCTCAAAATAAAGCTGCGACCCGACGGTGGCGGATATCGGCGAGGCGCGCGTGCAGATCGAGGACCTCGTGGCCCGAGCGCCGGAGGAGACCGGTCTGGCCGTGCCGACGTGGCGCCGCGCGCTGCCGTGGGCGTCAACCGGCGCGCTCGCGGCGGTCCTGACGGGGGTGCTCGTGGTCCGGGAGCCGCCGCGGCCGACGGCGCTCGTGCGTCTGAGCGCCGAGCTCGGCGCGGACATGTCGCTCCGGCAGGACTTGGGGCCTGCCGCCGCGCTCTCGCCGGATGGGCAGACGCTCGTCTTTGCCAGCGAGGCGACCTCGGTGCCTGCGATGCTCTATGTCCGGCGCCTCGAAGAGCTCACGGCCGCACCGCTTGCAGGAACGGAGGACGCGATCAATCCCTTTTTCTCACCTGAGGGCGACTGGATCGGGTTCTTCGCCGGTGGAGAACTGCGGCGGATTTCGGTCAGGGGAGGGACGGCAGTCACCGTGTGCGATGCGCCGAACGGCCACGGCGGATCGTGGCAGGACGATGGCACCATCGTATTTGGGCACGGTGGAAGCCCGATTCTGTTGCGCGTCTCGTCGGGCGGCGGCATGCCACAACCGCTCACAAGGCTTGTCGATGGCGAGATCTCCCATCGCTGGCCGCAAGTGTTGCCCGGTAACACAGGCGTCCTGTATACGAGTAACACGAGCGACAACTGGAACGATGCCAGGATAATGGTGCAGCCGCTGCCGTCAGGCGTTCCTAAGATAGTGCAGCCCGGCCTCTCTGGCCGTTACGCGCCCTAGCTGGACATCTTCTTGTACGTGAGAGACGGAACGCTCTATGCGGCACCGTTTGATGTCGAGCGGCTGCAAGTGACAGGTCCCTCCGTATCCGCCGTCAAAGGCGTCGTCGCTGGGGTCAATACCGGCGGAGCGCAATTCTCCGTGTCAGAGAACGGAACGTTGGTGTTCCTCGAGGGGCGGGGATATTCACCTGCAGCGCCGATGGCGTTAATGGACCGCGCGGGCAATACCGTGCCGCTGCGCTAACGCCTGTCGATTGGGGCAACCCGCGATTCTCGCCCGACGGAAAGCAGTTGGCAGTGGATATCAGTGACGGCAAGCAAACGGACATATGGGTCCAGGACTTGGCGACGACCAAACTTACACAACTCACTTAGACTCCGCGGATGATTATCATCCCACGTGGACGCCAGAGGGCCGCCGCCTCGCGTTCACGTCGACGCGTGACGGCGCAGCCAACCTCTATTGGCAGCTGGTGGACGGCACCGAAGAGGCCGAGCGTTTGACGCGAAACCCCCATCTGCAGATGGCCGCCTCTTGGCATCCGAGCGGAAAATTCTTGGCCATCCAACAGGACCGTCCGCGCGGCGGCAACGACGTCATGGTGCTGTCGCTTGGTTCTGACGCAACGGTGCGTGGCGAATCGGGACCGACGACGGCGGTCCTCGCCGCCGGCCCTTTCAACGGGGCAGAGCCGTCGTTCTCGCCGGACGGCCGCTGGGTGGCGTATCAATCGAACGAAACCGGACGCGCGGAGGTGTTTGTTCGATCGTTTAGCGGCTCGGCGGGCAAATGGCGGGTGTCGACCGACGGCGGGAGAGACGTCGTGTGGTCGCGGACGAAACCCGAGCTGGTGGTACTTGGGTATCACGCAGAATCAAATCATGGTGGCGCCCTTTACCGTGGTGGGCCACTCATTTCGGTCCGAGCGCCCGCGGCCCTGGTCGAACGATCTCATTGGGCTGGCCGTGACTGTAGGGGGCGGAAGTTCGACTTGCATCCGGATGGAGAACACGTCGTGATCGTCCCGGCCGAGCGGCAGAAGTCGGACCACATCACCATCATCTTCAACTTCTTTGACGCGCTTCAGCGCCTCGCGCCCGTCTCGCAGTAAGACCGTCCGCTATCGGCGACTGAAGTCACCGAGCGAGCGCCCTTAGGGCAACTCGCTCCGAAACGCGGCAATCACCACGCGCGTATTCGCGGTCGAGTCAAACACCGTGCTCCGCAATTCAACTTGCACATACCGCCCTGTCGTCCCCGCGGGCAGCATTGGCCCGCAGGCTTCCTGCGTGGTCAGGCCATTGCAGATCTTCTGCTGCACATAGCGGCCGCAATATCGAAACGATCCCGCGGGATCGTCCGGGTGATCGCACGATCCGGCGGTAATCGCCGTCGTCGTGCGCAGCCGATCGCGGACACGGTTGGGAAAGAACGTGAGCGGTTGCGAGGCAAGGTCCGGTCCGCCGGTGCTCAGCACCACCTGCCGCGGCTCGACACTGTTCGAATGAATGTCGAGTGTCACGGCGTCGCGTGCGAGGGCGGCAAGCGTGCTCGCCGTCATCACGTTGCGATGGAAGCGGCTGGCATCGCTGATCCGCTCGCCGTAGCCGCTGCACACAGCATTCTTCACGGTCGCGCTCATGCAGGGAGAAAATCGTGCTGCTGTCACACCGCTTCACGCCGGTCCAGATCAACGCGATCGCACCCAGTTCCTCGAAGAACTGGCGGCTGGTCAGATGCGATTTCGTGTCAGTGCCGATATGTTTGCCGTGGATGACGACGTTGGTGGCGGGCGCACGATTGACGATCACCATCCCGAGTCCACGAAAGTCTGGGCCGGTCGGCTCATACAACAGGTAGTACCGCTTGCCATTCGACGGGCTGAAGGTAAAGGCGTCATAGCCGAGGGTTTCCAGCGTTGCCAGGCCGGCCAGCGATCCCGCCATCATCCAGGTCAGCGCATGACCGGCGGCGACCACTTCGTCGTCGGTCAAGGCCTCGAAACTGTTGAGCGGAAGCCCCATAATCCGCGTCTTCTCTGATCCGCAAGGGCGGCGAGGGAGGTGTGCTTTGTCCACCGCGGCAAGGTCTGCGCGGGGCTCGATGCTGCGGTGACGGCGACGAACAGCCACATCAGTACACACGAGCAGGCGAATCCGAATCGAGTCGTCATAACGCTCCCTTTGGAAAGGGCGGTCATTACCGAACGCGCCAGCACACGCCACATGGGCGCGAACCGACCGGCGCGTTCGGGGACCCGACCGCTTATTCGGGTGTCAAGGGGGGCGTTAACAACCTTACATATCGGTCATTTCCCTTACATCGCTATGTGCAAACTGCTTGGTTTTTCCCACGTCGTCACTAGCTGTTTCAACTTCGCGTTCTCGTGACGGAGCGACCGCAGCTCGCGGACCTCTTTGCACCCCGGGGCCGGCGAACTGCTTCCACCGGTAGAACGTCTGCTCACTCGCCCCATTCCGCGACGGCCACCTTTTCGCCGCCTTCGACCGGGTGCAGGCGTGCACGATCTCTTCGTTACTGCGTCCTTTGCGTGCATCGGTCATCTCCTCGGGCCGGGCGGCGCCAGCCAGGTTAGAAGACCACAGATCCGTTCAGACTCACGTGACTGGTGTGGCGGTTTTGGGGTTGGCTTACCGATCCGACGCGTTGACAATCTGCCGGCTTATCCGCGCTGTCGAAGGGGAGAAGGGACCTGGGACCGAGAACGGTGTTATGCTCACCACGAGAGGGCCCGCGAGACGGCCGTGATGGTTCCTATCGTCCTCCTTCCTTCGTAGCGGCAGAGCGAAGCTCGAACACCGCGGCAGCCGCCGAATCTCCACCGCCGAGGCGTATACTGCCGCCCATTGCATCGGGCATAAAGCAGTTGACCTCTCAGGTGATTTCGGTTGTTGCAAACCCGCTCTACGGCGCGTCGGTTATGGCTACGATCCTCGATGCGAGAGCGAGAATGAGATGAGGCGTGAGTCCCCGTTTCGGGCGGAACCGGAGGTGCCGCCGATCCGGTGGATGCTCAAGCGGGCGCTGACGGAGAGCAGGTCCGGGCTCGTAAAACGGCTCTGGTTCCGCGCGGCGAAGGCGATGCTAGCGGTCCGGACGGTCGGACCCGCGTGGAAGCTTGCACACCAGTATGGGCCCGGCGTCGAAGCGAAGACCGGGCTCTCGACCACCCGTCAGTTCCTCCAGATTTGGACTGCCGCGTCCCGTCATTGGCTTCCGCCGAAGAACTACTACATGTATCGGCTCTACGAGCCGGAGAAATGGCGGCGCATTGACGACTACCTGGACACCAAGGAAAGCGTCCTGATGGCGATGTACCTGTACAAGCGGAGGTACCCTATCCAAGCGGAGACCATCGCGAGTCGCCAGGCTGAAAGACAAGGTCATTTTTTTCGAGGCGTGCAGGGACGCCGGGCTGGCTACCGTGTCCATCCTCGCGGAGTTCTCCCGCGGCGCATTGGCAAAGTGGTACGTGCCGGGGCCGGTGAAGCTCCCCCGCGCCGACCTGTTCAGCAAGGACGCGCGGGGAATCAAGGGGGAGGGCGCCGGGTGGTGGCTCTTCGATGGCGGCGAGCGCTGGGTGGATGCCGATGCGCGCGCTCTCACCGAAGAGGAACTGATGCGTCACCTGTGCGATCTCTCCCATGGACGAATGTTCATCCTTCAGCCGCGGATATTGAACCACGCAGCTCTCTCTGCGGTGTCGCCAGGCGCACTCTGTACTGCGCGGGTGGTCACGGTCCTACAGCCTGATGGCACTCCTCAGCACCTGCTGTCGGCGTTCCGGATGCCGATCGACGACTCGCCGGTGGACAACTTCTCGCAGGGGCATCTCGCGAGCGCCATCAACGAGCGGACGGGGGAGCTAGGCCCTGCCTTCCGGTACGCGCCGGAGTATGGCGACTCGACTTTCCGAATCCATCCGCACACGGGCCAGCATATAGAGGGCTTCGTCCTTCCTTTCTGGAAGGAGACCCTCGAGCTATGTCTGCGGGCGCAGCAGGTGTTCTCCGAATTCTTCGCGGTAGGGTGGGACGTCGCCATTACCGAGGAGGGGCCGCTCGTGCTCGAGGGGAATCACGACTTCGGTGTGAACATTTTGCAGATCACCCATGACATACCGATCGGGCTGACCGAGCTTCCCCATGTGTACCGGGCTCATGATGCACAGCTACGCGCAAGGTGAACCCGCGTGTCTACACTGAGCGATCGCCTGACAGCCGAAGCCGTCCATCGACGGTGCGCACGTCGCTCGAATGCACCCGCAGACCGGCACGTAGTCCGCGGCTGACGTCGACGGAGTGTACGAAGTGAACCCCACCTTGCACGCCAGAGAAGAGGATTGATGGCGCGCGAATCTCATCGTGCGGCGGGACAGCAGGTGCTACCGGTGCGGTCAATCTTTCAACGTTTGCTCCTGCGGCGGAAGCGCACGCGCGCGAAGCGGCTTCGATTCCTGGCCGCGAAGGCGACGCTGCCTGTCCGGATGATCAGCCCCGCTTGGAAGCTAGCCCACGAGTACGGCCCCGACGTTGCAGCGGAGACTGGACTCTCCGTCCGGCGCCAAATTCTGGATATCTGGGCGCTGTCCACGCGCCACTGGATCACGCCGGCGCACTATTACCTCTATCGGCTGCACGATGCGGGGAACCGGAGACGTGTGGCACACTACCTTCACCACGACGAGATTTCCCGATTGGTAATGGAGCTTTACCCAGGGAAGCGTCCTCCCAGTCAGCGGCTCCGCGACAAGAGCGCGTTCTACGAGGCGTGTTCCCAGTTTGGGCTCCCCACCGTGCCAATTCTCGCCGAATTTTCGAGCGGCGAGATGATGCGCTGGTACGGGCCAGGGCCCGTGCGGCTGCCTCCCAACGACCTTTTCAGCAAGCCCACGTGTGGAAGCTTTGGCGTGGGAGCGAAGAGCTGGAGGTTCGATGGCGCCGGACGGTACCAGGGAGTGGACGGGGGCTCGTCACTCGGAACAAGAATTGATTCGCCACATGTGCGCCCTTTCCGAGAAGACCCGTATACTGCTCCAGCCAAGAGTGGAGAACCACCTGGACCTATCCGCCGCATCGGCAGGGGGGCTCTGCACAGCACGTGTGGTGACCATCCGGTGGCCCGACGGTACGCCCAAACATCTGATCTCGACCCTCCGCATGCCATTCGATGACTCTCCTGTGGACAACTTCTCGCAAGGAAATCTGGCTGCACCTATCGACCCTCACAGCGGTCGCCTCGGCCGGGCGGTCCGCCGTCCGCCGGATACGGTCGTGCGGAGTTCCGCGACCACCCACACACTCGCGAACGGCTCGAGGGGCGGGCTATCCCCTTCTGGAGCGACGCCCTCCAGATCTGTTTACGAGCGCAGCAGGTATTCTCGGAATTCGTCACGGTCGGCTGGGATGTTGCGTTTACCCGGGAAGGGCCTGTCCTTATCGAGGGAAATCATGCCTGGGGGACGGACGTGATCCAAATCCCCCACAACCTGCCGATTGGCCTGACGGAGTTCTCCCGATTTTATCGTGCGCATATGGAGCGCTGGTACAACCCAATGCGTGTACCGGGGAGATAACGAGGCAAGGGTCCTCGCATGCGGTTGCCCGCGCCGATCGAAGGCGAGCACCGCCAACCGCTGAGCTATGACGAATGCTGGGAAATCTACACCGCCCTGAATGCCGACATTTCGACGCGGATGCCCGCCAGCGCGGCTGAATCCGAGCGGCTTCTGGCACGCCAACCGTGTCACATCGGACAGCCAGTGCGGATCCGCAAAGCGTCGGATGGCACGTGGGTTGGTGCGATGCGGATGGCATCCGGCGCCCGTCTCGTGTCGAGAGTAGCCGCCGATCCGACGCTTGGTCCAACCCCTGACGAACGATTGGCCGCACAGGTGAATGCCGCTAAATCGGTCTTGGCTAAGATTGCGTCGATACTGCGCGTCGGCGCCTTCGGATAATAGCTTCAGCAGTCGAGGAGCGTACTCAGTTCGAGTGCGAGACGAAAAAGTCGTACGCGGCGCGCGCCATCTCGGCGATCGCACGATCTTGCTCTTTCACGGCTGTCGCCGATCCGACAACGAATGCCGCGGCCGCCAGATGCCCATACGGCGCTGGGAGGTAGATGATGCCGACATCAGCGCTCATCGTTGGACCAAGGGTGCCGCTCTTGTGCGCAACTCGCGTCCCAGCTGGAAGGCGTCGGCGCAGCCGTCGCCGTCCTGTACCGCATCGCGACATGATTTGGAGCAATGATGCGGTATGCGCAGCGTCAAGTGCGCGGCCGTTCCACAGTGCAGCAAGTAATCCGGTCATCGCCAGCGCCGTCGTGTGGTCGCGCGGATCGCTCAAGAAACGCGCGGCTGCCCGGGCGCGCCGCTCCGCCGAAATTGGGGGAAGTGTCGCTCCAAAGCGGCCCGTTCTGATTGCTTCCGCAGCCTCGTCGTCGGACAGCCCGCGATAGGCGACAACGATCTGTCGGATGGATCGCTGGATGTTCAGACCGCGAACATCGATCGCGTTTACGAAATCTGCGACTCCGGACGGCCCACCAGCCAATTCAAGGAGCACGTCGGACGCAGCGTTGTCGCTGTAGACGAGGGCCAATTCGAGAAGGTTCTCGACCGATAGCGATACGCCAGGAATGTTCAGACTGGGGGGAAGTGCTCCGCCTCCAGGACAAACGTGCCGCGACTCGATCGACACCAGCGTCGTGGATGCGAGCTCGCCGCTTGCGACCCGCTGCATGACGCGCATAGCGAGAGGAAGCTTGACCTGTACTCGCCATCGGGACGGGTAGCTCGCCATTCACCGACACGACACGTTGGGATTCGAGATGAACGGCGGCGAAGCTCACACGCCCGCCGATGTCTCTCGCGATGCCGCGGATCCGCCGCTCGACTGCGGAAAGATCCCTGTCCAGGGATGGGAAGTGGCGTCGCCTTACGAGTTTCGCGACAAGCCGACGAAGGGTCCTCAAGCGGCGCCCATTGTATTCAGCGTTGCCTCACGCGGCGCCGCGGTCCGCGCCAACTGCCATCTCGGTTGATCGATAGCGCTCCACAGTGTGTGCAACCGCCCAGTGAAACTTTAGCCCGTTGTTCTGGAAACCTGCAGGCGTAGCCTGAGTAAAGAGTGGGCGAGCACGTCGAACGCCTGTATGCCGCTCTTGCGCGCAAGTCTCCGTGCTCATTTCTGCCAACGCACCGGCAGGCGGCGGCGTGCAGCCGGTCAGCCGTGCCTGTAGTGACCGCGGCGCGTCGCGCGACGGCCGTCGTTGTGCTGTTGTGCGGATATATCTGCGAAGGTCAGCGAGCGACGCCGGGGTCAGTTGCTCCTCGGTGGCCGGCGCAAACCACAGCGGCTGGCTCACCGCTTTCTTTTCCTGTGCGTAAATCTCCCGCGGCACGCCCTCGGACTCGACGAGGCGTCCCGCCACAGGGCGATCATAGCTGCCACCGACAGGCCACGGTGCCATCTCCGGCGATGCCGAGATCGCCTGCATCTCAGCGACTCGAGCGATCATGAAGATGGGCAGCGGGGCGTTAATGAAGCCGACGCGCAGCCGAAACTCGGTCATGTTGCCCCCACGCAGCTTTGGCAAGTGATACACGCGTGCCTGCGCCGGATTCCCTGCGATGTCCCACATCGCGTTGCCCGCAAAGCCGGTGACGAAAATGGTACCGGTCAACTCCTGCTCCATTTGAACATGACCTCGTCTCCGCCGTTGCCGTTGCCAGGAACTCGACCTCGGGAAACTCGCCGCATTGCCTGTAATCGTTGCGCGAACGCGCGATTGCCTCGAGGTTCGGGTGTTGTGCGATGGCGGCACCGCTGTCGTCGACGCTATTAACTTTCCAGGGGTTGTACCTCCCGGCGGGCATCACGAAAGGCTACCGCACGCCGGCACCCGACGTCTCGGGCAATCACACTGGACGCCGGCGAGTCGTACCCAGTCGAGATGGTGGACAAAATGCCGTACCGAATCGTCTCTCGTCTGCTTGCGCGTTTTCGACCACTTGCCACAAGAGGTCGGTCACGCGCGACCGGTAGCCCTCGAAGTCGCCGCCCCCCCAGCGGCTCCGGCGGCTGTTCGGCCGCGATGGAAAGGCCCGCATCGACACGAACCTTGTTGTGGTAATGCAGCTGGATGCTCCGACCTCCGGCGGGCGGTATGTGCGTGCACGCCTCTAGATAGCCGTTGTTATAGGTGGCGAAATCTTCCTCGTAGAACCGATAGCGGACGTCACGCCGATCACCGATCACCGACAGGAGATATCAGAATGAATTCGAGATATAGAGCGCGTCCCGATTCTGATGCTGTTGAGTCGCTCCATCGTGTGGGTCGTGGGGGCAAAGACGACGTCTCCTGCGTCGAGGCGACCGTCGCTGCCCAGCAAGAGCTCGGTTGCGCCTGGGTGGAGTGCCGCGCCAGGTTTTTCGTGGAAGGCGCGTGGAACGGGGTGTTTGAGGACGGCCGTGCCGAGGCAAACTGGCGTTGGGCGGTACTTCATTCGAAAATACTCATGATTTCCGGACCCAACTCAGAATGTGCTCGCTCGTCGAGAGCACCGCTTAGAGAGCGCCGCTCTCAGCGAGCTCTTTGATGCGCTTCACGACCCGATGGAGACGCGCGGAGTGAGAGCCTTTGACCAGTACACAGTCGCCGGCTCGAATAATCTCCGGCAATCTTGCCGCGCAGCTCTTCGCATTGGGGAACCAGTGCGCTGCTTGATACGCCTTCGCAGCCGTCCCGACGCCGATGATCATGTCGGCTCTCCCGCGGGCGTATTCCGCTATTTCTTCGTGGTATTTCGCGGTGAACGCTCCCAATTCTTTCATGTCGCCGAGAACGGCCACTCGACGGTCGCCCGCGGCAGTCATTTTCGACAAGGTATCCAACGCAAATTTCATCGACAGCGGGTTCGCGTTGTACGAATCGTCGATAAGCGTCACCGAGCCTACCCGTGCCGTCTCGAGGCGCCGGGCTGCATGCAGCGCGGTGCTCAGCGCACGTTCAATGGCGTCATCAGGCACGCCAAAGGTCCTGACCAACGATGCGCGCCACATCAGCCGACAAGTCTCTTCCTTTCCCGGGTACAAGTGGTACCGGCGCCGCCGAGAGGCGTGCCATGTTCGCGCTCCCGGGCGTATCCGCACCCAACAGGACGAGACCAGATGCCGGTACGGCCTTGACGAGAGCGCTTTTTGCTTCTGCCACGCCTTCGACTGTCCCGAAGCGCTCAAGGTGCGATGGCCCAATCGCCGTGACCACCGCGACCGTCGGTCGTGCGAGTCGTGCCAGATGCGGAACGCGCCCCGCGGCATACTCCAGGACGAGCACTTGGGCGTAGTCCGACGATCGGACCAAACGCGCCGAACGAAAGGGAACCGAAACCACCACCCTCAGCCACCCGCCAAGCGATTCTGGGAATCGGTCGTAACCGAGAACCGCCAGTGGCAGACCGACACTGTTGTTCATGTTGCCGGGGCTCTTGCCAACCCGTCCGACGAACGGCATCGCCTCGGCATCCATCAGGACGGCCGCAATCAATTCTTTCGTGGTGGTCTTGCCGACTGAGCCGGTAATACCCACGACCAGCGGATTGTGTGCGCGTAGGACCCGACGTGCCCAGAACGCGAGGTAGCGAGGCGCCAGCTTCGTGAAGAGCGCATCGATCGATGAGTGAATTGTGCGTCTGCGAAGCAACATAAAACAGCTGACACATTCGCGCGATGGCCATCACTTCATTAGCGAGGCACCATAAATCGATCGGGCCGGTGCGTGGCACAGCCTGCTCAGAGCGGCACCGCTATATCGTTCTGCGGCGCATAGTGTGCTCCAGAGCAACTGTTCTCGACGTCGGTGTGCTCGGTCCAGTTGTTCATGAGCAACTGGTCATTGACCCCAAAGCCGCACACGCTCATTATTCACCGTGTAGAAGCTACGAGTCATTCATGGTGTTGCCCGGCACGACGCGCCGCATACAGCGACGCGAGGTGATTGACTGCCCAGACGTAGAGGCGCGATCGGATATCGGCCGGACGCACGAACGTCAGACGTACGCCAAGCCGCCTCAGCGCCATGACCGGCCACGCCATCGCACTGTTCACCATCGCGGTGCCGACGACGATCGACGGCGAATAGCCGCTCTCTTGCTCGAGGGTACGCAGGAAAGCGTCGCGCAGCTCTGGGGTGGCCGGCAGGTCTGGCCGCTGCAGGACGGCCTTCTTACGCTGGCCGAACAGCGAGCCGTCGACGCCGGCTTCAGTGAGGAGGCGCCTCGGAATCGGCCGATCGTTATCGGTCCCCGTGCGCCACGGCGTCATCGCCTCGCGCGCGCGAGATGCGGCCGATGCTGGCCTGGCTGCGGGCGTAGAGAAACGTCAACGGCACGTTGAAGAAGCCGGCCTCGAGTCGAACTTCGCCGAGGTTCAGCCCCGACACGTCATGCCTGATAATCTGCGTCGCGCGCTCATCGTCGAACGCGTCGAGACGCCACAGCATGTCACCGTGATAGCCGGTAAAGACCGCCGCGACATCGTTGCTCGCTTTGATGTCGCTCACCAAGCCGTCGAAAACGAATTCGGGATCGTCGGAGCCGGCAAGAAAATGCAGCTCATGGGCAAACGACCGGCTGAGAATGCGCGTCTCGAGCCCCAGCGATTCTGCGAGCACCGTGCCGTCGTCATCGGTTGCCGCGCGACTGACGAGCGAGGGAATGAGCGAGTTGGATCGCGGGCTCGTGTAGCACCGCCGCAAGCCCGCCGCTCTTGCGAGAGCGCACACCGCCGGTGAGTCGTAGCCGCGCGAAATCGTCGCGATCGGCCGCACCGGAAATTGCCGGTCGGGGCTCGACGCGTTGTCGGCTAGCCTCTGCACGGCGGCGGTGACCAAGGCCTCATTACTCTTCGTACGATCCGATCTCACGAGGCGCGTCCTTGTGGCGGAGCACATGGCCCTGCGCGCTCACCTCCAAGTTGCGGTAATACAGGTGGTGAACGGTGCCCGAATCGGTGGCGATCTGATCGTCGTAGGCATCGATTCCCTTGGTCACGGCATGTAGCGTTCGTTCGTAGCGATGACCCGAGATGAGGCGCCAACCCGTCGCCGCGAGCAGGATGGCGAGGCTGTTCGACACCACCAGTTCGCCGTCTCGCTCTGCCCAGAGCAGTCGATCGACCAGCGCACAGGAGGGCACGAATACGATCGAATCGTCCGTGACGCGTACACCGCTCCCAAACAGATGCGGCGACGTGTCAAACCTCGAACCGAACGGACCATCCCAGACGCCCTCGATAATCCAGCCGGTCCCGCGCTCCACCCGGGCGCCGTGTTCAATCGTGACGTGCTGGCACGAAGGATCGACCCGGACCAACCAGCCGAGTGGTGGGAGCCCCTGAGATTCTCGAATCGTGACCTCTATTAGATTGCGATGCTCGCTCGCGCCCATCTCGAGAGGCGACGCGGGAGGGGTTCTCAAGCAACGCCCCGCTGCGCCTCGTCCAGCGCGGGTTCGAGACCGCGCAGCTTTCGATGGATTCGGACGTATGGACCGTGGAGGCCCGGCGCCATATCAGCCAATACCTCCGCCACAACGTCTGACATCCCGGAGATGCGGAAGCTCACGACAAATGGCACGAATACGACGATTGCCGTGATGGCCTTCGCGGCAAGCACGATGGAAGGCGGCACTGCGCCGAGTCCAGCCCTTAGTGCGACTTCCACGGCGAACAGCGCCGGAACCAGATCGCGCGAACAGGTGAGGCCTGGGAGAATCGGCGCCACCAATTGCGACCAGCGCAGGCCCACCAATCGGTTCAGCAACGTTTGCGTCAGGGTCATCGCCGAGAGCGCTGCGCACACGACGGCAACGGCGGCGCCGACAATTCCCCAAGGCTGGAGTAGATAAAGCGCAATGACGAGAATGATGTTGCGGAGGATGGTGCGACCGAAGCCCACCCACGCATAGCCCTGCGCCAGGAGCGCGGCGCTCGAATAACCTGTCGCGACGCGCAGCGCCCCGACAATGCACAACAACTGAAACGGCACGATCGACGGCGTCCATTGTGGTCCGTACATCACCAGCAACAGTTCGGGCGCCATGACGATCACGGCACAAAAGACTGGCAACCCCACAAGCGCTGTCGACAGAATGACCTTGCGGTAGGCGCGGTGGAAACGCTCGCGGTCGTCGCGAATGATCGCGAAGATGCGAAACGTGACGCCGGGGTCGACGATGAGCTTCCCGGTCAAGTTGCTCATCGTGTTGAACGCCTTGTCGTAATAGCCGAGTGAGGCGACACCGAAGAGTCGCCCGACGACGATGCTGTCCAGGTTCTCCGTGACAAAAAACAGTAGCCGGTTGGCGGCGACGCCGGCACCAAACGGCGCAATCTCACGAAAGGCCGCGACAGAGAAATGCAGACGC
This sequence comes from uncultured Acidobacteriota bacterium, assembly GCA_963762925.1. Taxonomy (GTDB): domain Bacteria; phylum Acidobacteriota; class Vicinamibacteria; order Vicinamibacterales; family UBA2999; genus DASPWV01. The sequence goes on along the minus strand of CAVXMP010000013.1, from coordinate 68,657 downwards.
GGCACCCATCGTCCTTGGTACACCTTCATGGCGACCTGGCTGGCGCGTGCCGTGAGCTGGCCATAGACGATGCTCCAGAACCCAAAGCCGCTCAAGGCGAGCGCAACCGACACCACGGGAAAGACCACGGCAAAGGCCCACTCGTTGAATGCCGTTTCCTTGAAACGCATTTCGCGCTGAAAGATGGCGCTGTTGATCGCGCCAAACGGCACGAAGAGAAACGACAGTGAGGCGACGCGGATCGCATCGCCGACCTCCGGCCGGCGATAGAAGGTGGCAATGGCCGGCGCTGCGAACTGCAGCGTTCCACACGCAATGGCACCCATGCCCAGGTTGTAGGTGAAGACGGTGGACAGATGAACGGGCGTCAGGTTCTTCATCCGCACGAGCGCGGCATTCAGCCCCAGCGTTCCGAGCCGATTGGCGAGCGTGATGACGAGGACGGCCGCGGCGCTGATGCCGAATTCTTCGGGCGAGAGCAGCCGCGCGAGCACCATCATGGCCGGCACGAAGATCAGTGCCTTCACGGTGTCGCGAAACACGCCCCATGCGACGCCGACCTTCGCCTTTTTTCCGTAGCCCTTGCCGTCCCGCGGAGACGGGCCTGGGGCTGCCTTACGCCGTTTCATAACGTCCCCGCGGCGTCGCCGCCCCATGACATCGCCGCTGCCTGACCGACCAGCGGAGCGAGCACACGTACAGCCGCTCAGCGCAGTCGCCGAGGGTGTTGTCTTGATGCTCCAGTAAGGCATCCAAGCAGATATATCGGTCCGATACGCGCCAGACACCGAACGCACCACCAATACCCTTTCGATTAGGACGTAGGAGCGAAGGTCGCGACGGTCGCAACCCAATATCAATCTGGTCCTCACGATGGCTCTCGACAAATTGCCACGTTCACTGCGGTTCGTCCGAAAGTCACAGCAAGCGATGATCGCACAAGGTGTCTGGCCGATGACGTGGTGCAGGCCGTGCGCAGTGAGAGAAATGCGTGCGGATGAGCTTCGATAGCCAACACTCTTCCGCTTGGGTGCACAATTCGGCAACTAGGCGCAGAAGTCTGTTCTGTGGGCGTTTTCGAGCATGCCGCCGACGCCAGGTCAGCGAAGCATGCGATAATGCGTGACGTCTACGATCGCCGGCCGACGCTCCTTGGTCGCGTTTTTGCTGTCACTGCTTCGTTCCGTTCGGAATGAGCTCCGCATGATTCTTGATTCGCGCCTACAGCAAAAATAGTCCGGGGGTGAGGCTTGACGTGCGCACAACTGACCGAATGACAGGCTTATCGCCAGTCGTGAGCGACGAACCTGAGGTCGATCCCGCATCCTTTCGGGATCCGAGCGGTTTTGTCTTCAGGCGCGCCGGCATCGTCCATCGCCAGGTGAACCGCTCTTACCAAGCCGCCTACGAGCAATTCGTTGATTCGGGGCTGTGTGGCGACTTGATGGAGCAGGGTTGGCTCATCCGCCATGTTGAGCTCGAGCCTGCGCCCGGCGTGCAATCGTACAAACTCCTGCGTCCCGAGCAACTTCCATTCGTGTCGTATCCGTACGAATGGCCGTTCAGCGCGCTGCGCGACGCCGCGTTGCTGACGCTGCGCATCCAGAAACGGGCGTTGAAATACGGCATGTCGCTGAAGGACGCGAGTGCCTACAACATTCAGTTTCTGGACGCGGCAAGCCGATCCTGATCGACACTCTGCTTCGAGGCTACGTCGGGACAGCCCTGGGTCGCCTATCGTCAGTTCTGCCAGCATTTTCTGGCGCCGCTGGCGCTCATGGCCTACCGCGACTGCGACTCGGCGGGCTGATGCGCGTCTTCATCGACGGCATCCCGGTCGATATCGCCAGCGGACTGCTGCCGCGCCGCACATGCCTCAACCCTGCTCTCCATCCACATTCACCTGCATGCGCGCGCGCAGCGGCGTGCGGCCACGATCCACCGCCCACGGCCGGAAGGAACCGCGCGAGCGCCGATCAACTAGCGGGCATCGTGCGTGCTCGACTCATGCGCCGCACCGTCGAGGGACTGCGCTGCAGCCGACCAGCCACTGGTTGGATTATTACGATGCCACCAACTACAGCGAGGCCCCGGACAAAGAGCGAATCGTCACGGCAATGCTGGAACGCGTCCGCCGACCACCTGGGATCTTGGCGCGAACACGGGCGCTTCAGCCGCATCGCGGCCGACAGGCAATCCCGACGGTCGCATTCGATCTCGACGCTGCCGCGGTCGAGCGCAATTATCGTGAGATGGTCCGGACCAAGGACGAGTCACTGCTCCCCTCGGTCCTCGACCTCACCAATCCCAGCGCGGGCGTCGGGTGGGCCGGCACCGAGCGTATCGTCCCTGATCGCGGACCGGCCTCGCTCCGCTTGCGCTCGCGCTTGTCCACCACCTCGCGATCGGCAACAATGTGCCACTCCCCATGATTGCCGATACCTAGGCCCGACTCGCGCATCACGTCATCATCGAGTTCGTCCCGAAGACGGACTCTCAGGTGCAGCGACTGCTCGCTTCGCGCGTGGACATTTTCGACAACTACACACAGCCTGGATTCGAAAAAGCTTTTGAGTCCGTTTTCGCGATCCAGAGCAGGGAACCGATTCACGGGACCGAGCGGACCCTCTACCACTTGCGCCGGCGCTGAGCCGTACGGGGCAACACTCACGGAGACATATGATGCGTGCCTTGACCGCGGGATTGTTCGTCGCGATGTTCCTTCTGGTGTCACACCTGCAGGGTAGCGCCCAGGCGTACCTCGACCCTGGCACGGGGAGCCTGGTGCTGCAAGTGGTTCTTGCTGGCTTTGTCGGCGCACTGGCGCTGGGACGGCACTATTGGAGTCAGGTGAAGGCGTTCGTGCTGCGTCGGGATGCCACGCGCGACACACCACTTGGTGATTAGATCCCACTGCGCCATCGCCAGCCGGCCGTAGCGAGTTTCACCGGCGAGATGGCTACCTCACACACGCGTGCGCGCACGAGCCTGTGGTCTGTACTCGGGCCAGCGCTGCTGCTCTTGACGCCGCTCGTCGTGTTTCTCAAGCACCATGGTTATGCTTACGGCCGCGCCGAGGCCTTGACATGCCTCGCAGTGGCCGCACTTCTGGGGGCCGTCGCGGGGGTCGCGACGGCGCGTCGACCACGAGTGTCGGCAGTAATCCTGGCAGCGCTGATCACGCTGTTCCTTGACATTCAGTTCACGGCGTTGTCCCTCGAGGCGCTGGGCGCGGCGTTCCTCGTGCTCTGCGGTCTGCTGTGGGTGGGCGGCGTCAACGCCCATGCGCCAATCGCCCTGATGGCTGCGACGATGTTGGTCGCAACGGTCGTCATACCCCCGACGAATCAGCGGTCGACACGCCAAGTGACGGCGCCGACGGATGCCGACGGACCACTGATACTGCACGTGATTCTCGACGAACACATCGGCATCGAAGGCTTGCCATCTGATGTCCTCGCTCCGTCGCTCAAGAACGAACTGACCGAGTTCTATCGTCGTCACAATTTCGCCTTGTTCGGCGGCGCGTATAGCGAGTACTTCGATACCGCCAGGTCGATAAGTCACCTGTTGAACTTCTCGTCAGGGGAGTACAGTGCCGAGCCTATACGCTGCCGGCGAGCATGGCTCGGAGTTCGACCTGAAACGCAATCGCTACTTCACCCGACTCGCGGAGCGCGGCTATCGCCTGCGTGCGTACCAATCCGATCACATGGACTTCTGCGCCGGACTGGCGGGCGCCGCAGAATGTGAGAGCTACATCGCGAATGGCATCGGCGCCTTGCAGGAGGCACCCCTCACTACAGCAGAGAAAGCGCGAGTGATCGCCGGCGTCTACCTGAGCCGGTCCAACGCTTACATCCTGATGAAGGACGCGTACGCGGGCGTTCGCAGCAGTCTTCACCGGGTGGGGCTGCCAGCCCCGGCCTGGACGTGGGATCGTGATCGCGTGGGGCCGCTCACGAGCATTCCCATTGTGGAAAAACTGGCCCACGATCTGAAGAGCGGGAGGCGAGGTGATTTTTTCTTCGCACATCTGCTCATGCCGCACCACCCGTACATTTTTGATGCACGCTGCGGGCTGGTACCGGTGGAGGAGTGGATGTCGCGAATGGCGGTTGAGGCGCCGGGCGGAAGGAGCAATACACCCGCGACCCGTGCCGTGGGTTACGCGAAATACACCGCCCAGGTGCAGTGCGTTTATACGAAAGTCGAGCAGTTGTTGCAGGCGATACCCAGAGAATTGCAACCTGATGCCATCGTCATCATTCAGGGCGACCACGGCTCGCGCCTCACGCTGCGCGTTCCGAGGCGCTCAAACGCTGACCTCATGTCCGTCGAGGACTATGCGGATAGCTTCTCGACGTTATTTGCGGTTCGCTCACCACAGTTGTCGGTGTTGTACGATGCGACGGTGGTTTCCATCACCTGCCTGCTCAAGACGCTGACGGAGGACGACTATCGTTCCGTTGGCGGTCTCGAACTCTGCGCCGCCAACCCAGCGGTGTTCCTCAGGGGGCGGGACGAGCAATTCATCTCACATCCCCTGCCGAGTTACGTTAGGTAGTCACGAGGAGTGTGCTCGAACCGCGGAACACCCGAGAATCACGTTTAAGGAGATCGAGGACGAAAGTCTCCCTGTAATGGCACTAAAGTCGGTCGCACACGGCCTTTTCCGGGCGCTCACCACACGCGGGGCTCGGCAGCGTCGACGGTCCTGCGCGCCGCGTAGACCCTTTCTGCAGGCGATTGCGCATTTCCTCGCATAGCATGGGAAGACGATCCGCCGACCCCCGACGGCATTCCCCCTGCAATTCAGACTGAGGAGACAGCAGCAGTGTGTGGCATCGCAGGACGCGTGAACTTCCGAACGGGCGCTCCGGTTGATCCTGAGGGGATTCTCCGGATGTGCGACTTGCTCGCGCACCGCGGGCCCGACGGCAGCGGCACGTTCGTCGATGGACCCGTCGGGTTCGGGCACCGGCGCCTCGCCATCATCGATCTCTCGGCGTCCGGACGCCAGCCAATGGCTTCTGTCCCTCAGGGCCTCTGGATTACCTTCAACGGCGAAATCTACAACTTCCGCGAATTGCGCTCGCGCCTCGAACAGCGCGGGCACACCTTTCGAACCCAGACCGACACTGAGGTACTGCTCGCGGCCTACCGAGATACGGCGTTGAGTGCGTGACGCATCTCCGGGGGATGTTCGCGTTCGCGATTTGGGATGCCGCGAAACGCCGATTGTTCATCGCGCGCGACCGGGTCGGGAAGAAGCCGCTGCACTACTTTCTCGACCGCGACGGCATCTGCTTCGCCTCCGAACCCAAGGCTTTTTTGGCGGATGCCTCGTTCAAACCCGAAGTCAACCTGCAGGCGATTTCTCACTATCTGAGTTATCAATACATCCCCAGCCCGTTTTCCGCGTTTGCCGGTGTCGCCAAGCTCCCACCAGCGCATTACCTGACGGTCGAAAACGGGACCGTGCAAACCACACGCTACTGGAGTCTCGATTACGGCAGCCCGCGCGACATCGATGAGAACGCGGCGGCGGAGGAACTGCTGTCCCGTCTCCGCGAAGCGGTCAGGCTTCGGTTGATCAGCGACGTGCCGCTCGGCGCATTTTTGAGCGGTGGCGTCGATTCGAGCGCCATCGTGGCGCTCATGGCCGAGCTCACCCCTGGACGGGTCAAGACCTTCTCGATCGGTTTCGAGGAGGCGGATACAACGAGCTGCCCTACGCGCGTGCGGTCGCCGAGCGCTACGGCACCGATCACCACGAGTTCATCGTCCGGCCCAACGCCACCGAGATTTTCGACAAGCTGGTGTGGCATTACAACGAGCCATACGCCGATGAATCCGCGATTCCGACCTACTACCTTTCCGAGCTCACGCGGCGCCACGTCACCGTCGCATTGAACGGCGACGGAGGGGACGAAAACTTTGGCGGCTACAGCCGGTATCAGGAGAGAGGCCGCGGGCGATGGCTCGCGAATGGATTGCGTCCGTTCCATCCCGCCCTCGCCGCCGTGGAGCGGCTCACGCCAACGCCTGCGCGTTCGGACGACTTGCTGTGGCGCGGCAAACGGTGGGTGCAGCGTGCATGTGCGGCGCCTGGCGAGCGCTACGCCTGGCGCATGATGCATTTCGACCCGTTTCTGAAGTCCACGCTGTGCACGCCCTCGTTTCTCGAGCGTGCAGGTGGCGACGTTTCAGCAGCGCTCCTCCGCTCCTGCTACGAGCAGTCGAGTGCCACGACGAGTCTCGACGCCATGCTCGACACCGATGTGGCGCACTATCTACCCGACTGCCTGCTCACGAAAGTCGATATCGCGACGATGGCGCACGGGCTCGAAGGCCGATCGCCGCTTCTCGATCACGAGGTCATGGAATTTGCCGCACGCTTGCCGGCTCATTTGAAGGTGCGCGGCGGGATTGGTAAGTACATTTTCAAGAAGGCGACCGAACACCTGCTGCCGGCGGAGGTGCGCGAACGTCGCAAAATGGGATTCGGTGTGCCTCTTGACCATTGGTTCCGCGGCGACTTGCGCGAGCTCGCGTACGACACGCTGCTGGGGCGACCGATGGCGGAACGTGGCTACTTCGACATGCGCATGGTCGGCAGGCTCCTCGATGAGCACGTGAGTGGCGTCGCGCACTGGCACGATCAGCTCTGGAACTTGATGATGCTCGAGCGCTGGCATCAGATGTTCATCGACGCGCGCCCGCCGATGGAGACACGCGACATGGGCCTTGCGCTCTCGACGGCGTCATGATGTACGCCGCGACTGAGCTCAGCGAATCCGTGCACATATCCCACTCGGCGGTCACCGAACAGCCCGTATTCATCGTCGGGTGTGGACGGTCTGGCACCACCTTGATGCGGCTGATGTTGTCGGCGGCGGGTGGTCTGATGATCCCGCCGGAATGCGACTTCCTGTGGCGTGCGCTACGGCGTTTCGGCGCGACCGCGACGCTCGACGCGCACGAGATCGAGCAGTTCGTCGACCTGCTCGCGCGCATCTCGAGCTTTCCCGGACTAGAGCTCTCGATCGATCAAATCCGCGCCGAGTTGCGTACACGCGAGGCGCCGCGTGTGGGTGACTGCATCGCGCACGTCTACAGGATGTATGCGACACGGGAGGGCCGAGCGAGATGGGGCGACAAGAACCCGTTTTACGTGCTGTATCTCGACGAGATTCGTGACCTGTATCCCGGCGTCCGCGTCATTCATATGATCCGCGACGGTCGCGACGTGAGCGTGTCGTATCAACGCACCAGGATGCGGCCGTATAACACGTTCATGACCGCGAAGCGCTGGGTACGGTGCGTTCAGGCCGGGCAGGACTGGGGAACTCGCCATCCGGACCAATACCTGGAAGTCCGCTATGAGGATCTGATTGAGGATCCCGAAGGGCAGCTCCGGCGAGTGGCGCCGTTTGTCGGGGAGCAGTATTCCGACGCGATGCTTGGCTACTACTTGGACAATCAGGACATGCGGCGCATTCCGGCGCACGATCGAGGGCACCACGGGAATCTCGCCAAGCCGATCATCAAGGGTAATTCCGAGAAGTGGCGGGCGGAAATGTCCGAAACCGATCGTCAGACGTTCGAGTGGGTTGGGGGACGTCTGCTGGCGCATCTAGGCTACCCTGATCAGAGCGCATCACCGGCGCGAGCGGTCTTACCCTATCTGTGGCTGTGCGAAGCGCGCTGGCGCCTCGGAATGGCCGGCGCGATGCGGCAGATGGTCGAGCGGCTCCCGTGGCGAGCACGGACGGTGGCAAAAACGGGATTGCTCATCGACAACGAGCACTATCGATGACGGTCATGGCGACGCGTGTGATTGACGGGGCGGGGAGAGCCTGAATGAAGATAGCGATTTTTGGTCTCGGGTATGTCGGCTCGGTTTCGGCGGCGTGTCTTGCGTCGGCGGGACACGACGTCATCGGCGTCGACGTAGACGGGCACAAGCTCGCGCTGATTCGCCAGGGCCGCTCGCCGGTCACCGAGCCCGGCCTCGACGAGTTGCTGGCCGCCGGCGTGGCTTCCGGGCGGCTGCGCGTCACCGACAACACCGCCGATGCCGTACGCGACTCCGACCTCGCGCTGGTCTGCGTCGGCACGCCGAGCCGCCGTAACGGCAGCATTGAAACGGTTTTTCTCGAAGGCGTGATGCGGGAAATCGGACAGGCGCTGGCCGGCCGATCCGCCTACTACGTGGTCGCCGTTCGGAGCACCCTGGTGCCCGGCGCTTTGGAAGGCCGCCTCGTGCCATTGCTCGAGCAGGCGAGTGGCAAGCGCGTGGGCGTGGACGTCGGCGTCTGTGTGAATCCGGAATTCCTGCGCGAAGGCAGTGCCATCGAAGATTTTGGCCAGCCGCCGTTCACCGTCATTGGCGAGATGGATCGGAATGCGGGTGACGTGCTGCAGGCGGCCTACGACCACTTGCAGGTGCCGGTTCATCGCGTGCGGCCCGACGAAGCGTCGATGGTCAAGTACGCCAGCAATGTCTTTCATGCAATGAAGGTGGCGTTTGCCAACGAGATCGGCGCCGTGAGCCAGCACCTCGGCATCGACGGCCGTGAGGTGATGCGCATCTTCTGCGAGGATCACGAGCTCAACATCTCACCGCGGTACCTGCGACCTGGGTTTGGCTTCGGCGGCTCGTGCCTGCCCAAGGACCTTCGCGCCATGGTGTATGCGGCAAAGGAGCTGGATTTGGTGACGCCGCTTCTCAGCAGCGTCATCGCCAGCAACGACGCCCACATCCAGCGGGTGGTGGACGCCGTGCTCGACACAGGAAAGCGACGCGTCGCCCTGCTCGGTCTCAGCTTCAAGCTGGGCAGCGACGACCTGCGTGAAAGCCCGTTCGTACGTCTGGCGGAAGCGATGATCGGAAAGGGCGTGGCGGTACGGATTTGCGATCCGGATGTCTCGCTCGGAAATCTGTTCGGGCGCAACCGCGCGTACATCGACGAGCGCCTCCCGCACGTTGCGCAGTTGCTGGCAGACGACTGGGAAGAGGTGGTTCGCGGGGCCGACGTGATCATTATCGGCAAGCGCGTGCCCGGACTCGAACGGCTATCACCGATGCTCCGCGCCGACCAGACCGTGATCGACCTTGTCGGCATCGAGGTCTCGGGTCATGTCGTGCGGCCCTGGGCGGCGACGCGCGTCGCCCCCACGCACGAGGAGCCGTTCGACTTGACTACGGCGAGATGACGCGGATCACGTACATCTCCTGGGCAGAGTCGTGCAGCCGAAGCGATCACACCGCACGCGAGTTGGGCGGCCGCTCTCATATGGTGTATGTCGCACGGCTGGGCAGTCGCCCGGCCACGATTCTCCTGAAATACATTGCCCAGTGGATTCAGACCGCGCGAATTCTTCGCCACGAGCAGCCCGACACCGTGTTTGTGATGACGCCTCCGGTCTTTGCCGCGTTGCCCGCGTTTTGGTACGCGCGCAAGCGTGGAAGACGAGTGGTGCTCGACGCCCATACCGGCGCCTTTCGCAACCGGCGATGGCGGCGGCTGCAGTGGCTGCAGCGCGCGTTATGCCGCAAAGCGGTGACGACGCTCGTCAGCAACGACCATCTCGCGGCAGGCGTGGTGGCCGCAGGTGGTCACGCGACGTTGGTCCCCGATGTGCCGATCGTGTTCCCCGACGCCGAGGCCTTCCCGCGTCCCTCGGGATTCGTGGTCGCGGTCATCAGCTCGTTCAACTACGACGAGCCGCTCACGGCAATTTTCGAGGCAGCAGCAAAGTTGCCAGACGTCCGGTTTTTCGTCACCGGTGATCCCCGGCATCTCCCGCCGGAGCTAGCGACGCGGCTGCCTCCCAACGTTGCGCTGACCGGCTTTCTCAGCACCCCCGCCTACGGCGGTTTGCTGGTGAGCGCCGACGTGATCCTCACCTTGACGACGCTCGACCATACGATGTTGCGGGGGGCGTATGAAGCGATCTATCAAGGCACGCCGGTCATCGTGTCCAACTGGCCGGTGTTGCGCGAGTCGTTCGCCGAAGGCGCCATTCACGTCGATAACACGGCGGACGACATCGCACGCGCCGTTCAGGTGATGCAATCCGACCTCGAAACGTACCGCGCGGCGGCGCGGCGATTGCGGGATCGCAAGCTCGTGGCCTGGCAGACGACACGGCAGGCAATACTCGCGCGCATCGGGGTGGAGCCCGCTGCATCGGTCGACTGACCTGTCGGCTGGCATGCGGGAACGCCAAACCCTGTATGCTTTTCGAACGACCTTGCCATTAGGAAGCAGCGTGAAGGCAGCCGGCGTAATCGGGCGGTTGCGCGAAGTGTTGTCCGATCGCGGGGTTCACGTACGCGACAGGTACGGCATCTCCATTCCACGTCAAGCCCTCGGCCTTCTCACCAACCAGTGGCGGTTCGGCATGGGGCGCGCGGAATACTACATGTTCGAGCTGTATAGGGCCGATCTCACACCGGCCGATCGCCAGTCGTTCTTGAGCCAGTCGGCGTGGACCGCTCTCTCGAGTGTCATCAATCACCCAACCCAGAAAGCCGACGATAGCAAGCTCTGGTTGTCGCATCGCTTCACGCAGGCTGGTCTCCCGATTCCTAAAACGCTTGCGTATACGGCACCGGCGCCGCGTGACCAAGATCGACAGGTCACCGAATTCGTTCCACTCGAAAAACTGCCGCAACTGATCCCGCGCAACGGGTGCGTCATCAAGGCCGACCACTCAACGTGGGGGTTGGGTGTGCACGTGTTCGACGGTTATGACAACGGTGTATTCAGGTGCGTCGACGGACGTGGACTCACGTTAGAAGCATTGCGCTCTGAACTGCTCAAACAACCAGGGAGGTACTGGTCCAGGAACGCCTGGAGAATCATTCGTACTTCGCGCCGCTGAACGTTTCGAGTCTCACGACGTTGAGGATTCTCACGTATGGAGCGCCTGATCGCGTGACCGTGGCACGAGCGGCGTTCAAAATGCCGGTTGGGAAAAAGGGCGTCGATAACTATCACGCCGGTGGCGTTGCGGCCGCCGTTGACGTGGAGTCCGGCACGATCGGCCGCGGCATTGGCTCGCGCGGTCTGGATTGGCTCGATACCCATCCCGAAACGAAGCGCGTTTTTACCGGGCTGACCGTTCCCGGCTGGGATGACGTCCTGCGGATCACGCGTCGGGCAGCGGCGTCGATGCCCGAGTTCCCCTGTGTCGGCTGGGACTTAGCGGTGACGCCGAGCGGACCGATACTCATCGAAGCCAACAGCGTGTGGGGCACAGACATCGTTCAGCGCCCGCATCGGCGTGGCATCTGGGAAGGCGATTTTCGCGACTGGTGCCTGGCGCAAATGGCGGGGAAGAAACTGAATCGGCAAACCAAGCGCTGGTTAGGAATCTCGTGAGGCCATACGTTGCCTACAGATTCAGGTCGTTGCGCAAGAGTCCTCGATCGCTCACTTGTGGGCCAATCGCTCCCGGTCCTCGGAACAGACACCAGCGTAGTACTGGTCGAGGCGCTCCATCAACGATTCGCAGACGCTTTCGATCTCAGGAGGGATTGGCGGGAACGCGCGGCTCCGGACCGACGATGCATAGACGCGGGAGAGATACGCTGTCTCGAACGGAGATTCCAGGAACGTAAACAAACGTCCGAAACCGGTTTCCGGAGCAGTGACGAGATCTTGGTACTTCACGAGCAGAACATCGCGGCGGTCGGCCAACGCAAGATCGAAGAACAGAGACGTCCGCAAGTACCACATCACGGCTTCGGCCGCGTGCAGGGACATGTCCTCGGAGTACAGACGCGCCGCCAGCTGCAGTTTCTCTTCACTGAGCCCGCCAAGCCGCCACGCCGCCCCGGACACGTCACGGGTGGCCACCCTTTTGAGGTTTCGACGCCCCGTCTTCCATTTGGCCACGGCGGAATTCACGGTGTCGCGGAAATTCCGGTAAATCCAGACGGCTTTTGACCGAGGAAACGTGTCCAGCAGTTCGACCGCCCGGTGCGACTCGCAAATCGGCTTCAGCACCACGCGCGGGAACGGAATGCGGCTCAACTCGCGCGCCACGGTTTGATCATCGTGAAGAAGCACCCCGTGAAAGAACGGAGCGCTGCCCTCGCTGTACGTAATGATCTCCGGCGATCGTTCCAAGACGAGCAGCGGCAGCCGTGTGCCGGAGCGCTGGGCGCCGAGGACGAACACCGGCCGAGGCGTGATGCGCTCGCCGGCGGAAATCGTCGCCATCCACCTGCGGCAGAATTTTGCGACCCTCGGGAGCTTCCGTCGCACACGCGCGACCAAGGGGACGGGCGTCGCCACTACTGCGGGTCTCTGTCGCGCGGGGCATTGGACCCCGCCACACGCGCCGCGGTTCTGCTTCGCAGGCCACCGATGCGCGAGCGGCCCGTGCTGAGCAACTCGTTGTAGTGGGATTCGACGAGCTTCCTGGAATCGCGCGTGAAAATATTTCGAAACGCCCTGTCGATGTAGAAGAGGCCCACCTGCGCTCGATTGAACCGTTTGCCTGCGAGCGCCGGGAATTTCAATTGATATCCGAGGTCGGTCAAGAGCTCGCCGGCGACGCGCTCGACGACCCGGATCGCCTTTTCAGGCATCTGCGTGCGCCACTTGTCATAGTTATTCGCACGCACTCGCTTGGTGATGCCGGCGCGGACCTTCTCCAGCTGCCGCTGGGAGTCGGGGCCGGTCCCAATGAACTCCAGGATCGTCCGGAACACCTCGACTGGACTTGCGATGAGGTTCTCGTACTTGATCTCGAGATAGCGCTCCGGTCCCAGACGCTCGCCGGCCCGCCGCGCCCGCAGCACATGATCGTTCCAGTCGGACGCCGCGAAATACCAGTTCTTTTCGACCAACAGGTGAGAGGCGTTGCGCATCGAGAGCACGACATCGCGTCCGTCTCTCACAATGTGCACGATCTTCGCACCGGGGAATATCGCCTCTGTTTGTGCCAGATGCAGGGCATACGACGGTTTCTTGTTGCCCCAGTATGTTTTTCCACGTGAACGTGCCGTCTCGACAAAAATCTGCCGCACCAGACCAGGATACGAATGCTCGGTCAATGCCGCGTAGAGTTCCGCCTCGCTGAGGGTCAGCCCTCTTCCGAGAAATCGCACGCGAAACATCACGTCCTGGTAAAGATTGTCGATCAGCCGGCGCATATTGGCCGGATCACTCAGGTCGCCGTACGACGGTAAGAATTTGTGGAAGCGCAGGAAGACACCTGCATCGCGCGCCACATGAATATCGAGGAAGCGGTTGATCATGCGCGTGAGAAACGTGGTGCCGGATCGCGGTGAGCCAACGATCATCAACGGGCTGGGTTGTGCACGAGGGGCGCCGATCACTTGTTGCTCGAGCAGGTTATGGACGTCGTTCATGTCTTTACGTGTTCCGGGAATCGATCCCACCTAAATGGCTGATGACGGCGCGAACTTTGCCGCGTGTGTTTCGTTCCAGTTCCAAGACTCGCTCGACCGCTATCGTGACCGGCCCAAGTTTCGCGGCGAATCGATCCTTGATCATGCGTTCTTCGATTTCTCCGAAACCGTCCTCGGCGATGATCCGCACGACGAACCGGTCCAGTGCCTCTTGAACGACCTGGCCTTCCAGCACGTACGGCAGGTCGATAAAAATTCCATGAAAGCGCACGAGCTCGCGGCCGTCGGCGCCGATGACGACGTCTTCGATGCGCCCGGTCACTTCTTTCAACACCGGCAGATGCCGGCGCCCGCACGAGCACGGCTGATCGCTCCAGGTCGCGGTGTCGCCGATTTCGTAGCGTACGAGGAACTGCGCGTCGTTGAGTAAGCCCGTGCACACAACTCGTCCTTCAATCCCGGGCGCCACCGGATGCCCATCAGCATCGAGAATCTCGATGATCCCGAAATCAGGGCTGACGTGAAGGCTGCCGGCTTCGCATTCGGTCGCCAGCCCGCAGTTTTCCACCGAACCGTATTCCTCGAACGCACGGCACCCCCAGGCTTTTTGGATGACATCCCGCATTCGTCGCGTCAGCTTCTCGCTCGAGGTGATCGCGGCCTTGGGCGCAAAGCTGAATCGAAGGTTCTGTTCGAGCATGAGCCGCGCCACAAGAAACTGTGAAAACGCATAGCCGGTGACGCTTTCCGGCCGGTGCCGTTCGAACCCGTGAACGTAATCGGCAATCGTGTCCGGCGCGATGTGGTATGCGGAGAAGTACACTTGCCGTTCCGCCAGGTTATAGCGGTAATACGGCGGCCGCGCCGAGGCCGTGGGCACGATCGGCCGGCCGCCGATCATCGCTCTCGGGCGGAGAATACTTGTCCCGGCCCAGCGGTACGAACGCGCCTCGCGCGCTGCCGCGAACCGCTGCTGTCCGGCCGCCGTGCACAGGGCGCGAATCGGTGTGCCAGTGCTCCCGCTGGACATATAGGTCAGCAGTCCTTTGATCGGCTTCCCCCGGTCGGGAACGAAGGCCATCGGGTCGCGCCGGAGAGATGCCTTCCGGACGAGCGGAAGCCGCTCGAGCGAGTCGGCGGTAATGTCGTCGATGTGCTGTGCCTTCACTCCAGCCCGCGCCCACTCCTCACGGTAGAAGGGCACGTCAAGCGCCCGGCGCAGCATCTGCCGCAGTGCAGCGTTGGTGTACTCCTGCATTCGATCCGGATCCCAGCGGTCTCGTGCCTCGAAGGCCTTCAGCGTGGGCAGGAACTCCGCACCGAATCGCTCGCGCCGGTACATATAACCGAACGCCGAAATCCCTACGTTCTGGAGTGGGACTGGCACGTACGGATAGACGCGGTCGAGTAACGCTCTCATGCTCTTGTCTGCTTCATCCGGCGGCCGCGCTTGCGCCCTTGGTGGCCATTCCTGAAGCGTTGATGCGCATGTGCAACGCATCGAGGACGGTCTCGGCGTTACGCTGCCAGTTCCGGTCGCGCTCGATCTTGAGCCGCGCCGCGTGTCCAATTCGTTCCCGCAGGTGGCGGTCCTGCGTCAGTCGGCCCAAGGCCGCGGCGAGCGCCTGTTCGTCGGCGGGAGCGAAGAGGAGACCGTCGACTTCGTCCTCGATGATGTCCTGGACGCCCGGCAGTCTCGGCGCGACGACGGCGCGCCCCGCAGCCATGTATTCGAGCACCTTCATCGGCGAGGCGTATCCGGTGCGATCGTCGGCGGCGACGGCAATATCGAGCGCCGCGATATAGGCGGGCATCTGCGCATGCGGCACGCGGCCGGTGAACACGGTCCTGTTCGCAAGCCCTCGTTCGTGTGCGACGCGTTGAACGCGGGCGCTATCCGGGCCGTCGCCGATGATCGCGAGCCGAACCCCGGGGGTGTTCTGCACCGCGCCGAGCAGTAGTTCAAGACCGTGCCAGTCGCGCAGGATGCCGGACCATCCCACCATCAACTCTGAGGTCGCGCCCAGTGTGCGGCGCGCCTCGGCGACACCGTCGGCGTGCTCGGAGAAGCGCAGCGGATTTGCTCCATTCGGTACGACGATGATGTGCCCCGACCCTGGCGCCAGCGCCACGAGGAGATCGCGCAGTGGCGTCGAAACGGCCGCTACCAGCGTCGCCGACGCGACGGAAAGTCGTTCGCAGATACGCGCGAGGCGTTTGAAACGAATGCCCTCGAGCGCTTGGTACACAGCCGACGAGTACGCTGCGTTGACCTCGAGGATGATAGGAGTGCCAAGGCTGCGCGCGGCGTAGATCGCGCCCAAATCGTACAGCGCGTGTCGCTTGTACAGAGATCCGACCGGTGCCGCCGGATGGCGCGCCGTACCACCACCAGATCGACGGCGTTATACGCGATAGCGGCCAGTTCGAAGAGACCTTGGGGCAGAAGCGACTTGAGCCGCGCGATGACGCCGCCGCCGCTCTGACCGGGCGCGCTCCGTTTCGCGAGGGCATGGATCACGACCTCATGCCCGAGCGCCTCGAAGGCTTCCACCATCTCGTGAATGTGGATGCCTTCGGCGCCGTCGGCCAGCGTGCGATGGTGATAGAGAATTCGCATCGCTACGCTGTCAGCAGTCTGGCTTCGACGCCCAGCGTATCCACGAGCTCTGGTCTGGGCATTTCCTTGGAAATGACATCACGCCCCGTGAGGACCTCACTCACAACGGCGGCGAGGGCAGCAGGGTCGGTAGCCGGGTAAGTGCGTACCCCGAGCGGCCGCGTGCCGTTCTCGCTGGCGACGACAGGCACGCCCAGACTCAGCGCCTCGAGCACCGACGAGCAAACGCCGTCGCTGACGTGGGTACGCACATAGACCGCGGAGCGCTCGAGCGCGGTGAGAAACTCGTGATGGCTGAAGTCCGGAACCAGACAGACCCGATCCTGCAGTCCACGCTCCACGATCAGACGATTGACGTTGGCCGGCAGATCCCCGTCGGTATAGCCGGCGGTTCCGCACAGCAGAAGGCCGATGTCCGGTCGGCGCCGGCTGATTTCGTCAAACCCGATGATCAGCTCCTCTGGGTAAAACAGCGGCCGAAGGCGGATGTACGAGAACAGCACCGTTCTGAACCGGCAGTAAAAGTCTTCCACGTCCGGCGGCAGAGGCACCGGCGAAAACTCGACGTACTGGCGGCTGAACGCGGGAATCGGCACCACCTTGCGGGGGGACACGCCGTAGGTGCAGATGCGCTCCTTCACCTCCTCACTGTTGCAGATGATCCGATTCGCCAAGGCGAACATCAGCCAGAAGACCGGCACCAGGGCTGGCGCTTTCGCCTTGGGAAAATAGACCTGATCGATCCCGGCATGAAACGTCAAAAAGCATCGGCGAAGGAAGAGCAGATTGATCGCCTGCGCCGTCAGCGTCAGGACCAGGCCCTTCATGGTCGCGCCATTGATGTGCGCGTGGGTGACGAACCCGTGGGCCGCGTAGCGAAACACCTTGCGCACGTAATCGGCGCCGCTCAGCACGGTCTCGGTACTCGCTGCTTGGCGTGAACCGGCTCGTGCCGATGTTGAGGACGACACACTGATGCCCCTCGGCCTCGAGGCGTGCCTTCAGAAACTCGACCCGGACACCCCACCCGGCGCGGGGAGGCGGGTACGACGTGATTTGAAGCACCTTCTTACGCTGTGTCATACGTCTGTTTCGGCTGCGGTGCCCGACGATGCCGGCACCAGGCGCGAGGGCTGCACGTCATGGCGACGGCGGTCACCGAGGCGCGGGCGTGCAAGTAGTTTAGCGCCATCGCCTGAGCGGCGGCCGGCGAACGGCGCAAACCCCCGATCCTATCGTGTATTTCCGTGTATTTGCGGGAGGGACGGCGGGTGAGGGACGCGGGCGGGTCGATGCGAGGCACCGACCTGGTGGCGATGATTCGCGTGGTCGGCGGCTCAGGCTATCTGCCTGAGCCGCCCAACGAGTCGGATGTCATCGACAACGATTGCAGGCTCTTATGGGACGATGCGGACGTTCGTTGGCGGGCGTGGGCGCGGGCCGGAGGTGAATTCGGAACCGCTGTCGTCCACCGGGACGTTCCTCAGGATGACGAGGTTACGCATATAGGCGACCACCGGCCCGGTGAGTCCGCCCCCGTTGATGTTGTTGGTTGACGTGTCCCACGCGAAGCGTAACGACGCATACATCGGGTCTTTGACCGCGTCGCGCGCGATCGGGACGCGATAGAGCACGCGCTGCGCATTGCGCTGTTCATCGCCGATCCACACGCTCAGCATGTCCCAGGTGCCCGTCAGCGGTACGCCACCGGCGGCAATCTCGCTCCAGTCGGTGAACTGGGCGCCTGGCACCGCCATCTTGATTTCGACCCAGTACCGCGTCCAGCGGTTCGCATATGTCGTGAAGGAACGCATCGGTACGGCGCCCCGCCCCGTGGGATTGCGCGGGTCACGCGAAAGTGTCCCCGGTGCAACCGCGGATCCACCGGTCGGCCCGTCGTGATGCTTCGAAATCGCCCCGGGTGTGGAGCGCGCATTGCCGGTATGGTCGTGACCAACCCACATGCTGTCGGTGCCGCCCGTGCCCAAGCCTGCGAACAAGAAGAACGTTTTCCAGGCGTTGACCGGGTTGTCGGCCCACCCGGCGTTGGTCTGAAATTCTTCGCCCCACCAGACATCCCACGTCATCAGAAACTGCCCGCTGGTGATGCCGATCGGAAAGCGCAACGCCTTATTACCGGGGACGTTGTCGTCGCCGACGTTGCCCCACGTGGCGAACTGGGGGTACTGACTATAGGTGGACCGTGGCGGCTTGAACAGCTTGGCGGCATCCTGCTTCAGCGGGTGAGTATCGGCAGCCGGCGCATAGGTGAAGAAGTCGGACGTACTGCTCTTGGTCAGGCCATTGAGTTGCGTCTGGCTTCGCAGCGAGTAGGCGCTGAATTTCTCCGACCGTGCCGCGAGCGCGTCGAAGTACGCATGCGGGGCGGTTGGCGTCGGGCGGTTCAGCGTAACGCTCGCCGGCGTCTGCGCCAGGATGACGACCGCGAAGAGCGCGGACACGCCCGCGGCTGCCACGGGTCCAAGGACGAAGCGGCGAACGAGCGTTTGTCGTGCCGCCGATAATACCGAGCGCTGAATACTCACGTGTTCTTCCCCGACGCGGGACGGGCATCCCCGTCTGTCAATTTCGCTCCAGGCGCGCGTCGTTCCAATACTCCTTACCTCAGCAATCTCGACGCCAGAACCCCTGGCCACCCCAACTATAACTGCCGCAAGCCTTTACGACCCGTCACAGCGCACGAAAGGTGAACCGAATGCCCCAGTTCCGTAACTCTTACACCAATGTCCGGAAAATTTGACTCGGCCCCGGACTAGCCGTTGGGCAGTGTCGCGATGCGCAATTGCGTGCCGCCCTCGGAGACGACGATCGAGTCGACGCCGCCTTCGCATTCCACGGTGAAGACCTCTCCGCCGGTCGCCCGACTCGTGCGTCGAACACGGGTGCGGCCGCTGGTAAGTCGCAGGTCGGCGAGCACTGAAAGTACGACGGTTGCTGGGGCGCTGAATGCCGCCTGCAGGTTGAGCCGTGGCGCCGGCACTCGGACGCCGAGACTCGGCGCGATCCAACCCTGGTGGGGACGCTCGCCACCCTGGTGCAACCGCGTGGTCGTCTCCGCGGGCGAGTGCCAGACGAGTTCAAAGGCGTCACGAAACACCAGCCGGCCTTCCTCGAGCCGAGCCTCGCCCGGCGCGAATTGGTACGTGAGATCGATGTCGTGAGCGCCACTGCCCTCGAATTCATCGAGGAGCACGACGTAGCCGCCGGGACGACGCCAGACGGTGCGCCGGTGCGTAACAGGGTTCGAACCGCGCGCGTAGCCGTCGTGCGACCCGGTGGCATGGGCCTCACGCCGATCAGCGTGCCATCCTTCAACAGACGGTTGGAATGTCTCACACCAATCCATCTTCTTGACGTGTGTCGCCTGATCGCGTCCGTCGATGCGCGCCGTATTGTGCGCACCGGTTTTGCGGAAGTGTACCTCCCACTCCGGATCCCCGTTATAACAGTAGAACCCACCGTCTACCAAGACGGGCTCGCCGCCGAGCCACACAATCACCGACAAGCAGTCGGCGTGACCGTGCAGCGCGCTCCGCACGTGGTCGCGCCGTGCCCCTGCGGCCTGCTCGCCGCAATCGAAACAGACGTAATCGGCGCGCGACGTCCAATCACTGCGCATGACGAAATAGCCACTGCGAGGGAGCGCCTGGCCCACGGCGCTCGGCGGCTCAGAGGATAGTTGTTCGAATCGATCGCGGCCGTCGGGCCCCAACAACCACAGCGCATCTTCAGCAAAACGACCGGCAGCGAACTTGAAATCGGGCCGCTCGAACAGAGCCGCGCCAATCGCGTAGTACGGACGGAAATCCCAGAAGGGCAGGTGCTGCAATCTGATGGGCTTGCCGTCGTCGGCCCCGCCGATCCGCGGGACGGTGCCGTCCGGCTGCGTCAGGTGCATCGAGAACTCAATCCCGCGCTCGATCGCCGCCCACGCGGCGGGGGAGAACTCCTCGCGGTTCTCTCGCCCCAGGAGCGCGGCGAGCATGTAAAACCCGAGCGTGGCGTGATGGTAGAACAACGACTGCTCGACCGATCCGCCGTCCAGGTGGAACTCGCTCGCTAGACGCGATTCGAGCACGCGACGGCCACGCTGCCGCCACGCGCTCGCCTCGCTGAATTCCGGAAACAGCACGCCGAGGGCGTACAGCGTCGCCGCCTCGCCAATCAAATGGTTATAGGGGCTCGAGTAGTACTCCAGGTGTCGATGAAGGAAGTGTCCGTGATCGTGGAAGCCTGCGAGCCAGTGCGCATGATCGTCGGGGTCGAGCGCGCCCGCTTGCAGGCTGAAGTGATAGGCCCACAACCAGGACCATGCGCGAAATGCCGGCTCCAAAGCACACGCCCAGCTCACGCCGGTTCCGTATGGGTTGTCTGCCATCCAGTCGCGCACGAGCCGGAGTAGCTCAGTGCCGTACTTGCAGTCGCCGAACAGGTACCGTGCCTTCCCCAGATCGATCAAGAACTGGTGGCGGTTCAACTCCCAGACGTATTTGACGTCACCGTGGCCCGCATCGCCGTGGTCCACGCGCACATCGCGATGGTACGGTACGAGGCCATCGCGTGCCGCTCTGCGGATCGGCGTGCCAGTCGATCTTCTCCCCAAAGTGGAACCGCTCGCCGAAGAACTCGATGTCGTGCCGCAGGGCAGCGTCGGCGTGACAGCGGGCAGACTCGCGTTCGGCGGCGTACGTCGTCGCGAAGAGATCCTGCATCGCGGCGTGATGCTCCACGCCGCGAAAGAACGTCACCCCTGCACGACGGCGCAGCGCGAGAATCGCAGCAATCGGCTGGGCAACGTTGACCTCCGATCGGAGGGCGCGCTTCAGACGATCGGGTCTGGCGAAATGCCCGCGACGATGTCGGGC
Source organism: uncultured Acidobacteriota bacterium (assembly GCA_963762925.1). Lineage (GTDB taxonomy): Bacteria > Acidobacteriota > Vicinamibacteria > Vicinamibacterales > UBA2999 > DASPWV01. Next base: position 47,755 of record CAVXMP010000013.1, on the reverse strand, counting down.
CGCTTCGAAGGCGAGGAACGTACGGTAGCGCGATTCGACTGCCGATTTCCTCCGCCGACATCGCGCGCAGTTTGTGCAGGCGCGAAGGCACGTGTTCCGGCGGCAACTGTTTCACGCGCCTGGCAGGGCACACGTCGCCGCAAGCCAGCGCCTGTGGGCGTGACGCTGATACCAGTTGTACGGGCGACTCAGGCCGGATCCTGGATGACCGGAGAGGTTGGCCAAATGGCACACCACATGCTGCACGAGGAACAACTCGAAGAGTGGGTGCCGAGGAGACAGACCGGGCTCGAAACCGCGCAGCAGAGCCGACTGCAGCCGCGCCACAACTGACGACCGGAACTTCGGTTTGCAGTTGAGGAATTCGAGCTGGCTGTAGAGCCGTGCGACGTCGTGATACTTGCCACCGGTCGTCGCCATGGCAAAATCGATCACGATGATATCGGCGCCATCGACGAGCACATTCCCCGGAGCAATGTCGGCGTGCACAGGTGCCTCACGCAGGTCGTCACTGCTGACCTCGACACTTCGGGCATCGAAGTAGCGCAGGATGCCACTCCGCCATTCGTGCGGAAATCGCGCTCGCGGCATGCTCGTCAAGCGCCGCAGCCGGACGTCGAGATAGTCGCGCATGCCGGCAAGCGAAAACATCGCTCCGGCTGGCGTGCCCTCCTGAAAGGCGCGAATCCATGCGCCGGCGCAGGTGAACGTGCGCTCCAATTTGGCCAGTCCGGTGGCCGCCGGCCACCAGCTCGCGTCGCGCTCGAGTACCGCGCCAAGCGTTTCGCCAGTCACGCGTTCGGTCACGAGCGCGAGCTCGTCGGGGAAGCAGGCGATCGGACGGACTGCCGAAAATCCGTCGAGCGCTGCCATCTGGCTGTGGACCCGCACGGTCGTCGCATAGTCGTTCAAGACCCGCTTGCGCGTCATCTCCCGGTCTTCGGGGCCGGAACCGCGCGGCTTGAACACCTTGACAAAGATCTCGCCCGTCGCGCGCGCGCCTTCCACCCGCACCTGTAGCACGACCGAGGCCTCGCGCTCGAATCGCCGCAACGGGTGGAGGTGGACGCCTGGTGTGCCGAAATATGCGCCGCTATTTTTCTGCAGCATGCTCAGCACGGCATCGAGCGCCTCGGGGGCACTGACGTCAGGAGGCAACATCACTCGTAACCAAGCCGCGCGTTGATGTCGCCGGCAATCCCCACGACTGTCTTCACCTCGGCGGGCGTGAGCATCTCTTCCCAGGAACTGCTCGCGCGCACCCGCAGTGATTTCTGCAGCCGAATGCGGTTGCCGAGCACGTGGTGTTGGTGTGGATGGAGGACCTCGGGCGGGGCCAAAGGCTCAACGCCTAAAAAGCGGTGCAGCGACATGAGCTGTCCCGCCGGATCGACGCAGACGTCCTCGTAGCGAAGGAGCATGGTGCGATTCGCCGGGAGCGATTGCGAGATTTCCTTGACGGTTTGGTACTCCAGCCTCCACGTCCAGGCCTCACGTTCGATATCGAGCCCGCGTCGCTTGGCGGAGCCGGTGAAGCCGCGAACGTCGCGCACGAGGATGATCAGGCGGAGATCGATCTCCCGAATCGCTGCCAACCGCTCCAGGCGCACTGGCCTCTTCGACGTATCGAAGAACACTTGCGAGTTCGAGGTCTCGAGCGCCGCTTCGATGAATGCCACATTGACTCGATCGATTCGCTGCAGTCGCTGCGCGTGCACCGGGAGCCAGCGCAGCGACTTTCGCTGCAGATATCGCACGGCACTGTGTCCCGAATATCTCGTCAGCGCGCGATGCAGCCAGCGGTTCTGATAGCGGTAGTCGTTGGTCCAGGCACGAGGGCCAAAGTCAAACCCCTTCGAGCGCACTCGCGCAAAGACCTCCGTCCAGAAAGGACACTCCGCAAACGTTTTCCCGCACGAACAGGGCAAACTGAAGCGGCGGCGACGTCGATTGCTCGGCTTGAATGACGTCTCTCCGACGCTCACCACCTGTGGGTGCGCGTCCATGAGGAGGGCCATCAGGGTGGACCCGGTGTGGCCCGAGCCCGCCAGGTAGCCGACGCGCAATCGATTGGGCGTCATGACGGCAGCCCTTTGTGTTGCCATGAGCCACCACCCCGAGCGACGTGCTGCGGCTGCCGATCCGCGCGTGGCAGACGCGCCGTCGACGTCGAGACCCTCGCATTGAAGTCGGTGAGGAGAGTCGCCATCTCCGGCCCGTACAGTCGCGCGTACACCAGCATCAGCGCAAGCATCCAGTATCCCCACTCCTCGTCCATGTAGTCGCCGAACACCGATGTGCCGAGAAACGCAGTCATGGCGGTGAGGAGGCACGCGCCGACAATGACGGCGTCACTATCTCCGAGAAGTTGGCGCGCGCGCAGCGTTCGCCACGCGATAGCGAACGCACTGGCGAGCAGCAGCATGCGCAAGCGCGAATCCCTGCAGTCCCCAGTCAGCGGCTTCCGTCAGATAGCCGTTGTGGATGGGGCGCGACGCGCCCCGCGAGATAGCGCGCGGCGTAGCACCGGCAAACCGTCCCCGCCGGCCCCGAGCGGATGGTCGGCGATCATCTCGAGCGCCGCGCTCCAGAAGACCAGCCGACTCTCGGCGGAATCATCCCGCTCGTCCCCGCCGACGAACATCGTCGTGAAGCGATCGAGGATTTCCGGGTCGCCGAGAAGAAAGAAAAACGCGAGGACTCCGAGCGCGAGCCCCTGTTTGGCTTTTTTGCTTGCGGGACCGCGGAGCGCAGCCACGACGAATACCGCCCCCGCGGCAATCGTCGCGAGGAACGCGCCGCGGCTGTTGCAGAGCAGGAGCACGTTGAGAATCAACGGCGCAACCATGAACGCGCCGATCTTCTCCCGGCGACTACCCGTGAGGAACAGACGCGCCCGTCAGCGGAAGAATCGTCGCCATCAACGATGCGAGCTGGTTTGCGTTTGCCACACCGGCGGCGCCGATACCCTCGAGGCGGCCGCCGCTGAGCGACCGCGGTCGTTGATCGTGACTTCGTAGCCGATGTACGCGGCCCCTAGCGCCATCGACCAGATCGCAATTCGGAGATCCACGCGGTCGCGGATACACATGGTCACCACGACGAGGAGCAGCCGTGAACTTCAGCAACAGGACATACGTGTCCTCGCTGAGCGCGCGATTCGGCGCGAGGATGAAGTGAACGACGTCGCGTTCATCACGATGAGCAGCAACAGCACCCGACGACATCGGAAGCGCGGGCGCTCCTCGGCACGAGCCGGTGGGCGAGGGTGGCCACGGCAGCAGGACCGTCCGGCATAAAGATTCCAGCGCAGCTCCGGCAAGCCCCTGCCCCACCACCAGAACTGCGGGAACATGAAAAACGTCAGCAATACAGCGAGAAGCCGTAACGGGACGCTCAGCGTCAGCAGCGAAGCGCGCGAACAGGACGCAGCCACGCGAGGGTCGTCAGGCTCATGCCGCCGCCGCTCGAGGCGATTGCAACGGCGCGCACGGGACGACGCCAACACGCGCGCCGGGACCCAGGTACTGGCGCAGTCTGCCGATGACTCATCCCACGTCTCGGCACACCGGATAACCCTCCCAGAACACCTTCGCGGCCACTCGTGCGTCGACCTTCGGCAGAAACGACCACGAGCGGCCGCCCCGCAGGAACGTCTTCTGCGACGGGACCCGGAACAACCGCCCTCCCGGACCGAACAGTCCGTGCGTGCCGAGCCCGTCCGCGCACGCGCCGGTCAGTACGATCGGCGCGTCAGGCCGTAGCCAGCTCTCCATCCCGGATCGGAGCACGGCAAGCGCCGCTTCGATCTGCAGGAGCTCCGTGTCCTTCGGATAGGCGTTGAGGATCAGTGCGTCGAGGCCGGCCGCCGGTGCCGCTCGTGGCACCTAATTGCGCAGCCGCAGCCGCTGCGGCGCGATGCGCGTGCACGAAGTCGCCTGCCGCGACATCGCGACTTCGCGGCGACTGTTGGTGACGGCGTTGACGGTCCAGTGAAGTCCGATCCGGCCGACGGCGTCCTTCCATGTCCTCGCGAAACCGGTTGTGTCCCAGTTTGCGTCCCGCCGCTGAATCCCATCAACGCGTATCGGTGCGTCCGCGCCAGCACGTCGAGGTCAGCCAGTCCAGGAATGACGATCTTGCCACCGCCGCTAAATCCGGCAAACGGATGTGGGAGCACGCCACACACGCCGATACGGACGTCCGCCTCGAAAAACGCCGCATTGAGCCGGACGGGCACGCCCGACAGCATGACGCCGGTGTCCGCCAGCCGTCCTCCGGGTCGTGACTGACTCATGCGAACCCGCCGGCACCAGCGCCGGACCAATCTTCCGCTGCGAGGTCATCGGGTGACGCCCGGCGATGCGCCCCCCTTGCCACGACGATCGTGACATGCTCATCCCGATGCCGGCGGCGCCGAGCCGCAATCACCAGCTCGAGCATGGCGCGACGCCGGGAGCGGTCGAGAGAGGTCGTCGATGGCAATCGCCACCGTGTTCCGTCCACGGACCACTTCTCTCGAGGGAGGCGCGGCTTCTGGCGCGTCGAGCGCTCGCGCAATGGCGACTTCGGTCAAGCGCCGGCGCGTCCGCCGGCGGCAGCGAGCACAGACTGCCATTCCGGTGGGAGGCGCAGCTCGAGCTGAATGTCGCCGTGCCACGCCCCCCACGGCAGTCGTCACGACCGGCGCACCAGATCTCGGTGTCAAGCACGATCGCTCAGTCGGCCGTTCGACGAATGCGGCAATTGCCTCGATGCTCTCAAAGTTCTCGGGCATCATCTCGTCTTCCATCACCTTCAACCCGTATTGACGCTCGACGTACTCCACCAGCGCGAGCACGGCGAGTGAATCGACGACTCCGGCTTCGAGGAGCGAATCATCGTCCGAGATGGCCTGCACGTCGCGAACCAGCTCGTTCTGAATGAACTGTCGAACGTCCCGCTGAATCTCGCACGTATCCTCCAGGTAGTTCATCGGTCGCTCGGGCGCAGTCGCTCGAACACGAATTCGTTACACCCAAGCGGTCCCGCTGAGCACTTCAGCGTCCGCATGCGCGAATCCTCGCTGCCGGTAGAAACGGAAAATCGAGTCGGTTTGCGCATACTCGTACGGATAGCCGCCGACCCAATCGACGATGTCGCGCCACCGGCTCATGCCGCGCTTCTGTTCGGCATATCGTGTCCACGACCGCACGTACTCGAGCGGCTGCCCGCGCAGCACGGCGCTGCAGGCCATCCGCAACTCGGTAGGGGCAATGGCGATTGCCGCGAACGGCGGCCGAAGCGGACGCCGGCAGGGCGAGATAGGCGCGTTTGATCCAGATGCCACCTGACGCTGCGGCCGCCGGCATCGTTGTAGATGGCGATCGCCAGAAGGCCTCCGGGTGCGACCCGTTGCTGCGCGAGTTCGAGTGCCCGCCATCATCTCGCCGGTGTGATGCAGCACGCCCCACGAGTACACCACATCGAAGGTGCCAAGTCCGCGCAAATACCCCTCGTCCAACGCGGATCCGCGCTCCACGACCCATCGCGTATCGCCAGGAAAATGCCGGCGCTTGCAGCTCCGCCGTGCAACTGACCGAGTGCGCGTCGTAATCGAATGAGTGGACACGCGCGCCGAGGCGGCGCGCGGCGAGGCTGAACAAGCCGCTGCCCGAACCAATGTCCAGGAAAGTCCGTCCTTCGAGGGTATCGACCCCGAGCATCTCCTGGAGCGAGACCTCGGCCTGCTGAATTCGGCGGGCATCGAGCTGCTCAAGAAAAAGAGTCCAGTTGCGCCCGAACTCGAATCGTCTTCCTCGAGGTCGCTGGCCGCGCTTGGCGTCTGGTTGCGTCATCGTGCATCATCGCGTTCTACTCAAACGTCCCGATCGCCGAGCGTCATGTACCATGAGCCGCGTCGGTTACGGCCGCCCTGATGCCGTCCCTTCCGTGGCATACGTGACGACCGTGGAACTCTCGGGCCGCCTGACGAACCCGAGGCGTCTCAGCGCCGAAACGTCCGGATGTGTTTCCAACACGCTCACGGTTGCGGACGCCCCACCTCGCTGCCGGGCTTCGCGCAGGCACGCCACGAAGACCTGATCGCGCGCGCCCGTCTCCACCGCCAGCCAGTCCTTGATCGCCACGGCGCCATTCTTCATCGAGAAACGACGTAAGCAGTCGGTCGGCCGTTCGCGCGAAGAATCAGTGTCTCTGTGTCCTGTTCCGAGTTCCGTGAAAGCGCCAGTTCAAGTACGGTGCTCGCGGACAACCGCCGTTCCCAGCCGTCGCTGCACGTCTCGGAACACCTCGTCGACATCGGTCGGCAGCATCTCCGACGCGACGATCTCCACGTCGCCCTTCACGCGAACGAACGCTTCACTGCCCAGAAGCCGCAGACCAGCGGTGCCCACCGGTTCAACAGCGTTCCGGCCGGTGCGACCGCAAGTGGCTTCGCGTAGCGGTCATCTTGGCCAACGGCTGATGCCCGACGCGTAGATGGACCTGCAGCATCCGATCGTTGGGATGGGCGTACAAGAATGCGCTCTTACCCGCATCGATGCCGTCACGAGCCGCGCGGCGAAGCTTCACCGCGGTACCCATCGTGCGATAACGCTTGGCGATCGAGAAGTCTCCGCAGTTCCACGCGAGCACTTCGCGATCGCCCACCAACACCCGGCGCGGCGACACGGCGGTGCACCCGGCAATCTCACCGGTCTGGTCATCGACAGCAAACCATGCCAACGCCCGCCCGTCAGGATTGTCCAGGTACAAGCCAACGAAATCGTTCTTCAGAAACGCTGCTCCCGAACGCGGCGTTCACCGTCGATGCCAGCAGGGGCAACTCATGGTCCAGGTCCGCTTCCCGAATCGTGATGCCCATTCACCCGACCTGTTCCGCGTTGGTCAGCGCCTTCAACGCGGCCTTGGCGATCTTGCCCGATTCGTTCTTGGGAACTGCGTCGTGGAACATCACGTGGACCGGCACCTTGTGCTCTGGCAACAAGGTTCGACAAAACTCCAGGATCTCACTCGCCGTCAGTTCACATTCCTGGCGCAACGCAATGTGGGCGACAGGGGCTTCGCCCAGAAGGTCGTGCGGCGCAGCGACGACAGCCGCCTCATGAACGAGCGGGTGCTCGTGCAGCGTCTCCTCGATTTCCTTGGCGCTGACGCGATGCCCGCCGACCTTGATCATGTCGTGCCGCCGGCCGACCAGGAAGAAGTAGCCGTCGGCATCGGCATAAGCCCAAATCGCCGGTGTGGATAGCCATCGGCGTCAAACCGCTCGCGGGTCTCCTCAGGGCAGTGCCAATAGCCCGGAGAGATGTTCGCGCCACGAGCGACGATCTCCCCGACTTCACCGGCGCGGCGCGACCTGCCGTCGTCGCGTCAATGACACGAGCTCGACGCCGGGGATCGGCCGTCCGATCGACCCGATTCGCCGTGAGCAATTCCGAGGGCGGCAGGTAAGCCAGCCGGGCTGATGCCTCGGTCGCTCCGTACATCACGAAGAACAGCACGTCCGGGCATGATCCGAAGCCACTCCCGCAGGCGTGCCGGCGGCATCGGGCCGCCAGCTTGGGTGACGTAACGCAACGCCGGGAGCGGCGTCGTGGCGAGCCTGGACTTGTGGAGCAGCATCGCGAACGTCGAGGGCACACCCGCAAACCCCGTCACCTCGTGCTCCGCCATCGCATTCAGCACCACGTTGGGAAACGCGAAGCGGTTGTCGAGAACCAGGCGGCCACCGACCGCAATGTGCGTGTGCAGCAGCGACAGCCCATACACGTAATAGAAGGGCAGCACGACCATCACGCGGTCGCTTGCCGACAGGCTGAGGTACTCGACGATCGACGCCGTGTTCGCCGTGATGTTCGCGTGCGACAGCATGACGCCTCGTGGCGTGCCGGTAGTGCCGGACGTGTAGATGATTGCTGCGAGATCGCTTCGGCGACGCCGGCCGGGACGTCACCGCATCCGTGCCGTGATCTCGGCACTTGGCTCGACTCCAACCCCGGCAGCCTTCTGACGCCGTCCGGCACGGCGGAACGTGCCGCCTTGGAGACAGAACCGCGCCCGGTGACAACTGATCGAGGAGGCTGGTACAAGTGGCCACGTGGCTTCGTCGACAATGCAGGCGGCGGGTGTGCAGTCCGCTATCGCGGTCGGCAGCCGGTCGCTCCGCGGCCCCGGCTGCAAGGGGACGACGACGGCGGAGGCCCTAGAATGCCGAAGTAACTCGCGACGAACTCGAGCGAGTTGTTCGAGCGCGAGCACGACGCGATCACCTGGCTGCACGCCGGCCCCGATCAGCGCCGCGGCCACCGCGGTGGCGCGTCGATCGAGCTCGGCGTAGGTCTGTCGACGCGCCCGGGCTCGACAACGGCAACGGCATCGGGTGCGCGAGTCGCCGATCGGCGAGCAGCTCATGAAGCAGCATCAGTTACCGCGTCGGCGCGAACGCGAATCGCTCCACTTCCAGAGCGAACATCGAGGTCTTCGAGTCGTTCCTCGACCTCGATGCGCTCCAAGGCATACAAATCACTGCTGGCATCGCGCAAACCCGTTGCGCGACGTTGTGGCGGCGGCGAAACCCGCGTTCGCCACCAGCCGTCTGGATGGCGGCGGTGTAGTAGCGTTCGGCGCCCCCATTCGGATACGAAAACAGCGGATCGGCTCGCCCAGTTCCTGCTCCAAACGGCGCTTCGATCCGGCAATCTCGTCGAAAGCGCTGGTCAGTCCGGCATTCGGAAGGTTCGGATGGGTCAGCGTATGCGCAGCGATCGTCATGCCGAGACGACGCATCTCGGCCACCTCTTCCCACTTCAGCATGTAGCTCGGTGGGTAATGCGCACACCGGCCGCCAGCCGCAGCTGCTCGACGCAGGGCCTCTCGGACGTGCGATGGAGTGCGACTTGATCAACGCGTCACGCGGCGAATCGCGTTCTCGCGGCTCAGTGCTCGCTCAATGTCGCCGAGCATGGGTCGACGCGCCTTCTGGCGTTTCAGACCGAGTAGACCGTAGGGTGCATGTTCCGCGAGCTCATGCTCGAATCTCGGCGACGCCAGAAGGGCGCTTCGCCACCGGCAGGCATCCGGCGGTGATGAAAAACGTCGCCGGTAGCCCGTGCGCATGGAGGACTCCGTGCCGCCTGCAGGTTGTCTGCATAGCCGTCGTCGAACGTGATCGCGACGACATTGGCGGGCAGCGGTCGATGCTGTGGCGCAACGTTCCACGACTTCGTCGAGCGACAACACCGTGTAATTCGAGGCGCAGATACTTGCACGTGCTCCTTGAACGCCGTCAGGCGAAATCGCAAATGGACGGGTCAGGCGTACTCGTAGCCCTCGTCTCGCACACGGCATGGTATCGGAGGATCGCCGACGCGACGGCTTGGCGCCGAGCTCGGCGCAGGGCGGCGCAGGCACCGGTCGCGCAATAATCCCGTCTTCGCCGACGGGGCCATGCTCGTTCGCAGCGCGCCGCAGAGTTCTGGACTGGCGCTGTACGTATGCGCGTTCTGCGTCATTTCGGTCACGCGATCGGGCTGATCCAGCGGCACGCGGATGAATCGGCGCCACAGAACCGACTGGCGACCGCGTCAGACCCGCGGATGAAACCAACAGCGGCTGCCGCCTGGACGAGACAGACATAATGCGCCAATGCGATTACTGCCAACGGCGCAATGCCGGGCGCGCAGCCGGCGACGCCCAGCGCGAGCAACAGGACTTGCGACGGCGACGGCCGCCGCATAGACCCGTCCACACCGGCGCCAGGACCAGAGACGTGACAAACGCCGTTGTGGCGAACACGGCGACAACCAACGCAGCACCTTGTGGGAGACCATGACACGACGACTTGCAGCGCCGTTACGGGTACCGCGCTGTCGCGACGCCTGACAAACTGCATGGCGCCGGCAATGACTCGTGTCTTGCGCGAGAACTCTTCCTTCGCGGTTGCGGAGCCCTGTTCGACCGCGTGGCCTCGTCTTCGAACACCACCCGGCGCCCGGCGCGAACGACCGCCATGGGATCGCCATGTCGTCGAGAATCGTGTCGTGTGCGGGAGCGACGAACAGCTCGCGGCGAATGGCGTAGAGGGCGCCGTCAGCACCAATCATCGATCCAATCGCCGACTCCGCCCGTTGGATCCACCGTTCATAGCGGTAGTAAAGGTCCTCGGATCGCGCCAGGCGCGCCCGCTCGCCGATCAGCGCGACGTCGCCGCTCACACCGCCGACTTCCTCGTCGGCGAAGTTCCGCACCAGCGCGCGGATCGCGCCCGCGTCGAGGAACGTGTTGGCATCCGAGAAGACGACGATGTCGCGCAGTGACGCTCTTGATGCCCTCGTTGATCGTGACCGATCTTGCCGCGGCGTGGATACAACTCGAGCAACCGGACGCGCGGTGCGAACCGCCGCACGATGCGATTGGTGTCGTCGACGGATCCGTCAGACGCCACGACGATGTCGAGCCGATCCTGCGGGTAATCCAGCGCGAGCGTGTTCTCCAGCTTGGCCGCGATCACCGCCTCTTCATCGTTGGCCGCGATGAACACGCAGACGTTGGGTTCGATTGCGGCGCGCGCCACCGGCCGGTCGGCGAACCGGCAAACGACAGAGAGCAGCGCCGGGTACGCGAAGTACACATAGCGCGAGCATCGCGACGGAGCTCCAAAAGAGAATCGTGGCAAATTGCTCACCGGGAAGCATTCGATATGCGACGATCGCGCCGACGATGCTGATGGCGGCAATCAGCTCCACTACCGTGCCCGACTTCAACGAGCGGACCCGTGAGGTGACGCGTCGTGGGGTGTGACGCGGCGTCGACCAGACGCCAGAGACCCGGCCGGTGCAGCCCTTGAGAACGCCGACCATCGACGCCACGTTTATCACCATAAAATAGCCCAGCGTCGCGAGGAGCCGACGGCCGACGCGTGTGACGCCTAACCCGACGAATGGCGCAACGACGGCGGCGGCAGCGGCAACCGGTTGCCGATCGAACGCAACACCAAACAGCCCGATCGCGCTCACTGCGGCAATGCGTCGCGACGAACCCCGACAGCCACCGCAACATCTTGTGCGACACCAGCGACCAGGTGAACAGCCCAACGCGGCGTGGATTGAGCACGCCTGATGCCTCGAACACGGCGCGCCAGCTGCGGCTGATAATTCGCACGCGACGCCGGTACTCGCTGCGCACACCGCCTGCCGTCTCCTCGTAGCACACCGCCAGCGGCTCATACACCGCGCGCCATCCGGCTTCCACGATCTGCAGCGGGTTCAGAAAGTCGTTGATCGCGTTTTCCGGGAGCTCGCGCCACAGCGGGCGGCGAATCGCGTAGATTGCGCCGTCGCCGCCGACCATCGAACCCACGGCCGTTTCCAAGCGCTTGATATTGATCTCGTAATCCCAGTAGGCGCGTTCTCCGAAATCCGCTGCGCTCGTGCGGCCCGCCAGGTATCGCGCCTCGCCGGTGACGCAGCCCACCTCGGCATCGGCGAAATTCGCGGCGAGTTTCATCAGTGCATCGGGTGCGTACATCGCGTTGGCGTCAGAAAACACCACGATGTCGCCGGCGAGTCCCGGCACGGTGTGGTTCAAGCCCGCCGTCTTGCCGCGGCGCTCCTGCTGGCGCGCGAGGCGCACGCGTCCGGCGTACTCCGGCGACAATCGCGTCCGTGTCATCGCTCGAGGCGTCCGACACGACGACAATGTCGAGAAGCTCACGCGGATAGGTCAACGACAAGGCGTTTTCCAGTTTGCCGCGGATCACGCGCCCTTCGTTGTATGCCGAAATCACCAGACTGATCCTCGGCGTGATGTTCGCCCGCCGCACCGGGCGTGGTCCCCGCAGCCACACCAGCAGGTGCAGCAACACCGGATACCCGACGTACACATACGCGAGGACGGCAGCGGACGCGGTCAGGAGCAGGAGCAGTATCGACACTATGGGATATGACGGACGACGAGTGGTCCCAGCGCCGAGGCGACGCGCAGCGGCAGCCGCTGCCAGGCGCGAATCGCCAAGTCGAACTTCGGGTTTTTCGGGTTCAGTTCGGGAACCGGGTGACCGTCCGCGGTCCAGTACTCCCACACGAGCTCGCGGGGCTCAGCGCCCCATTGCTTCTTGAACTGAAAAGTCCCCTCGCCGGGAGTCGAGCGGCCGAAGTCGAACAAGCGGAAGCCGCGGCCCACGGCAAACTGCACCATTTGCCAATAGAGGAAGAGGTTCACACACAGCGGGTTGAACTCGCGCAGGGCCGACGCCCACGGCACCTCGATCGTGTCGCGGTACCAGTGCACGAGCGACGCGGCCGCCGGCCGGCCGTTCACCCGGACAACGAAGACGCGCGTCTCATCGGGAAAGGTGGTGAGCACTTGCTGAAAAAATGTGCGGCTGTATACAGGCGTCCCGAGATCCCGCATATTGTGCGCGAACACTTCGTAGAACTCTGGCAGCAACTCCACGCCACCAGACGCTGCGTGCAGGTCGCTCTTTTCCGCTTTGCGCACTTGATTACGAACCTTGCGGTCGAGCGCACCCCATTGCGCCTCCACCGTTGGCGCAAGCACCAACTCCATCGCCACTTTGTGACGCTTCGGCGTCAGCGCGGAAAAGTGCTGGCAGGTGTGCCGCAGCTCCAGATGCGTCCCCCCCGCCTGTCGCGTGTCCTCAATCGCCCGCTGCAGCAGCGCCGTCTCGACGTCCGGTCGGTCGGCGAGGACGCCCCCGTAATTGAGGAACGGCATCGATACGGCAAAGCGGCCGAAGACGCGGCTGCGAAAAAATACCAGCGGGAGGACGCCGGCGACCCCGTGGGTGGTTGTTGCCACCAGGTACTTGGTCTCGTGGCCGAACGCATTGCGGATCACATCCAGCCATTGCCGCCGATGGTAGGACGACGCGTGCGGGTGAGCCGCGACGTACTCGTCCGAACCGTCGCCCGTGACAGCGTCGCGCACCACGACTGGCAGCGGGGTGGTAACTCTCAGCCCCTGCGTGTTCATGCAACGGTCTCGAGTGCCATCGCCAGACCGCGGCCTGTGCCCACGTATATCGAACCCAAGGGCGCGCGTCTGCGCCGGATCGAGAACGTTGCGCGCATCGACGATGAGCGGCTTCGCCATCAGGCCGCGCAGGCGCTCGAGGTCGAGATCCGCGGAATTCGTTCCACTCCGTCATGATGACCACGGCATCCGCGCCACGCGCCGCGTCGTAGGCGTCGCTGGCAAACGTGATGGCGTCGCCGAGATCGCTCAGCGCGACGGCGGCGACGTGCGCGGCCACTGGATCGAACGCGCGAATAGTGGCGCCGGCGTTCGGCCAGCTGCCGGCAGACGAAAGTGCCGGCGACTCACGAATGTCGTCGGTATTCGGCTTGAAGGCGAGGCCAAGCACGGCGACCGGCGGCCGGCGCACGCCGCCGAGCGTCGCGTCGATCTTCTCGACCAGGTGCATGCCGCTGCCGCGGTATTGCGTTTCGATCGCGGCCTCGACGATCCGTTGCCGCGCCGGTGCTGCGACGCCGAGCGCCGCCAGCGCGCGCGTGTCCTTGGGAAAGCACGAACCGCCGTAGCCCGGACCCGGGATGGAGGAACTTGGCGCCGATGCGCTTATCGAGGCCCATGCCCTTCGCGACAACGTGGACGTCGGCGCCGACGCGATCGCACAGGTTGGCGATCTCGTTGATGAATCCGATCTTGACCGCGAGAAACGCGTTCGACGCGTACTTGATCATCTCCGCCGATCTCGACGTCGGTGACGACCATCGGCGTCTCAATCAGGTAGAGCGGCCGGTAGATCTCGCGCATGATGGCCGCAGCGCGTTCGCTCGTCGTCCCGATGACGACGCGGTCGGGGCGCAGGAAGTCGCTGACTGCCGAGCCCTCGCGCAAGAACTCGGGGTTCGACACCACGTCGAACTCCACCGGGCGCGACGCAGCTTGCTCAGGACCGACTCGCGCAGCCACGCGCCGGTGCCGACGGGCACCGTGCTCTTGGTGACGATGACGCGGTAGCCGTCGAGATGGCCGCGCAAGCTCGGTCGCCACCGCCTCGATCTGCGACATGTCGGCCTCGCCGTTCGCGCCCTCCGGCGTGCCGACCGCGACGAACATCACCGTGCACCGCCGCACCGCCTCCCCGACGTTCACAGTCGAGAAGCGTCAGCCGGCCGGCGGCGGCGTTTCGCGCCACCACCTCGCCCAGCCCCGGCTCGTAAAACGGGATCTCGCCCGCTCGCAACGCTTCGATCCGGCGCTGCGTTGTCCACACAGACGACCGAATGACCGAAGTCGGCCAGGCATGCGCCGGTGACGAGGCCAACGTATCCGGTTCCGATGATTGCGACGTTCATGATTGCTAGTCCGCACTCAACGGAGGGCCGGGTCGCATCGAGCGGCACGATCGGCCGGATTCGCTCGACGGCGCATGCGCGCCTGCAGCAGCGATGCGACCGGTGCCGAACCCGAAATCGGTCAGCAGCGCGCGCAGGCGCGGCTCCGTCTTGATCGCAGATTGCGATAGTGGCGGAACCGGCCCAGCCAGCCCGCCGGCAGCGCGCGGCTGCTCGGGATCGATCTCCCACGGGTGGATGTAGAAGACGGCCGGCTGCTCCTCCACGGCGGTTGAGCCGGGCGATCCCCCAGCGCGTCCAGGCATACGGCAGGATGCGGAAGTAGCCGCCGCCGCCGATCGGCAGGTTCAGCGGCCCGATGCGCACCGGTCGAGCCGGGCACCTCGATGATCGAGCCTGCGCCGTCGCGGATGCTGTACGGGTGCCGCGGCGACGCCGGGAATGCCGTAGCGATCGTGGCGGATCGGGAAGATGCTCGCGTCGTAGCGGTAGCCCTCCTCGATCAGCACGTCGAGCGCCCACAGCGATCGGGCGGTGACCGAGAAGCTCGGCGCCCGGTAGCCCTGCGACGCCGACGCCGTCGCGTCTTCGAGCAGCTGCTTGGCGCGGCGCACGTCCTCGCGGAACGCCTCCGGCGTCTGGTCGTAGATCAGCCGGTGGGCGTAGCCGTGCGAGGCGATCTCGTGGCCGCGCGCGGCGATGTCGCGCACCAGCGCCGGGATGGCGCTCGGCCACCCAGCCGAGGACGAAGAACGTGCCCTGCACACCGAACGTCGTCGAACGAGATCGAGCAGCCGGTCCGTGTTGGCGACAACGCGGCTCTCCATGCTGTCCCATGACGAGCGCGAGCACGATCCGCGTCGAAGGCGCTGACGTGGAAGTAGTCCTCGACGTCGACGCGTCATCGCGTTGACGACCGGCGCGCGACGTCGCGCCGGTCGTGCCGTCGCGGCTCACGCGCCCCTCCGCAGCACGACCGTCTTGACCGTGTCGAGCATGATGTAGAGATCGAGCGCGATCGACAGGTTCTTGATGTAGAACAGGTCGTACTGCAGCTTCTGCAGCGCGTCCTCGGTGGTGGCGCCGTAGGTGTAGCGCACCTGCGCCCATCCGGTGAGGCCTGGCCGCACGATGTGGCGCTGGCCGTAGAACGGGATCTGCTTGGTCAGATCGCCGACGAACTCGGGACGCTCCGGCCGCGGCCCGACCAGGCTCATGTCGCCGTTGAGCACGTTCCACAGCTGCGGCAGCTCGTCGAGCCGCGCGCGGCGCAGCCACCCGCCGATCGGCGTGACGCGCGGGTCCCCGGCCTTCGCCGCCCACACCGGGCCGGTCGCCGCCTCGGCGTCCTGGCGCATCGACCGGAACTTGTGGATCGTGAACAGGTGACCGTTCTGCCCAACGCGCTGCTGGTGATACAGCACCGGGCCGGGCGACGTCAGCCTGACGGCCAGCGCGACGAGCAGCATCAGCGGCACCGCGAGCAGGCCGCGCGAGACTCGCGAGCACGACGTCGAGCACGCGCTTGGTCGCGGTCAGCACACGCGTCTTGCGGAACCCGTCGTGAAGATCAGCCAGCTCGGACGCAGGTTCTCGACCGCGATCTTGCCGGTGTATTCCTCGTAGACCGAGGCGAGGTGGTCGAAGTTGACGCCGTCGAGCCGCAGCTCGAGCAGCTTGTCCATCGGCAGCTTGCCGCGCGCGTCCGCCAGGCTCACCACCACGCGGTCGACGCCGCGCGCGCGCACGATCGCCGGAATGTCCTCGATCGTGCCGATGACGCCGGGGTTGAGCACCGGCGCGCCGACGCGCGCCGGATCGGGATCGATGAAGCCGACGATCTCGACGCCGAGCTCATGCCGGCGCTCGAACATCTCGCGCGCGAGATCGACCGCGGCGGCACTGGTGCCGACCAGCAGCAGGCGCTCGCGCGGGCGCACCCGAGCGGCTGACCCACTCGAAGGCGATCCGCCAGCCGACGACCAGCGTGATGACGAAGACCGCGGCGATCATGAACACGCCGCGGCCGATGATGAGCGACGGGAACCAGAAGTAGACGCGCGCCAGGATGAACGACGCCGACGGCGAGCGCGTGCAGGATCCGGATGAACAGCTCGCGCCGGTCCGACAGCATCCGCAAGTCGTACAGGTCGGCGTAGTACAGGCACCCCTGGGCGACGCCGCGATGAGCAGCGCCTTCGGCGATCCCGTTTTCGAGCGCGAGCACATCCCACGCCTCAGGCCGAGTCGGACGATATGCGGCGGCGAACACCGCCGAACACGATCAGCGCCGTCTCGCACGCGATCAGCGTGAGTGAGCGCAGCGTGATGCGAAGTGCCTAGGTGCGGCTCATGAGCGCGGTCCGTCCTCGGCTGCGAGATAGTAGTGGCCGTCGTAGCCGGCATAGTCCGCGCGTGGCCGTTGGTGTCGGCGCCTGGTTGAGCACGACGCCGAGAATGCGACTCCGGCCGATGATCTCGCCGGTGCGCTTCACCATCTCGTGCGGCGTCGATTCGCCTTGACCACCAGCACCGCGCCGTCGACCAGCGACGACAGCAGGTGCGCGTCGGGCAGCAGCATCAGCGGCGGCGTGTCGATGATCACCCAGTCGAACGTCTCCTTCGCCTCCTCGAGCAGCCGCCGCATGCGCTCGGAGGTGAGCGCCGCCATCGGATCCGAGGTCGGCCGGCCCGCCGGCAGCACCGACAAGGTGCGGCGACACCTGGCGGAGCACCAGCTTCACATCCGGCTGTGCGATTCGAGACCGTCGGTCAAGCCCGCCGCGGTGTTCAGCTGGAACACCTCGTGCAGCGCCGGCTTCCGCAGGTCGGCGTCGATGAGCAGCACGCGGCGTGGTACGACTCGCTGAGCGTCAGCGCCAGGTTGGTCGCGGTCAGCGTCTTGCCTTCGCCGGCACGGCGCTGGCGACCATCACGACGCGGATGCCGTTATTGCCCTGCGCATCAGTGAGCACGCCGGCGAGGCGCCGGTACTGCTCGCGCGACAGCGGCGACATGTTGCGGTCGGCGACGACTTTTTCGGCCAGCCGGGCGTCGATGCGCTCGAAGAGCGTCTTGCCGCGCGCCGGTCGGGCTCAGGTGTTTCATCTGCCGGCTTGGGCCGATTGGCGCTGCTGATCACCGACGGACGTGGTAGAGGGCTCTGGTGTCGGCACGCGTTGCGCCGCTGCGCCTCGATTTCGACCGGAAACGGCTCACGCGCGAGAGCGGCCACGTCGTGCGCGCCGACCGGGCGTGGCGCGGGCGTGACCGCCGTCGTGGTGCCCTCGATAGCGGCTTCTTCTTCTGCAGCGCGTCGCAGCGCCTCGTCGATGCGGCTCATCTCGATTCCCGTTTCGAAAAAATCGAAAAACGGCGGCGCTTGCGAAAAAAGTTGTTGAACAGTCCCGGCTCTGGTTTGGGCTCAGTGGTCGCACTGAGCTCCTGTCGCCGCCGCGCGTCCGCTTCACCGGACGCCGAACGTGAGCACACGGCGACCGCCCGTGCAGAAGCATCCTCCCGTCGGTGCGCGGGGCCGCCTTCGACCATCAGGCGCCCGACTCGGCGGTCGGCAAGCTTCGCCGGCTGCAGGTCGAGATCGCGGCAGACTTCGGCAATCACCTGGCTGTTGACCGGCTTTCGGCCGAGCGCGAAGGCCGTCACCAGCGCGTTGTCCGCAATGACGCTGTCGGTGCGCGGGATGCCCCGCGAGCGCTCGTGAATCAGCATCACGGCCTCGCGCGTGAACATCTGCGCCCCGACGCCGCCCGCCGCGCGAATGCGCCCGGCGAGGTAGGCCGGCGGTTTCCGCCAGCGTCAGCGGCCGCAGCTCGCAGCGCAGCGCGATGCGCTGCTTCAACTGCCGCAACGAGTCGTCGTTCAGCCGCGTCGCGAGCTCCGGCTGCCCGGCCAGGATGACCGACAGCAGCTTGGCTTCGTCGGTCTCGATGTTGGCCAGCAGGCGAATCTCCTCGAGCAGCTCGAGCGGCAGGCTCTGGGCCTCGTCGACGACCAGGACGCTCGATTCGCCGCGCTCGTGACGCGCTGCGTAAGCATCGCCTCGAGCTCCATCAGCAGCGCCGTCTTCGACAGGCCGCGCTTCGGCGCTCAGGTCGAACTGCAGCGCCAGCATCTCGACGAACTCGGCGCGCGTCAGCGCCGGATTGTGCAGGTAGACGCAATGCACCTGCTGCCGGCTGCCGCTCGAGCGCCGCGCGAATCAGCGTCGTCTTGCCGGTGCCGGCCTCGCCGATCAGCAGCGTGATGCCCGCGCGGCTCGCGATGCCGTACTCGAGGTTGCTCAGCGCCTCGCGGTGCGCCGTCGTCAGGACGAGGAAGCGCGGGTTCGGCGTCAGGTCGAACGGCCGCTCGCGGAGGCCGAAGAACGCTCGGTACATCAGCGCACCCACGCCTGCAGCAGCCTGGAGCCGCCAGGCGACGAGCGCGGCAACCGCCAGAACGACCACGGCCGCTGCCGCAGAGTGCCAAGCAGCACCGCGGCGCTTGATCCGCCGCCGCTCGGCGCTGGTCATCATCGCGGGGATGACCGCCAGCACCGGCAGCGCCAGGCTGGTGACGACGTCGTCGTCGGTCTTGAAGGTCGTGTCGCGATACTCGAGCAACCCGACCAGCGCGAGACCGAACGCCGAGGCCGGCGAAGAGGCCCATCATTTGAGGCGGACACGGTCGGGGCTGATCGGCCGCTCCGGCAGCCGCGCGCCGTCGATGACCTTGAACTGCTCGCCGATCTGCCGCCGCTCGAGATTGACGGCAATCTTCGATTCCTCGCTCTTCCGCAGCAGCGTCCGTGTACTGCTCCTGCAGCGTGGCGTAGTCGCGCATCAGCTCCGTCAGCTCGGATTCGAGTTCGGGAGCGGCTTCGACTCGGCCGTCGTATCCGGCGAGCAGGCGCCGCAGACGCTCGTCTTCCGCCTTGCGCGTGTCCAGACTCTGGCGCAGCCGCTGCGCGTCGGCTCGCATCGACGTAATCTTGCTCGCCACGCTGGGACTGACGTTGATGACCGCGTCGGTCGGGTCGGCGTCAGCGGCGGCTTGGCGCGCCGCTGCCTCCTCGGCCGCCTTCGCTTCGAGCTCCGCGATGATGCGCTTGGTGCGTCCGACGTCGGGATGGCTCGGCTTGAGCGCGCATCTCGAGATTCCGCAGAGCTGGTGCGCGCGCGGCTTCGAGCTGCTGCGCGACCGTGCCTGCGGCGTAGTCCGTCCTGGCCCGTCGCGTGGTCGGCGTGGCACTGCGGCACGTTGCGCGCGATCGACGGCCTCGGCGATCGCCGCGTCGAGCGCCGTCAGCCGATCGCGGTCGCGATTCGCTGCGTCGGCGTTTGCCTGCATCTGCGCTCTGCGTCGATCTGCATCATCTGCAGGTTCGACTGCACCTGCGAGGGCAGCTGGCCGGAGTTGCGCTGGCGGAACTCCTCCAGCTTCTTTTCGTGCTCGATCAGGCGCCGTCGCGCGTCCTCGAGCTGCGCCTGCAGGAACTGATTGGTCGCGTCGGCCAGCACTTCGCGGTCTTGCAGGTTCTCCTGAACGAACATCGACGCCAGACGCTCCGCGACCAGCATCGCCGTACGCGGCTGCGACGAATCGAAGCTGACGCTGAAGTGGCTCGCATCCTGATTGCGGCGTCTCGAGTTGGGGACGTTGACCTTGACGTCGCGGGTGCGCATCAGCTCGACGACGTCCTCCATGATCATCGTCCGCCGCTCCTCCGGGTACAGGTTGAACTCTTCGATGATCCGCTCGAGGCGCGTGCGGCTGAGAATCTGCTGGCTGATGGTCTGCAAACGCTCCGCGACACCGGCCGTGACCGTCGATCGCACGTAGGCGGTCGGCACGCGCTGCGGAACGACCAGGATCGTCGTCGACGCGCGGTAACGATCGGGGAGCTGCGAGGTCCACACGAAGGTTCCGGCCGAGACGAGCACTGCCGGAACCACGATGAACCACTTGCGCACCCACAGCATCCGGAGATAATCCTCCGGCTTGTACTTTTTACCGGGAAGCATTGCCCCTCCTGACCCGCTGAAACAGCGGCGCCCACAGATTTGCCACCGCGCGTACGCTCTGCCGATCGGCGGCACGCGTAAATCCCGATGACAATGCCGGCGCTTGACCGAGTTGTTGATGGTAGTAGGAATACGAGACGCCGACGCTCATGAAGCGGGTGAGCGCCGACTGCAGTGAGACGGCGCCGTTATACGTCGCGGGCCGCGGCCCGCCACTGGTCAACCCGACATTGCCGCGGGCCGCGCGCGCCGATACCAGCACATGAAGACGCCGGGTGATGAGGCCCGTGAGCATGCCGTTCACGCTGTCGGTCAGAACGGGCTCCTCCCACGCTTCGTCGAACCCGACGTGCCGTCCGTACGCTGCGCGCGCATTCCAGCTCCGACCGATCTCGTGGTTCAACGCCGCGTTGACGAGAACCACGAAACGCAGCTGTTCGCTGGTGGTCACCGCCGTCGAACCGGTCCCGAAGGTGAGGGTTGTCCGACGCGATATTGAAAGCGTGCGGTTGTAATCAACGCCCGCATCGATCGTGTGGTGTGGCAGGCTCGGGCCTGCTGGGTACTGGACCACGCCGTATCGGTAGCCTGCGCGAAGGCTGAGGCCTCGCGCGAGGTTGTGGGAGAGCCCAGCGCGCGCGCTGTGTTGTTGCATCTGCCCGGCGGCGCCCACGCGGTCGGAGTTCGCGTAGGCGTAGTTCGACTGAAACGACGTTCTCTGGGAGAGCCGATGGGAGAGGCCGACGGTCCCGGCGTATGCGAGGTACGCCTGCTGCGTCGAGGCCAGATCGAGATCCAACGCAGGACTCTCACTCAACTCCAAGTCTTCACCGATGACCGCGGTGGGCGTGGATAACAACGAGTATGGCTGGTGTGTGGCCGTTACGCGCGCGAAGAGCGACGTTCGCGCTGCGAGCGGGGTCGACATGCTGAGACGAGCGCCGGTGCTCCGAATGAGGGATTGCGCGGCAGATGGATAGTAGCGACCTGTCGTACCGGCGGACGCGCTGAGAGACAAGCGCGACGCCTGATAAGAGTAGGCCAGTGAGCCGCCGAGGTGGAAAAGGGTGCCGCGGCCCGCATCGGCGCTTTCGCCGAACACGGGATCGCTTGGGCCCGGCACATTAGCACGCAGGTTGTCGCTATACCCCGTCGCCACCGATCCATTGACTGTCAGTTGTTGGCCGGCGTCGCCCAAGCCGCTGCCGAACAGGCCCCTGTACGGCCGGCCCGGTCGAGCCGCCTGCGCGGTCGCAGGGGCCACCGACAAGACCAGCGTCAGGCTGATGCCTGCCCATATCAACACTCGATTCATCGTGAACCTGCTTACGTCTAGGGAACGATGACGCTGTCGCCGGGTTTGAGCGCGATGTTCTGCTCGAGCTTCTTGCCCTTTTCACTTCGTCGTAGTTGAAGCGAAGGCTGACGGGTCGTCCGTTTTCTGTACGCAGGATCTGAATATTTTTGTCATCGGAATACTCCTGAACGCCGCCCGCCATGGTAATGAGCTGCAACACGGTCGTTGGCCCCATGATCGGGTAGGCGCCGGGCTTGGCGATCTGCCCCGTGATGAACACTTTCCGGCTGTTGATCTGCTTGACGACCACCGTGACCGTCGGCTCCTCGATGTACTTGTCCGCCGCCGCCGCCAGGCGAACGCGCAGCTGCTCAGGGGTGAGCCCCGCGGCCTCGATGTCGTTCAGCAGCGGCAACGAAATGCGGCCGTCGGGGCGGACCGAGACGTCGCCCGACAGGTCCTTTTCGCGCCAGAAAAAAATCGTCAGGACGTCGTCGGGTCCGATCACATAGTCGGTCGGAACCTGCGGCAGGGCCGGAGTGGTCTCCGGCACCGGCGCTGTCTGCTGGGGCACACCGGACGGTGCGACGGGCGTCTGCGCCACGGTGGATGCCGCCGCGCACGAAAGGACGAAGACCGGCGCCAGCGCGCGCCGCCACGGTGAAACATCCGAGCTCACGATCGAAACTCCTTGAACGGCACCTGGCAGTCGTGCTTCCGCAGAAAATTGAGGAACCTTTTGTAGTCGCTTTGGTCCATGTTGAACAGGCGCGCCACAATCTTGTAGTTGCCACGGGCTTCTTCGAGACCTTTGCGCACCAGGTCGCGCATGTTCGAGCGGGTGATTTCGCGCTGCATGTAGAGCGGGTACACGACCGCCCAGAACGATTCGCGATCCTCGAGCAGACGCCGATAGAGATCGTCGGCCACGGTGCGGCGGCGTTCCTTGCGGGGTTTGAATGTCGCGCCCTGGCGCAGCCGGATTTCGACCGGCAAATCGAGCGGCTGGATGACCGGGCTCGCAATCGTGACCGCGATGCGCTCGATGACGTTCTGGAGCTCCCGTACGTTACCGGGCCAGTTGTAGTCGACCAGCATGCGGAGCGCTTCCGGAGAAATCTCACGCGCGACCTCGCCTCCGCGACCGGTGAAGTGACTCAAGAAATGCGTGACGAGCGCGGGGATGTCATCCCGCCGCTCGCGCAGTGGCGGCACCGTCAAGTGAATGACGTTGAGGCGGTAAAACAGGTCCTCGCGAAACGTCGACTGGGCGATCATGTCGCGCAGGTTCTTGTTGGTCGCGGCGATGACGCGGACATTGACGCGCCCGATGACGCGGTCGGCGCCAACCTTCTGCAGTTCGCCGGTTTCCAGGAAACGGAGAAGCAGCCCCTGCATGCGCAGCGTCATCTCGCCGATTTCGTCGAGGAACATCGTTCCTCGGTCGGCGAGTTCGAGCTTTCCGAGCTTGTCACGATAGGCGCCGGTGAAGCTGCCCTTGACGTGGCCGAACAGCTCGGACTCCAGCAGCGTTTCGGACAGTCCGGCGCAGTTGACGGCGACGAACGGCCGGTCGGCCCGGGCGCTGCCGTCGTGGACCGCTTGCGCCACGAGCTCCTTACCACGTCCCGCTTTCACCGGTGATGAGCACCTTGGCATCGGACCGCGCCACGCGGCTCGATCTCCGCCTTCAGGTCCACCATGACCGAACTGTTGCCGACCAGCAAGGTGGGTCGAGCGCCGGGCATAGGCATGCGTCTGTCGTTGGCCGGGGTTGTCGCTGTTTGCGTCATCGTTTTCTACTGCTGCGCTTTATGGCTTCGTCGGCCGGTGCCCATGCGCATGGGGACCGTTGTGCTCGTGCCGGAGAGCCGGGGGTGGCAACTCGAGTATCAGGCATGCGCCACGGTGCAAGGACGTCGCCACCACAAGGGGAATGGCGATCAACGCGGATTCGTTGGCAAATACGGCTCGGCGGGTTACTTGGCATACAATCCGTCGGATGCACCGGCCACCAGTTGCCACGCCGGTCGCCAGCGGTCATGGGAAAATAGTCTACTTATTGGCGCCCTAATGCCTTCCGCACATCGCCCCGAAGTCGCGGAAGTGGACTCTGGACAAATTCGCGCCTCTCGGCGATGCGTCAATTGCGTCTTATGCCTCAATAAATCGAGGAAATCGCGCTTTGCCGCGCTTGGCACAGTTTGACCGGACAACGTCTGTGCCATCACCCGGAGAAGTCGGCCGATAGCGCGACAAAAGCGGACAAAAAGTCAGAAGTTCTCCTTACGCCGGAAAATACTATCGCGGGGGGTTGACTTCTGAGGCGATTCGTCTCAAAATGTCTTCTCTCGGATAGCCCACATAGTTCTCTAAAGACATCTGGATTAC
Source organism: uncultured Acidobacteriota bacterium (assembly GCA_963762925.1). Lineage (GTDB taxonomy): Bacteria > Acidobacteriota > Vicinamibacteria > Vicinamibacterales > UBA2999 > DASPWV01. The sequence continues at coordinate 23,699 of CAVXMP010000013.1, read as the reverse complement.
GTTTTCGCGATCACCACTGCGAACGCGCTTGTTAGGTCCCGAAAATGAATATCAGCATGATAGGCATCAGCGCGGCAATTCGCACTGTCGAAGAAGAAGTGGATTACGCCGCTCGGTCCGGCGCGAAGGTACTGATCACCGGCGAAAGCGGCACCGGCAAGGAAGTCGTCGCGCGTCTCATTCACGAGCGCGGCGCGCGCCGAAAGGCGCCGCTCGTCGCACTCAATTGCGCAGGGCTGCCCGACTCGCTGCTCGAATCCGAATTGTTCGGACATGTCCGTGGCAGCTTCACTGATGCCCATCGCGACAAGATGGGTTGGCTCGAGCGCGCGCATGGCGGCACCATCTTCATGGACGAAGTGGCCGAGATGAGCCTGCGCATGCAGGCATTGCTCCTCAGGTTTCTCGAGACCGGCGAGATCCAGCGCGTCGGGTCGGAGCAGCGCCAGGCGCCGTTGGATGTCCGGGTGATTGCCGCGACGCATCGCAAGTTGATCGAGCACGTCGCCAATAAGACGTTTCGCGAAGACCTGTTCTACCGCCTCAATGTGATCCACATCGAAGTGCCGCCGTTGCGGGAGCGCCGCGAAGACGTGTTCGTGCTGTTGAAGTCACTTCTTCCAGCACTTCTCCGAGACCCACCATCTTCCGATCCCCGACGTGAGCCCGCAGGCACTCGAGTACCTCATCGACTATCGCTGGCCCGGTAATGTCCGCGAGCTGCAGAAACGTTGCCGAACGATTGATCTTGCGTGCGTCGGAAACCGGCGTGCAGGTGCAGTCGCTTCCGTCGGAGATTCTGCGCGATACGCACCGTTCGTCCGCAGGCTCCGGAGCGATCGTGGCGATCTCGCCATCGAACGCCCAGGTCATGTTCGATCGCATCGTCAAGGAAGGCGCCTCATTCTGGTCGGCGGCCTACGAACCGTTTATGGCGCGGGACCTCACTCGGCAGGATTTGCGCGACTTGATCCGGCTAGGGCTGGAACATACGTACGGGAATTACAAGCTGCTCGTGACGTCTTTCAACATGCCGCCCGAAGACTACAAGAAGTTCTTGAATTTCCTGCGGAAGTATCAGTGTCATGTGCCCTTCCAGGGCTTCAGGATGGCGCCGTCAAAATTGCACGGTCGTCCCGACTACGTGGCAAGCGCCTGAGGCGCGAGAGATCGAGATTGGAGTTTCGCCTGCGCTGAGCCAGCAGCAAGAGTCGAAGGGCTAATGCAGGATCGCTGAAGGGGGGCTGGGCAGGTCGGACAAGTCGCTGGCCGCTCCGGCGTCGTCGATATGCGCGTCCGGTACGACTACTCCCGGAATCCAGGGGAACGCGGCGGGAACGGCGTGGAGGTCGACCAGCCGTGCGATCGCCGCCGGCAGAGCCTCACCGTCCAGGCTCTCGGGCGACAGCCACGTCGCCGCGAGCTCTTCCGCCTCACGCTGAAACGTTTTCTCACCAATGACGATGGCGGGCACGCCAATCGCGTGGCCTCGCACGGCCACGTGCAAGCCGTTGAATTCGCACAGTTTGATTTCGCTGATGACGAGGTCGGGGCGCGGATGCCGTTCCAGAGAACTCTTGGCGGCAGCGAACGTCGTGACGACAGTCGGCCGGTGACCGGCAGCGCGCACGTACCACTCAAGCCGACTAGCTAAGGCAGGAGTCGCCGCGACCACGAGAACTCTGCACGTCTCCGTCATTGCCCAGTACCTCTATATGTGCGGTCTAGCAACCACCGTGCCGCGAAGGATGAGCCGGTTTTAGGCCTAATCTCGCATTTCCGCGTCAGAGAGACTTACAAAGTCGTAAGGACAATGTCAAAACTTCACTGTGTGGTGTGTAATTATTTCCTTACGACGACAGGCTTTACCTTATCAGAAACGCTCCGTTTCTTCGTGCCGAATTTGCACGGCGATTCACTCGAACTGAGAATCATTCGGTTCGTGACCCTAGATCTTGCGCTGGCCGGCGCGGTAGAGAATGCCGCCGAGCGCGAGGAACAGCAACGCGCCGGCGATGTGCCCAAGCGCGTTCTCCTCGTGCAGGAACGCCAACGCGTTGCCAATCGCCTGGAACGGTTCAATGTAACCGGCCCCGACCAGCACGGCGAAAAGAATCCCCGCGAGCGATCCGCCGGCGATGAGCCCCGAACTGAACAGGGTTCCCGCGCTGAGGTCCGACTCGGCGGCGACGCCCGTGCGCCGCTCAACCATCCACCGCACGAGACCGCCGATGAAGATCGGCGCCGTCGTCGCGATCGGCAAGTACGAACCGACCGCAAACGACAACGAGTGGATGCCGCACAACTCCAGCGTCACCGAGATGAACACGCCGACGAGCACCAGGCCCCACGGGAGTTCCTGGCTGAGGAGTCCCTTGATGATCGTGGCCATCAGCGTCGCCTGGGGCGCCGGCACGTCCTGCGATCCAATGCCGAACACGCGATGCATGTACAACGTCGTCATGCCGATGACGAGCGCCGATGCGACCACGCCGATGAGCAACCCGATCTGCTGATAGAGCGGCGTGGCGCCGACGATGTAGCCGGTCTTGAGATCCTGTGAGGTGTTGCCGGCGTTGGCGGCGGCGATGCAGATAATTGCTCCCACGCACAAGGCGACGGGCGAATAGATGTCGCCGGTCCAGCCAAGCGCCACGAAGATCAGACACGTGATGATGAGCGTGGCGATCGTCATGCCCGAGATTGGGTTTGACGAAGAGCCGATGAGACCGGTGATACGCGACGAGACGGTCGCAAAGAAGAATCCGAAGAGCACGACGAGGATGGCGACGAGCACGTTGCCTTGCGTCGGCAGACCAGGCATCACCGCAAGGAAAATCGCGAGCAAGAGTGATCCACCGAGCACGATCGACATCGGGATATCGCGTTCAGTGCGGATACTGGTTCCGCCGCCTGCCACGCCCATGCCTCGGAACCCTTCACGCGCCGACGAGATGATGGTGGGAATGGTGCGTGCGAGCGTGATCAGACCCGCCGCCAGCACGGCGCCGGCGCCGATGTAGCGGATGTACGCGCTCCAGATCTGGCCGGGTGCCATTTCCGAGAGCAAGAACGGCCGTCCGGTCGCGGGGTTGACTGCGAAGTTGGGGTGAATTGGCGGAAACGGTTCAGTCAGCGCGGCGCCGAGAATTGAAAGCAACGGCAGCAGCACAAGCCACGAAAGCACGCCGCCCGCAAACATCGTCCCCGCAATCCGCGGACCGATGACGTACCCGACGCCCATGTACTCGGGAGAGATATCCACGCTGACCGTCGCGTTGGGGAATTGGCTCGTGCGCGCAAACGAGTAGCCGACGTCTTGTCGAAAGATATTGAAGGTCCACGACAGTGACTTCCACAACGCGCCGACCCCGAGGCCGCTGAACACGAGGCCGGCGAGCTTGCCGCCGCGCTCACCCGCGACCAGCACTTCGGCGCAGGCGGTTCCTTCGGGGTAGGGCAGGATGCCGTGCTCCTTGACGATGAGCGCACGTCGAAGTGGCACCATCATCAGGACGCCGAGGATGCCCCCGGCGAAGGTGAGCAGCGTGATTTGGTAGTAGCTGAAATATGCCGGACCGTACGGGGTGAGAAAAATTAAGGCAGGAATGGTGAAGACGACGCCGCCTGCGACAGACTCGCCGGCCGAGCCGATCGTCTGGACGATGTTGTTCTCGAGGATCGTCGACCCGCCGAACTTTTTCAGGACCGAGATCGCGAGCACCGCGATGGGAATCGACGCGCTCACCGTGAGTCCTGCGCGCAACCCGAGATATACGGTCGACGCGCCAAAGATGAGGCCGAAGATCACGCCGAGAATGACAGCCTTTGCCGTGAACTCCGCCATCGATTGCGCGGCGGCCACATATGGTTGAAATGTTTTCGGGGCCGCTGGGGTCGGGGACTTGTCGCGGTAACGGGCGGGTGTGCCATGCGCGGGATGGTAGCAGACTGAGATTCATCAAATGCGCCGATTAGGGTATTCTGGGTTCGCTTGTGAATTCACCGAACAAGCGAAAAGCGGGCAACGAGCAGGTCTCCGAGCTCACCACGAACCGGCTTTCCGTCTACCTGCGCTGTCTCACACAACTTGAACACGCCGCGGTCGAAACCATCTCGTCGCAGGCGTTGGCGGAGCAGTTTCATCTCAACGCCGCGCAGATCCGCAAAGATCTCGCGTACTTTGGGGAGTTTGGCGTTCGTGGCGTGGGGTACTACGTCAAGGACCTGCGCCGGCATCTCCGCCAGATTCTCGGGCTGGATCGGAAGCTCCGCGTCGCGGTCATGGGTGCCGGCAATCTCGGCCTTGCGCTGGCGGATTATCCCGGGTTTCGCCGCGAGGGGTTCGAGATCGTTGCGCTCTTCGACGTCGCCGACGCGAAGATCGGAGACGAGTCGCGCAGCGGCGTTCCGATCCACGATATCCGCGATCTCAAAAAGGTCGTGCGCAAAGATAGGATCGATATCGCGGTGATCGCCGTGCCCGCGGAATCAGCGCAGCCGGTGCTCGACCAGGTCGTGGGGGCAGGCGTGAAGGCGGTCTTGAACTTCTCACCCGGCACACTGAAAGTGACGTCCGGCGTCAAACTGAAGAGCGTGGACCTCACCGTCTCGCTCGAGAGTCTCTCGTTTTTTCTGGCGCAGGGCATCGACGTTGGCGACTGACCGAACGTTGACGCACGTCGACGCGCGCGGCCGCATTCGCATGGTGGACGTGGGAGACAAGGCGGTCACCGCGCGCGAAGCCGTGGCACGCGCGAGCGTGGCGATGTCGGCAACGGCGCGCCGGCTGATTAAACGCGGCGCCGTCAAAAAAGGCGATCCAATCGAGACAGCGCGGCTCGCTGGCATCATGGCGGCCAAGCGGACGTCTGACCTGATCCCGCTCTGCCACCCGCTGTCGCTGACACACGTCGCCGTCGAGATCACGCCGACGCGGTCCGGGTATGCGCTCGAGGCTCGCGCTCGCACCCTGGCGCAAACCGGCGTCGAAATGGAAGCCCTCACCGCCGTCGCCGTCGCCGCGCTGACGTTGTACGACATGGTGAAGGCGGTGGATAAAGAAATGGTGATTGGGGGGATTTGCCTGGTGGAAAAGCGCGGAGGCAAATCCGGTGACTACGTGAGAGTTTCCAGTTCCCAGTTGTCAGTTCAAAGAAAAAAAACCAAAGCACGCGCGCGCAAACTTTGAACTGGAAGCTGGAAACTTCCGCCGATGAACGTTCTGATCTCTATCCAGCAGCCGGTCAAGGCGTGGCAGATCCCCGCGGCGGCGGTCGAAACGCTGCGCGCGCGGTTTCCGCATCTGACGTTTGTCCATGCCACCGACGACGAGTCGCGTGCGCACGGGCTCGAGACCTGTGATGTGGCGTTTACCTGGATCCTCGCGGGGTCGGAGCTGACGCGGGCGCGCCGCCTTCAGTGGGTGCATTCATCAGCGGTTGCGGTTGAAACCTTCTGTCTCCCCGAGATGTTTGCGCGCGGAGTGGTCGTCAGCAACTCGCGCGGCATCCAGGCGGCGCCCATCGCCGAACACGTGATGGCTGTCGTCCTCGCGCTGGCCAAGCAACTGCGCCTGGTTATCGATGCGCAACGTGAACAGCGCTGGGCACAAAACGAACTCATCGGCGATCGGCTGCCGTGGCTGTTGAAAGGCCGCACGCTCGGTTTAATCGGGGTAGGCACCATCGGTTCGGAGATCGCGCAGCGCGCGGCGGCGTTCGGCATGAGGGTTGTGGCGCTGCGGCGCCGCGCCGATCGCGGCGGCGTGGGTGGCGTCGACGAGATGCTCCCCTCGACCGCGCTCGACACGCTCCTTGAACGCGCCGATGTCCTGGTCGTCGCCGCGCCGTTGACGCCCGAAACCCACAATCTGATCAGCACCCGCGAGCTCGCGCGGATGAAAAAAGGCTCCGTCCTCGTCAACGTCGGTCGCGCCAAGATCATCGACCACGAGGCGCTGGTCGCGTCTCTCCGTTCCGGCCATCTGGCCGGCGCATCGCTTGACGTATTTCTCAAGGAACCGCTGCCGCCCGAGGATCCGCTGTGGACCCTACCCAACGTGATTCTGACGCCGCATACCTCTGGGTTTCGTCAGGGTCATTGGGACGACGTGATCGATCTCTTCTCAGAGAACTTGCGCCGCTTCGAAAAAGGAGAAGAAGTGCGGTTCAGGGTGGAGCCGGCGCTGGGTTATTGATCGGCGGTCAGCATTGGGGACAGCCAAAAGAGGGCCACGAAACCCCGAAATAACGAAAGCCACGAAAAGGTGACGGGGCAGACCGACGACTTTTCGCGTAACCAACCGTTCTTTTCGTGTTTTCGATCTTTCGTGTTTTCGTGCGCAAGCTCTTCTGGATCAGGACAGTCACTGCGTATACCCCTTGGGCGGCGGCTCGATATGAATGATCGCGTCCTTGATCTGCGGATATCTCGCGATGATGCGGTCCTTCACGATATGCGACACACGGTGGGCGTCCTGCAGTCGCATGTTCGCATCCATCCACACATGCAGGTCGACAAACACATGGTCCGCTGATCCGCGCGAGCGGATGTGGTGACATCCGAGGACTTCGGGCACACCTTGCACCACCGCGCGGATGTCATCGGCCGCAATCACGATTTCATCCGCCAGGATGCGCGACGTCTCGTGAAAGATATTCCACGACGCGTGGGCGATGAAAACCGCGACGACGATCGCCGCAATCGGATCGAGCAGCGGGTAGCCAAGCTTCACTCCAACCAGCGCGGCGATCACAGCCGCTGATGTCAGCAGATCGGTTCGCGTGTGATGCGAGTCCGCGACCAGCACTTCGCTCGACAATCGGTACCCTTCGCGGCGTTCGTAGATGACGACCCCGACGTTGATCAGGAACGTGGCGCCCATCACGGCAAAGCTCAGCGGCGTGATCGTCGGCTCGCTTTGCGAGACCAGTCGTTCGCCGGCGGTCCACAGCACCTGCACGATCACCAGCAGCAGAAACAGGACGATCGCAACCGACGCCATGGTTTCGAACTTGCGGTGACCGTACGGGTGCTCCGCGTCGGGCGGCTGTTGCGCCATCTTCACCCCGACGAGGGCGACGACATTGGAGGCCGAGTCGGTGAGCGAGTGGAAGCCGTCGGACAGCACGCTGACCGCTCCCGACACGAGGCCGAGCGTGATCTTCGCGACTGCGACGAGCAGATTGAGTAGAAGGACGAGGAGGAGAACGCGGGAGACGGAGGAGTAACGGTCCACGAAGTTTCCAGTTTCCAGTTACCAGTTCAAAGTTGAGTGCTCAGTTTTCAACGAACGATTCGAACTGAAAAACTAAACTTTGAACTGGAAACTGGTCACTGGAAACTTTTCAGAATACACGTCCATTCGGCACTGGCCACCACCGCAGCTGCACCTTTCCGATGATGTACTTCTTCGGAACGAAGCCCCAGTGGCGGCTGTCGGAGCTGTTGTTGCGATGGTCGCCCATCACGAAGTAGTAGCCCTCGGGGATCACCTGTGGCCCCCAGTCGTCGTGACTGCGGTACTCGGGTGGCACGTAATCGTCGCGGAGCGGCACGTCGTTGACATAGACGCGGCCGTCGACGATCCGCACCGTGTCGTTTTGTTCGGCGATCACGCGCTTGACGAACGACTTGTCCGGATTGAGCGGGTAATACAGCATGACGATGTCGCCGCGCTGGGGCGAGGCGAGCCGAAACGCCAGCTTGTTGACGATAAGCCGGTCCTGATCGGCGAGGGTCGGAGCCATGCTCTGGCCTTCGACGCGCGCGACCTGGAAGCCGAAGGTCACGATGAGCGTTGCGTAGACCGCCGCCGAGGCCAGCGTCTTGACCCACGCGATGAACTCGTCTCGCCACAGCTCCAGCCGGCGCATCATGGCCGACGAGGAGTCGTCGATCTCGATGCGCATCGCGCCGCCAGACCCCGACATCGTGTCGATCGGATCGGCCTGGGTGAACCGCGGGTCGAACCCGGCGAGGTGCGGTTGTTGCGCCTCGAAACGTCCTACAGCTTCAGGTACTCCCGAAGGCGGCGTGTCTGCGACCGGCTGACCGGAATTTCGGTCGCCTTCGAATCTTTCATCCTGAGGATGTAGTTCCTGCTGAACCAAGGGACGATCTCCTTGATCTTGTTGATGTTGACGAGATGAGACCGGTGCACCCGCCAGAAAACCTCGGGGTCGAGCCGCGCCTGCAACTCGTCCAGGGTCCGGTAGTTAGACGTGCCGGAAACCTGCCCAGTGACAATAGTAATCGAATCCGCCGTGAGCGAGGCATAGATGACGTCTTCGGCCTGCAACAGGACGATGCGATCGTCCACTTTGACGGCAATCTGGCTGCGGCGCTCCTTTTGCCCGGCCATCAGCCGAACCAGGCGCTCCAGCTGATCGCCCAACGGCTGCTCCCCGCGCCGTTTTCGTGCGCGCTGCACCGCCTGTTCGAGCCGGCCAGCCTCCACGGGCTTGAGGACATAGTCGACGGCGTTGACCTCAAACGCCTCGACCGCCCGATGATCATACGCCGTGACGAAAATCACGGCTAAATCCGTTCCGCTCTCCAGGAGCCGGCGCGCCACTTCGAATCCGGTGAGTCCGGGCATCTGAACGTCCAGAAACGCGATGTCCGGCGTCAGGCGGGCGATGTCCTCCAGCGCCTGTGTGCCGTCGGACGCCTGAGCGACGACATCCACGCCGTCGATGCGGCTCAACAAAAAGCACAATTCGTCGCGCGCCAATTGCTCGTCGTCGGCGACGAGCGCGGTCAATGCGGGCGTGGGCATCATGCCGGGATCTGGTCGGCCGCGCTCAGGACGGGCAGTTCGAGGTGGGCGCAGGCGCCTTTGCCTGGTGAACCCTTGAGCTGGACGCGGCCGGTGGCGCCATAGATGACGCGCAGCCGCTCGTGCACGTTGCTGAGCCCGATGCCGCTCGACATGGCGCTCTGCAGCCGCTCATCGGAGATGCCGAGTCCGTCATCTTCCACGTCCAAAATCAACGTGTCACCCGCTTTGGCGCTGCGAATCGTGATCCGGCCGAGGCCGACCTTCCGGGTGAGTCCGTGTTTGATGGCGTTTTCGACCAGCGGTTGAAGAATCATGCTCGGGACAATGACATCCATGGTGTCGAGGGCGATGTCCTTCTGCACGACCAGTCGCGGGCCGAAGCGGATCACCTCAATCGCCAGATACTCGTCGATGGATTCGAGCTCCTCGCGGAGCGTGACGAACTGCTCCTGACTGCGCATCAACTTGCGCAGCAGTCCGGACAGCTTTTGAATCACCGCGCGCGCTGTTTCGGGCTCCGATCGAATGAGCGACGAAACCGAGCTGAGCGTATTGAAGAGGAAGTGGGGGTTGATCTGGCTCTTGAGCGCCTCGATTTTCGCGGCGAGCAACAGTTTCTCTTGTTCCTGGAGCCGGTGTTCGATCCGGGCGTTGTTCCAGATCTTGATCGGAATCGACACCGCGAGCACCGTGGCCACGTAGGTGGCGACCGTGAGCCACCACGCTGGCGTTTCGAAGTAAAAGAGGCGGTAGGCACCGAATCGCGTTCCCACCGCGCGGCGAATGAATTCGAGGCCGATTGGCGCAAACAGCATCACCAGCTGATAGTCGACCCTGAGCGCGCGGAACATGTGCCAGATTTTTCTCGGCAGGCTGAAAAAGATAAAGGGCGAAAAGCCCCAAATGTCTTCCTTCGGCGACGCTTCACGGATGCCGCCGCCAGCGAACCCGCATCCCACGGCGAAGGGCACCGCGCCCCATTCGCCGGCGATGAGCGCCGGCAGCGCAATCATGCCGCCCACCAGCCCACCCGTGTAGGGGCCCGCGATCAAGCCGGCAAGGAACGCGCCCTCGAGCGTGAGATCGGCCGCGTCGTAATTGAGCAGCACGCGCGACACGACCCCGGTCGAGAGCGGCACGATCAGGCCGAGCGCGAACGCCAGCCGGTCGGGCCAATCGCGGCGCTCGAAAATCAGGATGTGCCGAAATCGCCGGTAGCGCACGAGCATCGTCGCCAGGGCGGCCATGATCGCGAGTTTGCCGACGAGCGTCGCGAGCAGGAACTGCTCGGCATCGAGGAACTTGGGCTCTTGAAGCATTCGTGAGGCGATCCGATACAATCTACAGCATGATTCGGCCGCTCATCGAAGGCTTCGCACTGACGTTCCGGCACCTGTTTCGGACGCCCATCACCATCAACTACCCGGACCAGAAGATGCCGATGTTCCCGAAATACCGGGGCAAACAGGTGTTGATGCGCGACGAAAATGGACTGGAAAAGTGCGTCGCGTGCGGCCTGTGCGCGGTGGCGTGTCCGGCGGATGCGATCTATCTCGAAGCCGAAGAGAACGATGGCAGCGTGATGGCGGGCCCGCGCTACGCCTCGGTGTACCAGATTCACAAGACGCGCTGCATCTTCTGCGGCTACTGCGAAGAAGCGTGCCCGGTGTCGGCGATTTTCATGGGCAAGGATTACGAGCTCGCCGTCTACAGCAAGGACGACTTCGTGTGGGACAAGAGCGAGTTGCTGGTGCCCGCCCCGACCAAGTAGCCGCCGATTACGCAGATTCTAGGGCCGCAGATGACGCAGATGGACGCAGATGGTGTTTTGGATCGTGGCGGGCGTCTATCCGGTCAACGCGTTGCGGCGTTTTGAACTGGCTGGGTCGTCAAGATTGAAAACACGCCCAACACGTTGATCTCGTTCTGAGCAGCTTGCCGATCATCCCGATTTAAGACCCCATCTGCGTCATCTGCGGCTTCTTTATCTGCGTCATCTGTGGCTCCTCTCTTTGGCATCGTCGGCGACATCCACGGCAACTTCGACGCACTCGACCGGATCCTGCGCCGCCACCCCGAGATCCCGTTCTGGCTCTGCGTGGGCGACGTCGGCAGTCAGGTCGGCGCCTACCCGCAGCCTGCCTCACCGCTCTACTTCATCCAGGGCAACAACGAATCGTTCGATCGGCTGGCGGCGTTGCGCAACGCTACTGAAATCATCCCGAACCTTCACTTCATTCCGAACGGCACCTCCCTGAAGATCGATGGTCTCGTCGTGGCGGGTGTTGGGGGCACGTTCGCCCCCACGTGGTACGACACGCCGGCCGCCGAACTCCCGGTCAAGGGCAAGGACGACAAGCGGCGTCATTTCGTGCGAGAGGAAATGGATGCGGCGAAGCGCATACGCAAGGTGGACGTACTGCTCACGCACGAGGCACCGAAGCCGTTCTGGGTCGATCTGCCGTCCTCTACGAGCCCGTCGCGAAAGTGGAGAAGAGATGTCGGCAAGGAGGTGATCGCGGACCTGGCCGACGCCGTCGTGCCGAAGCTGCACTGCTTTGGCCATCATCACCTGCATGCGCACTTCGATCGCGAAGGGATCCCCACCATCTGCGTCGATCGCGTGAACCGGTCTTATTTGCTCGTCGACGCGCAGACGTTCCTCTGGCAAGTGCGTCAGACACCCGACACAGGGAACGCGCGTCCAGTTTAATTCCGACAAACTCTGCCTTGCGGGGCCGGAACAGAGGTTCTAGACTCCTCGCCCATGATTCCCTGGAAACCATGGTCAGTTCCGGTTGCGGCCGGGACGCTCTGCGCGCTGCTCGTGCTACCCATGCGCGCCGAAGCGCAAACGGGATGGTCCGGCACGGTGACCACGCTGTCTGCTGTTGATCAGCGCGCAAACGATTCCGAAATGGCCGTCGATGATGCCGGCAACGGCTTTGCGATCTGGAGTCGGGGCGAGGGTGCGACCGAAGTCATTCAAGTCGCACGCTACGAGGTGGCCACCGACAGTTGGAGTAGCCCGATCTCGCTGTCGACGGTCGGCCAAGCGGTTGATGATCCGCGCGTGACGTTCGATCCCGCTGGCAACGCCGTTGCGACGTGGACGCGATCGCTTGGCCGCATCGGCGTGGTGCAGGCGGCGCGTTACACGCTCGCGACCAACACCTGGAGCGCCGCGGCCGACATTCCAGGCGCCGATGATGCGCTGTTCTCCGACGTCGTGCTCGATGCGGCCGGCAACGCGATTGTGGTTTGGTATACACGATCAGTTCCCGCTCTTTGATCTGCGTGCGTCGCGCTACAACCCGGCCACGGGGACGTGGGCGGGTCCGGCAAACATTGCGAGCACGGGGAACGCTGCGTTCGGTGGCGGGGATAGTCTTGTGATCGACGCGGCCGGCAATGCCACAGTCGTCTGGTCCTTTGCCCAATCGACGACGCAATACTTCATTCAATCCGCGCGCTATACGGTTGCCACCAATACCTGGTCCTCCGCGATCAATGTGGCTGGCGGCGCCGGCCAGGCAAATAAAGTGCGCATCGGCATCGACGCTGCCGGCAACGTCATGGCTGTTTGGCTGGATGTCACGAGTGATCGGCTGCAGTTCGCGCGTTACAGCAGCGCGACGAGCGCGTGGACTAGCGCAACGAGTCTCCCTTCCGCCGGCGTTGGCGCTGACGGGGAGCGACTTGCCGTCGCCCCGGACGGCGACGCCGTCGTTATTTGGGAACAACCGATCGGCAGCAGCGACATCGTGCAAGCCGCACGATTCAGCGTGGCAACTGGCACGTGGAGCGCCGCGACCAGCCTGTCGGCGGCCGGACAGGATGGAGACGAAGTGGAAGTCGCGGTTGACGGCGCGGGTAATGCCATCGCGGCGTGGTTGCAAATCACTGGGAGCACCGACATTATCCAGGCGGCGCACTACACCCGCAGCACCGAAACGTGGAGTACTGCCATCGATCTCTCGTCCGCAAGCGACAAGGCCGAAGAGACGAGCTTGGCCTTTGACGGGGCCGGCAATGCCATCGTCATTTGGGAAACGGAAGTCGCGGCGCAGGACGTCGTTCAAGCCACACGATGGATCGCCTCGCCTGCCGCCGTGACAACGCCGACCAAGCTTCAAGCGAGTTCGATCGTCGGCAATATCGTCACGATCACGTGGGACGCTCCAACCGCCGGCGGCACGGTGACTGGGTATGTGCTCGAAGGCGGTGTGTCGCCCGGCCAGGTGCTGGCGACTGTACCGATTGGCAGCACGGCGACCACGTTCACGTTCACTGCGCCGAGCGGCGTTTTTTACATTCGCGTTCACGCACTTGTGGGCACGACAAAGAGCGCGGCCTCGAACGAGATTCGCATCGCCGTCAACGTTCCTACCCCTCCATCCGCGCCGGTCAACCTGGCGGGGCAGGCCAGCGGCTCGTCCTTGAGCCTGAGCTGGCTAAACACCGCGGCTGGCGGTACGCCCACAGCGATCATCCTCGAGGTGACGGGTTCGATCTCCACGTCATTCACGTTGGGGGTAACCGAGAGCTTTGGGTTTTCGGGCGTGCCGCCTGGCACCTACACGTTTGCCGTGCGCGCGTCGAACGCGGCGGGCGTCAGTGCCGCCTCCAACCCGGTGACGTTGACGTTTGGTACGTGCGCTCCGCCGGGGGTGGGGATGCCCACGAATTTCGTGGCGAGCAAGAGCGGAAATATCGTTTCAGTCTCGTGGGCCCCGCCGGCCACGGGCCCAGCACCGACGGGTTACGTGCTCCTTGTGACCGGTTCATTTGTCGGCAATTTTCCCACGACCGGTCTCGCGTTGTCGGGGCCAGCCCCGCCCGGCAGCTACATCTTGCGCGTGCTCGCGACCAACGCGTGCGGCAACAGCGCCGCGACGCCGGAACAGGTGGTGACTATTCCCTAGCGCGCGTCGCTCGCTCGGACTCGCTGCCTCTACGATAGGATCATCAGTTGGAGACATGCGAGAAGGCTTTCTCGACGCGATTGACCGGCAGGTGCTCGTCTGCGACGGCGCCATGGGGACGCAACTCTACGCGAGGGGTGTTTTCATCAATCGCTGCTTCGAGTCGCTCAACGTCTCCCAAGGCGACCTCGTCCGCAGCGTCCATCAGGAGTACCTGCGTGCCGGCGCTGATGTCATTGAAACCAATACGTTCGGCGCCAATCGCATCAAGCTGCGCGCCTTTGGACTGAGCGACGCCGTTGGACCCATCAACCTGGCCGGCGCCACCCTCGCGCGGAGCGTGGCCGGGCCGGACACGTTCGTGGCCGGCGCCATTGGCCCGCTGGGCGTGCGGGTGGAGCCCTGGGGCAAGACCGGTATCGACGAGGCGGAGCACTTTTTCAAGGAACAAGCCGAAGCGCTGCTCGAAGGCGGCGTCGACCTGTTCATGCTCGAAACCTTCCGCGATCTCAACGAGATCGGCGCCGCGATCGCCGCGATCCGTCGCCTCTGCGATCTTCCGATCGTCGCGCAAATGACTACGGAGGATGACGGCAACAGCCTGGACGGCACACCTCCGGAGCAGTTCGCGCCGGTGCTCGTCGAACGCGGCGCGCACGTGGTCGGCGTCAACTGCAGTGTCGGTCCCGCGCCGATGCTCGAGACGATCGAACGGCTGTCGCTTGTGACCAACACCAGGCTATCGGCGCAGCCGAACGCGGGCAGGCCGCGCGATATCGAAGGCCGCAACATCTATCTCTCATCCCCCGAGTACATGGCGTCGTACGCGCGGCGCTTCATCAGCAGCGGAGTGCGGCTCGTCGGCGGATGCTGCGGGACGACTCCGGAACACATTCGCCAAATCAGCGCGGCCGTGCGTCGAATGGCCCCTCACACGGCGCGCGGAACAGCGACGGTGGATGTCCGCGTGGTGGCGGTTGCGGCCGCCCCGCACGCGCAACCACCGGTGCCGCGCCGCGACAAATCGCGACTGGCTGCGGCACTCGACCGCGGCGACAGCGTCATCAGCGTCGAGCTGATGCCGCCGCGCGGGCTATCGTGCGCGGAAGCGCTCGGCGATGCGCAGACCTTGGCGAGTCGCAATATCGACGTGCTGACGATCTTCGATGGCCCCCGCGGCGCGCGGATGACGGCGATGGCACTCGCGGTGCTGATTCAACAGCACTCCGGCATCGAAACCACGCTTCAGTATTCGTGTCGCGACAAAAACCTGCTTGCGATTCAGTCGGACCTGCTTGGCGCGGCCGCCATGGGCGTGCGCAACATCCTGGGCATCACGGGTGGTGTGAGTCTGCTCGGCGAGATTCCGGACGCCACCGCGGTTTTCGACGTCGACTCGATCGGGCTGACCAACGTGATGACGCGACTCAATCATGGTCTCGACGTCGGCGGGCAGCCGATCGGGACGCCCACGGCGCTTCATGTCGGCGTCATGGTCAATCCGGGTACGGACGATCTCGAACGCGAGCTCCGCCGCTTTGCGTACAAAGTGGAAGCCGGTGCCGAATTCGCGATTACCAGTCCCGTGTTCGACGGTCGTGTGTTCCAACGCTTCCTCGATCGCGTGGAAGGCTTCCGCGTGCCGATTCTCGTCGGGATTTGGCCGTTTCACAGTGTGCGCCACGCCGAGTTCATGGCCAACGAGCTGCCGGGCATCAGCGTGCCTGAGACGCTCCTCGCACGGATGCGCAAGGTCGGAGACGAGGCCTCTGCCGAAGCGGAAGGTGTGCGCATCGCACAAGAGCTGGTGCGCGAACTGCGGCCGATGGCACAGGGAGTGCACTTGTCGTCACCATCAGGCCGCACGGCGGCGGCAGTAGCTGTGCTGGACGCGTTGAATTGAGCGACTTTGATATAGTGCCGACCCGGAGACCCCCTATGCCCTTGTTCGACCCTGATTGAGATCGCGCCAACGACCCCATCGTCGGTGGCGACGCCGCCACGCGGGCTTTATCGGTCACAGCCGTCGAGAACCACTTCGTCGAAGGGGTGTACGAAAAGCTTGCGGTCGTCTACGATCTCGTCTTCGGTCCGACGTTGCATCCCGGACGGGTGGAAGCGTTGAAGAAGATGAACATCCGCCCCGGCGACTCGGTGCTCGAGGTCGGCGTCGGGACAGGTATCAACCTTCCGCTGTATCCGTCGGGATGCCATGTGGTGGGCGTCGATCTCTCGTCGCACATGCTCGAAAAAGCGCGTGAGCGCGCCGCCAACAAGTCGCTGCGCAACTGCCGCATCCTCGAAATGGACGCGGCAGCGATGACGTTTCCCGACGAGACCTTCGATATCGTCTACGCGCCGTATTTGATCAGCGTAGTACCGGATCCGGTCAGAGTGGCGCTCGAGATGCGCCGCGTCTGCCGCACGGGCGGTCGGATTGTGATTCTCAACCACTTCAAGAGCAGCAACCGCCTGCTGTCGAAGATCGAAACCGCGATTTCACCGTTGACGGTGCACATCGGGTTCAAGTCCGATCTCGACCTCCAGGGATTCCTCACGCAGGCCGATCTGAAGCCGACGTCTATCGAGAAGGTAAATCTTCTGAAGATGTGGACGCTGGTGACCTGTCAGAAGTAGGCCGGGCAGGTGCGCCGCGCCGCGGCACACTTGCAGCGCGTGCGAGTGGTTCTGGGGCACGCGCGCACCTAGAGCGAAGAAGTCGGCCGCTCGAACGGTTCTTCCAGCGAGCGGCTCTGCGGAGTAAACAACTCGGCGCCGTTTTCGGTGATGTACATGTCGTCTTCGAGCCGCACGCCGAATTCACCGCGGATATAAATCCCCGGCTCGTCGCTGAACGTCATCCCCGGTGCGAGCGGGAGCTTGTTGCCGCGGACCAGATACG
The DNA here is from genome assembly GCA_963762925.1 of uncultured Acidobacteriota bacterium. Classification (GTDB taxonomy): domain Bacteria; phylum Acidobacteriota; class Vicinamibacteria; order Vicinamibacterales; family UBA2999; genus DASPWV01. The sequence goes on along the minus strand of CAVXMP010000013.1, from coordinate 7,087 downwards.
GCCATTCATGACCATCCATCCCGATGCCGTGACCGACCCGGTGGGTGAAGTACTTGTAATCGGGCCCATAGCCCGCATCCGTGATCACCTTGCGAGCGGCCGCGTCAACGGCTTCACATGGCACACCGGGCTTGGCCGCCTTCAAGGCTGCCGTCTGCGCGCGAAATTCAATGTCGAACACCTGCTTCATCTTCTCGGTGGCCTTGCCGAGCACGAACGTGCGGCTGATGTCCGACTGGTACCCTTCGACGCTGCAGCCGCCGTCAATCAGCAGGATCGCGCCTTCCTTGATCACCTGCGGTGTGATCGAGCCATGCGGCAGCGCCGAGTACTCGCCCACCTGCACCCCGGCGGACCCGGTGAACCCGAGCCGTTGGTGCGCGAGCGCCACTAACGCGGCGAAGTCGCGCTGGGTCATCCCCTCCTTCATCGATCGATAGGCGGCTTCGTAAGCTTTGAGCGTGACCTGATTGGCCAGCCGCATCAGCTCGAGCTCGTGCGTGTCCTTGATTCCGCGGCAGCCTGCTGTGATTGCCGTTCCGCTCACCACCGTCAGCGTCGGCGCGGCGTGCGCGATCCCGTCGCTGAAGACAAAGCGGACCGTTTCCTCCATCCCGACGCGACCCGACGCGATCCCGCGGTCGCGAAGACCCTGCCCGACGCGCTCGTAGGGGCTCTCGTGCTCTTCCCACGTGCGGACATCGGCGGAGCCGCCGAGCGGCCCGAGCGCGATTTGCTCGCGCGCGCGCTCTTCCTCGAACGCAGGAGAGACGTAGAACGCATCACCTTTGATCGGGAGCACCATCGCGAACAGGCGTTCGCTCAAGCCCCACTGGATGCCGCTGAAGTAAACCAGCGAGGTTCCGCCGGTGAGCACGAGCGCGTCGATCTTCTGCTCGCCCATCAGGCGCCGCGCCTTCTCGATCCGCGTGCGCCGCTCAGCCGCGGTGATCGGCTTGGCAAGATTGCGCATCGTCTGTAACGTCGCGATCGGAGCCGGAACCCGGATCTCCTGCGCCGCGGGGGCTGCAGCGGGACCGACACCGAACGCGGCGGCTGCCAAAGACCCGTGTTTCAAGAACGAGCGACGTGAAGGCATAGGTGGCTCCGCTGCGCAAGGTATCAGTTTCCAGTTGCCAGTTCAAAATTCGCGTCGCCGCAGATTACCCGGATGAAAGAAGCCGCAGATGACACAGATGAAGAAGCCGCAGATGACGCCGATAAACGCAGATAGGTTTGGGATCGTGTTGACGTCGATCCTCTGGTTGGCGCCATGGGCGTTGCGTGACGGCCGTCCCACAGGTCGTTCGCCCTATCAGGCGGACCCAAGCGGACCTCACGTCGCTCCTGCGGATTTTGCCTGGGCGGGGAATGCGGCCATTCGACCGGTGAAGAGCCAGTTGCCGGATCAAAGTTCGCGTCGCCGCAGATTACGCAGATGGAAGAAGCCGCAGATGACGCCGATAAACGCAGATAGGTTTGGGATCGTGTTTACGTCGATCCTCGGGTTGGCGCCATGGGCGTTGCGTGACGGCCGTCCCACAGGTCGTTCGCCCTATCAGGCGAACCCAAGCGGACCTCACGTCGCTCCTGCGGATTGGCCCGGGCGGGGAATGCGGCCTTGCGACCGGTCAAGATCCAGTGGCCAGTTCAAAGTTCGCGTCGCCGCAGATTACGCAGATGAAAGAAGCCGCAGATGACGCCGATAAACGCAGATAGGTTTGGGATCGCGTTTACGTCGATCCTCGGGTTGGCGCCATGGGCGTTGCGTGACGGTCGTCCCACAGGTCGTTCGCCCTATCAGACGAACCCAAGCGGACCTCACGTCGCTCCTGCGGATTGGCCTGGGCGGGGAATGCGACCTTGCGACCGGTCAAGATCCAGTTGCCGGTTCAACGTTCGCGTCGCCGCAGATTACGCAGATGAAAGGAGCCGCAGATGACGCCGATTGACGCCGATAGGTTTGGGATCGCGTTTACGTTGATCCTCCGGTTGGCGCCCCGGGCGTTGCGTGGCGGGCGTCCAATAGGTCCATTCGCCCTATCAGGCGAACCCAAGCGGACCTCACGTCGCTCCTGCGGTTTGGCCTGGTCGGTGCCCCTTTTATCTGCGGCCATTTACTGCGTAATCATTCATGAGCTCTGCTCACCCCGCCGCATGAAAAAGGCGTCGACCCTGCGACACGTAGGAGGACCTATGGACTGCATGATCGCTCGGTGTGCTGGTCTCGACGTCCACAAGGCGAGCGTCGTCGCGTGTGTCCGGCTGCCGGGGCCGAACGGCACGCGCGTCTCGAAGGTGGAGACGTTTGGCACGACGACCGTCGACCTGCTGGCCTTGCGCGATTGGCTCGAGGCGTGGGGGGTCACCGACGTCGCGATGGAGAGCACCGGCGTGTACTGGAAGCCAGTCTATTACCTTCTGGAGGACCGCTTCACGTGCTGTCTCGTCAACGCCGCGCACCTCGCGCATGTGCCCGGTCGCAAGAGCGAGGTGAAGGACGCGGAGTGATCGCGCAGTGCCTCGAATGTGGCCTGTTGCGCGCCAGCTTCGTGCCGCCACCGCCCATTCGCGATCTGCGCGACCTGACGCGCTATCGCAACGCGTTGATCGAGGACCGCACGCGCGGCCAATCGCCTCCATAAAGTGCTGCAGGACGCCGGTATCAAGTTGTCGACGGTCGCCACCGATGTTCTTGGGGTCTCGGGGCGCGCGATGCTGGAGGCGCTCGTGCAGGGTACGACCGATCCCACGGTGCTCGCCGATCTGGCGCGGGGGACGCTTCGCCGCAAACTGCCCGCCGTGCGCGCCGCCTTGAACGGCCAGTTCCGCACGCATCATGCGCAGCTCGTCGCGCATCAGTTGGCGCATCTCGATTACCTCGATGAGGTCATTGACGACCTGAGCCCTCAGATCGCGACCCAACTCGCCCCTTTCGCGACCCCGCTGGCGCGCCTCTGCACGATTCCGGGGGTCGACCAGCGGACCCGCTGAAGTGCTGCTCGCCGCGCTCGGCGCGGACATGACGGTCTTTCCCACCGCGGCCCACGCCGTGAGTTGGGCCGGCCTTCGCCCCCGGCCAGCGACCAAAGCGGCCCGAAACGACGGCCCGCGCGCACGCGCCATGGCCATCGCTGGCTCCGCAAGACCCTCCTCCAGGCGGCCTTAGCCGTGACCCGCAAAAAAGACTGCGCCCTCGCGGCCCGCTACTATCGCATTCGCCGTCACCGTGGGCACAAGAAAGCGGCAATCGCCGTCGCCAACGCGCTCGTGGTCACCGCCTATTACGTCCTCTCTCGTGACTGCGACTATCAGGAGCTGGGCGCTGACTATCTCGATCGCCGATCGACCGAACGGACGCAACAACGCGCCGTGCGCGCACTCGAACGTCTCGGCTACCGCGTCACCTTGGAGAAAGCTGCTTGACGCGGCGCCGAGCTAAATCGATTTTCTGAGCAATCTGCGGCTAGCGCAGGCGCAGGAGGACGGTTGGCGGAGACACCGGCGCCGCTTGCCGCCGATCAACGCAGATAGGTTTTGGATCGGTGTTTACGTCGCGATCCTTGCGGACTGCAGTGCGCGGCCAAGGCTGCCGTTCGACCGATCAAGATCCAAATCCGCATCTACGTAATCAGCGGCCGACCCGGCGCTGTTCGTCGCCGTCGATGAACGCAAATAAGGGGGGTTTCGATCGTGTTCAGGTCGATCCTTCCGCTTGCGCCTGGGCGGTGAATGCGGCAGTTCGACGCTCAAGATCCAATCCGCATCTGTGTTTATCTGCGGCATCTGCGGCGATTTATCTGCGTAATCAGCGGCCGACCCGGTGCCGTTTGTCGCCGCCGATCAACGCAGATAAGGGGTGTGTTCACGTCGATCCTTCCGATTGCGCCTGGGCGGTGAATGCGGCCGTTCGACCGCCAAGATCCAAATCCGCATCTGCGTTTATCTGCGTCATCTGCGGCGATTTATCTGCGTAATCAGCGGCCGACCCGGTGGCGTTTGTCGCCGCCGATGAACGCAAATAAAGGGGGGTTTCGCTCGTGTTCACGTCGATCCTTCCGCTTGCGCCTGGGCGGTGAATGCGGCAGTTCGACCGCTCAAGATCCAATCCGCATCTGTGTTTATCTGCGTCATCTGCGGCGATTTATCTGCGTAATCAGCGGCCGACCGGTGCCGTTTGTCGCCGCCGATCAACGCAGATAAGGGGTGTGTTCAGGTCGATCCTTCGGATTGCGCCTGGGCGAGGAATGCGGCTGTTCGACTGTTCAAGATCCAATCCGGCATCTGTGTTTATCTGCGTCATCTGCGGCCATTTATCTGTGCAATCTGCGGCTAGAGCAGGCGCAGGAGGAGGTCGGCGGCAACCTGGGCGCCGTTGGTCGCTGGTCGTTGACGCGGCCCGGGCTGCGTCAGCAGTCTGTCAAGATGTCCCTGCCACCGGCCAGCGAACAGATCGTCGTGGTCGATATAGGCACAGCGCAGGAAACGCGGCATCGCCGCCACCAGCACGTCGTATTCGATGAAGTGACCGCGGTCCGTGTAGAGGATCGCCGTGTCGTTGGCCAGACACTCGGCGATGATGCCGTATCCGGGTTTGCTGACCACGACGTCGGCGACGCGCACGAGATCCTCGTAGCGAAACCCTTCGGCGTAGAGCCGTTGTTCGTCCAGCTCGGCGATCACGTCGTATCCGTCGAGTGCAGCTGCGAGGCGATCTTGCCCTTCGAGCCCGTGACCCCCGAACGACAGCAGCACGACGCGCGTGTCGCCAGTGAGTCCCAGGAAGGTTCGCGTCTCTTCCGCGGCGCGCAGCGAATGGCGCGCGATAAATGGGAGATCGACGATCGTCGAGAACGCGCCGAAGCCGCCCCACATCGGGAGGCGTAACGCGACGGTCGCCTTGGAATACGCCGCGGAAAGCACGTCGACGACCTGTCGAGTGCCCGGATATGCCGAATAAATCCAATCCCATGTGAAGTTGCCGAGCGCGATCGCCGGCACCCCGGCGCGTGCGGCCGCCGCGATCCCGACCGCGGGCATGTCGGCGACGACGAGGCCGGGCTTCAGCGCGCGCAGTCGTTCGGCTTCGCGCGCGACACGATCCTCGAACGAGGCGACAAAATGCACAGCGCGCGCGACGCTCGCTTCTTCGTCGAGACGGAGGCTGTCGGTCTGCACGATCCCAGGATCGCAGTCGCACGCTTCGTAAGTGAACGGGCCAGTTATCGTCAGATCGAACAGCCAGCGCGGGGCCAAGGTGCGGACGAAAATCTCAAGGGTTGGGACGCGCGCAAGCAGCGCGTTGATCACTTCGATCGTGCGGGAGGCATGACCGAATCCATGCCCCGTGACGTAGAAGACCAGTCTCGTGGTCATCGCGCTGACAGATAAGAGACGGCCACCAAAACATGAAAGTAACGAAAGCACGAATTGTTCTTACAAAAGGCTAAAAGCCCTTTGATTCTTTCGTTTCGTGTTTTTGTACTTTCGTGGTGTCGTGGCCCGCTCTCAGCTGTCCCATCTGCCAGGTTGTTATGCCGGTTCGGCGGCCACGGGCGGCGAGGCTGGCTCGGGCACCGGCGGCACGGGTGGAGGAAGGTCGATTGCCGCCGGCACGGCAGGCAGCGCAACCTTGAGGACTTCTTCGAGCGTTCTCGCCGGAATAAACGTCATCTCCTTGCGGAGTTCCTCGGGTAATTCCTTGATATCCGGTTCGTTGAGCGCCGGCAGGATGAATGTCTTCAGGCCGAAACGCTTGGCGGCCAAGGCCTTTTCGCGAATGCCGCCGACGGGCAGCACCATCCCGCTGAGCGTGATCTCTCCGGTCATCGCGACGTCGTCGCGCACCTGTTCGTTGCGGGCCGCAGAGAGAATCGCCGTTGCGATGGTGACGCCAGCCGACGGACCGTCTTTCGGCGTTGCCCCTGCGGGCACGTGCACATGCAAATCCCGGTTTTCGAGAAAGTTCGGTTGGATCCCGAGCGCGGCGGCGTTGGCGCGGATGTGACTCACGGCCGCACGCGCCGATTCCTGCATCACGTCCCCGAGCTGCCCGGTCAGAATAATCGCGCCGCGACCGGCGGGCAGAAGGCTCGCTTCGATAAAGAGCACGTCGCCGCCGGATTCGGTCCAGGCCACGCCGGTCGCGACGCCGGGACGGGACATGCGGAACGCCACCTCACGCCGGAAGCGCGGCTGACCCAGGTACTGTTCCAAATCCTTTGCTTCGATGACGAAGTCCATGGGCGATGCGCCCATGGCAACCTTGGTCGCCACCTTGCGTGCGACCGTGCCGATCTGCCGCTCGAGATTTCGAACACCTGCCTCACGCGTGTACTCGCCGATGATGTCGCGCAGCGCCGCATCGGTAATCGTCAGCGCTCCTGGCGAAAGGCCGTGTTCGCCGAGTTGGCGCGGCAACAAGTACTTGCGCGCGATGTTGGCCTTCTCCTCTTCGGTGTAGCCCGAAAGCCACACGATCTCCATGCGATCCCGCAGCGCAGCATGAATCGACCCGAGCTGGTTGGCGGTCGCGATAAACAGCACCTTCGAGAGGTCGAACGGCACTTCGAGATAGTGATCCCTGAAGGTATTGTTCTGCGCCGGGTCGAGCACTTCGAGCAGCGCCGCGGCGGGGTCGCCTTGATACCCGACGGCCATCTTGTCGAGCTCGTCGAGCATGAACACCGGATTGGCCGATCCCGCCTGCTTGAGCGCCTGGATGATGCGGCCAGGCATGGCGCCAATGTAGGTGCGCCGATGACCGCGCATTTCGGCCTCGTCGCGAACGCCGCCTAATGAGATGCGAATGAACTTCCGCTGCATCGCGCGTGCGATCGATTGCCCGAGCGACGTCTTGCCCACACCCGGCGGCCCGACGAAGCAGAGGATCGGACCCTTCATGTCGCCTTTGAGCTTCCGAACCGCGAGGTATTCGACGATGCGTTCCTTGACCTTGTCGAGGTCGTAGTGATCCTCGTCGAGCACGCGTCGCGCTTCAACAGGATCGATGCGATCCTCGGTCACCGCCTGCCAGGGCAGCTCGAGGAGCCAATCCAGATACGTCCGGATCATCTGGTATTCGGGC
>CAVXMP010000012.1:0-137333 GCA_963762925.1 uncultured Acidobacteriota bacterium | reverse complement strand
GTATGAGTGGGGGCGTCCCGCCCCCGGTCAGAGGAGTGCTGCATGTTGTCGTCTTTCCTGCGCCGCGTCCGCCCGCGTTTTGTCGTGGCGTTCGCGTTTGCGTTCGCGTCTGCCCTTGGCTTGGTCACGCTGTCGGCGCAGAACATCGGACCGAACGTGAACCTCGCCGGCGGTCCGATGCGCCTGGAGATTGGTGATTCGGTCACAGTGCTCGGCGATCCGTTGCGCGCGCAGCAATTCGAAGACACCTGCACGTTCGACAGTCGCAACCCCCTCAAGATCTTCTGCGTCGCCAATGATCATCGACTCGTCGACATCAGCGGCGTCGATGCCACCGTCAACACGAAGCAGATCATCGGCGATTCGACCCTTGGAATCTTTCAATCCAACAATGGCGGCCTGAGCTGGCAGAGCACGGTGATGCCTGGGTCCAAGTACGACAACGTGCCGTCACCGATTAAGGCATTCGAAGCGATGGCTGACGGGTACGCGGGATCGGGAGCAGCGGGGGTGATCTTCGCGAGCGGCATCGCCTTCAATCGCGGCGAGAACGCGCGCGGCGTGGTGTTCGTGTCGACATGGATGAATTTGAACGACAAGGAAGACGAAGCGTTCTGGGCGAAGCTTGTCACGACGAAAGTCGTCGACGCGGGAAGCGCCGGCCAATTCATCGATCGTCCGTTCATGCTCGTCTCCCCACCGCAAGGCAACACGGTCACGTACCAAGTCCCGAGCGGGGACGGAACGCTGGTCAGCCAGACCGTGCCAGCGAGTCCCGTTCATCTCGCGTACACGACGTTTGTCGGGAACGACCAAAACGTTCGCTCAAAAATCATGTACACGGCGTCGTATGACGGCGGGCTGACATGGCTCAGCCCGGTGAAGGTGAGTGAAGGGTTGGCAATCAACCAAGGTGTTCAGATCGCGCAAGTCGGCAGCAAGATGTGCCTGACCTGGCGGCGCGGCGAGTCGGGCGGCGTGAACAACGAAGGCGACGCCATCATGGCCGCCTGTTCGAGCGATGGCGGAAAGAGCTTTGCGAAAGCGATCACACTTGCGCCGCTCTGCCCCGCCGATCAGGACACCTCGTTCACACGATTCCGCATGCGCGCCGTGCCGGCTCTCGCGTCGGACGCCTCGACGTTCTACGTCGCTTATGCGGATCGGCCGGCAGTCGGTGGCTTCTGTAGCGCGACAGCAGGCTCACGAATTTTGTTCACGAGTTCAGCCGACGGTCTGACGTGGCAGACGCCAAGGCCTATTGCCGATCATCCTGGCTTAGGCAGTCAAATCAATCCGGCGATTGCGATAAGCGGCAACCAGATCGACGTGATGTGGTACGACTTTCGAAACGATGCCTCCGGCTTGTTCGGCCCCATCGTCGACGAGGCGCCCATCGTAAGTGGCGCGGTGAAACCAGGGCGGCGTCACACCGTCGACGTCTATGCCACACACACCCAAGTGTCGGCAGGATCGGTGCAGCCGTGGACGCCAGCGTACGCGGTCTCAAAGTACATATTCGGCGTACCAAACGGGCAAAAGACTCGAGAGCAGCTTCAATGGAACCCCGTCAACGTTCGCCTGTTTAAGAAATTGACGGTTCCCGGCATCGGCGATTACAACTCAGTCGCTAAAGAAAACGTCGCGCCGGTAGATCCAGTGAGTCAACCCGGTGTATGGGCGCGCGCGGCCGGTCAGTTGGGCGATCCGTACGTGTACTATTTCGTGGGTTGACGGTCGCAATATCAAGCTTCTTCAAAAGGAAACCTACCCAAATCCGCGCCCATATACTCCACCGAACTTGCCAGAGATCAATGCTGGGGAGTTGAGTATTTTCGACCCGAGGTCGGGCGCGTTGCGCGCAGCGTGCGAGCCTGGTCTGGCAGGCACGAAGAACCAGGATATTTACGGCGCGCTCAAAACCGGCGGCGTTCTGGCGGGTGCGCTTGGCAACAATAAGTCGTCCTACTCGCTTTCTAATCCGGCAAACGCGATTGACCGCGCGTTCGGCGTGTTTGGCCAAAACATGACCGGTGCCTCGAGGATCATGAAATTTGCGATCGCGGTGCAGCCTTCGATTGACGTGCCGTCTCCTTTGAATCCAACGAAATACTACGCATCCTTCAACCAGCGTCGCGATGACGCGACTGCACCAGAGACCGAAGTGTTTGCCGGCGCCTTTGCTGGCGCGACAGCCGTGCGAACGGTATTCGTTCCGGCGACGCCATACCCGCTGAAGCCTCGCTACCCGATCCGCGTCGACGTCAGTGAAATAGAGGCGAAGGCACTATCAATTGTCAGCGCGAACGGCGAGGCCACGGCAACGCTACAGGGACATGGTTTCGGCGCCTTGGACACGGTCGTGATCGTTGGAGCAAATCAAGACGAATACAACGGGTTGAAGTTGGTGACCTCCACCTCTGGCGACACGTTCACGTTCGCGGTCCCGCCGACTACGGTCTCACCGGCGACGGGGTCGATCTTGACTGCTCTATATCGTCGAAACCTCGCGCAGACGAGCTCAATGCGACTCGCGCGTAAGGTCTGGCTCAATTTCGATCCGACGGCTCCACAAACACTTGTGCAGCCGGATCCGGTCGACCCGCAGGCACCGGTACCCGACATCAACACCACTGAGTTCTACGACGTCAGTATCGGGCAAAGCGTGGTTCAGGACATTAGCTTCCCGAGTGTCAAATCACCCGGCTGGGAAACACCAGGGTGGGAAACGCCAGGGTGGGAGACGCCGGGGTGGGAGACGCCCGGGTGGGAGACGCCGGGTTGGGAAACACCGGGATGGGAAACACCGGGCTGGGAGACACCAGGCTGGGAAACACCCGGATGGGAAACCAGCTCGATCGATGACACTACTGCGCAGCAAAGCTCTGTGCGCGACGTCCGTTTCCCGGTGAAAAACAAATCGAACTCACCCGTGGCGGTCAATCTCCGGGCAATGGTGAACGGCAGCATCCCGAGCAACATCAAGCTGCAAGGTGTTGCCTATCGTCTGTATACAACGCCTGGTCAGAGTTGCGGCGAGTTCGGCTCGGACGGCAAATTGAAGCCAGCACTCACCGGCCACGCGCAGGTGATCTTCAACATTCCCAACCTCGACGTATCGCCGACGAACTTCGTTGCGCCGCTCGATAGTTCGAGCCCCCAGAACGGGACGGTGGTGCTTCTACCGGGTGAGACGATCTACTGGAACGTCCGCGCCTGGGACACACTGCATCGCGGACCAGGAGCCAATACATTCGACCCCGCCTCGGTCGTCGTTGCCGCGATCCGTCAGCCGCTTGGCACGATCGAGCTCGAGAACCCCGACATCACCAATCCACCTGTTGAGATGTCATTGGCTGTTGTCACCAGTACCTTGCCGCCTGCTCTGATGGGAGCGTTCTATTCGGAGCCCGTGGAGGCGGTCGGTGGTACGCCTTTCTACAATGTTGATAACACCCCTTCTTACAACTGGACAATCACGGGCGGGAGCCTGCCGGCCGGAATGTCGCTAGATGGCCCGACCGGCTTCATTCAAGGCACGCCGTCGGGCCCGGCCGGCGTTTCAACGTTCACGGTGACCGCAAGTGATTCCGAAGTGCCACCAAAGACCGCCTCGCGATCGCTAAGCATTTCCGTCACGGAGGGCTTCACGCCAGCGGCATCCATGAATACGGGGCGAATCTTCCATACGCAGACCAGATTGCCAGACGGAAACGTTTTGATCGCAGGGGGACGCGGAGGTGCAGGAGCGATCCTGAGCAGCGCTGAGATCTACAACCCCCAGACGGATACGTTTACTGTAGTGCCCGGCGGGCTTGGGACGGCGCGTCAGGAGCACACGGCGACGATGCTTCACGACGGAAGAGTGCTGATTGCGGGCGGCCTTGGTCCTGATAACGTGAGGCTGAACAGCGCAGAGATCTATGACCCGGTCACCGGGACGTTCAGTGCAACCGGAGCTCTCTTTACCGGCCGCAGTCAGCACACCGCGACGCTCCTCGACAGCGGCGCAGTGCTCATCGCTGGCGGACTGTCAAGTAGCGGCGCGATCACCGCGAGTGCCGAGCTGTATAGCCCGGACGCGGGAGTCTTCGGATCCACCAACAGCCTGACGACGGCGCGATACAGCCACACCGCGACCGCCTTGCCCAACGGTCTCGTGCTCATCGCAGGCGGTTTTGGTTCCGGTCTGACCTCCATCGCGAACAATGAGTTGTATTTTCCGCCGGTTCCCGAGACTGAGTTCTTCGGTGGATTTGGGAGCGGCGGCACAATGGTCACGGCGCGCCATGCCCATCAGGCCGTGCTTCTCGCGAACGGCAAGGTCCTGCTCGTGGGAGGTGTCGCGAAACCAACGACAGACGCAGGGACAACAACAGCCTTTGCGGAGCTGTACGATCCGGCGGAAAACAGTTCCGCCCCGGCTGGGACAATGAACAGTCCGCGGCAGCAATTCGTTGCGACCCTACTCCGTGACGGGCGCGTGTTAATCGCAGGGGGTCAGAACGTCGCGCTGCCAGCTGCTGAAGACGAGCTCACGAGCGCTGAAACCTACAACCCCGAAGGTGGCGGTAGCTTCACCGTGACTACGGATCTCAGCTCCGCTCGCGCTCGACCCGCCGCTACTTTGCTTGCCAACGGCACTGTGCTGGTCACGGGTGGTGACAGCAACACTGCGTCATCCCTCGCTACGACTGAGTTGTTCCACCCCAATCCGTCCGGCGGCATTTTGGATCAACAGCAACCGGTCGTGGGAACGGACACGATGTTGGCCACCCACATCATCTATTCATCGCAGAGCATCGCCCAGACCGTCACCGCGGGAATATCCGGTTTCGTCACGCAAGTGGACCTGCCGGCGGGATGCGCCGGGGGCGACTCGTTGACCATCGGAATTCAACTGGCGAACTCCGGTGCGCCGGGCGGCTCGACCTTGGCGAGCGAGACGGTTGCCGGGGGCTTCCCGCTGCCCGCCGAGGATGGGCTCTTCAACACATTCGTGTTCGACCGGCCTGTTTATTTGGCGGCCGGGACGCGGTATGGCATCGTGCTCACGTCGTTGAACGAAAGCGGCAATTGTGGCGTCAAACTGGGTCCCGTTGGGAATTCATACACGGCAGGACAAGGCTACTTCCGGCCCGGGGGCGATGAAACGAATTGGCAGCCTCTAACGGCCGAGGACCGACAGGATCTACCGTTTAGAGTATTCGTTCGGTAGGCTCACTGAGCACTGAGTCGCCGCCGCGCGTCGATCAGCAGGGGATCACGCGCGGTGGCGGTTCGCGAGTTCACATAAGCCGTGTAATCCCGCTCTGCCGCAGGGCGCGCGCCGACACCCTCGTGCGCGCGGCCCAGCCAATACGGCAGCGGCGCCAAATACCTATAGGTCGGCACATCGTCGAGAAATATCGCCGTCGCTTCCCCTCGTCGCTTCTGACAGGCTTCGAGCTCCGAGAGCGCCTCAGGAAACTGGTTCGCCTGCACATAGGCCACGCCGAGCGCGAACCGCAACAGCCAGAGATCCGCAAGTTTGATTCCCGCACTGAAGGCCTCGATAGCGTCCACCGCCCGACCGGCCGCGAGGGCGATCTCGCCTTCGATCAACTTGGCATACGCACGCCGCTGCGGCTGCAATTGACCGGCGAACTCCTCCGCGATGCGGCCCGCGTCGGCGGATCGGCGCGCTTGCACGAACATGCGCGCCGCCGGTACCGCAATCGCGTCGTCGCGGCTGGTGCCGAGCGCCCGTCGGATCGCTTCCATCGCGCGAGCCGTGTTGCCAGCAGCCAGATGGGCTTCAGCCTGCGCGACTTCTTTAGCGGCCAGGCCTGCCGCGTTCCGCCGCTCGCGGTCCCGATCGATGCCCGGCCCTAATGCTTCGAGCGCCTCCGCGGAGCGCCCGCCGAAGAGAGCGATGTCGGCGATGCCCATTGCGGCAATTGACGCACCGGGCGCGCCCGCGGCGCTCATGCGTGTATACATGTCACGCGCCTCGTTTGGATTACCGTTTGCGAGCGCCGAGACAGCGAGAGGCAGGTACGCGGGATAGTACCCGGGGTTGCTCTTGATGATCTCTCCGGCCTGCGCAGAAGCCGCCGTGAAGTCGCCGGTGTACATCGCATACAGCGCGTAGTTACCCTGGTAGAGCAGCCTGTTCGGATAGATGTCGAGAAGGCGCCGGCCTTCGGCGAGCGCCTTCGGGAAGTCGCGCACGTTGAAATACGCGAGCGCAAGGTTGTTATGCGCGGCCCCGTCGGCGGGATACTGTTTGACCAGCTGTTCGTAGGTCTCGATCGCCTTCGCGTAATTGCGCGACACGGTGCCGTAATAAACGCCCAGGGTGCGGAACTTCTCGCGATCGGTCATCCGATCGATCAGCGATAGCGCCTTGTTCCAAGCCTGCTTGGATTCTTCTTCGCGCCCGAGTCGAAACGCGCTGTTCCCCCAGCCCGCGTAGGCCCTGCCAAAATTCGGATCGACCGCCACCGCGGCCTTGTAATTGCCGATCGCCTCTTCGTCCTTGTAGCTCAATTCCAGCTCACGCGCGACGGCGTACGCGCGCGCGGCGTCGAGGGAAGCGGCGCTGAGCGATTCACGAGCGCCGGTGCCGGTGTTCTCCGAGGACGTGTCACCGAGGTCGCGACGAATGCGTTCGGCCAGTGAGGTGACAACCTGCAGGACCTCGCCCTTGTTGTCGGCGTTGGCGGATCTCGTCGCGAGCGGCTTCTCCGCCGCAGGATCGATCGCACGCACCGTGATCGCGTAGCCGTCGCCTCGCGGAGCAATCGTGCCAGCGAGAACGACGGCAATGCCTTCGCGACCGGACACGAGCCGTGCCGCGGGCTCGTCGAGCGTGCTACCGGGTTTGAGCTGGGTTGCCACGCGTTGCGCATCTCGCCGTGGATACGCGTTGATGAACGACGCACCTTCAACCGCCACGCTCAAAGCGTCCTCCAGCGCACCTTGGAACGCTGGATCGTTGGTTTGGTTCTGGAAGTCCGCCACGAGCACCGACATGGGCGGCCGTTCGACGACCGGAGCAGGACCACGCGCCGCCCACCACGTGCCTCCGAGCAGCGTGAGCAGCGCCGCAGCCGCCACGGAAAGCTGCAGCTTCGTGAAGCGCTTCAGGACCGGTATCGGATTTCCCTCCGCGTCCAGTCGGTGAAGATCTGCCACCAGCGCCCCTGTGGTTTGGTAACGCTCGGCGGCTTCGGGGTGGAGGCATCGCGTGATCACGCGATCGAGCGCTTCGGGAATCTTCGGATCGATGGAGCGCGCCGGTGCAGGGGCAGTCGTCATGCGGCGCGTCAGATCGTCAAACGCCGTGGTCTGGGTATCGCGCACAAGCCGCCTGCCCAGCAGCATGTCGTAGAGAATCAGCCCAAACGCGTAGATGTCCGCGCGATGGTCGACAGGCTGCCCTTTCGCCTGCTCGGGCGCCATGTACTCGATAGTCCCGACCACGGTGCCCGGCATCGTTTCGGAGAAATTGCGCCGCCACTGACTGGCCATTGCATTCGACAGCGCGCCGCCGCCTTGGTCCGGACCGGAGCGTGCCGTCGAGCGCGCAATACCGAAGTCCATGATCTGCGCACAATCTTCTTCAGCGTCGACCATGATGTTGGCTGGCTTGAGATCGCGATGCACGACGCCCGCGTCATGCGCCGCCTCGAGGCCGGCCGCGACATTCCGTGCGATTTCCAGTGCTCGGACAACCGACAGCTTGCGCTCTTTGCGCAAGATGCCCGCGAGGTCGATCCCCTCGACGTAGGCCATCGTGATGTACTTGATGCCCTCGACTTCACCCAGATCGTGGATGCGGACGACGTTTTTGTGTGTGACCTCGCGCGCCAGCAGCAATTCACGTTTGAATCGGCGCGCCGTTTCCGCGCCGAGCGTTGGGTGCGCGCTGATTTCCGGCCGGATCACTTTCAGCGCGACGACGACGTTTAGTTCCTGGTCCCATGCTTGATAGACGGCGCCCATCCCGCCGCTGCCGAGCAGCCGCACGATGGTGTATCGCGATCCAAACGACTCCCCGACCCGGAGCGGACCGTCGGAGGACGCGCCGGGTACAGGCCGCCGCACGTCACTGGGACGTGAGTCGGACGGATCTGGCAGTCGCGTCGCGTCGGTGCTTGCCGTGGAATCCGGGAATGGGGACGTGGCTGCGGTGAGGGCGTCGGTGATGGGCGGCGTTGCAAAGGTCTCGGAGGAATCCGGGACTGGCGGTGTCGCCAACGCAGCTGCGGTCGTGAGGTCCCCGGAGCCACAGACCGCGCACGTCGCCGACGACGAACTGCTGCCGCAGCGAGAACAAATCATGAAGCAGACTTAAACGGACAACTACCGCCATTATGCCGGAAACGCTACCAAGGTGCAGCGTGGTCGGTCTTCGAACGAGGATTGCGTAGCCGAACTGTGCAGTAGCGGACTATCCGCGCTCAACGCGCGACGAAACAATCAGTGACCAAAGCGCACGCGAACGCCACCGTGCACGAGGCGTGGTGATCCGATTGTCGTCGGCAGGGTGCCGACGATGTATTCCTGGTCGAACATGTTCTGTATTCCCAGAAACACGTCAAGGTTTCGCACCAGCGCGCGCGACGCGGTGAAATCCACGACCGCATACCCCGGCAAGCCGGGTTCGCTTTCGCCGGGCACGACACGCGCGTTGGCGTCGTCGTCAAACTGGCGACCGATGTATTGAACGCCGAAAGCCGCTGAGAGATAGCGCGCGTTGGCATAGGCCAGCTGCAATGACCCGCGATGCTCCGGGACTTGCGGCAGGAACTTGCCAACGAGGTCGGGATTGGCCGCGAATTCTTCCACCGTCGCCTGGTTGTAGACATAGCCGGCCGTCACGCGCCACGAGGCCACGCGATACTGGAGATCGTTCTGCAAACCCCAGATGCGCGTGCGGCCAAGATTCTGACGCTGCAACGTATTGACAAGATCGCGGCGCGTGACGTTCGATACGGGATTCTTCACCCGATTATCAAACCACGTCGATCGAATCGTCACGTTCCTCACGGCTTCAAACCGCACGCCCGCTTCCCCACCGACCAGGCGCTCGGGTCCCAATTGATCGTTTGGCAATGTCAGAATCGCGCCGACTCGAAACTGCCGGTAGAGCTCATTGAGCGTTGGCGCGCGGAAACCCCAACTGAGATCACCCCAGACACTCACGCGATCGGTCAGGTGGTAGAGCGCCGCGAACCGCGGGCTTCCGACCGTGTCCTCGGTGTCGTCGATCGACGGCCGGTGCCCTGGGCCCGGTGTGCCTGCCGGGACATTCGTCTCGAGGTTGTGCGCGTCGTAGTTGCGCCAGGAATCGACGCGCGCGCTCAGCGTGAGCACCAGCTTGGTCGTCGGCGTGAACACATCCTGCACGAAGGCCGACAGACTGCGCTGCGTTCCTCCGGAAATGCGCTCCAATGTGACGGTCTGGCCGCGCACCGCGTCGAGCGCGTTTTCTTCGCTGTCGCCGTCGACCCAACGGAAATCCGCGCCGGCGGTGAAGTAGTTGTGGACGCCGATCGCACGCGACCACTGCGTCATCCCGCCGACGCTCTTCGACGGCACGCGCTGATTGAGAGTCATGCGGCCGACGCTGCGCGGAATGGCCACTTGCGGAGGTGCGGGCACGGCGAGGAAGTTGCTGCGGAACGTTTCGAAGTCGGTGAAGATGCGTGCCTGCAGGTCGCTTTGATCGGGCAACTGAACACGCACGCCGCCGCTGGCAGAGGACCACCGCGTGTCGTTGCCCTCGGGTGTGCCGTCGATGGTGCTGATCTTGCCGTTGTCGCGCTCTTCGCTGAAGTAGCCGCCGCGAAAAAAGACGTTCATGCGGCTCGTGGGGGTGTAGTCGAGCTTGAGGTTGACGTTGCGAAAATTCACCGCCGCTTTCGTATCGACGCCGGGGCCGGGATTGACGTCCGACGGCCGCCGCTCGTTTTCAATGACGATAGGAAAGCCTTCGGTGTCGAAGAAGCTTCCTTCAACGGCGAGGCCGAGTTTCCCCCACACATCACTTCCGAAGAAGTCGAGCTTTGGACTGTTGCGGTTCCCGTACTGGGCGCTCAGTTCGAGGGTGCGACGAGACGGCCGGCTGCCGACGATGTTAATGACACCGCCCATCGCGTAGTTGCCGTACAAGCTGGAACTCGACCCATCGATGACCTCGATGCGATCGACGCTCTCCATCGGCACTCGCGTCCAGTAAACCCATCCACCGAACGGGTCGTTGAAGGGAATGCCGTCGACCAGCACGAGCGTGCGGCTGACGCCGCTTGGCCCGATGCCTCGCAGGGAAACGCCCTGCGCGGTGGGGTGCGACGACAGGCTGCTCGTCCGTCGAAACAGACTGAAGGTTGGGATCTGTCGCAGGACATCGTCGGCAACGAGTGCCGGTGAGTTCTTGATGTCTTCACTGTCGATGATGTTGATGCTGGCCGGAATGTTGCCGAGCCGCTCCTCGCTGCGTGCCGGCGTCACGGTGACCGTTTCAAGCAGAGCCGGCGGCGCGACCACGATCTCCACACTGGTGTCGTCACCAAGCGCCTGTTGCTTCTCGGCGAAGCCGCCGGCGCGCACGATGAGAACGGCGCCGGGCCCCGGGGTTTTGATTAACCGGAAGCGTCCATCTGGACCAGTGATGATTTGCTCTTCGGTCCCAGCACTGGACCGGACAATCACGGTGGCGCCGGAAACGGCTCCTCCGCTCTGATCAACAACCACACCAGTGACGGCGGGTTGCCCTGACGCGAGCATGAGAGTGACTAATAAGGTGATCATCGAACTCATCACGTTGCCGCCGCGAAGAAACGATCCGTAGGACTTTACACCAAGACAGTTTCAATCCGCTGGTGCCGCGTGGCATGGTCCGTGCTCACGGCTGATGTGACTCGAGGCGCGTACCCACGCGCGCGAGGAGGAAACTGATGAATGCGGATGGGTTGAGAGGGCACTGGAAACAGCTCAAAGGTGACATCAAGATGCGTTGGGCGCGGCTCACCGACAACGACCTCGAGAGCATCGACGGCGCAATGGACAAGCTCGAAGGCCGGTTGCAGGAGCGCTACGGCTGGAGCAAGGAGCAGACGGTCCGCGAACTCGAGACCTGGGCGCGCGACCGCGGCGTCTCAGCGTAAGGCTACTGTGGGCGGGGGCGGCGCACAGTCCCCCATACCGCGCTACGATGGCCTTAGATGACCACCCCGCCGGCGACGCCCCCCGAGGCTGACCTTCCCGCCGCACCCGCACAGATTCCAGGGCCACCGCCGCCAGCTGTAGTGGAGCGATCTGTCGACGATCGCGTTCTCCTGGAAGGGCCGCATTCGCGCCGGCGCGAGTTCCTCATCCTCCTCCGCGCGGTTCGCGACTTCATCCGGGGCTTTCGCGGTCTCCACTTCGTCGGGCCGTGCGTCACCGTGTTTGGCTCAGCGCGGTTCCCGCAGGGACATCAGTACTACGAGCTCGGACGCGAGGTCGGGCGCGCGGTCGCCAATCTCGGCTTCACCGTGATGACAGGTGGCGGTCCCGGGGTGATGGAGGCGGCGAACCGCGGCGCACAGGAAGCGGGCGGCCGCTCGGTCGGGTGTAATGTCACGCTCCCACACGAGCAGTTTCCGAACCGCTATCTCGATCGCTACGTCACCTGTCACTACTTCTTCGTGCGCAAGGTCCTGCTCTTCAAATACTCCTACGCCTTCGTCGTCCTGCCCGGCGGCCTCGGCACGCTCGACGAGCTCACCGAAGCGTTGACACTGATCCAAACGGGAAAGATCCTGCAGTTTCCCGTGGTGTTGATGGGGACGACGTATTGGAAGCCCTTCCTGGACCTGCTGCGCGAGATGGTGACAGTGGGAACGGTGGCCGCAACCGATCTGGATCTGTTTTTCGTCACCGATGCCGTGCCAGAGGCGATGGCGCACATCGAGCATTACGCCATCCGCCGCTTCGGGCTGAAACGCCGCACACAGCCGCCGCCGCGGCCGTGGCTGGGCGAGGCACCGCTGAAAGTGCCAAGTTCAAAGTTCAAAGTTCAAAGTTGATGGCACGAAAGCACGAAAAAAGGCGAGGACGCGAAAAAGAGCCGCAAGTCTCAAGCCTCAAGCCCCAAGCCTCAGGCCGTCACGTCTCTTCGCACGAGCCCGATCGGACATGTCACGCCTGTGCCGCCGTGGCCGCAATAGCCGTTCGGGTTCTTGGCGAGATATTGCTGGTGATACTCCTCGGCAAAGTAGAACGTCGGCGCCGGCGTAATCTCCGTCGTGATCGTGCCGTAGCCCGCCTTGGTCAACTCACGTTGATACGCGTCGCGTGAGGCTTCCGCCGCCTCGCGCTGTTCTTCGTCGAAGTAATAGATGGCGGATCGGTACTGCGTGCCGACGTCACCGCCCTGGCGCATGCCTTGGGTCGGATCGTGTCCTTCCCAAAAGACGCGCAGCAGATCCTCGTAGCTGACGCGCGCGGGATCGAAAAAGACGCGCACGACTTCGGCGTGACCGGTCGCACCCGAGCACACTTCTTCGTAAGTCGCGTTCGCCGTGGATCCACCTGCGTACCCGACGGACGAGCTCACGACACCTGGCGTCTGCCAGAAACTTTTCTCGGCGCCCCAGAAGCATCCGAGCGCGAAGAGTGCCTCGCGCAGGTGCCCGTCGCGCGGCTCGAGGGAAGCGCCATTGACGAAATGCGCCGCCGGCACGCGCAGCGGCTGCGCACGGCCAGGAAGCGCCTGTTGAGCGGTCGGAAGTTTCAATTTGAAGGGTTTGGTAAACATGGCACTTCCTTGACGTTAGCACGAAGGGCGTGAAGGGGTCGCCTCACGCGGACCGCGCGCCTCCACCGGGTGGAATCCCGCGACCAGTACCCATATCATCTGCTCGCGAGAGTAAGTCTTCGCAAACAGTGGTAACGACGCGGCACCTGCGGCACCTACGGCACTTGCGGCACCTGCGGCACCTGCGGCACCTGCGGCACTTGCGGCACTTGCGGCACTTGCAGCACTTGCGGCACCCGCGGCACCCGCGGCACCCGCGGCACCTTCGGTTAAGCTAGGGTCATGCGTCTCGCCAAGCTGGCCGTGGCCAGCGTGAGCTCCACGGTCGGCGCCGTCCGTAGCAACGTCTCCCTGCTCATCGACATGGCGCGCGAGATGGCGGACGCCGATATCACCTTGGCCGGATTCCCCGAGCAGGTGGTCGGCGGCTATCCCCCTGAAGATTTGATCCAGTGGCGCGGCTTTCTCGAAGGCCAGCGCGCCGAGCTTGAGCGATTCGCCGAGCGCACGGCCGATACGCCAACCGTGTTCGTCGTCGGCGCCGCGGTCGGAGTCGGCGGGCAGCTGTTCAATGCGGCGGCGATCGTGCATCGCGGTCGCATCCTTGGCTTCGTCCCAAAGGAAAAGCTCCCGACCTATAACGTGTTCTATGAAGCGCGAACGTTCTCCCACGGCGGCGCCAGGCTCGCGCTCGACGCGGGCGGTGTGCCGGTCGGCGACTACATCTTCAAGTTTGACTTCGGCATCGTCGCGACCGAGGTGTGCGAGGACGCATGGTCGCCCGATGGCCCGATGCGTCGCCGCTGTTACTCCGGTGCCGAGATCGTCGTCAACGTGTCATCGTCGCCTTATCGCATGGGCATCGACGGTACGCGTCGTGAGATGCTCGCGACGCGCGCGGCTGACAACCAGACTGTGCTGCTCTACGCGAATGGGGTCGGCGGCCAGGATGGGCTCATTTTCGATGGGGGTGGTCTCATTTACCAAAACGGCCGCCTTGTTCTGTCAGCGCCGCGATTTCGCACCGGGTGGTGGTCGGCTGTTGTCGATCTGAATCGCACTGGACGTCTCCGCCGCGAGAACTCCACCTGGCGGACCGACTGCGAGGATTTCCGACTGCAGCAGCTCGATGTTCCGGTGATCAACTGCGACGGCACCACCGCTCGGCGCGACCACCTTGCGTATCCGGCGCCCGACGGCGGCAGCTTCTTCCTCCCCGCCGCGCGTCCGACGCCCGCCGATGGGCGCGATGCGGCACTGGATGATCTCTTCGAGGCGCTCGCCCTCGGCGTCCAGAGTTACTTCGAGAAGACCGCGGCGTTCCGCTCCCTCGGCATTGCGTTGTCGGGAGGGCGCGACTCGATGCTCACGCTGCTGGTGGCATGGCGCGCTGCCCAATTGATGCGCGGCGATCACGCCGGTGCGGATGTCAAGGCCGCGGGCTCGCTCATCACAGCGTTCTACATGCCGAGCCGCCACTCGCAGGCTGACACCCGCTCTGCCGCGCAGGTGCTTGCCGACGAACTCGGCGCGGAGCTACGGGTCGTTGCAATAGACGAGGCGTACGATCGCGAGCTCGACGTCACCCGAGCCATGCTCAATGGTGCGCAGCCAACCGCACTGACGCTGCAAAACATTCAGGCGCGGCTCCGCGCGCAGCGTATGTGGAATTGGGCCAACTCCTCTGGCGCACTCTTTCTGCAAACCGGCGACATGAGCGAGAAAGCGGTCGGCTACACAACGATCGGCGGCGACCTCGAAGGCGCCCTCTCTGTTATTGCAAATGTCCCGAAGACGGTCGTCGTGGCGCTCCTGGAGCGGCTCGAGCGCCGTTTTGGGTTCAAAGGCGTTAGCGCCACGCTCGAAACGATACCGGGGCCTGAGCTCGCTGACGCGCAAACCGCCGAGCACGAGCTGATGCCGTTTCCTGTTCTCGACGCGTGCCTACATCTCTACGCCAGCGAGAAAATGTCGCCGGACGAGATTGCGGTGGCGCTGGTCAGCCTGTTCCCCACCACGACCGAGGTCCAGGCGCAGGAGTGGGCGACCCGTTTTACCCACCTCTTCACAACGTCCATTTACAAGTGGGTGCAGTCGCCGCTCTCGCTGCATGTCGGCTCGCTGGACCTGGAGCGCGAGCGTGCGCTCCAGATGCCGGTGGTGCAGAAATCCGAATGGGCGGGCACGAAGGACGCGAAGGACGCGAAGGACGCGAAGGACGCGAAGGTGCAGTCGATCACCTCAGCGACTCGCGCGCGGGTCGGCCGGACGAGTGATCGATAGCTCACGGCGCGCCTTGCTGTGCCGGTAGCCGTATGCGAAATAAATCACCAGTCCCATTGCCATCCACACCATCAGCCGCCGCCACGTCGCACCCGACAGTCCTGCCATAAGCGCGAACGACGCAACCGCCGACAGTGCCGGAACCCACGGCACCCCTGGTGTGCGGAACGGGCGCTCGAGATCCGGCCGTGTGCGGCGAAGCGTGATGATGCCGATGGCGACGACGATAAACGCGAAGAGCGTGCCGATCGAGACGAGTTCGCCAAGCACACCAATCGGCGTGAACCCCGACGCAAACGCCACGATCGCACCGGTGATCATCGTCGTCACATGCGGCGTACGAAATCGCGGATGGATCTTCGCGGCCCACGCGGGCAACAGCCCATCCTGCGCCATCGACATGAAGATGCGCGGCTGCGCCACCATCTGCACGATGATCGTCGACGATAGCCCCGCAATGGCGCCGAGCTTGACGACGAGCGGCATGAAGCCAACGATCCCTTCCCACGCCGTTCCGCTGGCGCGGACTCGAGCCGCATCCACGGCAAGTGCCATAGGCGCCGGAACACCCAGTTGCTGATAAGGAACAAGGCCGACCATCACGCCTGAGACGAGCACGTAGAGGATCGTGCAGACGATGAGCGACGCAAAGATGCCGATCGGCATGTCGCGTTGCGGGTTGCGGGCCTCCTGTGCAGCCGTCGAGACCGCATCGAAGCCGATATACGCGAAGAAGATCACGCCCGCGCCGCGCAGCACGCCGCTCCAGCCGAAGTTTCCGAACTCGCCGGTATTGGGCGGCATGAACGGATGCCAGTACTCAGCGGACACGAACAGGCCACCGACGCCGATGATCAGCAGCACCACTGCGACTTTGATCCCGACGATCACGGCGTTGACGCGAGCCGATTCCTCGATGCCGGTCACCAGCAGTACCGTGACGGCAAGTGAGATCAATACCGCTGGCAGGTTGAGGATTGCCGTCGCTGCGGAGCCATCGGCGAGGACCACCGGTGTCCCGGGCGCGGCACTCAAGAGCGGTGGAAAGCGAATGCCGAGATCGACAAGAAGACTCACCACGTACCCGGACCAACCGACCGCGACCGTCGCTGCCCCAAGCGCGTACTCGAGGATCAGGTCCCACCCGATGATCCACGCGACAAACTCACCAAGGGTCGCGTAGCCGTAGGTGTAAGCCGACCCGGCAATCGGCACCGTCGATGCGAACTCGGCGTAACAGAGTGCGGCGAGCGCGCTCACCACGCCAGCGAGAATCATCGACAGCACGATGGCCGGCCCGGCATGTGCGGCAGCGGCCTGACCTGTCAGTACGAAAATGCCGGTCCCGATGATTGCGCCGATACCGAGCGTCGTCAGATCGATCGGTCCGAGTACGCGCTTGAGCTTGCCCTCGCTGTTGGCGCTGGTCGTGAGGGCATCCACGGATTTCGTGATGAAGAGCGACACGAGCTACCTCCCGTGGCTACAATTGAGCGCACGCGGGCGGCACGTCCTGAAGGTTCCCTGAAGAAAGGCGGAACTTCTGCAGGTTTCTTTCGGTCCTTTCCGGTTTGACCCCGATAACGGGCTGTGGCGAGGCGCGGCTGAGGTCGCGCTTCCCCCGCGCGCGCTCGGTGTCCTCGCGGCCCTTCTCCGTCAGCCTGGATCGGTCGTGTCCAAACAGGCCCTCCTCGAGGCCTCGTGGCCCGACACGTTTGTCACAGAGTCCTCGCTTCTCGAGGTGATCCGCCTTCTGCGCGAAGCGCTCGACGACGACCGCCTCAACCCGACCTATATCCAGACCGTCCATCGCCGCGGCTACCGCTTCATCGCCACCGTCTCCGCGGCAGCACCTTCGGCACTTCCAGCACCTTCGGCACGTTCGGCACGTTCGGCACGTTCGGCACCTTGGCACCCTGATTCTCCTCCTTCTCCTTCGCCTTGGCCGCCGCTGATTGCGGCGTCTACCGCCGCCGTCGCCGCCATGGTTGGCATTGCCATCGCATTTGCCTTGCTCGGCCAGCGCCCATCCGAGCCGCGGCCGACGATGCGCTTCACCATTGCGTTGCCGGAGAACACCGCCATCGATCCGTTGCGCGGTTCGGTCGCCGTGTCGCTCGATGGCAGGCGAATGGTGTATGCCGCCGCTCAGGAGCGCCGGGCGCGCTTGTTCCTTCGCACGGTCGATCGCGATACACCGGAGCCCATTGAAGGATCCGACGATGCCACCGATCCGTTCTTTTCGCCGGATGGCGAGTGGATCGGCTTCTTCGCGCACGGCAGTCTCAAGAAGCTACGGATAGAAGGTGGCACGCCAGTCCTTCTTTGTGCAGCACGGGGCGGCGCCGGCGCGAGTTGGGCTCGCGATGGGACGATTGTTTTTGGCGGCGGCCCTGGCGGTGGCCTCGCCCGCGTCTCGGAACAAGGCGGCGAACCCGTCGTGCTCGCCGCGCCCGTGAAGGGCTCGCGCGAGGTCAGTTACGGCTGGCCTGATGTTGTGTCGGATGCCCGCGCCGTGATCTACACGAGCGCGAGTGTCGCTGATAGCGCTGTTGCGGTCCTCGACCTCGCCACCGGAGAACGTCACACGATCGTTGAAGCAGCAGCGTTCGGGCGATACTCGCCGACTGGACATCTCGTGTTCGAACGCCGCGGGCGGTTGGAAGCGGCCGCGCTCGCCCTCGGCACGTGGAAACTCAGCGCGGAGCCACGTCCGATTCTTCGCGGCCTGGCGACCGGCGGCGCGGCGCTCTCAGGCCCACGGTTCGCATTTTCGCGAACGGGATCGCTCGTGTATGTCCCCGGTGCGTCGACCGACACCGACGAACGGCTGCACTGGATGGATGCGAACGGTCATCTGGAAGCCGTGCCAATGCCGCCCGCGCCCCTCGGCAGCGTCGACGTCGCACCGGACTTTCGTCAGGTGGCGGTCACGGTTGAAAGCGACAAGGGACAGGATCTCTGGGTTGCCGATCTGGATCGCGGCGCGTTGAGTCGTCTGGCGTCCGATGGACACAGCGTGAGCCCCGCCTGGCACCCGGACGGTCTGGAGATCGCGTTCGCTTACAGCAAGGCAGGACCGTTCAATTTGTTTGTGCGGCCCGCGGATGGCGGCAGCACGCCGCAGCCGCTGCTCGAAAGCCAATTGAATCAGTTCCCGACGTCGTGGTCGCCTGATGGACGGTCGCTGGCCTTTACCGAGGTGCATCCGTTGACGGGGGCTGACATCTGGGTGCTCGATCTTCGCAGCCGCGAGCGTCGCGCGGTCGTTCGAACGCTCTTCGACGAGTCGTATGCGCGCTTCTCGCCAGACGGACGCTGGCTCGCGTTTATGTCGAACGAGTCGGGCCGTTGGGAAGTGTTCATCCGCGCCGTCGATGGGTCCCGGCCTCGTGTACAAGTGTCGGTCGGCGGCGGTGCCGGACCGTGCTGGTCGGTCGATGGCCGCACGCTCTACTTCAGCACCGATGGTCATGCCGCGGCGGTTGCCGTGCAAACCTCACCGGCACTAAGCGTGTCGTCGCCGTTGGCGATGCCTGGACGCGACGATCTGCAGCTCGCCGGTGGCCGAGCCGACCTGCACCGCGTTCTGATGCGTCAGAGTGGCGTCGCCCCTGCACGCCGTGAGCTGCGCGTGGTCCTGGAGTGGTTCTCCGAGCTCACGCGGCTCGTGCGCCTGCCCGTGTGATTCGAATCGAGTCGCTCGCCGACCCACGAGTCGCCGAGTACCACAACATCTCGAACGCCGAAGCGTTGCTGCGGGGCGGCCTGTTTGTTGCGGAAGGCCGCCTCGTCGTCCGCCGGCTGCTGGCCAGCTCGCGCTTCCGAACCCATTCGGTGCTGCTCACCGCCGCCGCGTACCACGCCTTGAAAGAAACGCTCGACGACCACGCCGTGGAGATCTTCGTCGTCGATCAAGAAACGATGAACGGCATCGCGGGATTCAATATTCATCGCGGCTGTCTCGCCCTTGCGCATCGTCCTCCAGCAAGCACGCTGCACGACTTGCCGCTCGCGCGCACGCACCGCGTGGTGGTGATGGAAGGCGTGAACAATCCCGACAACGTTGGCGGGATCTTTCGGAGTGCCGCGGCGTTTGGTATTGACGCCGTCGTACTCGGGCCGGCGTGCAGCGATCCGCTCTACCGCAAGTCCATTCGCACGTCGATGGCGGCGACACTCGCGGTGCCGTTTGCGAGCGCAGGCGCGTGGCCTGAGGCGCTGGACGCCCTTCGCGCCCATGGCTTCCGTGTGCTCGCGCTCACCCCCGCCGGCGACGCAGCGCCGCTCGACGGACTCGGTGGCGATCTCGAGCGCGTCGCCATCCTGGTCGGCTCGGAAGGCGAAGGGCTTTCGGACGCTGCGCTGCAAGCCGCGGACGACCGCGTGCGAATTCGCATGACGGGTCCAGCCGATTCCCTCAATGTGGCGGTGGCCGCGTCGATTGCGATGCACTGGCTGGCGCAAAAAGAGGTCTGACGCTTCGCACGTTTCAGTTTCCAGTTTCCAGTTGCCAGTTCAAAGTTCAAAGAAAGGCACGCGCGTCGCGTGGCGACGCCAACTTTGAACTGGAAACTGGCAACTGGAACTCACGGAATTGCGAGGCCCCTATTCCTCGCGTAGTGCGATGACGGGTCGGGCGGGGTTAACGGCTTAGGCGTAGGGCGTACGGGACCGTTGACTGTCGACCGTTGACTGCCGACCGTTGACTGTCGACCGCCGACCGCCGACCCTCAGTCCTCCCAGGCCAGCGATCGGGTCACTGCCTTCTTCCAACCCGCATAAAGCCGCTCTTTCTGCGGCTCCGCCATATTCGGCGAGAATTCGCGATCGAGGGCCCAATTGCGAGTCACGTCGTCAAGACCCTTCCAGTACCCGACGGCGAGGCCGGCGAGATACGCGGCGCCGAGTGCCGTGGTTTCGCCGACGACAGGCCGCCGCACCGGCACGCCGAGGAGGTCCGCTTGAAACTGCAGCAACATGCTGTTGGCCGCCGCGCCGCCATCGACTTTCAGTGTCTTGAGGGAGAGCTTCGCCTCCTCCTGCATCACCTCGAGCACGTCGCGTGTTTGATACGCCATGGCATCGACCGCTGCGCGCGCGACGTGGGCGACCGTGGAGTTGCGCGTGAGGCCGACGATGACTCCGCGCGCCCGCGGGTCCCAATACGGCGCACCCAGTCCGACAAACGCGGGCACGAGGTAGACGCCGTCGGTGTCCGCTACCTCGCTCATGAGGCGCTCGACGTCGGCTGACGCTTGAATCGCTTTCAACCCGTCGCGCAGCCACTGCACGGCGGCGCCAGCGACAAAGACCGACCCTTCGAGTGCGTACGACGTCCGCCCGCCGATTTTCCACGCCACCGTGGTCAGGAGACCCTTCTCCGACCGCACGAGTTCGGCCCCCGTGTTGAGCAGCATGAAGCAGCCCGTACCATAGGTGTTCTTGGCGGTGCCGGGCTCGAAGCAGGCTTGCCCGAAGAGTGCGGCTTGCTGATCACCGGCAATTCCCGCGATCGGGATCGCCGCGCCGAACAGGGTTGGGTCGGTGTCCGCGTACACCTCGCTCGATGAACGGACCTCGGGCAGCATCGCCCGCGGCACGTCGAGCAGTCGCAGCAGTTCGTCGTCCCACTCGAGCGTCTCAATGTTGAAGAGCAGTGTGCGGCTGGCGTTACTCACGTCCGTGACGTGCGTGCGCCCACCCGTGAGACGCCAGATCAGAAACGAATCGACGGTGCCGAACAGAATCTCGCCGCGCGCTGCGCGCGCGCGCAGCCCATCGTGAGAGTCGAGCAGGTGCTTAATCTTGGTGCCGGAAAAGTAGGCATCGACCACCAGCCCTGTTTTCCTGCGAAAGAGCGGCTCGAGGCCTGCGGCTTTGAGTCGATCGCAGATCGGCGCCGTGACCCGGCTTTGCCACACGATCGCGTTTGCCACGGGGCGACCACTGTCTCGCTCCCAAAGTATGGTCGTCTCGCGCTGATTGGTGACGCCGATGGCGGCGATGTCTGCCGGCGTCGCCTTGGCGCGCGCCATCACCGCCCGAGCGGTTTGCATCTGCGTCGCCCAGATCGCTTCGGGATCGTGCTCGACATGGCCAGGGCCGGGAAAGAGCTGCGGAAACTCTTCTTGTGCAGCCGACACGATTGAGCCTCCGCGATCGAACAGGATGGCGCGGCTCGATGTGGTGCCTTGATCGAGTGCGAGAACGTAGCGGCTCATCGGACCTCCGCCGTCAGCGGTGGATGATGCCGCGATATGAGGAGGTCGTATCCCACCGCACCAAGGATGGCGCCGACGCATGGCGCCACGATCGGAACCCACCACCATCCGCCACCGGCGGTGAACACCTCGCCGCCCCAGCCGGCAACGGCCGTAAACAGACGCGGCCCGAGATCGCGCGCCGGGTTGATGGCGTAGCCGGCGTTAAATCCGAACGCGACCCCGATGGCCACGACGATCCCGCCAACGAGCACTGGCGTCATCCATCCCGGCGCCGCGTTGTTCCGTTGATCGGTCACAGCCAGCACGCCCGCCGCGAGTAGCGCGGTCCCGACAACCTGATCGACAAAGCCACCCATGATCGACAGGAACGCTTGCGGATAGGTTGCGAAGATGCCTGCGGTGCCTTGGGCGCCCGCCACCTGACGCGCGCCGCCATCGAATGCAGCAAATGCTTCGTAATACGTGGCGTAGACGACGGCCGAGGCGACAAATGCGCCGGCGACCTGCGCCATGACGTACGGCCCGACCTTCGCCCAGGAGAACCCGCGCGTGACCGCCAGCGCCAGTGTCACTGCCGGATTGAGGTGCGCCCCGGACACGCCGCCGGCCGTATACACCCCGAGCATCACGGCCAGCCCCCACCCGAGGTTGATCGCGAGAAACGATCCATTCGCGCCGCGGCTGAGAACCGTCTGCGCGACGACTCCCACACCGAACGCGATCAGAATGAACGTGCCGAGAAACTCGGCCGCGGCTTCCCGCGCGGTGCCTTTCAGCATTGACTCGCCTCCATACCCTCAGGGACGCGCGCATTATACTGGGGCATGTTTTCCTGATCCCTGATTCCTTATCCTCTGATCGCGGGCTCCGAGGCCATGCGCGACACGTTCTTTCTGATACCTGACACCCAATACCTGACACCTGACACCTGATACTGACACCTGTCCCTGCCAGTGATGTTGACCGCACGCCTAGCGTCTCCAGACGACGCCCAGTCCATCGCACGGATTTACAACGACGGCATCCGCGACCGCGTCGGCACCTTCGAGACGCGCGAGCGCACGGCGGCGGATGTGCGCGCGTGGTTCGACGACATTCATCCCATCGTCATCGTGGAAGGCGAGGGGACGATCGTCGCATTTGCCTCAACGTCGAGTTATCGGGCGCGCGAATGCTATGCCGGGATCGCGGAATTTTCGGTCTACGTCGATCGGGCATTGCGCGGCAGAGGTGCCGGCCGCGCGGCGATGGAGGCGCTCATCGCGGCAGCGCGAGCGGCGGGAATGTGGAAGCTCGTGTCGCGCGTGTTTGTGGAGAACACTGCCAGCCGCGCGCTGCTCGCAAGAGTGGGGTTTCGCGAGGTCGGCGTGTACGAGAAGCATGCCCGCCTTGACGGCGTCTGGCGCGATGTCGTGATCGTCGAACGGCTGATCCCTGAGAACCAGACGGATACCACCGCGCCTTGATGACGCGCACGCTCCCCACCTGGATTTCACGCGTGGCGATCGCCGTCGGCGTCGCGCTCTTTGCGGTGACGCTGTGGACGATTGACCGCGAGGCCACGTTGGCCGAAGCGCGTCAGTTGGGGGCTCTCCTGCCGATTGTCCTCCTGCCGAGCGCCGGTTGGCACCTGCTGCGCGCGTTTGGGTGGTATTTGTGTTTTCCGGTCGACGGGCGCCCCACCTTCTGGCGTATCTTCCGCGTTCGCCTTGCGGCTGATGCGGTTTCGTATTTCACCGTTCGCGGGTTGGCGAGCGAGCCGCTGCGGGTGGTGCTCCTCATCGATCGCGTGCCTGCAGCGGTGTCCACCGCGGCGACACTGCTCGAGCGGCTCGCGATGGGCGTCATGGGCGTCGTGCTGGTGGCAAGCTGTGCAATCGTCGCGATGACCTCAGACGTGCTCCCCGAAGATTGGCAACGCCTCTTCAGGTTGATTGCCGCCGGCGCCGTTGTCGTCATCATCGGGACGGTGGCGTTTCTGACACGCGGAGACCGCTACCTCGGACCGTTTCTCGAGCGGACCTACCGGCGAACCGGTTGGGGCTGGACCGAAGGCCGCGTTGCGCATTTCATTCGCGACGTGGAAAGCATTTTTCTGGCGCTCACGCGCGACGATTCCGGGCGGGTGAGGCAGCTCGTCGGCCTGAGCCTCGCATGTTTCGCGCTGATGGTGCTCGAAGTGTGGGCGGTATTCTGGGCGATTGGTCTGGACGTCTCGCTCTGGCGCAGCGCGATCGTCGAGACCTTTACTCGTGTGACAAGCATACCTGGCGGGCTCATTCCCGGGAGCCTGGGCGCGCTCGAGGCATCGAACGTCGCGGTCGCGCGCGCGCTCGGCCTTGGCGGCGCTGGTGCGCTGGCGCTGGCGCGGCGCGTGCGCGGGCTCGCCTGGGCGGCCCTCGGTCTACTCTTCTATCCGAAGGACACGCTGCGGGCGCGTTCGGACGGTCATCTCTGATGCTGCAGGCAGTCACAACCGCGATTCAGGAATGGGCGTCGGGCATGGGCGGCGTGGGGCTGTTCCTGCTCGCCGCCCTCGATTCGTCGTTTCTCTCGTTCCCGCAAATCAACGACCTCCTGATCATCTTTTTGAGCACGCGCTATCCCGCGCGAATGCCGTATTACGCCGGCATGACGACGGCGGGATCGCTGGTCGGATGTTTCGCTCTGTATGCGGTCGCCTGGCGCGGCGGCGAAGCCTTTCTTCGACGGCGGTTCAGCGGCCCCCGCGTCAACCGCGGCCTTGCCCTGTATCAACGGCACGGTCTACTCGCGGTGATCGTTCCATCGCTGCTGCCGCCTCCGGTGCCATTCAAGCTGTTCGTGCTGTTGGCCGGTGCCGCGCGAGTGTCGCCGGTCAAGTTCGGTGTCGCGATCGCGATCGGGCGTGGCATCCGATATTTTGGCCAGGGCTATCTTGCGGTCCTCTATGGCGAACGCGCGGCCGAGCTCGTGAAGGAGAACGGGACGGCCGTCGGCATCGGTCTCGCCGTGTTTGCGCTCGCGGTTGGCGTTATTTACTACCTGTGGCGCCGCCGAGCAGGGAAGGCAGATCCGCTGGATCGAACGGACGGTAGTCCGAGTACCTGACGCAGATAGTTGATCGTGACGTTGCGAAAGACCATCGCTTTGCCCGTGCCCGTCATGTGTGTCTCGACGGGCAACCATACGTCGCCGAATCGACGACGCGTAAACGACGCCTTGACCCCCCGGTGCAGCTTGGCAATCACACCGAATCCGAAGGAGGTGTCGGTGACCGCCTCGGCTTCGACGCGCATCACTTGGTACTCATGTTCGTGTATCCAGGCAAAGCCGACAAAACTCGCGGCAATGCGGCCCTCGCGACTACGCGGCGTGACGTTGGGTTTTGGTTTGAACGACACGACAATCACCGGCTCCCCTTCGAGCGTGTCGCGGCGCTCCAATGCGAAGTCGAACAAGGCTATGGCCTCGTTGGCCCTCGCCCGGTCGCGTTCGGCGGAAATCTCCTGCCGCTGTAGTCTTGCCTCGCGTTCGCTCTGCCCCTCGGCCGCTGCGGCCCGGCGCCACTCCTGGTAGCGCCGGAGGAACTCGCGATCTGCGGCGGCCACGTCGGCCTGTGACCTCGACGCTCCGTCCCGTTCGATGAGGCGGCGATACGTCAGCGCTTTGCCCGCGACCGGGTAGACATCGTACACATCAAGGGGTCCGGTCCCCATTCGGCCGAAGGGGTTCATGCGCAACTCGGTGACGCGTTCGCGGTACGCATATCCACTCTGCAGCAGATCGTTGCTGGCGAGGCGCTTGCGCGCTTCGGCGAGAAAGGTTTCCCGATCGGGCAGCGCCGTCGGCTGTGCGCGCATCGGCGATGCTGCCGCCAGCAGGAAGATCGACAAGGCGAGCGCGCCCCTCATGAAATAATGATCGCACCTTCGATGCCCGCGCCGCCACCAGTCGATCGCGTGCACGTGTGGACGATCTCGACGGAGGAGGCCGGTACCGCCGATCGGCTGCAGCAATACCGGGCCCTGCTCACCCCTGAGGAAGTCGCGCGCTGCAATCGGTTTTTTCAAGAAGCCGATCGGATCCGATTTGTCGTGGCGCGCGCGCTGGTGCGGACGATGCTGTCCCGCTACGTGTCGATTCCACCGCACGCGTGGCGTCTGCGCATCGAGGAGTACGGCAAGCCGCAAATCGCCGACCTGCCCGCAGGTGCGCCCGATCTTCGATTCAATCTCTCTCACACCCCGGGTCTCGTCGCCTGCGCGGTAACCGTTGGGCGCGAGATCGGCATCGACGTTGAGTACATCCACCGCACGCTTACGCACAACGTGCCCGAGCGGTATTTTTCACCGCAGGAGGTCGCGGATTTGCGTGTCCTATCGGACGAGGAACAGGAGGTCGTGTTCTTCGACTACTGGACGCTCAAGGAGGCGTACATCAAAGCACGTGGCCTCGGTCTCGCCTTACCCCTTCGACAGTTCACGTTCGCGCGCATCCCAGGACGGGCGCCATCGATCAGCTTTGCACCGGAGCTTCACGACGATCCCTCGTCGTGGCAATTTGCGCAGTTCTGGCCCACGCGCGATCACCGGATGGCCGTTGCGGTACGGCGGACCGGTGACGATCTGCCGATCGAGGTCGCGTCGCACCTGCCCGAGGTTGGCGGGTGAAGCTCTGGGCGACGAGCGACCTCCACGTCGGCTACGAAGAAAATCGCCGCGCTGTCGCAGATCTCACAGCGGCGCGTGAGGACTGGCTGATCATCGCGGGCGACACGGGCGAATCGCTCGCGCATCTTGATTTCGTACTCAAGACCTTGACGCCGCGCTTCGCGCAAATCGTCTGGACCCCGGGCAATCACGACCTCTGGACACCGCGCTCGTGGCCTTCGGAGAAACGGGGTGAGGCGCATTACCAGCGACTGGTCCGCCTGTGCCGCCGATACGGCGCGCTCACCCCGGAGGATCCGTATGCGGTGTGGCCGGGCGAGGGGCCTCGCACGGTCATCGTGCCGACGTTCCTGCTCTACGACTACTCTTTCAGGCCAGACGACGTGGAGGCCGAGAAGGCGGTCGAGTGGGCGGCCGCGACTGGGGTGCGGTGCGCGGACGAACAACTCCTCGCACCCGACCCGTATCCGTCGCGCACGGCATGGTGCCACGCGCGCGTCGCGCTCACGGTGGAACGGCTCGCCGCCATCCCGGACGATGCAGCGATCGTGCTCGTGAATCACTTTCCATTGCGCCGCGACCACGCGGTGTTGCCGCGGATCCCTCGTTTTTCGATTTGGTGCGGAACACGGGCGACCGAAGACTGGCATCTGCGCTACCGCCTGCGAACGGTGGTGTACGGGCACTTGCACTTGCGCAGCTCGCGGGTGGTTGGCGATGTGGCGTTCGAGGAGGTGTCGCTCGGGTACCCGAAGCAATGGCGCGTGGAGCGGGGGCTCGCGGCGTACCTTCGCGCGATTCTGTAGGTGACGCTCGCGACAAGGTGCGCTGGCGCGGATCCCGCCCGTGCCCGCTGCAGGTGCGGCGCGCGCCAGCGAGCGGCGCACCCGCAGGCGCGCCCGGTGGTCGGCGGCGCGGCGCACCCGCAGACGCCGCCGTCAGCCAAGAGTGCGGCCGCGGCGTACCTGCACGCTACACGCGCAGCAGCCGCTCAGCCGCCGCGCGTAGCGTCTCCTCTTTCTTCGCGAAGCAGAAGCGCAACACGGGGCCGCCCGCGTCTTTGTACAGAAACGCGGAGCACGGGATCGAGGCCACGCCGTGGTCGGTGATCAGGCGCATCGCCATCGTCGCGATCGGCGTCCGATGCAATCGCGGAGTAGTCGAGCAACTGAAAGTACGTGCCTTCGCAGCGCAGCGGTTGAAACCGCGACCCCTCGATCAACCGCAGGAACAGATCGCGCTTCTCCTGATAGAACCCGGCGAGCGCGGTGGCTTGCGGATCGCGCTGCACGAATTCGGCGAAGGCGATCTGCGACGGTCCGTGCACCGTGAACGTCATGAATTGATGGACGCGCTGCACCTCGGCGAGTATCGGCTGCGGCGCCACGCAGTAGCCGACTTTCCAACCGGTCGTGTGAAAGGTCTTCCCGAACGAGCTGATCACGCACGCGCGCTGGCGCAGTTCGGGGTAGCGGAGAATGCTTTCGTGACGCCGGCCATCAAAAATGATGTGCTCGTACACCTCGTCTGCAATGATCAGGATGTCGGTGCCGTCGACGAGCGCGGCGAGCCGCCGCATGTCCTCGGCCGTCCAGGTCACGCCGGTGGGATTGTGCGGCGTGTTGACGAGAATCACTCTCGTCTTGGGCGAGATCGCGCGCTTCACTTCATCCCAATCCACGGTGTAGTCCGGGTAGCGCAGGCTCGCAAACACGGGTGTGCCGCCACTCAATCGAATCACCGGCACATAGGAGTCATAACAGGGCTCGAACAGCAGCACTTCGTCGCCGGGCTGGACGAACGCCGTCAAGGTCGCATACAAACCAGCCGTGGCGCCTGAGGTGACCTGGATTTCGGATGCCGGGTCGAACCGGGCGCCGTAGCAGCGCTCGACTTTGGCGGCGATGGCTTCGCGCAGCGCGAGCACGCCCGGCATCGGCGCGTACTGGTTGTGCCCCGCTCGCATGGCGTTTGTCACCGCGTCCACGAGCGCCGGGTCACAATCGAAATCGGGGAATCCCTGCGACAGGTTGATCGCGCCGTGCTCGTTGGCCAGGCGCGTCATCACGGAAAAGATACTGATGCCGATGTCGGGTAATTTCGATTGGACGGAGATGGTTCGAGACATGAAGAAAGCAGAATAACTCAGGAACATGACGCATGACTTTAGACATCCAACCGCTCCGCGAGGCGGACGATCTCGACTGGTGCGCGCGCACGATGGCGGGCACCGACCCTTGGATTACGCTCGGCCGCGACGTGGCAGCGTGCCGCCGCGAGCTCGACAACCCTGTGAAGGAGCGCTACATCGTCAGGGCGGACGGCGTGCGTGCGGGAGTGCTCATCCTCGACATGAACGCTGTGTTTGGCGGGTACATCCAGTCGATCTGCCTTGCCGCCGACGCGCGAAACCGCGGGATCGGGTCACGCGTGATCGCGTGGGCCGAGGACCGGATCTTCCGTGAGACGCCGAACGTGTTCATGTGCGTGTCGTCGTTCAACCCCGACGCGCAGCGCCTGTATAGCCGGCTTGGCTACGAAACGATCGGCGTGCTGAAGCAGTTCGTGGTCGACGAACACGACGAGTTGCTGCTGCGCAAGACAGCGGGTCCTGGGACGCATTCCGTGCGGGGTTGCACGGCCGCGTTAGAATGCCGCAATGATCCCAATGCTCGCCATTCTGCTCGCGGCGCAGACCGGGTACGCGCGGCCCGACCTGCTGGTAGACACGACATGGCTCGCCGCGCACCTCGGCGATCGGAACATCCGCATCGTCGATATGCGGCCGCGCGGGTACGCCGACGGGCACGTGCCCGGGGCGGTGTGGCTCGATAACAATGCGATTCGCAGCGCCAGCCGGCCGCCGAACTTCTTGCCCACCGCCGCCGAGTTCGAAGAGCTCATGGCGCAACTCGGCATCAGCAACACGACACGGGTCATCGCGTATGACGAACGCGGGGGGATTTATGCGGCACGGCTCTGGTGGATCCTCAATCACTACGGGCACTCGAACGTGGCGCTGCTCGACGGCGGCTGGGTGAAATGGGCGGCCGACAAGCTCGCGACCAATACCGCGGTGCCCGCCTATGCACGCGCAGCCTTCAAAGCGACGACCGGCACGGTGAAAGTTGCGACCGCGGACGACGTGAAAGGGGCAATCAACAGCACTCGGTGAAGCTTGTCGACGCGCGCACGCAAGGTGAGATCGAGGGCAAGGATCTGCGTGGCATCAAGCGCGGAGGATTTATCGAGTCGTCTGTGCCTGTGTACTGGGAAGACACTCTCGATCCGACGAGCAAGACGTTCAAGAGCGCCGCCGACATCAACAGCTGTATCGCAGCAAAGGGTATACAGCCTTCCGACGACGTCATCACCTACTGCCAGGTGGGCATGCGTGCCGCGCACGACCTGTTCACACTCGCCCTGATCGGCCACGACCTCACCAAGCTGCGCAACTATTACGGCGCGTGGGAGGAGTGGGGCAACCGCGAGGACACGCCGATTAAGACGAAACAGTAGGGCGGTGCACGAGCGGCGCCGCCAACACCATTCCGCGCCAACAAGTTGCCAGTTCCCAGTTGCCAGTTCACAGTTGAGTGCCGGGAGTTGGCAGCCAAATGGCCAATTTCAACTGGCGGCTCTCACTGATTACTCCACTTTGAACTGGAAACTGACAACTCGGAAACTTCGGGCAAACGGAACCCTGGCCCGACTCGTCCAAGCCTCCATGCGCGCTCACGACCTCACCCTCGCCTTTCGCAATCTCTTCCAGCGTCCCCTGTTTGCCGCCACCGCCATCCTCCTGATGGCGCTCGCCGCGGGCGCGAACGCGGCAGTGTTCAGCGTGGTTCGCGGGGTGTTGCTCAAGCCCCTCCCCTACGCCGACCCGGAACGCCTCGTTGCATTCTGGCCCGAGGGCTTTGTCTCGAACGAAGAGATCGCTTACTGGCGCGAACACACCCACAGCTTCGATCAAATCGCGGCGATGTCGCCGGGCTGGCTGATGGCACTTGTCGCCAACGGGTATGAACCGGTGAAGGTGACGGGCGCGCGCATGTCCGACAACTTTTTCCAGATGCTCGGGACCCGCGCTGCCATGGGCCGCACGATTGAACCCGGAGATTCAACGCGCGGGCGAACGAACGTCGTCGTGCTCAGCGCCGGGCTCTTCGAGCGGCAGTTCGCTGCCAATCCGGCGATCATCGGCAGCACGGTGCAGCTCGACGGCCAGCCGCACCAGATCGTCGGCGTCATGCCGCCTGGCTTCGAGTTCCTCGAACCCGGCACCGACCTTTGGGCGCCGCTGCTGGTGGACCCCACTGATGCACGCCACAAAGCGACCTTCTCGCAGGCCTTCGGGCGCCTTAAGCCGGCCGCCTCCGCGGAAGGCGCGCACCGCGAGGTGATTGCGCTCACCGACACCATGCGGCGAGACCTGGCGAAGACGAACGATTGGGGCAAGACGCTGCGGATTGAAGCGTTGCAAAAAACTGTGACGGCCTCACTTCAGCCAACGCTCCTGATCATGCTCGGCGCCGTCGGGCTGATCCTGCTGCTGGCGGCGGTCAATCTGGGGACGTTGGTGCTCAGTCGATCGATCGAGCGGGCAAAGGAGATCGCCTTGCGCACGGCTCTCGGCGCCTCCCGTCTTCGCCTGATTCGGCAACTCGTCGTTGAACAGGCGGTGCTCGCAGCGGCAGGCGCCGTCGCCGGCCTGATTCTCGCGCGAGCCGCCTTGCCGCTTCTTGCGACGCAGATCCCGTCGGAGATGCCGCGGCAGGGCGAAATCGCCATCGATGTGGTCGTGTTCGGCACGGTGCTCGCCGCCTCGGTGGCCATCGCGATCCTGTTTGCGCTGCTCCCGATCGTGCTGGTGGCGCGGCCGGAGCTGCAGTCACTCTTGCGCCAACAGCAAAGCACCGATCCTCGCGGCAAGCGCCGCGCATTAGGCGTCCTCGTCGCCGCGCAAATCGGTCTCGCGGTCGTCCTCGGGATCGGCGCTGGGCTCATGTTGCGCTCGCTCTGGAATCTGCAGCATGTCGATCCGGGGTTCGAATCCGGCGGCGTCCTGACGTTCCGATTGCAGACGACCTCGAAGTTCAACGCGCTCGCCGGCGGGTTGCCGTATTTCGAGCAGGTGGTCGAGCGGCTGCGCGCGCTTCCCGGTGTGACCAGCGTCGGGTCCATTCAGCATCTGCCGTTGACCGGATACAACTGGACGTCGGAGGTGTACCGAAGCGACTCACCGCCGCAAGCGGGCACGACGCCGCCGTCGACGATGTGGCGCTTCATCGGATGGGAGTATTTCCAGACGATGAAGATTCCGCTGCGTGCGGGCCGGCTGTTTACGGCGTTCGATACCACCAAGAGCACGCCCGTCGCGATCGTCAACGAGTCGTTCGCATCGCGGGAGTTCGGCAGTACGTCGGCCGCGCTCGGGAAAAGGCTCAAGACATGCTGCGCGCGCGGACCAGAGGAAGTCGAGATCGTTGGTGTCAGCGGCGATGTACGGTTCATGGCGCTCGACGCCCCATCGCGGGCGGAGATGTACCGGCCGCTCGCGCAGACCTTCATGTTCCCGATGGCTTTTGCCGTGCGGACCACTGGCGATCCCGCGCAGCTCTCCACGGCGGTGCGGCAGGTGGCATACGGCGTCGATCCGACGATTCCGGTCGCGGAACTGCAGCCGCTTGACGCGTTGCTGGCGCGATCGCTTGGCCGCCCTCGGCTCCTCACGCTGTTGTTGTCGGTCTTTGCCGCGGTGGGGTTGCTTCTCACGGTGGTCGGTGTCTACGGGGTGGTGGCCTATTGGGTGCGGCGGCGGGAGCGGGAGTTTGGGATTCGTCTCGCGCTCGGCGCCGCGCCGCAGCGCATCGCAAGAAGTGTGATCCGTCAAGGAGCCACCTACGCGCTCGCCGGCATTGTTGTCGCGCTGCCCGTCGCGATCGCCTTGTCGCGCCTGATGCGATCAGTCGTGTTCGGCGTCGCCGCGCACGATCCGTTGACGTTTGCCGCGTTACCGGTCGCGGTGACTGACCGTCGCGGTGGCGGCGGCGTATTTTCCTGCCCGCCGCGCGGCACGCGTGGATCCGGTGACAACGATGCGGTCGGAGTAGGAGCGCCCGCGCTTGGCGCAACGAGACGCGCGCGGGCTGTGCGGGTACGCCGCGCCGCTGCAGACGCGCCCGAGAGCGAAGAAAACGGGCGCGGCGAACTTGCCGACGCGGCGCGGCCGGACCTCTGCAGCGGGCGCGATTGGTCCGGCGCGCCCGCGCACCTGTTGCCGCGGCGTGAGGTGCCCGGCGCCGCGGCGCGCCTATATAATCACCGCCGGAGGCCCTTCCATGACCCGCCGTGTTTTTCTGCTCGTCTCGGCCCTGCTCGTCTCCTCCCTGACACTCGATGCTGGTTCGACCGCCGTCCGCGCCAAGCGCGGGATGGTCATCTCAGCCAGCGCCATCGCGTCTGACATCGGTTTTCAGGTGATCAAAGACGGCGGCAACGCCA
Organism: uncultured Acidobacteriota bacterium; assembly: GCA_963762925.1. Taxonomy (GTDB): domain Bacteria; phylum Acidobacteriota; class Vicinamibacteria; order Vicinamibacterales; family UBA2999; genus DASPWV01. The sequence goes on along the minus strand of CAVXMP010000012.1, from coordinate 104,874 downwards.
TCGATGCGGCGGTCGCGACGGCATTCGCGCTCGCGGTCACGCATCCGGCCGCGGGAAACATCGGCGGCGGCGGCTTTCTCGTGTATCGCCCCAACAGCGGAGACCCGACGACCTTTGATTTCCGAGAAGCAGCGCCTGCCGGATCGCATCCGGAGATGTGGCTCAAAGACGGCAAGTACGACACTAACGTGCATCACAACAGTCATCATGGCGGTTGGTGTCCCTGGCACGGTCGCCGGTCTTCACCTCGCGTGGAAGAACGGCGGCAGCAAGCCGTGGAAAGATCTCGTCGCGCCAGCCGTCAAGCTCGCGCGTGATGGCTTCGAGTTGAGTGAGGCGCTCGCCCGATCGCTCGAGCGCTCGCTCACCAATTTCAAGCGCTACCCGGCAGCATTTGCGCAGTTCTCCAAGAACGGCCAACCGTATCAAGCGGGTGAACTCTTCAAGCAGACCGATCTCGCGCGCACGCTCGAACGGATCGCCAATCAGGGTCCGGCCGGCTTCTACGAAGGCGAAACTGCCGCACTGATCGAAAAAGAGATGAAGGCCAATGGCGGCCTGATCACGCGCGAGGACCTCAAGAACTATCAGGCGAAGCAACGCGCGCCGATTCGCGGCACCTACCGCGGCTACGACGTCATCGGCATGGCGCCGCCCAGCTCCGGCGGCATTGCCGTGCAGCTGATGCTGAACATCCTCGAAGGCTACGATCTCAAGGCCAGCGGGCCCGGCTCCGCACAGACGCTCCATCTGCTCGCCGAATCGATGCGCCGCGCGTTTGCCGAGCGCGCGCAACATCTCGGCGATCCCGACTTCGTCAAGAACATCCCGATCGACCGGCTGCTGTCGAAGGACTACGCTGCGCAGTTGCGCAAGACGATCAATCCAGCGCAGGCGTCGAAGTCTTCGCCAACAACCTTTACCTGGACGACGGAATCTCCCGAGACCACGCATTTCTCCATCGTCGATGCGCAGCGGAATGCCGTGTCGATGACCTACACGATCGAAGCGAGCTACGGCTCCAAGATTGTCGTGCCCGGGGGCGGGTTCTTGCTCAACAACGAGATGGGTGACTTCAATGCCGGGCCCGGGCTCACGAACGAACAGGGCCTGATCGGCACCGAACCCAACCTCGCGCGCCCCGGCAAGCGGATGTTGTCGAGTATGTCCCCGACGATTGTCGCCAAGGACGGCAAGCTGTTCATGGTGACAGGCTCACCCGGCGGCCGCACGATCATCAACACGGTCCTGATGACGATCCTGAACGTCGTCGACTTCGGCATGAACGCGCAGGAGGCTGTCGACGCGGGCCGCATCCATCACCAGTGGCTGCCCGATCGCATCTCCTACGAAGAGTTCGCCTTCTCGCCAGACACCCTGGCGATCCTCAAGAAGATGGGTCACACGCTTCAACAGGCCGGCGGCCAGGGCGTCGATGAAGTCATCGTCTATGACGTCAAGGAAGACATGCTCGAGGGCGGCCTCGATCGGCGGCAGGCAGACGGCGGGGTTTCGGGTAAGTAAAGGTTGACGGGTTCGCCGCTGCGCGCCTGCAGGTTCGTCCGCCTTCCGCAGCCTGCAGGATGCGCGAGCCGTTCGACTCGGCGCCGACCGCTAGGACGAAATGAGGTGGTTGTGAGAAAGCTCAGTCGTCATGTGATTCTTTTGCCGATCACGTCGCTCGTGCTGGTTGTCGGTGTTCAGTCAAGCGCCCTCAGCCAGCCAACGCCGAGCGGCGGCCGTCCACTGGCGATCGAAGACTACTACCGCATTCAGACTGTCGGGAATCCGGAGATTGCACCCGACGGTCGCTGGGTTGTCTTCAGTGCGGCGACACGCATCGAAGAAGACAACGGCACGCGCACCGAATTCTATCTGGTGCCGAGTGATGCCTCCTCCGCGCCGCGACGCGTCGTCCACTACGGAAAAGACATCACGAACCCGTCATGGACCGACGACAGCCACCTTCGCTATTCGGCCGACCGGCAACACTGGAGCATCGATCCGGCGAACGCGTCTGCCGTGCCGATCAAATCCGCGCCCCTTCCCGCCGGGGCCGTGCCGAGCGCCGACAAAAAATGGTTCGCGCTCGCCAAGGACAAGCTGCAGCCAAAGAAGGAAGCGCCCGCCGCCGATGATTTCGAACGCCGACACGAGGAACGCTTCAAGGGCGTGACCTTCGACTGGAAAGACTTCCAACGCGATGGCCAGCCATTTCCCGCGCCGAACCTCCGCGCCCGCCCGGCAACGCAGTTGGTTATTCAGCCGGCGGCGGGCGGCGACGCCAGAATCCTTGTCGACGCCGATGTTCGAATCGCCAATATCGCGTGGCACCCGAATGGCTCCCTCCTGGCGTACACGGCTGATCCCGACTGGCGCGATGAGCTCAAATACGAAAGCCCCGATCTCTGGACGGTGACCACCGACGGCAAGATCACGCGTCTCACCGACGACGCTCACGTGTATGGTGACGTGAGCTTCTCGCCCGACGGACGTTACGTCGCGTACTCACGCGGCTTCGGCACCGACATGATCATCCAGCAAAAGCTGAATCATGGAGGGCCGGACGATCTGTTCATCCGGCCCGTCGGCGGTGGTGAACCCGTGAACCTCACCGCCAACTGGGATCTCGAGCCGAATACCGCTCAATGGTCACCCGACAGCCGCTTCATCTACTTCACCGCCGCGGTTGGCGGCGAGACGCATCTGTTCCGTGTCGCGACAAGCGGCGGGGTCGTCGAGCAGGTGACGAAGGGTGAGCGGCGGCTGAACGGCCTCACCATCGATCGTGCGCTCAAGACCATCACCTACACCGTCGGCTTATTCGAGGCGCCACCCGAAGTGTATGCGGCGAACATCGATGGCACCAACGAGCGCAAGCTGACGAACATTCATGCGCGGGCTCGCGTCGGAGATCGCCTTCAGCAAGGCCGAGCGGCTCCGCTGGCCCAGTTACGACGGCACCATGATCGAAGGCTGGTTGATGTTTCCATCGGGCTACGACGCGAACAAGGGCCCGTATCCATTGATCGTGACGAGCCATGGTGGGCCGCACGCCGCGACCGGCTACAGCTTCGACTTCAAAAAGCAGTACTTCGCGGCCAATGGCTATTTCGTGTTCGACACGAACTTCCGCAGTTCGACCGGATACGGCGACGCCTTCAAGTGGGCAACCTGGGGCGAGTGGGGCAAGAAGGACGGTGAAGACGTCGTGTCGGGCGTCGACTACGTCCTCAAGCGCTACCCGATTGATGCGAAGCGGGTTGGACACACCGGCCACTCGTACGGCGGGTTCATGACCAATTGGCTCATCACGCAATATCCGGAAAAGTTTGCCGCGGCCATCACGGGGGCTGGCATAACGAACTGGATCAGCGACTACGGCACCGCGGATATCTATCGCACGAAGGAAACGGAGTTCTTCGGGACGCCCTGGGATCCGGCCGCACGCGAGCGCATGATCAAGCAATCACCGCTGACCTATGCGGGGAACGTCAAGACGCCGACGCTATTCGTGCACGGCGAAGTCGATCAGCGCGTGCCGTACGAAGAGGGCGAACAGATGTACTTCGCGCTCAAACGCCGCGGCATCCCTGCGAAGATGATCCAGTACGCCGGCCAGCCGCACGGCATCGGCGGCCACTGGAACAACGTCCACCGCATGATCAACGAGTTGAAGTGGTGGAACCAGTATCTCCAGGCGCGACCGGCGCAGACGACGACGTCGCAGCAGCGATAAAGTGAGCGCCTCGGACAGCCAAGAGACCACGAAAACACGAAATTCCGAAAACACGAAAAAGAAAAAATCTGATCTTTCGTGCTTTCGTCCTGTCGTGGTTTCGTGGTTATCTTTTCTCGGGTGTATCCGCCGACTCTGTTGGTGGTTCTGGGTGAACGTATTCGAACCCGAACCGTCCCTTCACGCAGAGGTTGCCGCGCGTGACGTCGTTGTCGAACGGCGAGGTGACTTTGATGATGCGGTTGTCCTGGACGTGCACGGTCGAGCGTGCAGCCGACGCCGCAATACGGGCAGATGGTGTCGGTGACGCTCTGCCGCTCCGGCGCCCACTTGCCCGCCTGCCGCAGCGTCGAACTCCGGCTTGGCCATCAGCGCGCCGGTCGGGCACACCGCAATGCAGTTGCCGCAGTAGACGCACGCCGACTCGGGCAGCGGCACGTCGAGCTCGGTCGAGATGTGCGCGTGGAAGCCGCGGCCGGCGACGGCGATGGCGAACGTGTACTGCGCGTCGGTGCCGCACGCCTCGACGCACTTGTAGCAGAGCACGCACTTCGAGTAGTCGCGGATGTAGAGATCGTTGTCGTCCTTGACCGGCTGCGCCACGGTGGCGGCCGCGGCCCGAAGCGGGCCGGCGTCGGCGCCGTACTCGCGCGAGTCGTGCCTGCAGCTCGTCGGCGGTGGACAAATCCACCGACGAAGCCAGCAGCTCGAGCACCACCTTGCGCGACAGTCCGCACCCGCGGCGAGTTGGTGTGCATCTTCATGCCCGCTTCGGCCTTGCGCGAGCAGGCCGGCGCCAGCACCCGCGCGCCCTCGACCTCGACGACGCACACGCGGCAGGCGTTGACCGGCGTCAGCGTCTCGAGGTAGCAGAGCGTCGGCATGTCCTTGCCGGCCGCGCGGCACGCGTCGAGAAGCGTGCCGCCCTTCGGCACCGACACGTGCCTGCCGTCGATCGTCAGCGTCGATCGGTCGCGCGCCGGCTCGCGGCGGCGGCGCGCCGGAATCGTCGTCGAGCGGCGGCGGCAGCGTGAACCAGATCGCGTCGTGCGTCACGTCACGCCGGCCCTCCGCGACGAAACACGTGCAGCCGCGCGACGGCGGACTCCACCGCCGACGACGCCGTCTGGCCGAGGCCGCAGATCGATGCGTCCCGCATCGCCTGGCCGAGCTCGGTCAGCAGTGCAGCCGCGTCGGTGCGGTCGCGACCAGTCGACGGCCCGCGTGCCGCTGCAACGCTCGAGCAACTCGAGCTGGCGCACCGTGCCGACCCGGCACGGCACGCACTGGCCGCACGTCTCGTCGTCGCATGAACTCGGCGATGCGGCAGAGCGTGTCTCGCAAGATCGACGCGTGTCGTCGAACACCATCACCACGCCGGACCCGAGCGTGGCACCCGCCGCGCGCACGTCTTCGAAGGTCAGCCGCACGTCGAGCGCCTCCGGCCCGACGAACATCCCGGCGGCGCCGCCGAGCAGCACCGCTTGCAGCGGACGGCCGTCGGCCACGCCGCCCGCCAGCGTCAATGACCTCGCCGCAGCGTCAGCGCCGAACGGCGCTTCGTACAGTCCCGGCTGCGCGACGTGGCCCGACAGGCAGAACAAGCGCGTGCCGGTCGAGGCTCTGGTGCCGATCGCGCGCCCACGCCGCGCCGCCTTCGAGCACGATATCGAGCACGTTGACCAGCGTCTCGACGTTGTTGACGACGGTCGGCTTGCCGAACAGGCCGACCTGCGCCGGAAACGGCGGCTTCGACCGCGGCTCGCCGCGCCGGCCCTCGAGCGAGTTGAAGAGCGCCGTCTCCTCGCCGCAGATGTAGGCGCCGGCGCCGCGACGGATCTCGATGTCGAACGCGATCCCCGATCCCAGCACGTCTGTCGCCGAGCAGGCCGGCGCGCTCGGGCCGCGCCGATGGCTGCCTGCACGCGCGCTTCGGCGCGAGCGGATACTCGCCCCGAATGTAGATGTAGCCGCGCTCGCAGCCCGTGGCGAACGCCGCAATCGTCATCGCCTCGACGATGGCGAACGGGTCCTCTTCGAGGAGCACGCGGTCCTTGAAGGTGCCCGGCTCCGACTCGTCGGCGTTGCAGACCAGGAAATGCGGCCGCGCCGGCTCGCGCGCCACGGCCTCCCACTTCGTCCCGGTCGGAAACGCCGCGCCGCCGCGGCCCAGCAGCTTCGACGCCGCCACTTCGGCAATGACGCGCCTGCGGACCGAGCGTCGATCGCGCGCGCCAGCGCCTGATAGCCACCGTGCGCGCGATACGACTCGAGGCTCGATGCGGGATCGACGTGCCCGACGCGCCGCAGCAAGCTTTGTGCCGACGACACGGCTGCAGGACGACTCGGCGAGTCGCCGGCGAGCTCGTCGCGCTACGCGCATCCACGACCTCACGCGCCGCTCGACAGCGACGCACCAACAGCTCGGGTCGAAGGCGCCTCTCCGGCGCGGATGATCAGCGCCGCCGGCGCGCGATCGCACTGCCCCAGGCACGGGCTGCGCATGCCACGGCGACTCTTCGTCAGGTGCCGCAGTCGAGCGGCACAGATCTCGTCGGCGCCGTTCAAGCCGGCAGGCGATGTCGTCGCACACGTGGGCCACGGACCAGCGGCGTGCGGCGCGGTCGCGAACAAGTGATAGAACGTGACGACGCCCCAGGCTTCGGCAGGCGGCACGATCAGCCGGCGGCAGATGTAGTTCAGCGCGCCGCGGCTCACCCAGCCGACGCGGTCCTGCACCGCGTGCAGTGCCGGCAGCAGCAGGTCGCGCCGATCTCGACCTCCGCCGAGCCCCGCCACGGGACATACGGCCGTCTGCGCCGAATCGCGTCGCCCGCCCGCCCAGCCCGACTCGGGCGGGCCCAGCAACGCATCCACCGCGGCGCGCTCCTCAGCTGTCGGCTCGGCGCCGACGATGTGTAGGTCCATCTAGGCTCGTTCCGACTCTCGATCGACGGACGCCGCGGCCTTGAACTCCGCCGTCCCCGATTTCGGATCGGCCGCATCGATGGTCAGCAGATTGGTCGCCACATCGTCCGGGAAATGGAACGTCATGAAGGTCAGGCCGGGGCGCAGCGACGCGTCGATGTGCACCGGCACCACGACCTGGCCGCGACGCGAGCGCACCCGCACCGGCTGCCCTTCCACGAAGCCCAGGCGTGACACGTCCTCGGGCGAGATGTCGATCGTCTCGCCCCGCCGCGTCGGCGAGGCGTACGCTCCGGTCTGCACGCCGGTGTTGTATTCCGCCGAGCCGGCGGCCGGTGGTCAGCCGGAATGGGAACACGTCGTCGAGTTTGTCGACCGGCAGTCGATGCTCCACCGGACGTGAACGGCGCGCGCGGTCCGACGACCGGACGCTCCCACAGGCGGCTATGAAGAAACGCTTCGCCGGGATGCTGCTCGTCGTAGCACGGCCACTGCAAGCCGCCGAGTTCTTCGAGGCGCGGGTAGCTCATGCCCGCGTGCACGGGCGACAGCGCGCGCAGCTCATTCCACACGCGCTCGGCGATCGGGCGGGCCCCAGTCGTGTCCCAGTCGGCGTGCCAGCTCGAAAATGATCGTCGAGGTCGTCGCGTGACTCGCCGGCGGGCGGCTTGGTGCGGCGCATGCGCTGCACGCGCCGCTCGCTGGAGGTGACCGTGCCCTCACTCTCGAACGCCGCTGCGGCAGCCGGCAGCACAACGTCGGCGATCTCTGCGGTGCCGGTGAGAAACAAGTCCTGCACGACGAGGCACTCCAGCCGTTCGAGCAGACGCGTGGCGCGGTGCTGGTCGGCCTCCGACTGCACGGGGTTCTCGCCAATGACGTAGAGCGCTCTGAGCTCGCCGCGATCCATCGCGTCGAACATCCCCGAGAGGTGCCAGACCCTTTCTCGGCGGGACAGGCACTCCCCACAAACGCTCGAACTTCGGCCGCACCTCGCCATTCTCGACGTGCTGAAATCCTGGCAGCCGATCGGGCAGCGCGCCCATATCGCCGCCCCCCTGGACGTTGTTTTGACCGCGCAGCGGGTTGATGCCCGAGCCCCAGCGTCCAACGTGGCCGGTGAGCAAGGCCAGATTGATGAGGGCGAGCACGTTGTCAACCGCCGTGTGATGTTCGGTGATCCCGAGCGTCCAGCAGATCATGCCGCGCCGAGCGGTCGCAAACGTGTGCGCGATTTCCTGGATCACCGACGCCGGCACACCGGTTTCGGCCTCGCCGCGTTCGATCGTCCATGCCTGCACCGACGCGCAGTACTCTTCGAAGCCGCTCGTGGCGTGTTCGATGAACTCTCGATTGGCGAGACCGGCATTGATGATCTCGCGCGCGATCGTATTCGAGAGGGCGATGTCGGTGCCGACGTCGAGGCCCGCCCACACGTCGGCCCACTGGGCCGACGACGTGCGTCGTGGGTCGATCGCAATCAGTCGGGCGCCGCGGCGAATGCCCTTGAGCAAGTGGTGAAAGAAGATCGGGTGCGTCTCCCGCGCGTTCGATCCCCACAGCAGTACACAATCCGTCTCTTCGATCTCCCGATAGGAGCTCGTGCCGCCGCCCATACCGAAAACCGTCGCCAGACCGGCGACGCTCGGCGCGTGTCAGGTGCGGTTACAACTGTCGATGTTGTTCGAGCCGATAACCGTGCGTGCGAACTTCTGCGCGGCGAAGTTCATCTCGTTCGTGCTCTTCGAGCAGCTGAAGAGTCCGAACGCGTGCGCACCGCGCTGGTCCACCACCGCCTTGAAGCCCGCCGCTGCGTGGTCGAGCGCTTCATCCCAGGTTGCTGTTCGCAACGGCGCCCCGCGGCGGTCCCGCACCATCGGCTCGGTCAAACGCTGCAATCTCGCCATAAAACGCAGTTTACACCCGGCTGCGCCTACTCAATCCATTGCGCCAGCGGGATGGAGAGGAGCACGTAACGCTTGCGCAATTCGATCACGTGGCCAGGCAGCTCGCGCATGGAATACTCGCCGGCCCGGCACCGGTCGCGCAGTTTGCGGATCTCGATGCGATACAGATCGTTGATCGCGTCACGGAGAAATTGAGGGGAGGTGGACGGGGTCGGACAAAGGCCGTGCGTCGCGAGCTCGTCGAGGATCTCGCGGCGATAGGTGTAGATCACGGGCATTGTTTGACGTAGTCGCTCGCCTCGGTCCGCGCCACATCAACCGAGGCATCATGTGGCATCTGCAGGATGCGGCTGTAGCCGCGGCACGCGAGCGCTGTGTCGCCGGTGCGCGCGGCAGTGCGGGCAAGACCGAGCCAGACGCCGCGCTGCGCCGATCCCCGGTCGACGGCTCGACGGAAGGCGCGCAGGGCGTCGGCGTAGCGATGGACTTCGAGCCACAACTCGCCTTCCGCTTCATCGATGTCGCACGGCCACTGAGCTGGATATGCGGACGTCGTCAGGCGGTCTGCGAGGCTCCTTGCATGCGCGAGGTGCAGATCCATTTCGTCGTTTTCATCCTGTGCCGCCGCCATCGCCGCGGCGATGAGCGAGTGCGCGTACGCGCCATGCACGTGCCACACCGTTCCCATCGTCATCTGGTCGATGGCCGCGAGAATACGATGGGCTTCGGCCAGGTGCGGCGGAGCGCCGCCGTATTGCGCCGCTGCCCGGGCAGAGCGCCAACCCTCATCCGCAAGCTTCACGAGATCGTCGGGGCGAGGCTGCGCCGCGAACGCCGCCAGCATCACAATCAAAACGGTGGTCCACGAGGACACGAACGCGACTCTATTCTTGATTGGACGAAACGCGAAAATTATGCGGTGCGCGGAATGCCGACAGCCAGGTATCCCTGCCCATCACGCTTCAGAGATGCGCGGTCGGGGCTCGACTCAGCGTCGCGGCAATAAAACGCGCAACCCTCACCGCTCGGCCACTAACTCGGTAACGCGCACGCCGCCGAGCCCGGGATCGGTGCTCGCCACGACCCACACACCTCTGCGATATCTGCGTCCATCTGCGGCGTTCCATCGGCGTCATCTGCGGCTCTCTACATCGGCGTAATCGGCGGCACCACGGCGGGGCGCATCTCGTAGTTGGCCGGCGGCTCCGCGCCGAGCAGATGCCGGACGAAGTAATCCCATCGGCGGCGCACCATGTACGGTTCGTTGCCGAATCCGTGGCCGCGATTGGGAAACATGATCAGATCGAAGTCCTTGTTCGCGCGGATCAGTTCGTTGACCACAAGCAGCGTGTTATTCGGCGGAACATTGGTGTCCATCGTCCCGTGTGCGAGGAGAAGCTTGCCTTTGAGGTTTTTCGCGTGCGTCTGGTTCGCCTGATCGTCGTAGTTGGTCGTCCCGTCCGGGTTTCTGACAAGGAGGCCCTGCCACTTCTCCGCCCAATCATCCTCGTAGACGCGGTTGTCGTGATTGCCCGCCTGCGAGACACCCACCTTGAAGAAGTCGGGGTAGCGGAACATCGCATCGGCCGTCGCGTAGCCGCCGCCGGAGTGGCCATAGATGCCGGCGCGATCGAGATCGATCCACGGATGACGCGAGGCCAACTCCTTCATGCCGGCCACTTGATCGGGTAGCGTGTTATCGCCCATGTTTCCGTAATACGCCTCATGGAACGTCCGCGAGCGCCACGGCGTCCCCATGCCGTCGATTTCGACGACGATGAAGCCGAGCTCAGCGATCGCCTGCGCATCGCTGCGCGATGCGACAAAGCTCCGGCCGCCGACGCTGCCCGTCTGCGGGCCGGGATAAATGTGATTGATGATCGGGTAGCGTTTCGACGGATCGAAGTTGGTCGGCCGATACATCAAGCCGTATAAATCGGTTCTGCCGTCGCGTGCCTTCACCGAAAAGGGGATCGGAGGCTTCCAGCCGGCCGCTTCGAGCCGGGAGATGTCCGCTCGTTCGAGGGGCATGACGACGTTGCCGTCGGCGTCGCGAAGAACGATCACGGGCGGGACCTCCGGCGTGGAGTAGGCGTCGACGAAGTACCGTCCGGATGGCGACAGGTCAATCGTGTGATCGCCGTTCTCGGGCGTGAGCAGCTTCACGCCGCTGCCGTCGAGATTGATTCGATAGAAGTGGCGGAAATACGGATCGCGGCCGGGCTCTTTACCCACGCCGATGAAATGGATGGTCCGCGCTTTTTCGTCGACGCGCAGCACCTGCGTCACGTTGCCGTTTCCCGCGGTAATCCTGTTTTTCTGGAAACCGGTGCCGGCATCATGCAGGTACAGGTGCCCGTAATCGTCCTTGCGCGAAAACCACAGCACCTCTTTGGACCCGGGCAGGTAGCGCCAGTTGACACGCCCCTGACCCGATTCGAAGAACGTCTCGGCCCGCTCGGCGAGGATGTTCCGGACCTCGCCCGTGGCCGCATTGGCGACGCGAAGATCCTCGCGCTTGTGATCGCGCGACGTGGAGACGAACGCCACCTCGTTGCTGTCCTCGCTCCATTGCACGTCGGCCCAGCTCCCGCCGCACACGACGTGATCGCATAGTGACGAACGATGAGGATCGGGCGGCAGCTTGACCCGCGTCACCTTTTTCTCATCGACGTCAATGACCACGCGGTCGATCATGAAAATCTTGTCGTCGCCGGGCAGCGGATATTTGCTGACGGTCAGCTTGGGATGTCCGACGACCGTGTTGACGTAATACATCTCCCCCACCGCGCGGGAGTCGTGCTGAAACGTGGCAATTTTCTTGGAATCCGGCGACCACACCACGACCGGCGTGTCGCTTTGTATCCAGCCGGCGTCATTGGTCGCGTAGCCGAGATCCTTTGCGCCGTCGGTGGTGAGCTGTATCTCGGCACCTGAGGACACGTCGCGAACCCAGAGGTTGTAGTCCCGCACAAACGCCGCGCGTTTGCCGTCGGGCGAGAGGACTTGCGCCATGCCGCCAGCCGGTCGGCGGGCGCTGTTATCGAGCGTGGTGCAACCCGCGCCAGCACGGTCGCAGGACCAGCGCCGTTCCGCGGCGCTGAATTCCACGGTCTTACCGTCATCCGAAAACTGCAGCTGTGTGAACGGTAGAGTGGTCGCCGTGTACGTGCCGCCTGCGGATTTCGACAGGGCCGCGGCGACCGCCGCATGGTCGAACGCGACCTCCCGCGTGCGGCGGGCGGGGTCGACCAGCACGAATTCCGTGCCGCCGGGCACGGTGTTGCGGTACCAGAAGCGATCGTCGGTCAGCCAGTTGGCACGCACCGAGGTGTGAAATACGAGCGGCGCCGTGTTGTACCCCATCCACTTTTCGGCCCGCGCATAGTCGTCGGCGGTGAGGCGCGTACGGCTGGCGTCACCTTGCTGGGCAACGAGAGGCGCGGCAAACAGGACAACTCCGATGATCGCGACAGCAACACGGCGCATGCGTTTCCTCCGACCGCTGAAATCTACACCACCCACGTGTTTTCGATGAGATGAGCGCACTTGGCGCGTGGTCACCCCTCGACGTTTCTGAGGTTTGGTAACATCCGCCGACTTGGCGACGCGTTCTCGTTCGATCTGTACGGCTTGTTGCCGCGGCGGCTGCCACTGCACTGGCAGCTTGGCTCTGGCCCGCGTCGATCCACATTGTCGCCTGGCCAGATGCGGGACCGCAGCGCGTGGCCGTCCTCGCACCCTTAGCCACTCTCGCGTGGGTCGCCGGGATCTCTGTCGCTGCCGCCCTCGTGCTGTGGCTGTGGCCACCGCGCACATCTGAACGTCGTGCGGTTCGAACACGTGCGGTGTCGCCGCTCGCGCTCCTCGGTCTTTGCGGTCTTCCGTATCTGCCGTGGCTTGCCGACCGCATCCCACTGCTGTTGATCTTTGCCGGGCCGCTGCGGTGGGCTGTTGTCGCGGTCGCCCTGGCGATGGTCCTGGCGCGAGTCGTCTCCGTTTCAACAGGCGTGTGGAACTGGCCGTGGCGGCGGCTGCCACGCCGCTCGATGGTCGCGGGGCTTTTGATCATCTATCTGGGGTTCGGATTCCTGTCACTCCGCTCGATCGGACTCACGGGAGACGAGCCACATTATTTGATCATCAGCCAAAGTCTGTTGGCGGATGGAGACCTGCGCATCGAGAACAATCATCGACGCGGCGAGTACCGCGCGTTCACGCGCGAGGCGCTTCCGCCCGATTACCTGCAGCGCGGCACGGACGGGCAAATCTATTCGAGTCATGCGCCCGGATTGGCAGTTCTCTTACTGCCCGCGTATGCCATCGGAGGCGCAACGGCCGCGATCCTGATGATGGCGCTCTTTGGCGCGCTCGCGACCGCCGCGGTCTACGAACTCGGGCTCATCCTCGGCGGCGTTGGCGCCGCGACCGCGACCGCCGTGGCGGTGGGATTCACGGTGCCCTTCGTGCCGTACGCCTGGAGCGTGTTCCCGGAAATGGCGAGCGCCGCGATCGTCGCATGGGCCGCCGTGTGGCTCTTGCAGCCGGACAGTGCCACGCCGCTGCGCTGGGCGCTGCGCGGCGCGCTTCTGGCAACGCTCCCCTGGCTCCACACAAAGTTCGTCGTCTTCACAGCAGGGTTTACGGTGTTGTTTCTCTGGCGCGTTCGCCGACAGGTCGCCGCAGCCGTCGCGTTGCTCGCGCCGATCGTTGCCGGGAGCATCGCCTGGCTGCTTTTTTTCTACGTCATCTACGGCACGCCGAATCCTCTGGCGCCCTTCGGCACCTACGCACGCGAGTCGGTCAAGCTGGCGTTCGTGCCGCGCAGCCTCCTCGGGTGGTTGTTCGATCAGAAATTCGGGCTGCTGGTGTATGCGCCGATTTACGCGATCGTACCCTTCGGGGTCGCGCTGGCCGTGCGTCGCTCGAAGTGGCGCTGGGAGATCGCGTCGCTGACAGCCATCGCGGCGGCGTTTGTGCTGAGCAGTGCGCGGTTCTATGTGTGGTGGGGAGGGTGGAGCGCGCCCGCGCGCTACCTGGTGCCGGTGCTTCCGCTGGTGGCTCCCGCGATCGCGGTGGCGCTCGCGTCCGTGCGCCGAACATGGTTGCGGCACGCCATCGCCGGGCTCCTGATCTACAGCGTGATCGTCTCGCTTACCGCCGCATTCCTACCCAGTAGGCTTCTGCTCTTCTCCGAGGCGCACGGCGTATCGCGCCTGGCCGAGGTGATCCAGGGAGACGCGCCGCTGACCGCGACCTTACCCACGTTCACCGAGTCGCAGTGGCGGCTCCGCGATCTCATCCCGCGAGCGTACTCCGCAGAGACACGGGCAGCCACCGCCGTCCGCGGGCGGGTTGGGCTGCTCGACGCTTTCGACCCGCAACGCCGACGAGCGTTCGACTATGCGACCGCGCGAACGCTCACGACCGACGAGTGGATGCGCGCAGGCGCGATCACGAGCGACGTCGTGCCACGGGGCCGGGAAGCGGCCGTGGCCGACACCGGCATTTACCGAGAAGGTGAGGTCTTCTGGACGCGGGGGACGGAGCGTGCGCGCGTGTTCGTCGCGCGCCGGGGCCACGCCGCTCTTACGGTGACCGTTCACATTGGACCGGCGGGCGGAATTGTCGACCTGCGAGTCGCGGGCGTCGGTCAACGGTTGACACTGGAACCGAACGAGACGCGCAGCGTCGACTTCGACATCCCGCCACACGCCGAGTGGGTACCGATTACGCTCCGCGCGTCGCGCGCCTTCCGCCCAGCCGACGTCGACCCCCAATCACAAGATCAACGTCTGCTCGGATGCCAGGTTCGCGTGACGCTCCGGTAGTGTCATCTGCCTGCGCCAATTCCATCTGCGCCATCTGCGTGCATCTGCGGCCAACTTCATCTGCGCCATCGGCGTCCATCTGCGGCCAACTTCATCTGCGCCATCGGCGTCCATCTGCGGCCAACTCTCATCTGCGCCATCGGCGTCCATCTGCGGCCAACTTCATCTGCGCCATCGGCGTCCATCTGCGGCCACTCTCATCTGCGCCATCGGCGTCCATCTGCGGCCACTGCTATCTGCGCCATCCGCGTCCATCTGCGGCCAATTCCATCTGCGTCATCTGCGTCCATCTGCGGCCACTTCCATCTGCGCCATCTGCGTGCCATCTGCGGCCACTTTCATCTGCGCCATCTGCGGCCATCTGCGGCCAATTTCATCCGCGTAATCTGCGGCTACTTGGCGCGACCCTGAAAGCCCGCCGCCATCAGGTCGATCTTGAACGCGGCGCCGCGCCCCACGATGTACAGCGTCTTCTTCTCGGGTCCGGCAAAGGCGAGGTTCTGCGGCGCGCGCGAAAGCGGAATCGTCCCCACGGCCTCGCCGAGCGGGTTGATGACTTCGACCCCGGCGGCTGTGGCGACATACAGCCGCCCATCGTTGTCGATCGCCAGTCCGTCGGCACCGCTCATGTACACGCCACTCGCATTCTTCGCTCCGCCCTGATACTTCGCGAAGTTCCGCTTGTTGCCGAGCGTCCCGTCCGGTTTGACGTCGAATGCGAGCAGGTACTCGCCGTTGCTGTTGTTGACATACAGGGTTTTTTCGTCGCGACTCAGCAGAATGCCGTTCGGTCTCTCAATGCCTTCCGCGACTTTCATCGCGCGCGTGGCACCCGGCGCAACGTAATAGACGGCCGGCGGCAGCGGCGGCGTCGACGGGGGTGGAGCACCGGCGGCTGGCGCGTTCGGGCCCGGCTCGCTGAAATAGACTGCGCCCTTCGTGCTCACGACCAGATCGTTGGGCCGGCCGTATTGCTTGCCCTCGAAGTTGTCGGTGATCACAGCCTCGCTGCCTTTGGGATAGATCACGCCGATCTTTGTGGCACCGGGCGTCGTCTGCACCGAGATCAATCGGCCCTTGGCGTCGAACGCGAGCCCGTTGGAGCCGTTGGTGTTCTCCAGAAAGGTAGATGTCGTGCCATCCGGCGCAATTCGGGTGATGCGATTCGCCTGAGTCTCGGTAAAGATGAGACTGCCGTCCGGCATCCCAATCGGTCCCTCGGTTCCCTGGAATCCGGACTTGATGACCTGCACTTTGGTGCCGCCCTTGACCACGCCGGGGATGTCGGGAGCGATCGTCTCGGTTGGCGGGTCCTGCGGTCCACGCCCACCCTGCGCGTAGAGCGGCGTTGCGGCAAAAAAACTAGCGGCGGCGATCACTGCAAGCGATCTTGGTCATAGCGCGTTACTCCGTCAGAGGCTATCGAGTGTTGCAATTCGAGATGTAAGCGTAACCCGCAACGGCTTCCCCTGAGCGCCGCGAGTCGAAGCGCTACAGTCGCGTACGAAGGTTCCGAATAGAGAAGAGGCGGATGAGGAGATTTCGGGGATTCAAAAAATCCGCGAGATCTCGAAATCCGCGTCGTCTTTTTCTTTCTCGCCCTGAGCGAGCGCAGCGCGTCGAACGGTTCAAAACGCTTCCAGTAAAGTCTTCAACGCGGTATTGGTCGCGCGCCGGGCGGGCCCCTGGCCACGTGCGTGTCCCATGCGAACGATCACGAGGTCGTGCGACGGCACGATGAACGTATTCTGACCGCCGGCCCCGGCCATGAAATACGCATCCTTCGGGAGGTTCCAGCCGCCATCGCCGTTGACCCAGAACAGGCCGCCGTACACCGGCCGCGACCACGCGGGCGCGAGCGTGCTCACAAACTTCGCCCAGCCCTCCGGGAGAAGCCGCGTCCCTTGCCACATGCCGTCCTGCAGATAGAGCATGCCCAGCCGCGCGAAATTGCGTGCGGTGCCGTAGTCGTAGCCGGTAATCAGAAAATTCCCGTACGGGTCGGTTTCGAGCACCTGGCGGCGAATACCGATGCGATCGAAGAGGGCACGTTGCGGCCACGTGAGAAAATCTTCGCCGCGCTTGGTCACGGCCAGTCGCGCCAGATACATCAGCGTCAACGGATCACTGTTGCGATATCGGCCTTCGGTGTTGGGTGGAAATTGCAGCGGCTGATGAACGGAATAGTCGAAGGAATCGACCGCCCCTGTGTACATGTAAAAGTGGTCCGGGTAGCCCTTGTCCGGTGTGTAGTCGGGATCCTGGGTGGCGATGAAGCGAAGACCGCTGCTCATGCGGAGAAGATCGACCACCCGAATGCGGGCGCGCGGATCGCCGGGCGACTGCCATTCCGGCACGGGCGCGGGCTGCTCGAGCGAGTAGACGCCCTCTTTCACCAGCAACCCGAAGAGCGTGGCCGCGACGCTCTTCCCCATCGACCACGCTTCGAGCTGTGTGTCTTTGGTGATGCCCGGCATGTAGCGTTCGCCGATGATGCGGCCTTTGTGCACGACCACGAACGCCGCGGTCAACGCCTCCGGATCAGCGAACGCGGCGTCGACCGCCGCGTCGACCTTGGCGCGATTCACCTCGGGCGGAAACGGCGCGATGTCGGGCTTGTCGCCCATCGGCCATGGCTGACTCATCGCATCCGGGAGCGTGGTGCGGACGGCAACAGGCGTGAACGCGATCGGCGTCGAGGCGCGATCAGGGCGGTGAATGATGCAGCCTTGATCGCCGTGGTACCCCGCCTCGCGCGTGATGCCGTCGAGCGCCATGCGTACGGTCTGGCGCTCGCGATCGAGCGTCCACGTCGCCTTGTGCGCCTGCTCCGCCGAGGGCATCAGGAAGATCCCGCTGTTGCGCGCCGCTTCGGCCGGTTCGCGGCCCGAGACGAAGATCGCCGAGCACACCACTTTGGCGTAGCCGGCGAGACCGAGCTCGAGCGCAGTGCCCTGGGGGCGGTATTGTGGAGGGCGCGTGTCTTGGGTTGCGGCCGTTGTCGCGGCGAGCGCAAGTAAAAATACCGAGATTCTCACGAGACGCATGTGGTCGCTCCTTGTGCCGCTCGCCCAGTTTCCAGTTACCAGTTTCCAATTCAAAGTTTAGTGGCGAAGTTGGAGAGTGGAAACTAGTAACGCATGAGTTGTCGGGTCCAACTGATAACTCAACTTTGAACGGGGAACTGGCAACTGGAAACTTCCCTCTTCATCGTCCCGCCGCCGCCAGCGCCTTCTTCACCGCGGCCACCGTCGCATCCGTCCGAAATTCCACGATCTTCTTGCCGTTCGCAATCGTCTTCTCGATCGGCGCCAGCGGCACGCCGTTGATCACGAACTTGCCGGCCTTTTGCCGCTCGGGCATGCGGATGCCGTTTGTGTCGACGGTCGCGATGATCGACGAGATGTAATAGTCGTCGTGATAGCCCTCGAGCTTTTCGTGGATGCCGAGCACGTCCTCTTCGAACTTCTCGACATCGGCGTAGTTGTAGTACTCGGGGATAGCAAAGGCCACCGCGCCTTCACCCTTCCACGCCTCGTTGAGCGCCTTGACGGTCTCCTCGATCGGACGCAGGTTGCCGCCACTGTCGGCCAGGAAAAAGATGTTCGTGAACCCCTGCGAGCGCAGACTGGTTCCGATGTCGCTCAGCATCGCCTTGTAGGTCGCTTGCGACAGCACGATGGTGCCGGGCGACAAGTTCGGGCGTGCGGGATTACCCGGCTCCAACGTGACAATCGGTGCCACGAGCGCGTTCCCGAGCCGCCGCGCGATCGACTCGCCGGTGGCCTTGAGGACGTTGTTGTGTTTGCCGGTTGTAAGGTACGGGCCGTTCTCCTCGATGCCACCCGCGAGCACCAGCGCGCTCGTCTTGCCGCTTTTGATCAGATCGCGCACTTCGAGCATCGTGAGGTTCTCGATCCAGACGCTGTCGTGCATATCGATCGGTCGCGGCATGTTGGTCACGTCGACACGTGGGGCAGTATTGACCGATGCGGTCGGACGCTGCTGGCTGCCCTGTTGTGGCGGCGTTTGAGCGGCGGCCGTGCCAGTCAGCGCGACAACCATGAAGGCGAGCGAAACGATCTTCATGAAATCTCCAAACAATCGGGCGGCGCCAGGGGCACCGCCCGTATCTTACCTACCCGACCGGACCTACCCGACCGACCAGCCTACCCACCTACCCGACCTACCAGACCACCGCGCGCCTAAAACGAATACCGCGCGGTGAGCTGGAAGGTGCGCGAATAGTTCGGCGCTCGGATTGGTCGACGAACGATTCGACAGGTCCGTGACCGGGAAGCCGTCGAGCAGGTAGTTGTTCGATTGCGTCCCTCCACCACCAATCGACATCGTGGAGACGCCGCTCTGATCCTGCATGCGATTCCAGTGCGTGTTGTCGGTCGCCTGTACCGTCGGCACGCCTTGCGCGTCTTTGACCGCGCCGCGGAGGCCGCCTTGGAATGTCTGCCCCATTGCCGTGCCGATTGCCGCCAAAAAGACGACGATGGTGAAGAGCGCCACATGCTGCAAAGTCCGCATACAACCGTCCTGCCCAATCAACAGGGCAGCGAGGGCTGCCCATTCAATGCTCAACGCGAAATGCAGGCGGACGATACTACGGACGGGTCGCCATTACTACGCGATTCCGCGCCGGAATTGTTGAGGAAGCACGCGACGACGTAACCATGCGAACCGACGGAATAACCCGTGGCGAACCACCGAATTTTCTGCGTGCGTTGCCGGTAACCGTTTGTCTCGACATGTCTTTTTTCGGCTACTGCACTGAGGCACCGCTTGTCCTACAATGCGTGGGATCGGATCAAGGAGTTCAAGCAATGCGACGAATGACATACGCTGCAACGGCCATTGCGCTACTGGCTGCCTTCGCGTCAACGTGGGCGCAGCAACCCCCGCCTCAGCCTCAGCAGCAACAGGAGCCGCCGGCACGCGGCGCCGGTCGCGGCGCTGACCGTGGCGGTGCTGAGCCCGCGGCCCCAGCTCAGGGTCGTGGCGAAGGCCGCGGTGCTGCGGCCGCGGCACCGGCGCCCAAGGCGCTCATCCCGACCTCGGCGAGCACCCTTGCCAATACTCCGGACAAGTTCATCGGCGAATTCGTGACGATGACCGGCGCCGTCGAGCAGAGCCTTGGCAAGACCACGTTTACCGTGGACCAGGACCGGACCAAGAGCACGGGCAAAGAAATCCTGGTCATTGCCAACCGGATGAATGATCCGGTTGATCTCAACGGTTACGTCACGGTGATCGGAGACGTGATCAAGTTCGATCCAGCCGAGGTCACCAAGCGGAACAAGACGATGCCGCCCGATCTCACACCCGACATGATTGCGAAGTACCAGGGCAAGCCGGCAATCCTCGCCAACGCGGTGATCAATGCCGCGATGATCGATCTGGCGAAGTTCATTCCGCCGCCGATGACGCCCGAAGAAGCGGCCTTCGACAAGGTCATGAAGGGCGTGGGCCCGGCCAACGCCGCGTTGCGCAAAGCGATGGACGGGTCAAACGCCGAGTTGGTCAAAACCAACACCGAGATTCTCAAGAAGTCATTCATCGACACGGAAGCCTTCTGGAAAGCACGCGGCAAAGCCGACGCGATGAAGTTTGCCGGCGACGCGCGCAAGGCCGCCGAGTTGGTCGAGCTGGCAGCGGCGGCCGGCAATTGGACCGACGTCAAGACGCATGTCAACACGCTCGGCCAACAGTGCGCGAGCTGCCACGGGATTTATCGTGAGCGCGGTGAAGACGGCTCGTTCTTCATCAAGCCGAGTGTGAAGTAAAGATTGGCGACAGTCGACCGTCAGCCGTCGACCGTCGACGGTTTTGGAGACGCTCTATGAAGAAATCCATTCTCTTGCTCGGAATGTTCATGTTGGTGGGCACCGTAGTCGAGACACAGCAGCGGCCCACGCCACAGCCCTCACCAAATCAGCCGACGGCTGGCGCGCAGGCGCCGCAAGGTCGCGGCGGGCGCGGACCACAGCGCGAGCCCGATCCGCGCACCATGGGCGGCGGCGATTGCCGTGACAACCCGTACAACTGCGCCGATGCGCCAAATCCTCTGCCTATGCCCGACACCGTGTGGCTCGAGGAAATGACGTGGATGGACGTGCGCGACGCGCTCAAAGCCGGGAAAACGTCGGTGATCGTGCCGACCGGCGGGATCGAGCCGAACGGTCCGTGGCTCGTGCTCGGCAAGCACAACTACGTCCTGCACGCCAATTGCGACGCCATTGCACGCAAGCTCGGAAACGCCCTGTGCGCCCCGATCGTCAAGCTGGTGCCGGAGGGGGGATCGATCCTCCGCAGAGTCACATGCGCAGCCCCGGCACGCTCAGCATGCGCGAAGAAACCTTCCGCGCCGTCCTTGAAGACGTCGCGCGCAGTCTGAAGGCGCACGGCTTCAAGACCATCCTCTTCATTGGTGATAGCGGCGGAAATCAGAGCGGCCAGCGTGCGGTGGCCGAGAAGCTCAACGCCGAGTGGAACGCGGCGCCGATCGTGGCCCACGTGCAGGAGTATTACGACTACGCGAGTGTCGCGCGCCACATGGAGTCGCAAGGCATCAAGGATGGCGAGAGCGACAACCTGCACGACGATCCGATCATCACGCTCAACATGTTCATCGACGATCCGAAGTCGGTCCGGTTCGATGAGCGGGTGAAGGCGAAGAAGGCCAGCATCAATGGCGTCGATATTTCGGATCGCGCCAAGGCGACCGAGCTCGCAAAGAAAATCGTGGCGTTCCGCGCGCAGCACACGGTCGACTTCATCAATAAGGCGATCGCGAATAAAGGCACCCTCCCGGCGCCTCCAAGCCGCGGGCGAGGCGGTGCGGCGGGTGCACAGGGGGCGGCCGGAGCGCCGCCGCAGGGACGAGGCAATCAGCCCGCGCCGGATCCACGGACGATGGGCGGCGGTGAGTGCCGCGAGAATCCGTACAACTGCTCCGACACGCCGAATCCGTTGCCTGCGGCCAACACCGTGTGGCTCGAAGAAATGACGTGGATGGACGTTCGCGACGCCCTCAAGGCCGGCAAGACGACGGCGATCGTGTCGACCGGCGGCATCGAGCCCAACGGCCCGTGGCTGGTGCTGGGCAAACACAATTACGTGCTGCGCACCAATTGCGACGTCATCGCGCGCAAGCTTGGCAACGCGCTCTGCACTCCGATCATCCCGCTGGTGCCCGAGGGCCGGATCGATCCGCCGAGCGGCCACATGCGCAGCCCCGGCACGATCACCATGCGCGAAGAAACGTTCCAGGCAGTGCTGACCGATGTCGCGCACAGCCTCAAGATGCACGGCTTTCAGAACATCATCTTCATCGGCGACAGCGGCGGCAACCAGAACGGCCAGAAGGCGGTTGCCGAGAAGTTGAATGCGCAGTGGAACGGCGCCCCGGTCGTGGCGCACATCGGCGAGTACTACACGTCGCCGCCAGGCACCCCGAACGTGCTTCGGCAACTCGGTGTGACCAAGGATGGCATGCCGGATGACGGCTTGCACGACAGCCCTGGCATCACGCTGAACATGATGTTGACGGATCCGAAGTCGGTCCGCTGGGAAGAGCGGGTCAAGGCGGGCAAGGCGACGATCAACGGCGTATCGATTGCCGACAAGGGCAAGGCACTCGAATGGGCGAAGGCGATCGTCGACGCCCGCGCCGGACGGTACAGCGGAGCTGATCAAGAAGGCGATTGCGAGCAAAGGGAAAACGACGACGTCGGCAGCGCAGTAATCAGCCGGCTTACGGCTTACGGCTTCAACAATATGAGGGCGGCGCGGGGAAACCCGAGCCGCCCTTCGTCCTGATCCTTGATCCCTGATCCCTGATCCCTGATCCCTGGCTGACGGCGCGATGGCCGCGACCTCGATGCCTTCGGCGTGCTGAAGGTGGCCGGCGCTATACTCAGCCGTTCACGCAACAGCCACAGAGGCTCGCAAGGAGGTTGAAATGGTCGTCCGCCGTGTCGCTCCGTTGTCCATCGCGAAGGTTGCAGGAGCGCTCTACGCGCTCATTGGGTTGATAGCGGGCGCCATCGTTGCGCTCGCCGCGCTCGGGGGCGCGTTTGCGGCGGATCAGGACACCGGGTTCATGGGGCCTATCATGGGCGTCGGAGCGATCGTCGCGTTGCCGTTGCTCTACGGCGGTTTCGGTTTCGTGTTCACGCTCATTGCCGCGTGGCTGTATAACGTCGTCGCCGGAATGGTCGGCGGGATTGAATTCGACGTCGCGTAGCAGGAGCGGCGGGTGCCGAGGACGTGGCGCTACCGTTTTCCACTCCTCGACACGAGGTGACGTGGGCGAGACCACCGGGACGACGACCAGCTAGCAGGGCGGCTCGGGATTCCCCGGCCGCCCTCTCGCCGCTGTTCGCGGATCTGAAGGTCCGTGCTGATACCTGATACCTGATACCTGATACCTGATACCTGACAGCGTCAGTACCGGTAGTGGTCAGCCTTATACGGCCCCTCCGACAGGGACGCCGATGTACTCCGCCTGTTCCTTGGTCAGCGTCGTCAGCCTGACGCCGAGATGCTCGAGGTGCAGCCGCGCCACTTCTTCATCCAGCTTCTTCGGCAACATCAGCACCTGCAGTCCAATCGCCTCTGCGTTCTTGTGCAGCTCGAGTTGCGCCAGCACCTGATTGGTGAACGACGCCGACATCACGAAGCTCGGATGGCCGGTCGCGCATCCCAGATTCAGCAGACGCCCTTCGGCCAACACCAGTACCGAGTGACCATCCGGGAAGGTCCACTCGTCGTATTGCGGCTTGATGTTGATCTTCTTGATGCCGGGGAACTTCTTCAGGCCCGCCATGTCGATCTCGTTGTCGAAGTGCCCGATGTTGCCGACGATCGCGTTGTGCTTCATGCGCGCCATGTGATCGACGGTGATGATGTTGAAGTTGCCGGTGGCGGTAATAAAGATGTCCGCCTTCTCCACCACATCGTCAATCGTGACCACCTCGAAGCCTTCCATCGCCGCTTGCAGCGCGCAGATGGGATCGATCTCGGTGATCACGACCCGGCAGCCCTGACCTTTCAGAGACTGCGCGCAGCCCTTCCCCACTTCGCCATAGCCGAAGACCACCGCAAGCTTGCCGCCGAGCATCACATCGGTGGCGCGCGCCAGACCATCGGGTAGCGAATGACGGCAGCCGTAGATGTTGTCGAATTTGCTCTTGGTCACCGAGTCGTTGACGTTGATCGCGGGGAACAGCAGCGTGCCGGCCTTCATCATTTCGTAGAGACGATGAACGCCCGTCGTGGTTTCTTCGGAGACGCCGCGGATGCCCTTGGCGATCTTCGACCAGCGCCCGGGATTGGCCGCGAGCTCCGTGGTGAGCGTCTCGAGAATGACGCCCCACTCCTCGGGATCTTTCTCGGGATTGAACGTGGGCACTACGCCCGCCTTCTCGTATTCGTACGCTTTGTGCACGAAGAGCGTGGCGTCGCCGCCGTCGTCGACGATGAGCGTGGGGCCGTTGCCGTCGGGCCACACCAGCGCCTGCACCGTGCACCACCAGTATTCCTCGAGCGTCTCACCCTTCCAGGCAAACACCGGGATGCCGCGCGGACTCGCCGCGGTGCCGCCGGTTTCCGGCCGGCCGACGGCAACGGCTGCCGCCGCGTGATCTTGCGTCGAGAAGATGTTGCACGAGACCCAGCGCACGTCGGCGCCGAGCTCGGCGAGCGTTTCGATCAGGACGGCGGTCTGAATCGTCATGTGAAGACTGCCCATGACGCGCGCGCCTGCCAGCGGCTTGCTGCCGGCATAGCGCGCGCGGACGGCCATCAGCCCCGGCATCTCGTGCTCGGCGAGACGAATTTCCTTGCGCCCCCACTCGGCGAGGCCGAGGTCTGCCACCTTGAACGGGTCGCGGCCGGCCTGGCTCGCTACGTCGAACGCGTGTTGCTCTTTCACTGCAGTCGCCATCTGTTCTCCTTTTGTTTCCGGCCCGGTCTAAAGACCGGTCCCCTACGGGTTATCAAGTGGTCCGCCGGTCTAGAGACCAGCCCCTACGAGTCGTCAATCACAAAGAGTCGTACATCGCGGCCAGCCTTTAGGCCGGCCGATCCTTATTCGCCACCGCAACAAACAAGGCCGGCCCCTTCGCATCTGGATCAACCGGCAAACCGTGAAGGCGAATGTCCGCGAACCCGGCGCCGGCCAGCAGCTTCCGCGTCTGCTTCTCGGGAAAGCCGAGCCACACGTGACCCATCTGCTGCTGATACTCGGCGCGATCGTGCGGCAGCATGTCGATGAGCAACACACGTCCGTGGGTCTTGAGCGCGCGTGCAGCCTCTTTGAGCGCCACCGCCGGATCCGGAACGTGATGCAGCACCAGCGCCATGATCGCGGCGTCAACCTCGCCGTCATCGATTGGCAACGCTTCAAGCGTGCCGTTGCGGAACTCGACCCCGTGCTGACCCTGGAGCTTCGTCCGCGCCACGTGGAGCATGTCGAGCGAGCTGTCCACGCCGATCACGCGCGCGACGTGCGGCGCCAGAAGCGCGCTGATCTGACCAGTGCCACACCCGAGATCGGCGACGGCGAGGGTCGGATCGATGAGCGCAAGCAACGCGTGCAGATGAAAGGTGCCGCCGAATAATTCTTCGCGCAGATAATCCCAGCGGCCGGATGCGGTCGAAAAAAACTCTTCCGACTTCGATCGCCGGCGTCCGAGCACGCTCGTGAGACGACGCTCGTCGAGATCCGCCGCACTCGTCGCGGCGACCTGCTCGCGGATGAGCGGCCACAGACGTCGCGCCCCCGGATCGAGATCTTCAACCGACATGCTGTAGTAGCGACTTGTCCCGTCGCGTCGCGACTGCACCCAGCCGTCATCAGCGAGCGTCTTGAGGTGTCGACTGACGGTGGACTGGGGTAGCTGGAGCACGGCGCAAAGCTCGGAAACCGTCAGCTCGTGCCGCTCCAATGCCAGCAGCATGCGGCAGCGAATCGGGTCCGCGAGCGTCGCCATGTGGTCGAGCATGGTCGGCATTGCGTGGCGGCTGAGGGCGACGACCTTCGGGGCATTCATCCGTTAATCCGGATTATAGGGTGGATTAATTCACGCGTCAACCCCGCGTCCGTAATCGACGCCAGTGGCCCTCCTGCCGCCGGCTTCCAACCCTTTTGACGCGGGAACCATCTATACGCCCAAAGCGTATAGGCTTTGAGCACCTATGGACCGATTCCGACCAGAAGCGTTCTTGCCCCTCACCGCGGTGGCGTTCGAAATCCTGCTCGCGCTCGCAGACGAGGCGCAGCATGGCTACAGCATCATGCGTGAAGTGGCGGTTCGATCGTCCGGGGCGATCACGCTGCATCCCGGGACGCTCTACCGAGCGCTCGCACGACTGCTCGAGAGTGGCCTGATCGACGAAGTCGACGATCGACCCGTCCCTGCGCACGACGACGAGAGACGCCGCTACTACCGGTTGACGGAGCGGGGCATCGCCGTGGCGCGCGCCGAGGCCGAGCGGATGGCAGGTCAGCTCGAAGCGGCGCGCAGCCGGAAGCTGCTGAAAGTCCGCGCATGAAGCGGCACCGCGCGGTCCGCATCGCCTTCGCCGTTGCGCTTCTCGCCTATCCGCGGGCGTTCCGCCGCCGATTCGGCGACGAGATGCGTCGCGATTTCGAGCGCACCCTCGGCTCCCCTGGCACCTCGGGCACCTCCGGCACCTTCGGCACCCTCGGCACCTTATTACTGTCCGGCCTTGCGGAGCGCGGCTCCGCCATGACGCGAGCGGTGCTCTGGCCCAACCACCGACCGCATCTGTACGCCCCTTCCGGGAGACATCACATGTTCTGGGACACGCTTCGATCCGACGTGCAACACACCGTGCGGCTGGCGCGAAAGGCACCGCTCGTCACTTCGCTCACAATCCTGGCGCTGGCGCTCGGCATCGGCGCCAACAGCGCCATCTTCGCCGTCGTTGACAGCGTGCTGATGAAGCCACTGCCCTACACCGACGGCGAACGCCTCGTCAGCGTGTGGAGCAACGCCATCAAACAGGATCGCCCGCGCAACACGCTGTCGCCCGCGAACTTTCGTGACTTCCAGCAGATGAACCGAACTCTCGACGGCCTCGAGGGCTATTTCTCCTTCGTGACGCCGTTAGCGATGGTGACCGACGGAGCAACCGAAGTCGTGATCGGCGTCACCGTCACGCCCCGTCTGTTCGACTTGCTGGGCCGTAGTCCGCTCATCGGACGTACGTTCGAACGCGACCACTACGCATTCGAGATCCTTTTGAGCTATGGCTTCTGGCAGCGTCGCTTCGGCGGCGATCCAAACGTCGTCGGCCGGGTTGTGCAGATCGCGAATCATGCCGCCACCGTCATCGGTGTGATGCCGCAGGACTTCACCTTCCCTTACGGGTCGATGCTCGGTCCATCCGGCTTCACGCGGTCGACGTCGATCGACGTGTGGGCGCCAATGGCCTTCGAGGGGCCGATCGCCGCGATCAACCGAACGCTCACGCCACAGGGGCAGCTGGTACGCGGGACGCACTGGCTCGGCGCCATCGGCCGAATGAAGCCAGGCGTCACCGTCGAACAGGTGCAAGCAGACATGTCGACCGTCGCGACGCAGCTCGCGCAGACCTACCCGGATACCAACGAAGGGTGGGATGCCACGGTGCTGCCCGTTCTCGAGCAGACTGTTGGCGCAATCCGCGCACCATTGCTCGTGCTGCTGGCAGGGGTGGCATTCGTGTTGGTCATTGCAACGGTGAACGTCGCCAACCTCGTGCTCGCCAGAAGCATCGCCCGTCAAAAGGAGCTCGCCACGCGCGTCGCTCTCGGTGCAGGACGCATGCGCATGATTCAGCAGGCACTCACTGAAGGCCTCTGTCTTGCGCTGGCCGGGGGCGTTGCCGGCCTGCTGCTCGCGCGATGGGGCATCAGCGTGCTCGTCGCGCTGGCCCCGGCCGATCTGCCGCGTGTCAACGAAGTCACCGCCGACGCTCGGATGCTGTGGATGACCATCGGGGTCTCAGTCCTCGCCGGTGTGTTGGTCGGGCTCCTGCCGGCGATTACGGCTACGCATGTCGCGCCGCACGCGGCACTCCAGGAAAACAGCCGCGGCACTGTCGGCGGCACGTTCCGGCGACGCGCGCGTGCCGGTCTTGTCGTCGCGGAAGTCGCGTTGGCGGTCACCTTGACGATCGGTGCCGGACTGCTCCTGCGCAGTTTCGTGTCGCTGCTGTCGGTGAACCCGGGATTTCGTCCCGAGCAGATGCTCACGTGGCAGATGAACCTTCCGGATCGACTGACGACGCAGGATCAACGCATCGCGTTTTACCGCGAGTTCCTCGAACGGATGCAGGCGCTGCCTGGTGTCGTGAGCATGGGGGGCACGAGCCGGCTGCCGCTCGGAAGCACCGGCCTCACGTCGGCGATCGACGTCGTGCAACGGCCGCGGCCGGTCGCCGACTGGCCCGAAGTGCAGTTCCGGCGTTCGGTCGGTGAGTACTTCCAGACGATGGGCATTCCGTTTCTGCGCGGGCGCAACTTCAACGACGCGGATATTCCTCCGGCGCCGCCCGTGTGCATCGTCAATCAGGCACTCGCCGCCAAGTTCTTCCCCGGGGAGGATCCAATCGGCAAGCAGATTCGCAACAGTCAGACGGCACCGGCATGGACGATCATCGGTCTCATCGGTGACGTCAAGCACGGCGGGCTCGACGAAGTGCCACAGCCCGAGATGTACGTGAGCATCTACCAGGGGCCCATGGTCTCCCCTTATATGGTGATGCGCACGACGAGCAACGCGGCGGAGATGATCGACGTCGTGCGAGCGGAAGCACGCCAGATCGACAAGGATCTGCCGATCTACCGGATCCAGACGATGGATGCGGTGAAGTCGGATTCCGTGGCGCAGCGGCGCTTCGTGCTCGTGCTCGTGGCGTTGTTCGGCGTGCTCGCGCTGACCCTCGCCGCCATTGGCGTCTACGGTGTGATGTCGCTGCTGGTGAGCGAGCGAACACAGGAAGTGGGCGTGCGGCTGGCGCTCGGGGCGCATCCGAGTCAGATGCTGAAGATGCTGGTGCTGCAGGCGCTCAACCTGGCGCTCATTGGCGTGGGTGCGGGCGTTGCGATTTCGCTGGTGCTGATGCCGCTGTTGCGCAATCAGCTCTACGCGGTGCAGCCGCGCGATCCGATGACGCTGGCCGGTGTGCCGTCTATTCTGCTCGTGGTCGCCCTCCTCGCGGCATTGATTCCGGCACGGCGGGCGATGAAGGTGAATCCGGTGGAGGCGCTCCGCTACGAGTAGGGCCGGGCGCGGTAACCCTACAGGAGTTCCGCCTCCAGCCGCGTCACCAGGCCATCGAGTTGCTTCACCACCGCGCGCACCGCATCGGGCTGACTGAGATCGACGCCGGCGCGCGCGAGCAGATTCATCGGATAGTCGCTCCCGCCGGCGCGGAGCAAATCGAGATAGCGCTTCATGCCGGCGGCACGCGCCTCCGGGTCGCTGCCACCGCACGTCGTTCATCAACTTCGCGGTCGACGCAAAGCAGGTCGCGTACTGATACGACGTAGTACGGCGACTGGAAGAAGTGCGGAATGCGCGCCCAGGTCAACTGCCCCGCGCGTGTCGGACGACAGCGCGTCTCCCCAATACTCGTCGAGGAGCCTCGCGTAAATGTTACTCAACACCTCGCTGGTGATCGGCTGGTCGCGCTCCACCAGCCGGTGCGCTTCGAGCTCGAAGTCCGCAAACAGCACCTGGTTGTAGAACGTGCCGACGATGGCGTCGATCGCGTGCTGCAGCAGCATGACGCGCTCCTCGCGCGTTTTCGCCCGCTTGAGCATCAGGTCGAGCAGCAGGGCCTCGCTGAGGGTCGACGGCACTTCGGCGACGAAGATGGTGTAGCCGGCGTACACGAACGGCTGGCTCTCGTGCGACAGCAGCGTGTGCATCGAGTGGCCCATCTCATGCGCCAGCGTGAACACCGCGTCCAGAGTGTCGTTGTAGTTGAGCAACATGTACGGATGCACGCCATACACCGGGGCCGAATAGGCGCCGCTGCGTTTCCCCTGGTTCTCGTAGACGTCGATCCAGCGGCCGTCGAAGGCGGTCCGCACGCGCGCCACGTAGTCCTCACCGAGTGGCGCCACCGAATCGATGATCCAATCGAGCACCTGCTCGTAGGGATAGCGCACGTCGGCGGCGACGAGCGGCACGAAGGCGTCGATACGCGAAGTAATCGTCGAGCCCGAGCACGCGCTTGCGCAGGCGGTGATAGCGTTGAAACGGCTCGACGCCCGCCTTTGTTTCCTGAATCAGATTCTCCACGACCGCGGTTGGAATGTTGTTGCCGAAGAGCGCCGCTTCGAGTGTGCTCTTATGGCCGCGCGCACGCGCCTCGTACCACTCGCGCTGCATCACGCCGTTGTAGAGCGCGGCGTAGGTGTTGAGGGTCCCGGCGTAGGTGTCGTAGAGCGCTTCGTATGCCGCGCGGCGATCAGCCTGACGCCGGCACGTGGCGAGAAGCTTGCGGTACTGACCGTAGCTCACCTGGACCGACTCGCCGTTGGACAGCGTAATCGTCGGGAAGCGTGCGTCGGCCGTCGAAAGCGACGGATACGCATCGTGCGGCACACTGCCAAGGCGACTGGAGAGCGACAACAGGCGCTCGCCCGCCTGGTCGAGAACATGCTCCTGCTGTCGAAACAGATCCTCGATGAAGAAGCGATAGAGCGCGAGGTCGTCCGACCGACGCATCCATTCGCGCACCGTCTCGAGCGGGATGCGCAGCAGTTCGGGAGTGAACCACGACGTCTCCTGCCGCCAGCGCGCGATCAGGAGCTGAACATGCTGACGCCGGGCGTTGACCGTGTTGTCGCGCTGATCCTGGTCGTGCTGAAGCGACGGCGTAGTACCAGACCTTGTACGCGAGTTGGCCGAGACGATCCTGTTCGCGAAGAGCGGCGATGAGCCGTTCGGGGTCCGAGGCGAGCGTTCCCTCGAACTGCTTGAATGCCTCGATGCCTCGCTCGAGCTCATGAAAGCCGGCGTCCCATGCGGTCCAGTCGGCAACAGATCGAGGTCAGGTCCCAGGTAAAGCGCGGGTCGACGGTCTCACGCGGCGGCACGACGGTCGAGCCAGGGGCGATTGGCAACGGCATTCCACCGATCATAAAGGCCAGAGCGCGTTTTGCGGCACGCAACCGTCCGCAACGTGCAACACCCCACGAATCACGCTACGCTCCAGCCGTGCGTCGTCTCAGATCCGTCGTGCGCTGCGTGCTTCTGCTTGCATTGGCGTTACTCGTTGCCACGTGCGGGCTCAAGACACCCTCAGGCGCGCAACCAGCGTCGCGACCACGGCCAACACTCATCCTCGTCTCGATCGATGGATGGCGATGGGATTACTCTGCGCCGCTTCGCGCCGCCGGCCTTGTCGACGCTCGCCGCCCGCGGGGTGCTGGCGGAGGGCCTGATCCCGAGTTTTCCGTCGAAGACATTTCCGAACCACTACACGATCGTCACGGGCCTCTATCCTGGCCGGCACGGCATCGTGTCGAACACGATGCGCGACCCCGCGCTGCCGGGATTGTTCTCGCTGTCAAACACCGAGGTGCAGCAGGATACGCGGTGGTGGGGCGGCATCCCGCTCTGGACCACCGCCGAGCAGCAGGGCCTCATCGCCGCGACCATGTTCTGGCCTGGGTCGGACGTTGAAATTGCCGGAGATCGTCCGACGCTCTGGCGCAGGTTCGACGAAACGGTCTCGAACAACGAGCGCGTCGATCAGATCCTGGAATGGTTCCGGCAACCTGAGGCGCAGCGTCCGACGTTCTACACGCTGTATTTCGACGAGATCGACGGAGCCGGACACGACTTCGGACCCGAGTCGCCGGAGATGCAACCGGCCATCCAGCACGTCGACCAGGCAATGGCGCGGCTCGGCAGCGGTCTCGCCGCGATTGGCGCAAGCGACCAAACCAACCTGGTGGTCTTGAGCGATCACGGGATGTCGCAAAACTCCCTCGATCGCGTCATCTTTCTCGAGGATTACGTCCCGCTCGCCGCCATCGACGTGATCGACTGGAGTCCGATTCTCGGCGTGACGCCGCGCGACGGCTCGGTAGACGATTTATACAGGGCGCTGAGAGACAAGCACCCGGCGATGACGGTGTTCAAGAATGCGGATCTTCCCGCACGCTACCGCCTCGCCGGACACCCACGCTATCCACCCGTCATCGGCATCGCCGATGACGGGTGGGAGATCACAACCCGTGAACGCCTGGCACGGGATGCGAATGGTCTCGGTGGTAATCACGGCTACGACCCGATCAATCAGTCGATGCATGGTCTGTTCATCGCGACCGGCCCCGCGTTTCGTGAGGGTCTGAAGGTGCCGCGGTTCGAGAACGTGCACGTCTACGAACTGCTGTGCCGGGCGCTCGGGATCCGCCCGGAACCCAATGACGGCGACCCCAAGGTCACCGCGAGCTTTTTCCGGTGACGTGCAGGTGCGCTGCGCCGCCGTCTTCGCAGGCGGCGCCCCTGCGGCCCTGAGCGAGCGAAGCGAGTCGAAGGGCGCCCTACAGCAGCGCCGTCAGTTCGTCCAGGCGCGCCGCGATCCGTTCCACGCGTCGCGGCCTGGCGAGCGCCTCCGCCAGCGCGGGCGGCAGCGGCACTTTCCTGCCGATAATCGGCTCCACCACCTCGCGGAACTTCGCCGGATGCGCTGTTGCCAGAAAGATCACCGGGCGTGTGTCCGCCGCGCGCTTCGCACCCAAATACGCGATCGCCGTATGCGGATCCGCCAGGTATCCGTAGCGGCTCCAGAGTTCACCGATCGCACCGCGCACCTCCGCATCGTGATGCACTGAGGGCGTGATTGCCTGCCGCATCGCGTCAACATCGTTGCCGAAGAACCAGCGGATGCGCTCCACATTGCTCGGATCGCCCACGTCCATCGCGTTGGCGAGCGTCGTCACCGACGCGCGCGGTTCGTAGCGGCCAGTCTCGAGAAACCTCGGCAGGGTGTCGTTCACCGTCGTCGCCGCGATGAACCCGCCGATTGGCGCCCCGAGTCTCTTCGCCATCAACCCCGCTGTGAGATTGCCGAAATTCCCGCTCGGCACCGAGAACACGGCACCGGGGTGCGCGAGCGCGGCGTGGAGGTAGTAGAACATCTGTGGCACCAGTCGCCCGATGTTGATGGAATTGGCCGAGGTCAGCCGCGCGCGTGAGCGCAACGCCGTGTCAGCAAAGGCCTGCTTCGCCAGACGCTGACAGTCGTCAAAGGCGCCGTTGACGGCGACCGCCGTGACGTTGTCGCCCAGGGTGGTGAATTGTGCTTCCTGGACGCGACTCACCTGGCCTTCGGGGAACAACACCACCACGCGCGTGCCTTCGACACCGTGAAAGGCGTGCGCGACAGCGCTGCCGGTGTCGCCCGATGTGGCGACCAGCACCGTCAAAGCCTCGCCGGCGGCGTGAAAGGCGGACATCAGTCTCGCCATGACGCGCGCCCCGACATCTTTGAAGGCAAAGGTCGGCCCATGGAAGAGCTCGAGCGCGAAGACGCCCGCGTCTACAGCCTTCAGCGGCATCGGAAAGGTCAATGACGCCGCCAAGAGGCTCTCGACCGTCGCGCGCGGAAGTTCGTCACCAACAAAGTAGCTGGCTATGCCTCCATTCGTCAGCGCGTCTAAAGGAAGCGGCGCGAGCTCGCCCGGCACGTACAGTCCGCCATCCGGCGCGAGGCCTGCGAAGAGCGCCGTCCTGAAATCGACAGACGATGCGCCGCCGCGCGTGCTGATGAATTTCATCGCCCAGCCACAATCCGCGCGCCCTGAGCGCCAACCGGAGAAACCCACAGATCGGCCTCGGCAGGAGTCGTCGCGCGATACGCGGCGCGCATCGCCTCTCCGGCGGCCTGGGCTTCGTCGAGTGTTCGGCGCAACGCAAAAATCGACGGCCCGGCGCCCGACAAGCTGCATCCGAGCGCACCCGCGCGCATCGCCGCCTTTTTGACCTGTTCGAGACCCGGCACCAGCACCGCCCGCTTGGGCTCGGCGATGTGATCCTCGAGGGCGCGACCAACAGCGGAGATCGTTGCGAAACAGTCCGGCGACGAGCGCGCCCATGTTGCCCCATTGGCGGACCGCGGCGCCGAGCGCCACCGTGTCGCCGAGCATCGCCCGTGCGGCGCCGGTGTCGACCTCGAAGTGCGGGTGCAAGAGCGCGCAGGACAACCCATCGGGGACAGGCAAGCGGATCAAGTCAGGCGGCTCCGCGCTGCGCGCGAGGATGAATCCGCCGTAGAGCGATGGCGCAACGTTATCGGGATGCGCCGCCCCACAGCCGGCCACTTCGCCCGCCATGGCGCAGGCGAACAGCACCTCCATGCCGGCCGGACGCCCGAGAAGCTCGTTGACGGCAACGACCGCGGCCACCGCGCTCGCGCCGCTGCTGCCGATGCCGCTCGCGAGCGGCATGCCCTTGTGAATCGTGAGGCTGATCCCCTGGAGCGTGCCGAGCCGCGTGAGCAGCGCGTGGGCTGCCGCACCGGCGGTATTGCGGGCCCAATCTCGCGGCAGTCGGCCCGAATCACCGTCGATGGCGACGATGTCGACGCCCGCACCGCCGCGCGGAGCTCGCGACGACGACGTCGCCTGGTGCGTCGAGGGCAAAGCCGAGCACGTCGAAACCGCAGCGCCACGTTGGAGACTGTCGCCGGGGCGAACGCCGCGATCACGATGGTGTAATCGGCGTCGGATGCCCGTCGGCGCCAACCGCGACCAGCACCACGTCGGCTTCCGTCACTTTGACGCGTTCGCCCTGCCCGCCGCCCCACCGTTCCACTTCGACGAGCACCTTGACGGTGATCGACGTGCGGCCGATACGTGCCGTCTCCGTATAGAAGCTCACGATGTCGCCGACAAACACCGGCGCATGAAACTCCACTTCGCGCATTGCCTTGGTGACGTAGCGGAGCGGCGCGGTCTTGCGCGCCTCGACCGCCGAGGCCAGGTCGATATGCGCGAGGATGACGCCGCCGAAAATGGTGCCGAGCGCGTTGGTGTCTTTCGGCAGCAGCAGCACCTTGATCGCGGGAACACGCTCGTTCATGGCATCTCAGAGTAGCCGAAATGAAACGCGCTCCGGAATTCGTGTAATGGTTCTGGAAAAACCCACCCGGTTTCTTCATTCTGGATTCCGAAGATGACCACTATCGCCAGTCAGGCTGCGCAACGGTTCGGTGACTCGGCGTGGACGCTGACAGAAGCGACTGAGCTCTACGACGTGGCCCGCTGGGGCCAGGGTACTTCTCGATCAACGATCTGGGACACCTTCAGGTGCACCCGACGAAGGAGTCCGGCGCGAGGCGTCGACCTGAAGCGCCTCATCGAGCGCCTCGAACTTCGCGGCCTGAGCGCCCCGATCCTGCTGCGCTTCACCGACATTCTCAAGCATCGCCTTGGCGAGATCCACTCGGCGTTCCAGGCGGCGATCGCCCAGCATCAATACCAGGGGCGCTACAGCTGCGTCTATCCGATCAAGGTCAACCAGCAGCGCCAGGTCGTCGAGGAAGTGCTCAACTTCGGGCGGCAATACGGCTACGGCCTCGAGGCCGGCAGCAAGCCGGAGCTCCTGGCGGTGGCGGCCTTGGCCGAAAACGACACGCCGATCATCTGCAACGGGTTCAAGGACGCGGAATTTATCGAGATGGCGATGCTGGCCCAGAAGATGGGCCGCTTGATCATCCCGGTGGTCGAGAAGTACACCGAGCTCGGGCTGATTCTTCACTACGCCGAGAAGGTGGGTGTTCGGCCAAATATCGGGATGCGGGTCAAGCTCGCCTCGCGCGGTTCGGGCCGCTGGCAGTCCTCCGGCGGCTTCCGGTCAAAGTTCGGACTGACGGTGACCGAGATTCTGCGCGGCTTCGAGGAATTGCGCAGTCGCGGCATGGAAGACTGCCTCAAACTGCTGCACTTCCACCTCGGGAGTCAGATCACGCACATCCGCATCATCAAGAACGCATTGAACGAGGCGTCGCGTGTCTACTGCGAGCTCGCCAAGCAAGGCGCGGGTCTCCAGTACATGGACGTCGGCGGCGGACTCGGTGTCGACTACGACGGCTCGCAGACCAACTTCGAGTCGTCCATGAACTACACGCTGCAGGAATACGCCAACGACGTCGTCTATCACATCCAAACGGTGTGCGACGAAGCCGGCGTCGCGCATCCGACGATCATCTCCGAGAGCGGCCGGGCCGTGTCCGCCTACCACAGCATGTTGATCTTCAATGTGCTCGGCACCACGGGCTTCGGCGAAGAAAAAATTCCGACGGTCGTGAAGGATGAGTTCGAGCAGCCGCTGGTCGATCTGATCGACGACGTATCACTCGGTCACCAAACGCAACGCGCTCGAGACCTACCACGACGCGCAGCAGGCGCTCGACATGGCGATGAACCTGTTCAGCGGCGGCTATCTGCCGCTCGAGCAGCGCGCGCACGTCGAAAACGTCTTCTGGGCGATCTGCGAGAAGATCTACAAGCTCACGCAGAGCATGGACGAAGTGCCGGAGGATCTGCAGTCGCTCGAGGAGATGCTGTCGGACACGTACTTCTGTAATTTTTCGCTGTTCCAGTCGATTCCCGGACAGCTGGGCGATCAAGCAGCTGTTCCCGGTGATGCCGATTCACCGGCTCACCGAGCGCCCGGCCAACCACGCCGTGATTGGCGACATCACCTGCGACTCAGACGGCAAGCTCGAGCAGTTCATCGATCGACGCGATGTCAAGAAAACGATCCCGCTGCACCGGTACAACGGTCAGCCGTATTTCCTGGGCGTGTTCCTGGTCGGCGCGTATCAGGAGATCCTCGGCGACTTGCACAACCTGCTCGGCGACACGCATGCCGTGCACGTCAGGCTGGGCGCGAATGGCGACGAGGAAGGCGACGGCGCGCGCGTCGAGCACATCATCAAGGGCGACACCGTCAACGAGGTGCTCCGCTACGTCCAGTTCGACCCGGAAGTGCTCATGGCCAAACTGCGCCGCGACGTCGAGGTCGCGGTGCACGCCGGACCGCATGGAAG
Source organism: uncultured Acidobacteriota bacterium (assembly GCA_963762925.1). GTDB lineage: Bacteria > Acidobacteriota > Vicinamibacteria > Vicinamibacterales > UBA2999 > DASPWV01. Next base: position 68,371 of record CAVXMP010000012.1, on the reverse strand, counting down.
ATCAGCAAGCCGGGCGGCTGCTGAAGTTCTACGAAGAAGCGCTCGCAGGGCTACACGTACCTCGAGGGGCCTGAACGCTGACTGAGCGTCCGCAGTTGGTCCCAGTTGAAGGTCGTGTACGCCCGATTGCCGCGTGGCTAACGGGCTTTGCTTTTCTTGGCACTGGAGCACCGACGACAGGAAACTGACTGCGCCGCGCCATTGTTTTTCTTCGTGCTCGAAGAATTGCCGGCACGCGCGCTCGAAGCGTTCCTGTAGCGGCTTGCGAGTATCCGTGGCAAGCGGCCCCAATCGCATCCACGCCGATTGCGCACTGCGCACTTCCTGCTCCGCCGCTCTCTGCCGCGCGTCGTCGGCCTGCCGCGCCGCTGCCGCGCCCATCGTGTTGGCGGCCAGTGCTTCGCGCCACTGCCGGGCGAGCACTTCGGCCGGTGACAGGTCCTTCGCCGGCTCCTTGCTGTCGGGCGGCAACAGCGCTTCGACCTTGGCGACGAGCTTCTCCATCTTGCGGCGCGTGACCTCGGGGTCGATATCGGTGTTGCGGAAGGCCGTCGGCCAGCGGGTCACGAGCGCCAGGAGCGCCCCATTCACACGATCGCTGAGTGGCGCGAGCGTGTGGCGCGGCAGTTCCGGCCCTTGCAGCCAGCGCGCGCGTGCGGCCTGAACCTTGGCGTAGAGATCGTCCGGCGCCGGCGCATCGGCGTCGGCGGCGATGAGCGATTCCAGTTCCGCCACCGCCGTCTCGCGGTCGGCAAGCTTCCCGGCGACCGCGACCTGATCGCGGTTCTTGAAACGCTCGAAGAACGTATCGCACGCTGCGCGGAAGCGTTGCCAGACGACCTCGGACTTGTTCTTGCGGACAGGCCCGATCTTTTTCCATTCGATCTGCAGCTGCTTGATGCGCCCGGCGGCCTTGTCCCACTCGGTCGACTGTGCGAGCTGTTCGGCTTCGGCGATCAGCGCTTCCTTCTTCGCCAGATTGCCGGCCCACTCATTCTTGCGGTCCTTGAGATCCTCCTGGCGGCGGGTAAAGAACTTATCGCACGCGCCGCGGAAGCGTTCCCACACCGACTTTTCGTGCCCGCGCGTCACCGGTCCGATCGTCTTCCATTCCGCCTGCAGTGCCTTGATCGCGTCGGCGGTGCGGACCCAGTCGCTCGAATCCTGCAGCGCTTCGGCACGCGCGCAGAGCGCTTCCTTCTTCTTCAGGTTCTCCTGGCGCTCCGCCGCTTGTTGCGCGAAGAAGTCTTTGCATTTCTCGTACACCTGATCCTGGGCCGTCTTGAAACGGGTCCACAGCGCTTCGGCCTGCGAGCGCGGCGCGGCGGCGACGTTCTTCCACCGCTCTTGCAGCGCACGCATCTCTGTCGCGGCGGCCTCCGGCTCGTTGTCGGCGGTGGCGATCAGCGCTTCCATCTTGGTGCAGAGCTCTTCCTGCACTTGAACGTTCGCCCAGCGCTTCCACTCTTCGGCCTCGCGCATCTCCTTGATGCGCGGCGTCACGGCGGCACGGACGGCCTGCAGACGCACCGTCAGGTCATCGCGATCCTGCTTAATCGGGAGCGGTCCCATGGTGCCGATCGCCAGCTTCGCGTCTTTCAAAATCTTCTCGGCGTCTTTGAGCGTGAGATTCTCGGAGGCGCCGCGAGTCTCGAGATCCTGAACGACGGCCTGAAGGCGATGCAGGTTTTCCTGCTGCGCCTTGGTGCGGCCTTCGCGATGTTCGAGTTCACGGGGCTCGAGTGCCTCGGCCGCGCGCGCGTAGCGGGCGGCCAGCTCCGGATCGACTTCGGACTCGCGCGTGACCGTCTGCCACTGCTTCTTGAGCGCGTACCACTGGGCGCGGATGGCCGAATAGTCGGAGTGATTCGCGATCGTTTCAATTTCGGCGACAACCTCGGGCGCCTTGGCGAGCAGCTCCTGTGCCGCCATGCGCCGCTCATGCCGCCGCTCGGCCGCTCGGCACGCCGCCTCGAAGCGCTGCTGCAGCTCAGTCCCCCACGCGTCGGGCATCGGCGGCATGCCTTCCCACGTCGACCGTGCGAGGGCGAGGCGATCCAGCACATCCTCGTCTTGAAAATTCTCAATATCCGCACAGACGGACGCCCGCTCCGCCTGCTCGCGCGCGAGCTCCTGCGCACGGTGGTCGGCCGCGGCACGCTCGGCTTCGTCCGCGGCCAGCCGCTCACGCACGCGATCGGAGAGCTCCTCGAAGCGGGTCACGTGCTCGGGACGGACTTCGGCGTCTGCAAGCAACTCGACCCACGCAACGCGCAGTGCGGCGTAGGTCTGGCGGACGCCGGTGATGTCCGGCACCACCGCGATGGCGTCCATTTGTCCGGCGAGATCTCGGGCGCGCTGTTGATCGGCGTCACGGTAGTCGACGGCGGGTGCTTCCGGAACCGGGCGCGGCCGACTGTTCGCGTGCACGGAGGATCGACGCGGGCGCGCTTCTGTACCGCCTTGACGCGCGCGCGTTGGGCGAGCCCGGTCAGCACCTCGTCGGAAGGTGACTCGAGTCGCTCCAGCGCAGCGAGGGCGGCGTCGGCGTGTTCACCCCGCGAGGCGATCGCCTCGAGCTCGGTGACGTCAGTGATCCGGGTGACCGCGAGAAGTCGCGTGTCGGCATCGGCGGCATTGCGCGCAATGCTGGCGAGCGCTTTCGCGTCGGTGAGTTGCTCCACGGCGGCTTTGCGGACGCTCTCGAGCGCCGACCCGCGCGCCGCCGACGCCAGTTCCCGATGCCGGCCCAAGGCAGAGAGCGCGGCGACCGCGCTCAACGCGGACCGCTCGTCACCCGATTCGGCCAGGGTTGTCGCCCGCGCAATCGCGTGCTCGCGCGTCGACTCGTCTGTTTCGTTGCGCACGATGGCGGCCAGCACGGCGCCGTCGACGACACGTGCCAACGCCGCGCGACGAACACGCGCGTCGGGATCGTCGATCGCGAGCATCCGAAGCGCTTCCTGATCGGTGTCGTTGACCTCGTGGAGACCTTCAAGCCGCACCGACGGGTCGGCGTGCTTCCACTTGGGTTGAGGGCGGAGTTTTTCGAGGAGTCCCATGGTCGTTCGCCTCTGCCGGCCGTCCGGCCTGCAGAGCCCAGTAGTTGACCGCGCGCAGAAACCGCCTGCGTCGAGGATCGTTATAGCTTGGTTGCCTCCACGGCTCATCCGTGGCGGCAACGGGAGCCCCACATGCTATCAAAAGCAGGGGCGTCGCAACGATGGTTCGTGACGGAAGTTCGTGACCTCGGTTCGGAGGTTCCCGGGCGAACCGTGGTGCTGGCCCCCCCGGTTGCGGTTCTGTATCGATTCATCTAGATTAGTAGATGTGAAGGAGGCATCGGCGCTCTTCCGGCTGCTCGGCGATGAGGCGCGCCTCCGTCTGCTCCGCGTGCTCGCACAGGATCGCTTCAACGTCACCGAACTCACCGGCATTCTCGGGCTCGCCCAGTCCGGCATCTCCCGTCACCTCGGCCTCCTCAAAGACGCCGGTCTTGTGGCGGAAGAGCGGAGTGGCGCCTTCAGTTATTACCGCCTCGCGCCGGGTGTCCGCGAGAACGGCAACGGCGCGTTGTGGTCGGTGCTCGAGTCGCAATTTGCCGAGAGCGATGCCGTCGCCACCGTCCGCGCAGACGAAGCGCGCCTGCAGGAAGTGCTTCGCCTGCGGCGCGAAAACTTCGATGCCCACACCGGCCCCGACACACGCGACGGCCGCCAACTCGTTCCCGGCCGCAGTTGGGCAGCCTGGGCCCGAGCGCTCGGGCATCTGATGCCACCGCTCGAGGTCGCCGATATCGGCTGTGGCGAAGGGTACCTCGCGATCGAGGCGGCACAGTGGGCGCGGCATGTCACGGCGATCGATCGATCGCCCGACGTGCTCGCGCGCGCAAAAGCCCTCGGCGCCCGCCGGCGCGCCGACAACATCACGTGGAAGCGTGGAGAGATGGAAAAGCTGCCGCTGCCGGACGCGTCGGTCGATCTCGCCGTGCTCTCGCAAGCGTTGCACCATGCGTCCGACCCCGACGTGGTCGTCGGCGAAGCAGCGCGTGCGTACGACCCGGCGGCCATATCCTCGTGCTCGAGCTCCGGACCCATCACGAAAGTTGGGTGCGCGAGCAGTTGGGCGATCAGTGGCTCGGATTTGACGACGAGCAGCTGCGCGCGATGTTGACGCGTGCGCACCTCTCGAATACGTGTTTCCGTCGGATCGCGCCGCTCGGGCGACCCCTTTACCGTGATGATCGCCAGTGGCGTCAAAGATCGGCGAAAGAAGCTTCGTTCATGATTGATACAAACACCACCACCACACTGCTGAAATATCTGCGCACCACGCTCGCCGAGCGCATTCTCGTCCTCGATGGCGCCATGGGAACAATGCTCCAACGGCTGAAGCTGAATGAAGCTGATTTCCGCGGGGAGCGGTTCCGCGAGCACCCCAGCGCGCTCAAAGGCAATAGCGATCTGCTGGTGCTCACACAGCCAGACGCGGTGGCCGCGATTCACGCGCAGTACCTACGAAGCCGGCGCCGACATCGTCGAAACCAACACGTTTACGGCCACGACGATTTCGCAGGCCGATTACGGTCTGGCGCACCTCGCCTACGAGATCAATGTCGAAGGCGCCCGCGTGGCGCGGCGCGTTGCCGACGAGTGGACGGCGCGCACGCCGGATCAGCCGCGTCTGGTCGCGGGTTCGATCGGCCCAACCAATCGGACGCTGTCGATTTCGCCGGACGTCAATAATGCAGCCTTCCGCGCCTCCACGTTCGACGAGATGCGCGAGGCCTACAGCGAGCAGGCGCGCGGCTTGATCGACGGCGGCTGTCATCTGCTGCTGCTCGAAACCATCTTCGACACGCTGAACGCCAAAGCCGCGTTGGTCGGCATCGAGGAAGCGTTCGACACGTTGGGAATGCGGCTGCCGCTGATGATCTCGGTGACGGTCACCGACCGCAGCGGTCGCACGCTGTCGGGACAGACGCTCGACGCGTTCTACGTCTCGATTGAACACGCGCGGCCGTTCAGCGTCGGCCTCAACTGCGCGCTTGGCGCTCGCGAGATTCGGCCGTATCTTGCGGAACTGGCAAGGCTGGCGACGTGTTACGTGAGCTGTCACCCAAATGCGGGCCTGCCCAACGCGTTCGGCCAGTACGAGGAGTTGCCGGACGAAACGGCGCAGTTGCTGCGCGAATTCGCGGAGAGTGGATTTATCAACATCATCGGAGGCTGCTGCGGCACCACGCCCGATCACATTCGCAAGGTCGCAGCGGCGGTTTCGGGCTTACCACCTCGTATCGTGCCCGAGCCCGAAGCGACGCCATTCCACGGCTTGCCGCGCTACTCCGGCCTGGAAACGCTCGTCATTCGTGCCGACAGCAATTTCCAGATGATTGGTGAGCGGACCAACGTCACCGGATCCAAGAAATTCGCACGCCTGGTGCAGACCAACAACTGGGCCGGCGCGTCGGAGGTCGCGCTCGACCAAGTCCGCGGCGGCGCCAACATCCTCGACGTCAACATGGACGAGGGGATGCTCGACTCCGAGCGGTGCATGACCGAGTTCCTGCACTACATCGCAACCGAGCCGGAAATCGCCCGTCTGCCCGTCATGATCGACAGCTCGAAGTGGTCGGTGATCGAGGCGGGCCTGAAATGTGTGCAAGGCAAGTCGATTGTCAATTCGATCAGCCTCAAGGAGGGTGAAGCGGATTTTCTCGCCAAGGCGCGAAAAGTGCGGCGCTACGGTGCCGGGATGGTGGTGATGGCGTTCGACGAACGCGGGCAAGCCGACACCGTCGAGCGGAAGATCGAGATCTGCCAGCGCGCGTATCGCTTGCTCACGGAACAGGCCAACGTCGATCCATCAGACATCATCTTCGACCCGAACATTCTCGCGATCGCGACAGGACTCGAGGAACACAACGACTACGCCAAGAACTTCATGGAGGCCGCCGCACGGATCAAGGAGGTGTGTCCCGGAGTCAAAATCAGCGGCGGCATCAGTAACTTGTCGTTCTCGTTCCGCGGCAATGATGTGGTGCGCGAAGCGATCCATTCCGCGTTCCTCTTCCACGCCATCAAGTCGGGGCTGGACATGGGCATCGTCAACGCCGGTCAGCTCATCGTCTACGAGGACATCAAGCCCGATCTCCTCGAGCATGTGGAAGACATCATCTTCAACCGCCGGGCGGATGCGACCGAGCGCCTGGTGGCGTTTGCGGAGCAGGTAAAGGGCGCCGGCACGAAGCGGACGACCGATCTCGCATGGCGCGAGGCGCCGGTCGAAGCGCGACTCGCTCATGCGCTCGTGCATGGCGTGGTCGACTTCATCGAAGTCGATACCGAAGAGGCGCGCCAGAAACACGCGCGGCCGCTCTCGGTCATCGAGGGCCCGTTGATGGACGGGATGAAGATCGTCGGTGAGCTATTTGGCGCGGGCAAGATGTTTCTGCCGCAGGTCGTGAAAAGTGCGCGGGCGATGAAGCGCGCGGTCGCGTACCTCGAGCCGTTCATGGAGGCGGAGAAGGCCCGGTTGATCAGCGCGGGCGAGGAGGGCGCCGGTGGGCCGCAGGGCCGCCTCGTCGTCGCCACCGTGAAAGGCGACGTCCACGACATCGGCAAGAACATCGTGGGCGTGGTCCTCGGGTGCAACAACTACGAAGTGATCGATCTCGGCGTGATGGTGCCGGCCGATCGCATCCTGCAGGAAGCCGTCGATCGCAAGGCCGACATCATTGGCTTGAGCGGATTGATTACACCGTCGCTCGACGAAATGGTGTACGTCGCCCAGCAGATGAAGCACCGGGGCATGACCCTGCCGCTGCTGATCGGCGGCGCGACGACGAGCCGGCAGCACACGGCGGTGAAGATCGCACCCGAATATGGCCCCCCTGTCGTTCACGTTCCTGACGCGTCGCGCGTGGTCGACGTGGTGTCCAACCTCATGAGTGGGCCAAATGCGAGCGCGTTCGCGGCCGCTAATCGTGAAGAACAGGAGAAGCTGCGACTGCAGTATGGCAACCGACACGAGCGCCCCCTCCTGACCTATGAGGACGCGCGCAAGAACCGCCTGCGCCTCGACTTCTCTACTGCCCCGACCCCGGCATTTACTGGGCGGCGCGAAGTCGACGTTGATCTCGCCGAGCTCGTCCCCTACATCGACTGGACGTTTTTCTTCGCGGCATGGGAGCTCAAGGGTCGGTTCCCTGCCATCCTCGATCATCCGCAATACGGTAAGGCCGCTCGCGACCTCTACGGGCACGCGCAGACGCTGCTTTCGCGCATCGTGAGCGGCAAGCTCGTGCGGGCACGCGGCGTGTATGGATTCTGGGAGGCGAACTCGGTTGACGACGACATCGCTCTCTATCAGTCGACGGTCGACGGTCGACAGTCGACAGCCGACGGTCGCGGTCCCGAACTGACGCGGTTCCCGATGCTGCGTCAGCAGGAGGTGATCGCCGACGACAAACCGAACCGCTCGCTTGCCGACTTCGTCGCCCCGCTCGAGAGCGGTGTCACCGATTACATCGGCGCCTTTGCCGTGACCGCCGGCCTCGGCGTCGAGGATGTCGTGCGTCGCTTCGAGCGCGAGCACGACGACTATTCCGCGATCATTGCCAAAGCGCTTGCCGATCGTTTTGCCGAAGCCTTTGCCGAGTATCTCCATGCGCGCGCGCGGCACGACTGGGGCTTCGGCGCAGCCGAACAGTTGACCGCAAGCGATCTCGTCGCAGAAAAGTATCAAGGCATCCGGCCGGCGTTTGGTTATCCCGCGTGTCCGGATCACAGCGAAAAACACCGCCTCTTCGAGCTGCTCGGCGCTCGACGTATCGGCATGGACCTCACCGAATCGTACGCGATGACTCCGCCCGCCTCGGTGAGCGGTCTGTACTTCTGGCATCCGCAGTCGCGATATTTCGTGATTCAGCGCATTGGACCAGATCAGGTCGCGAGTTATGCCCGGCGCAAAGGTGAGAGCGTCGGCGAAGTCGAGCGCTGGCTGCGACCGGTCCTCGCGTATGACCCGGCGCCAGTCGGTGTCGCGTCGTGATCGGTCACGGGGACGTGGCGCACAGATACCAGCCCGCAACCTGCTGGCCTGGGCACGGCTGACGGCTCACGAGGATACCGGGCGCGGAGGCGGCGGCCGCGTGTGCCGCAAGCCGTTCGTACTCGAGGATCCTCGTCCGGTGCGACGTGGCCACTTTGAGCCGCTCCCCACTGAGAAACGTGACGCTGTACGCGCGCCAGTAGTCTGAAGAATAAATTCGACGCGAGCCCTGCGCCTCCAGCGCCGCGGTGAGATCGCGCAGCGGATGCGCGGGCGCAACCTTGTAGGCATGCGCGACCACGCGCACGTGATCAACCGCCGCGGCAACGCTGAGCACCACGAGGCAGGCTGCCGCGGGCACCCGCGCGAGACGCGGCCGCCAGGGCTGCAGCGCCAGCGCCGCCGCGCCGATTGGCAGCATCAACACCAGCAGGCCATAGCGCAGCGTGTGAAAGGTCGGAGGCGCGGCGAGTGGATAGGCGATCGCGGCGATTGCGCCGACGAAGATCAGATAGAGCGGCAAGGCCCACCCATTGCGGCCGCTCCCCTTCCGCCGCGCGTGATCGTGGACGAGCACGAGTGCCACCATCATCGCGACGATTGCCACGGGGACGCGGAGGGCACTCCATCCGACGCGGACATCGGTATTGATGGAGACGAGCGAGGGAACAAACGTCTGGACGCCGAGCAGAAGCGGCAGATCGTCACGCACGAACGTGAGAATCCGCCCGGGACCCTCCGCGATCGGTAACCGGAGTTGCTGCGACAGCGCACTGATCGTGTCGGCGGTGTCGGCCGGGATGCCCGCAGTGCCAGGGCCCCAGAGATCGGCAAACGGCTTGAGGAGCGCGATCACGTTGAACGTGACAAGAAACGCAAACGCGGTGACCGCCCACTGCAGTGCGAGCGGGCGTGTGATGCCCTTTTGCTCCGCAACCTGCACCATCAGCAAGGCGGGCGCGGCATAGAGCGAGAACTCGCGATTGAGAAATGCGATGCCGAGGCAGATTCCAAACAGCATCGGACGCCGGCGCAACAGCCACAGACAGAGCACCCAGAGAAACGGCTCGATGTTCCCGCCCTGCGCTTCTTCGAGATGCGCGGCCGCGACCACGGGCGCCATCACCAATGGCGACGCCGCGAGAAGCGCCGCGACGCCACCGAGCCGCGCCTCCGTCATCAGCAGCCGAAGGAGCAGCAGCGCGGCACCGAGGTTGAGTGCTACGAGCGCCGTGCGCACCGCCAGCACCGACGGTCCCATCACCGCCACGAATGGCGCAACCAGCCACGCCTCAATCGCGAGCATGTACTCCTGCCCATAGAAGAACAGCGGGAATGCCCGGCCTTCGATCAGATGTTTTGCCATGAGGCCGACGATGGCCTGGTCGGAATCGAAGTAGCTTTCTTCCCACGCGAGAAAGAACCAGCTTCGCAGAGCGATCAGGAGCACACACGCGAGCACGACGAGCGGCCACTCCCACGCGGCACGTGGCAGTGCGCTACTGGTCACACAGATACCACCCAGCCACACGCTCGCCGCCCACGGAGCACGGGCCGGGCTGAATGACGAGGGCGCCGCTCGGAAAGGTTCCGTCCGGGTGTCGCCCCGCCAATGCGTTGTATTCGCGGATGCGCTCGAAATTGAGCGACGCGATCTTGATCGTCTCGCCACTCAGAAACGTGATGCTGTAAGCGCGCCAATAGTCGGCGAAGACGATCTGAACGCCTCGTTGTTCGAGCCTCGTGAGAATGTGACGCAGAGGCGCGGGCGGCGGCGACGTCGCCGCTCCCGCGAGCACTCTCACGTGGTCGACCGCGGAGCACACCGCAAATATCAGCACGCCGGCGACGGCGATCACTCGAAGCACCGGCCGGCGTGAAGGGTGAAGCATGAGCGCGGCGAGTCCCACGGGTGCGTACAACGCGAGTAGACCGTAACGCACGGTCACGACGTTGAGCGGCCGCGTCAGCGGGTAGGCGATTGCGGCGATGACGCCGACGCCGGTCAGATAGAGCGGAAACAACCACCACCTCGAGCCGCGCGCGAGTGTGCTGGCGTCGACGGCGAGGAGAATCACTCCCGCGAGCGCGAGGAATGCCACCACGGGCGCCGCGATCTCCCAACCCACCCGCACTTCGCTGCCGATGGCGGCGTTGCTGAGCGCAAAGTGTTTGAAGCCGAACATCGTCGGGATGTAGTCGGTCGCAAGTGCGGTAAAGCGCGGCGCCAGCTCGCCTGGATTCCAGTGGACGCGTTGGACGACGAGCGCGATCGTGTTTTGTCCCAAGGTGCCGACAGACGCGCCGGCGCTGTCGGGCCCGAGCAAATCCGCGTGCGGCTTGAGCAGTTGAACGGCGGTGAATACCACGAGAAAGGAGAGCGCGGTGGTTGCCCAGTCCAGTGCGAGCTGACGAAACGCGAACCGGTTTTCGCCCGCGTGAACGAGCAGCAGCATGGGGGCAGCGTAGATCGAGAACTCACGGTTCAAGAATGCAATGGCGAGACAGGCGCCGAGTGCCAGCGGGCGGCGCCGCAGCAGCCAGAGAATGAGCACCCAGAGAAACGGTTCGATGTTGCCGCCCTGCGCCTCGACCAGGTTCGCCGCCGACACGATCGGCGCGATCCAGAAAATGCTGCTCGCGGCCACCGCGGACCAGATGCCGAGCTGTGCGTCCGTGACGAGGAGCCGCAGCAGCAGCAGACCGGTCGCGAGATTCAACGCCACGAGTGCCGCGCGCAGCGCCGCGACCGACGTACCGAAGAGCGCGATGAATGGCGCGCTCACCCACGCCTCGACGGCCAGCATGTACTCCTGGCCGTAGAAGAACAGCGGCATGGCCCGACCTTCGGCAAGGTGCTTGGCCATGAGTCCGACGATCGCCTGATCGGAATCGAAGTAGCTCTCTTCCCAGGCGAGAAAGAACCACGATCGAAGCCCCAACAGCGCGACGCACAGGAGCACGGCGACACGCCAGTCGCCGAGCCACTTCTGCGCGCGCGGTGATTGAGGCATGATGGCGGCTCATGATACCAGCGGCGTTTTTGGCGGGTTGTCCGTCCGCCATCGATCGCGTGCGATGGTTTGTGCTCTCGCATGGCGGGATCGACCTGCTGCCGTGGCCGCTACCAATACCCGGCGCATTGATGATCGGCCTGCCCGCGATTGTCGTGAGTGTCCTGGCGTTGTGGACCTGGTACGCGCGTCGCGTCAACTTCGCCGCCGCCCTCTTCATCTTCGCGGCCGCGGTCCATCCGCCGCTGACCCTCGCGCTGATTCCGCTCTTTGCATGGGTTGCCGGTGCGGCGCCGCGGCGGGGCACATCGCTCGTGCGTCTCGCAGTCGTCATGGCCGCAACCGGCGCGGTCCTCTGGTGGGCGACGCCGTCGTGTGACGCACCCGCGCGCGCCAGTGTGCTCGCACTGTTGACCGCATCGCTTCCGATCGCCTCCTCCGGCGTCGGGGCAATCGTTGCCGTGCTCGCCGTCTTCGAAACGCTGCGCAACCCGCGCTCGCCGCTCACGGCGGTGACCTGGCTCGTGGTACTCGCATCGGAAGTCGCGCTATGGGTCTTCCAGAGCTTTCACGCGGTGGCGACACTCGCGCCCGCCTGTGTCCTCCTATGGTGGCTCGCCGCGCACGGCGCGGTGGCGCTGGTTCGGCGGCAACCGACGATCGTGACGCGGCTCGGTGCGCTGGCGTTGATTGTGTTGGTACCCGTGCTGCAGCTCGTTGCGGTCGCGCGCTCGCTGCCCCCGCAGCCCACGTCTGCTCCGCATTCACCACGCGCGATTGTCGGAGCGCTCGACGCGATGTGGTGGCCGGCCGCCGTCGTCGCCGAAGATTCGGACCACACGCTCCTCACCACGATCTGGAGCGCCGGTGAGCAGCGTGGTTCGCGACTGCACGTACTGGATGCCGCGGACGATCGGAGCGGCGACGAGTCGCCGACGCGCGCGATCTATGCCTTCGAGCGTGGCGCGCAGCGGCTCGCGCAGAGCGGCATGTGGATGGCGCCGGTGGAGCCCGCGCCGCCGGCAACGACGCCAATACTCTGGCGGGCGTTCGGGTCACGCGCCTGTGTGCCGCTGACGCCCGAGTGGCAGGAGGTGACGTCTCTCGCGGCCGATGGGCAAATCAGCGCGCTGTTTGCAAGAGGCGGCACCCGGCGCCATGCCATCGTCTACGCGGTGGTGGCGACCGATGCGGCGATCAGTCCCGTCGGGTGGCCACGGGACACACTGCTTGGCTACAAGGCGATGGTGTTCGACGCGTCGAAGCAGCTCGATCGCGAAGCAGCTGTCCAAACCATGCAAGCGGATGGCTTCTCGCTGGCGATGATTCCGCAGGGTGCGCGGTTTCTCGCGAGACTGTCGATCGAGCGCTTCGAGCGAACGCCTGGCGCGCTCGCCATCGCATTCGCCGCGAACCCAGAGAAATTGTTCGCGCGCCTCGACACCGAGCCGCTGACCCACCCTCTCGAGCTCTGCCGATCGTCGCAGGACCTGACCGTCGTCGGTCACCGTGAAGCGCCGCATCGGACGACGCTCGATGTCTCCTCGCCTGCTGTAACCGGACTCGGCTGGCACTCCAGCGAAGGCGAAGGCGACACGGCGTTCCGGTGGACCTCGGCGCCAGTGTCGGAGCTCAGATTCATTGCCATCCAGCCGGCGCCATTGACACTATCGTTTCCTGGGCTGCACATGGCTGTCCCCGATGCTCGCGACAAGCTGACGGTCTCCCTCAATGGCGTCGCGGCAACCTGCGAATCGAGCGATGGAGAGTGTGCGTGGGTGCTGCCGCTGGAGGCCATGCGCCCGGGACTCAACGTTGTGACCCTAGACGCTCCCCTGGTGCAGGGAATCACGTCTGATGCCCGCCCACTCGGCCTCCGGGTAGGACGAGCGGAGCTGCACCATCGCGGCGCGACCGGTCGTGACTTCGCCGTACCCCGCCGCTGAATTCACTCCACCCGAAAGGCATCATTGAATGCGGCGCGTTGCTCGTGGCTGCCCAGCATCACGAGCTCCGCACCCGCGGCCAACACCGTCTCCGATGTCAGTGGTGCGGTCAATTGCTCGCCTCGCTGAAGCGCCACCACACTGAGCCCCGTTTTCGATCCGATACCGGAGTCGCGCAACGGACGATCGGCGAGCATGGCTGGAACGGGGACCGAGAACAGCTCCACGCCTTCGCCGAGCAAGACCGGAGGGTAACCGCGCAACAAGGACATCACCGCTTCGATACCAAGCGTCGTGTAGCTCAAGACGAAATCCGCACCGGCGCGATGGATCGCCTCGACGTTCCGCTCGTGCGTGATACGACTGACAATGCGCAGGTCAGGATTGAGACGCCGGCAAAACACCGACAGATAGATGTTCATCGCATCTTCGTTGGTGGTGAGCACAACCGAACGCGCGCCGAGGATTCCGGCGCGTTCGAGCAGCCGCCGATCGGCCGCGTCGCCGGCAAAGATTGCGTCGACGTCCGGCGCAATCGGCGCCAGTGCCGCTTCACTGCGGTCGATGGCATGCACCAACAGCCCTCTTCGCTTGAGCGCGCGCGCCGACGCATGACCCACCTTGCCTGCCCCAATCACCAGCACCGGTGGCGAACTGAGCTCGCCGGAGGGCAGCAGGCTGTTGAGCGCGGTGACCTGTGAACGCGTGCCGGCAACGACGAGGACGCTGTCGGACTGAATCTCCGTCTCCGGATAGGCGGGGCGCAGCTTTCCGCGTTCCCAGAACCCAACCACGCTCAGCCCCGTCTGTTGCCGCAGCTTGGTGTCGCGCACTTTCTTTCCCACGAACGGCGTGTCGTGTGCCGGCAACTCGGCAATTTGCAGCCCGCGAAAATCGCCGACCACGTGCGCTTCGGGCCGCCCGACATCGACACGATTGGCGAGGTAGTCTCCGAGTTGGTGCTTCAGCGGCAGCACAAAGGTGGCGCCGCTCAACTCGAGGATGTCGACCGAATCCTGCTCCTCGACGATGGTCGCAATCGGCAGATCCGGCGCGATCTCGCGCACCGTCAACGTGATGTTGGTGTTGGTCGTGTCTTCACAATTGGCCAACACCAGTCGAGCGACCGGGGCGGCGGCGCGCTCGTAGGTCACGCGGTTGTCGTTCTCGCCGGCGAGCACCGAGACACGGTCGCCGAACAGCTGTCCGGCGCGGCTTGGATCAGGCTCGAGCACGACGTAGGGAATGGCTTCGCTGACAAACCGCTCGATGAGCCCGGCCGCGACCGGATCGTACTCGGCGATGATGACGTGATCGCGTGTCCCAGGCCGCACTTCGCGTGGGGCTCGCAGGCGCACGCGCGCCTCCAGCCACGGCGCGTAGAACAATCGAATAAACAGGAACGGCAGCATCACCAGCAGGAACACGACCCCGGAAAGCAGGACGATGATGCTGAATATCCGGCCGGTGTCGCTGGTAAACGTGATATCGCCGAATCCCAGCGTCGACATCACCACAAGCGTCCAGTACAGGCCCGTCACCCACGAATGCTGTTCGTGCTCGACGTTCAGCTTGATGACGTGAAACAGAACGGCATAGACCGCAATCAGGCCGGCAAGAAACGCCAGGTATTTGCCGAGCGCGCGGAGGTTGCCGCGCGCTTCCCGGTCGCTGGTCAGGTATGCAAGCTGGCTCGGAATGAACTTCATTCGTCGGTGCAGGTCAGTGCCGCGGCGCCTGCGCTCCAGCGGTGGCCATGATCTCTCCGACGTTGTCGGGCGCGAAAAACGCCGGCACCGGCAACGTTCCGGCCATCATGCTGACGAATTGATCCTGCGCTCCCTGGCTGGACGCCGTCGCGCGCAGCAGCTGTTGCATCTCGGGCGGAGGCGGCTCGAGCGTGGCGAAGTTACACGTGAGATCGAAGGTCGGCTTCGAGTCTTCATCGCGTGTCTTCTGGTAATCGGCCATGGCCTCGTCGAAGGGCCGCGCACCACGGAGCCAGTCGTCGAGCCCGCTCGCGCAGAGGTCGGCATCGCGAAATGCATCGCTAATCCCCCACGCGGTGACCGGATCCTTGTTATAGCCGGCGTCACCGACGAGCGCCCACCCTGCTCCGAACGGCTTGCGGAAGTAGTTGGGAACGGCCGCGCCACGGAACGGCGCCTCGCGCGTGGCCTGACGTAGACGCTCGGCGAACTCGGGTGCAAGGTCGAAGCTCTTGAGATAAGTCCCCTCGATGTCTTTCTTGTTCTGCTCGAACTCCGCGTAGGGCCAGCCCTGAACGACGAGCGTCAGATTGTCATGCGTCGGCACGACGCCCCACCCGCGATTTGGACGGATGTAAATCTCGAATCCCGATGCGGGCAGGTTGCTCCAGTAGGTGTAGTAGCTCGCTTGAAGCTGCGGCTTTTCGTGGTACTGCTCCGCCTGAACGGCCTTGGCCACCATCGAGTGCCGGCCATCAGCCCCGATGACGACGCGCGAGCGCTCGACGATGGACTCGCCACCGCGCGCATGCCCACGGATGCCCGTGACGCGATCGCCCTCGACGAGAATTTCCTCTACGATGAAATCTTCGCGTATCTCGACACCGGCTTCCGCGGCGCCGTCAAGCAGCAGCTTGTCAAGGATGGTACGGCGCGGTCCGTAGGCGACTGCGACGCCGTCGATCGGCGAGGGCGTGCCCGAAATGATGAAGAACCCGAAGTCGAATTTGTATCCTCGATGGCGGGACACCCCGTGCCGATCAGTCGATCCAGCAGGCCCCATTTCTGGAGGGATGCAATCCCTGGCGGGTGGATCATATGGGTGGAGAGCGTATCGCTCGGGAAGTGATCTCGATCGAGCAGGAGCACCCTGTGACCCTTACGAGCCAGTTGCATCGCTGTCGGCGAACCGGCGCAGCGCGCCCCAATCACAATCGCATCGTACTCGGCATGCTGCGGCATCGTTTGGCTCCCTGATCGGCCGTTCGGCGCGTTGATTATCGTTCAGTCGCGGGCACGGACGAATCGGACGACCGTTGACGCCTGATCACGACTCAGGCGACGACTGCGAGAACGGCAATGGCATGACCGGTCACAGGCATGGCGAGTTGCCCGCGCGGCTCGAAACGGAGCCCCGAACCCGGGAGGAGATCGGCAACGGTGCGGGATACGTAGCAGTTGGCCCGGCACCGCCGCGGCGGCCATGTCGGCGCTGAACTGCAGGACTGGATCGCTGTCGTCGGTCAGCATCCGTTCGCCAATGTGGAGACCGCCACGGGCGGCGACGCCTGACTGGATGGCGGCGTCGATCAGCGTGGTGCCACAGCGCACAGCGCGGCCGGGTCCATCGAACGAGGCGACGAGGCGATCGGGTGACACCCCGAGCCGATGGCCTCGCGCTGAGGCGACCTCGCGATCGAAGATCGGCCGCAGCGTGGTATCGATCGGCGCCCGAGGGTCGGCCTGCCACGTCACCGTGAGCACTGACGCCAGCACACGCTCCGACGCCGCCGGCGCGTGAGTTCGCACCTGCGTGCGCGTCAGAAATTGCTCAATCTCCCGCAGCATGGCCTCCTGGTCGCCGATAAACGGCAGGTGATCGTCGCCCGCGAGTTCGACGAACGTCGCACCAGGAATGTGTGACGCCAGGTAGCGTCCCTCCTCCACTTTCAAACACCGATCACCGGAACGGTGCAGCACGAGCGTTGGCACGCGGACCGACGACAGAACGCCGCGAATATCGATTTCGGCGTTCATGCGTGTCAGCGCCACCGCCGCGCCCGGACTGGCGCCCATTCGCAGGTATGATGCCCACCACTCGCGAAACGCGGGATCGTTGACCTTCGATGGCGCCCGCTCCTCCAGTCCCACCGGCCCGCCCAATCCTCGACGATCGTCTGACAGAACTGCTCGTGCTGGTCGCGGGTCGGTCCCCACGGGTAATCCGTATCGCGCAGACGCCGCGCGTAGCTCCCGATCATCACGAGCGCCTGAGTCCGATCAGGATAGGTGGCGGCGAACAAACTACATAACGGGCCGCCCTCGGAGACGCCGATGAGCACGGCGCGCTCCGACCCGGCCGCTTGCATGACGGCCCGCACATCATCCAATCGCTGCTCGAGGGTTGGCAGCTGATCGATCGGCACCGGGTCCGAGAGCCCGGTCCCCCGTTTATCGAACAGGATCAGGCGCGCATTCGTACGCGAGCCGTTCGAGAAACCGCGCAAAGGAGGGCTCATTCCAGAAGTACTCGAGGTGCGAGACCCAGCCCATGACGAAGACGACATCGACGGGACCTTCCCCGACGACCTGGTAGGCGATGTTCACGCGGCCGCTGCGTGCGTAACGTGTCCGCGGCGGTGGCATCTCATTGCGCATAGCCCCCGGCTGTTCCGTGACGACACGTGCTATAAACCGGTACCCGCGCCGGTGCGCGGTTTCGATGAATCGTGGCGTGTGTGAATCATCGCCCAGCGCCCGCCTGATGTCGCGAATCGTGGTCTTGAGCACCGCGTCGCCGACAAAGACATCGCGCCACACGGCGTCGAGCAACTCCTTCTTTGACACCAGCTGTCCGGGCCGCTCTGCCAGGTATTGCAGCACGGCAAACGCTTTCGGCGTGACCGCCACAGGCGTGTTGCCGCGAGTCAGACGGCCGCTCACCAGACCGAGCTGGTATTCGCCGAAGGTCAGACGCGTACTGGGTGCTGTCACAGACTCTTACCGAAACGTGACCATTCTCTCACCAGCCGGTCATGCCGCCAGCGGACGGCGCTCGTAATGTTCTGCAAGGAGTGAAGGAGCCACCATGTCACGTCGTTACGTCACCGCCTTCGTTTTTGTCCTCACCGCGCTGTCCGGTCCAGCAGCGACTGGCGTCGCATACGCGCAGACCGCGGTCCCCGGTCACAAACACTACGACCGGCCGCCTGAGTACGACGCCGCGCCGGTCGCGGGCACGCCACTGGCGCCGCGACTGCAGAACCTCGGCGTGCACACGTTTCCATCGAGCACGCGTGGTGACCGCGCCCAGTTGTTCGTCAACCAGGGCCTCAATCTCTCCTACGCGTTCAATCACGCCGAAGCCGGCCGCGCCTTTGCCGAAGCCGCTCGGCTCGATCCGACGGCGGCGATCGCCTACTGGGGCCAGGCACTTGTCCTCGGCCCGAATATCAACGCGCCGATGAGCGCTGAAGACGAGCCAAAAGCGCTCGCGCTCGTTCAGAAGGCCGTGGCGCTCAAAGCGAATGCCTCACCGCGCGAGCGCGCATACATCGAAGCGCTTGCGCACGCGATATACGGGCAAAGCGGAGGATCGGCAACGCGCCGACAAGGCGTACGCGGACGCGATGGGCCGCATGGTAGAGGCGTTTCCGCGCGACCTCGACGCGCGCACGTTGTACGCCGAGGCGCTGATGGATCTGCGGCCGTGGAACTACTGGACGAAAGACGGTGTGGCATACGACGACACGCGCAAGGCACTCGACACCGCTGACGCACGTGATCGCCACGCACAAGACTCACCCAGGCGCGTTGCATCTGTGGATCCACTTGTGGGAAGCGACGGACACGCCGGAACGGGCCGAAGCCGAAGCCGATCGCCTGCTGCCGTTGATGCCAGGTGCAGGACACATCGTGCACATGCCGGCGCACATCTACCAGCGAGTGGGCCGTCACGCCGACGTGATCACGAGCAATCAGCTCGCCGCCAAAGCCGACGAGGACTACATCGCGCAATGTCAGGCGCAGGGCTTGTATCCACTGGGCTACTACCCGCACAACCTGCACTTCATCTGGATGGGCGCCACCGCGAGCGGCCAGCGCCAGTTGGCGATGGAGGCGGCGCGCAAGTTGGCGAATCAGGTGCCCAAGGAGGCGCTCGCCTCCACACCGATTCTGCAAGGCTTTCTCGTCGTGCCCTATTGGGCGATGGTCCGCTTCGAGCGGTGGGACGAGATCCTCGCGGATAAGGGGCCGGCATTCCAGACGCCGTTCACGCGAGGTGTTTGGCATTATGCGCGCGCGGCCGCATTTATCGGACAGGGCCGTCTGAGCGACGCCGAACGCGAGCTGGCCGAGTTGAACACAATCGTGGCGGACCCGGCGCTCAAGACACAGACGACGTTCTCGACCAACACGGGGTACGCGATCTTGCGCATCGCGCCGGAAGCGCTGGCCGGAGAAATCGCCGCCGCACGGAAGGATTGGGATACGGCGCTTCTTCATCTCGAACGCGCCGTGCGCTACGAAGACACGCTGGTGTATCAGGAGCCTCACGACTGGCACGCACCGGTTCGGCAGACGCTCGGCCGGGTGCTCCTCGCCGCCGGTCGTGCGGACGAAGCCGAGGCGGTCTTCTGGGAGGATCTCAAAAAGAACGCGGAGAGCGGCTGGTCACTCGCCGGCCTCGTGCAGGCGCTCACCACGCAGGGAAAGAAAGCCGACGCGGCGCTTGTCGAGGCACGGTTGAAGAAGGCGTGGCAACGCGCGGATATTCAGCCGCCGATGCCAGCGGTGCCTTCATCGCCACCCGCGTTGCATGACGCAAGGCTTCGCAAACGGCGTTCGGCTGCGCTATGCCGAGCGTGGTCCGGCCGATGGTCCGGTGGTGCTGATGCTGCACGGATACAGCGATTCGTGGTTCTCCTTCAGCACCGTGCTCCCGCTGATGCCGCCGGCGCTTCGCGTGATCGTGCCCGATCAGCGCGGACATGGCGATTCGGATCGCCCGGCTGAGGGCTACGGCATCGATGATTTCGCGACCGACGCGATTGCCGCTCCTCGACGTATTGGGAGTGAAGGATGCGGTCGTGGTCGGCCATTCCTTGGGAAGCCGTGTCGCGCTCCGCGTCGCCGAGCGCGCACCGAACCGCGTGACGCGTCTCGTCCTCGTGGGGAGCGGGATCAGCCTGCAGAACGATGTCATCGCGGATCTCCGACGCGAGGTCGACGGCCTCAGCGACCCCGTCGATCCAGAGTTCGTGCGCGCCTTCCAGTTGAGCACGATCTTCGTGCCGATTCCGGATGCCTTCCTGTCACGAGCGATCGACGAGAGTCGGAAAATGCCCGCACGTGTCTGGAAATCCGTGATGGCCGGCATGTGGGACTGACGCGCCTGGGGCACACGGCGTGCGCGTGCCGACGGTCATCTTGAGCGGTGACAAGGACGCGGTGTTCAGCGTCGCGGAACAGCGTGCACTGGCCGACGCCATTCCAGGCGTTGAGTTCACGCTGCTCAAAGGCATCGGGCATGCGGTGCATTGGGAAAACCCGCAGGCCCTTGCTTCGATGTTCGACCAAGCGGCGCAGCCCGGACGGCAGTAGGCCGGTTACGTCGCACGCTCAGAGCATCACGCCGGACGCGCACAGAAGACGGGCGGTTGCGTCGACGTCGGCATAAGATCGATCGATGTCGCGCCACGCCCTTCTGCTGTTCTTCGTCGTCTCGACTGCTGCGTGTCAGTCCGCACGTAGCGCTCCACCCGTCGTCACACCTCCGTCAGCGCCGCCGGCGAGCGCCCCCGCCGCGGCGCCGGCCGAACCCGACAGCATCCGGTGGGTGCGCGACTCGGCCGAGTACCAAGCCGCGCTCCAGCAGGTCTATCGACAGGCCAGCGCAAGAGTCGAGGCGGAGGCGCCAAGGAAGACCACCTCCACTTGGGCGGTGATTCTGGATGCTGACGAGACCGTGATCAGCAACGCCACCTATCAGATCGAGCGCGCGCGGCAGAATCTGCCGTTCACGCAGGAGAGCTGGAGCGCGTGGGTCAGGCGCCGCGAAGCCACGCCGTTGTCGGGAGCCGCGGACTTCTTGTCGCGCGTCCGCGCGCTGGGCGGCCGCATCGCCATCGTCACCAACCGCCTGCAATCGGAGTGCGCCGATACAGAGGCGGTGTTCAAGACCCACAAACTCGTATACGACGTCATGCTCTGTCGCCCCGATGGGAGCCCGTCGGACAAGAATCCGCGCTTTGAAGCGGTCGCCGCCGGTCGCACCGCGGCGAGCTCGTCGCCACTCGAGGTGCTGGCGTTTGTCGGCGACAACATTTTCGACTTTCCGCGTTTGTCGCAGGCGAGCAAGGCACAACCCGAAAAAGCGCTCGCGGACTTCGGCGTCCGGTTCTTTCTGGTGCCGAACCCGATGTATGGCAGCTGGCAATGACGGGTTGACGGACGGCTTACGGCTCGGCTTAGGGCGTTCGATCACTTGTCGATGCGCTTCTGAATATCGTCGGCGCGCTGGCTCGCGCGAAATTCGATGATGCGAAAGTCGGCGAGGCCGCGCGTGAAGAACGGATCTTCCTCGATGATGGCCTCGATGTGTTCTCGACTCTTGCCGACCGCGAGAATAATCCCGCCATCACGCGGTACCTTTCGGCCGGAGACAAGGAAGTTGCCCGACTTGTAGAACTTCTGCAGGAACCGAACATGCGCAGCCATGTGCGCGTCGATTTCACTGAGGTCTGCTTTGTATGTGAGTTCGATGACGAACATGGCACGGCGAGCTTCGCATCAAACAGGTCGTGTCGTAAAGCCGCGGTGTACCTAGCACCAGACTAACCAGACCGATCAAACGCACCCGACCCACCTGCCCGAAGGATGGCTTCCACAACTATCTCGTATTGGACAGGAAGGGTTTCGATCTATTCAATATCGTCATGAATCACGCGGATACCGCGTGGATGCTCACATCCACGGCACTCGTGCTCCTGATGACGCCGGCGCTCGGATTTTTCTACGGCGGGCTGGTGCGATCGAAGAACGCGCTCAACACGATGATGATGAGCTTTGTCTCACTTGGGCTCGTGGCCGTGGCGTGGGCGTTATTGGGCTACTCCATCGCCTTTGCCCCGGGCACGTCGTGGATCGGCGCGCTTTCCTTCGCGGGCCTGCGCGGCGTCGGATTGGAAGCGCAGGGCGCAATCCCGCACCTGCTGTTCATGACGTTTCAGGGCACGTTCGCGATCATCACCGCGGCTCTCATCTCCGGCGCGGTCGTGGAGCGCTTCCGCTTCAACTCATATCTTGCGTTCATCGTCTTATGGGTGCTTCTGGTCTATGCGCCAGTGGCGCACTGGGTCTGGGGCGGCGGATTTCTCGCGACCATGGGTGCGCTCGACTTTGCCGGCGGCGCGGTCGTGCATGTGAACGCCGCGGCCGCCGCGCTCGTGGCCGCCATCGTCGTCGGGCCACGGAAGGACTACGGACGGCACGCGATGTTGCCGCACAACGTGCCGTTTACGATGCTGGGCGCCGGATTGCTCTGGTTCGGCTGGTTCGGCTTCAATGCCGGCAGCGCACTCGCCGCAAGCCCCACGGCGGCGCTGGCGTTTACCAACACGCTGTTCGCGCCCGCTGCCACACTGGCGACGTGGACGCTGATCGATCTCGTGCGCGGCGGACCGGTTACGGCCGTCGGGGCCGCAACGGCGATCGTCGTCGGCCTCGTCGTGGTCACGCCGGCCGCCGGGTACATCGGGCCGTCCTCAGCGCTCGCACTGGGCGCCTTGGGCGCGGTGCCGAGCTATTTCGCCCTGATTTATCGGGCCAAGACCAAACTCGATGACTCCCTCGACGTGGTCGCCGCGCACGGAATGGGCGGCGCAACTGGCGCGATTCTCACGGGTGTGTTTGCCGACGCGGCATGGAGCGGCGGCGCGAGCGGCCTCCTGTCGGGGAACCCCAATCAGGTCCTGATTCAGATCGCCAGCGTGCTCATCGTGCTCGCCTACAGCGCGGCAGGAACATTCGCGATACTCAAACTCCTCGCGCTGGTCATGCCGCTACGCATCAGCGGGCGGGTCGAAGGTGTTGGCCTTGACGTCACCGAACACGGCGAGGAGGCATACACGGCTGGCGACGGCGCCATCCTCGTGTCGCCGAAGGATTCGCTGATTGGCTCGCGAACGGTGAATGTCCTGCCCGCTCACGGCGGAGGTCGGCTGTGAAGCTCATTGTCGCGATCGTACGACCCGAGCAATTGAGCGAAGTGCTCGAGGCGCTGTTTCATGCCGAAGTGCGCGGCCTCACCATCAGCCGCGTCCAAGGGCATGGCGGGGAGATGGAACATGTGGAGAACTACCGGGGCACGACGGTGAAGATGGCGCTCGCGGAAAAAGTGCGCCTCGAGATCGGCGTTTCCAATCACTTCGTCCAGACCACCGTCGACGCGATCCTCAGCGCTGCGCGCACCGGTGAGGTGGGTGACGGCAAGATTATGGTCCTGCCGATTGAAAAGATTTATCGCATCCGCACGGGCGAGGAGGATCAGGACGCTGTGACACCGGTCGGAGGCCATGCTTAGGAGCCGCTTGACACCCATCTGTTTTACGCACTGGTTGCATCGATAGATTGCGCTTTAGTTATGCTTCAGAATTCTCTCTAATAGGGTTCGCTCAGGGAGAGAACGGATGGCGACACGCGCAGAAGACGTCGGTGACCAGGGGCTTTACCGTTCGTCCGACGAGCGCGACGCCTGCGGCGTCGGCTTCGTGGCAGATATCAAGGGCAGGCGTTCGCATGCGATCGTCCGACAGGCCCTCGACCTGCTGATCAATCTCGAACATCGCGGCGCGTGCGGCTCTGACCCGAATACGGGCGACGGCGCCGGCATCCTCGTGCAGATGCCGGATCGCTTCCTGCGCCAGGTCGTGGAATTTCCGCTCCCTCCAGCCGGAGCGTACGGCGCCGGCCTCGTCTTCATGCCGACCGATGATCGCGCACGCGCTCGAACTACACGCGCTCATCGAGCGCATCACCCGCGAAGAAGGACAGTCGGTGCTCGGATGGCGCGCTGTCCCTGCCAATCTGAATGCCGTCGGTGTCAATGCCGCGGCTGCCGCACCGGTCTTCGAGCAGGTCTTCATCGGCGCCGGTCGGGTCGTCGAAGAGGCCGCCCCCACGTCCGAACATGGAGCGCCGGCTTGCAGGCCCGCGGACGGCGCACGATTTGAACGCACGCTCTACGTGATCCGTAAGCGCATCGAGCACGAAGTCGAGCAGCTTGTGTTGCCCGCGGACACGCGCAGGGCGTTCTACATCGTCAGCCTGTCGGCCAACACGTTGATCTACAAGGGCATGCTGACGGCATCGCAGATCGAGGGCATGTTCCCCGACCTATCCGACCCGGCCGTCGAGTCGGCCCTCGCGCTCGTGCATCAACGTTTCTCGACCAATACGTTCCCGTCCTGGCCGCTCGCCCACCCCTACCGGTTTGTGGCGCATAACGGCGAGATCAACACACTGCGCGGCAACATCAACTGGATGCAGGCCCGCGAGGGGCTCCTCCGCTCAGCATGTCTTCGCTGACGACCTGCGACAAAGTGCTGCCGGTGATTTGCCCTGGCGGCAGTGACACGGCGACGTTCGATAACGTGCTCGAGTTCCTGGTCATGGCCGGGCGCACATTGCCGCATGCAGTGCTGATGATGATCCCGGAACCGTGGGCCGGAAATCCGGGCATGGACCCCGCTGTGCGCGCCTTCTACGAATACCACTCCTCGCTCATGGAGCCATGGGACGGTCCTGCGTCGATCGCGTTCACCGATGGCACGTTGATCGGCGCGGTCCTGGACCGCAACGGCTTGCGCCCGTCGCGCTACTGCATCACGAAAGACGACCTCGTGATCATGGCGTCCGAAGTGGGTGTGCTCGACATCCCCGTCGACCGAGTCGTCGTCAAAGACCGGCTGCGTCCCGGCAAGATGCTGCTGGTCGACACCGCGCAGGGACGCATCATCAGCGACGACGAAATCAAGCGGACGTTGGCCGCGGAACATCCGTACGGCGAGTGGCTGCAGCAACACTCGGTGGACATCGAGGATTTGCCGAGCGCCTACGCGGAGCGGCCCGATCATCAGACGGTCCTGCGGCGGCAACAGGCGTTCGGCTACACCCAGGAAGATCTGCGCGTCCTGCTCACACCCATGGCGTTAGCGGGAGAAGAGCCAATCGGATCGATGGGCACCGACACGGCACTGGCTGTGCTTTCGAATCGACCGCGCCTCCTCTACGACTATTTCAAGCAGCTCTTCGCGCAGGTGACCAACCCGCCGCTCGATGCCATTCGCGAGGAGTTGGTGACCTCGATGGCCTCGACCATCGGGCCGGAGGGCAATCTCCTCGCGTCTGACCCGCATGCGTGCCGGCAGATCAAGATCGAGTATCCGATCCTGCATAACGACCAGGTCGCGAAGCTGCGGCATCTGCCTCCGGGCTCGCCGTTCCGTTCGACGACGATTCCGCTCTTATACAACCCGGATGAAGATGGTCCCGGGCTCGAGCGCGCGATGGCCGACGTGTGCCGCAAGGCGAGTCAGGCCGTCGCCGCCGGCTACGGCATCCTGATCCTGTCGGATCGCGGCGTCGACGCGACACACGCGCCGATCCCGAGCCTCCTCGCCACCGCCGGCGTGCACCATCATCTCGTGCGCGAGGGCACCCGCACGAGGTGCGGCCTGCTGGTCGAGACAGGCGACGCGCGCGAAGTGCATCATGTCGCGCTGCTGATGGGTTACGGCGCGGGAGCGGTCAACCCGTATCTCGCGTTCGAGACGCTTCACGATTTGATCCTCCAGGGCTTGCTGCCCAACACCACGCATCATCAGGCCGTCATGCGCTACGTCAAAGCGCTCAACAAGGGCATTCTCAAGGTGATGTCGAAGATGGGGATCTCGACGCTGCAAAGCTACTGCGGCGCACAGATTTTCGAAGCAGTGGGCCTCGATCGTGGCTTCGTCGACACCTACTTCACGTCCACGCGGTCGCCGATCGGCGGCATCGGCCTGAGCACGATTTCCGAAGAGGTCCGGCAGCGTCACGCGCGTGCCTTTGGCGGGGCAGCCCACGTCGCGCATGCCGCGCGGGCCTTGCCGGGCCCCAACGCGCGGACGTTGCGCGTTGGGGTGGCTTCAGGCCCGCGGTCCGTCCTTCGTCCGAACTCGAGAGCGGCGGCGAATATCAATGGCGGCGCGACGGCGAACTGCACCTGTTCAACCCGGAGACGGTGTTTCGCCTGCAACACGCCACGAGCACAGGTCAATACAGCGTGTTCAAGGAGTACACGCGGCTCGTCGACGACCAAAGCGAGAAGCGCGCGACGTTGCGGGGGCTGTTTCGCCTCAAGCCTGCAGGCGCCTCCGTCCCGCTCAGCGAGGTCGAGTCAGTCGACTCGATTCTGCCGCGCTTCTCGACCGGGGCGATGTTGTACGGCTCGATCAGTCAGGAAGCGCACGAAACCTTGGCCATCGCGATGAACCGTATGGGCGCAAAGTCCAATACCGGTGAAGGCGGTGAGGATCCGGCGCGCTACGTCGCGGACGCAAATGGCGATTCGCGGCGCAGTGCGATCAAGCAGGTCGCCTCCGGCCGGTTTGGCGTGACCAGCGAGTACCTGGTCAACGCTGACGATCTGCAGATCAAGATGGCGCAAGGCGCCAAGCCCGGTGAGGGCGGACAGTTGCCGGGCCATAAGGTCTACCCGTGGATCGCGAAGGTCCGCTACTCGACGCCTGGCGTTGGCCTGATCTCTCCACCGCCGCATCACGACATCTACTCGATTGAAGATCTCGCCCAGCTGATCTTCGATCTGAAAAACGCGAATCCGCGGGCGAGAGTGCACGTCAAGCTCGTGGCCGAGTCAGGCGTCGGCACGGTCGCCGCAGGTGTGTCGAAGGCGCATGCGGATGTCGTTCTCATCTCCGGCCACGATGGCGGCACTGGAGCGTCGCCGCTGACCAGCCTGAAGCATGCCGGTGTGCCGTGGGAGCTGGGCCTCGCCGAAACGCAGCAGGTCCTGCTCCTCAACCGCTGCGCGACCGCATCGTTGTGCAGGTAGACGGTCAGCTGAAGACCGGACGCGATGTCGTTGTCGCCGCGCTCCTCGGCGCCGAGGAATTCGGCTTCGCCACGGCGCCGCTCGTGGTGATGGGCTGCGTGATGATGCGCGTGTGTCACCTCAACACCTGTCCGGTTGGGATCGCAACGCAGGATCCGGAACTGCGCAAGACCTTTACCGGCAAGCCCGAGTTCGTGCAGACGTTCTTTCGGTTCATCGCCGACGAAGTGCGCGAGCTGATGGCCGAATTGGGATTTCGCACGCTCGACGACATGATTGGCCGCGCCGAATGTCTCGACTACGAGCCTGCGAAACGAGCACTGGAAGGCGAGCGGGCTCGACCTGTCACCGATTCTTCACGTGCCCCAGATGGCCGCAGACGCGCCGAGGCGATGCGTGCGGAAACAAGACGCCGGACTCGACGGCGTGCTCGATCACACGCTGATTGCGCACGCCGCGGCAGCGTTGCAGCGGCAGACGCCCGTCGAGATTGCGTCGCCCATCCGAAACACCGATCGCACGGCCGGCACCCTGCTCGGTTACGAGGTGACGAAGCGCTACGGCGGGCCGGCCTTCCTGACGACACCATTCGCATCAACTTCACCGGCGCGGCCGGTCAAAGCTTTGGCGCGTTTCTGCCTCGCGGGATCACGCTGTCGCTCGAAGGCGAGGCGAACGACTTCGTCGGCAAAGGCCTCTCGGGCGGCCGCCTCGTCGTCCGCCCGCCGCGCCACGCGACGTTCGTGGCGGAAGAAAACGTCATCGTCGGCAACGTGGCGCTCTACGGCGCCACGAGCGGCGAGGCGTTCGTGCGTGGCGTCGCCGGCGAGCGGTTCGCCGTGCGCAACAGCGGCGCGCATGCTGTGGTCGAGGGCGTCGGTGATCACGCGTGCGAGTACATGACCGGTGGTGTGGTCGTCGTCCTCGGTGGCACCGGCCGTAACTTCGCCGCCGGCATGAGCGGAGGCACCGCCTACGTGCTCGACGCCGATGGGTCGTTCGCGCTCAACTGCAATATCGATATGGTCGATATTGAGCGCCTCGACGACGAGGAGGAGCGTCTCAAGGTGCATCGGCTTGATCGACCGCCATGTGCGTCTTACCGGCAGTGCAGATCGGCGAGCGGCGTGCTTGAAGCCTGGCGCATTGATGCAGCGCCAGATCGTGGTCGTGGTCCCGCGTGATTTCAAGCGCGTACGCGAAGCGGAGCCCGCGCGAGGGCGGCGTCGACGCGGCGGCCGTCAACCACCTTGTGCCTGATACGCTAGCACTCCGACATGTAGCGCGGACTTGAGCCGCGACCGCCTTTAGTTGAACTTGAACTGGTTGAACTGGAACTCCATGGGCAAGGCCACTGGCTTCATCGAATATGCGCGGGTCAAGCAGCCCGCTCGACCGGTCGCAGAGCGCGTTGGCGATTACCGGCACGTCTACGCGGCTTACCCTGTCGAAGAGGTGACGCGGCAAGCCGCCAGGTGCATGGATTGCGGCGTGCCGTTCTGCCATCAAGGCTGCCCGCTCGGCAATCTGATCCCGGACTGGAACGACCTGGTCTACCGCGACTCGTGGCGCGCCGCGATCGAGCGCCTGCACCACACCAATAATTTCCCGGAGTTCACCGGACTGTTGTGCCCGGCACCGTGCGAGGGGTCGTGCGTGCTTGGGATCAACAAAGACCCCGTCGCCATCAAGTCCATCGAGCTCGCGATCGTCGATCGCGCGTTTGACGAAGGCTGGATCGTGCCGGAGCCACCGGCCACGCGCACGTGGAAGAAGGTCGCCGTGATTGGCTCGGGGCCGGCCGGACTGGCGGCCGCCGCACAACTCAATCGTGCCGGCCACAGCGTCACGGTCTTCGAGAAAGCCGATCGTATTGGTGGGCTCTTGCGCTACGGCATCCCCGAGTTCAAGTTGGAGAAGCGCGTGCTTGACCGGCGGCTCGAGCTGCTGTCGGCTGAAGGCGTGGTCTTCCGCACGCGCGTCAACGTCGGCGTCGACGTCACGACGCGCGATCTTCAACGCGACTTCGATGCGGTGCTGCTGGCTGGCGGCGCGGGACAGCCGCGCGATCTCGCGCGTGCCCGGCCGCGAGCTCGGGGGATCCATTTCGCGATGGAGTACCTCGCCGCAGCAGAACCGTCGCTGCCAGGGCGATCAGGTACGCGAGAGTCGAATCGATCTCAGCAGCCGGCAAGCACGTGATCATCATCGGCGGCGGAGACACCGGCGCCGACTGTCTTGGCACCGTGCATCGCCAGGGCGCCGCATCGGTCGCGCAGCTCGAACTGCTCCCGTTACCTCCCATGCAGCGCGCCTCTGACAATCCATGGCCGCTATGGCCCCACATTTTCCGCACCTCCTCCGCGCACGAGGAAGGTGGCGATCGCCATTATGCGATCGCGACCACGGAGTTCTCCGGAGGAGAAGCTGGTCATGTTCGAGCGCTTCATGGTCACCGCGTCACCCGCGTCGTGACCGACGGGCGCGTGTCCTTCGAGCCAGTGCCCGGCACCGCGTTCGACATGCGCGCCGATCTGGTGCTGCTCGCCATGGGATTCATTGGACCGGAGAAGAGCCCGCTCCTCGCCGATCTCGACGTGCGCTTGAGTGACCGCGGCACCGTCTGGCGTGATGAGCAGTGGATGACGAGCGTTCCTGGCGTGTTTGCGGCAGGCGACCTGCAGCGCGGCCAGTCGTTGATTGTCTGGGCAATTGACGATGGCCGACGGGCGGCCGCGGCGATCGATGGGTATTTGATGGCCGTGTAGCGGCGCGCGACCGACCGAGACGACAGGCCAGAGCACGAAGGCCTATGCCAAAAAGTCTTTTTTCGTGTTTTCGTTATTTCGTGTTTTCGTGGCCCTCTTTTGACCGTCCGAGGGCTTGGCTTTATTGTTTCTGCGACGTCCGAACGCACGCCGCGACGGAGGCACGCCATGCAGATACAAAGATCGATCGCTGCCCTGCTCCATATCGTGTTCGTTGCACTGATTGTGTGCGACGTGTTCGCGCAGGAACCGGTCAGGTGGGGAGCCTCGCTCGAGTTCCATACGTTCTCGATCGTGGCCGTCGATCCCGCGACACGGGAGACCGGCGTCGCCGTCACGACGCGCAATCCGTGCGTCGGCAACGCCGTGCCGTGGGTGCGCGCCGGTGTCGGCGCGGTGGCCACGCAGGGTGGCACCCGCGTCGAATACGGACCCGATCTGCTCGACTTGCTCGCGAAAGGTCTTGCTCCGAAAGAGGCGCTGGATCGAGTGGTCACAGCCGACGACCGATCGCGAGCGGCGACAGGTTGGTGTGATCAGCGTCGACGGTCGGTCGGCGCAGTGGACCGGCGCCGGGCAGAAAGGCGCCGAAAGCCGCGGCGACTGGACCGCCGAGCAATCTGGTGCCACCTTCGCCGTTCAAGGCAACTCGCTCGTCAGTCCGGACGTCGTCAAGGCTGTCGCCGCGACCTTCGCGGCGAGCGAGGGCTCGCCGCGTCATCTCGCCGATCGGCTCATCGAAGCGTTGAACGCCGGCCATCAGCTTGGTGGCGACGGCCGCCACGGCGAAACGCAGTCCGCCGCCGTGCTCGTGGCCGATCCGCGCCCCGGCATGTCGCGACGGCCGGACGGTCAGACGGTGAATATCAACGTCTGCGAGCATCCGGATCCGGTCAAGGAACTGCGACGCATCTACGACACGGCGAGCGAGACGCTCGGCTTCAGAACGCTCGAGCAGCCGATCGGGCGTGACGTGTTGCAGCTCAAGATCATGCTGCACGCACTCGGGTTTTATCGAGCAGGCGAGAAAGAGATCGATGCGCGAGCGGCGCAGGCCAGTATCTATACGCAGGATGCGGTCGAAGCCGTTGACAAGTTCAGATCGGCGCAGGGATGGCAAACCACGGTGCCCGGCTATGTCGACGCGCGTACCATCGAGCGCCTGTGGAAACGGCTCGAAGAGAGCGGCCGCGCCGACACCATCCGTCGTCGTTTCTTGGATTTACAACGTGTGCGGTAGACCGAGACCGACAGTGAGCAGCTGCGCCAGTCGGATTGTGGCTTTCGCTGCGGCGATCGCCGCAGCAGTGACGGTGGGCTTCGCTCAAACTCCTCCTGGTTACACCATCGAAGCGATCCGCTTCGGCACCATTCCGCAGTTCCGCGTCGCATCGCTCGTCGAAGGCGCGGATCCTGCCGAGCGGATCGATCTCGCTGTTGTCGTCTGGCTGATCAGAGGGGGCGGCCGTAACGTCCTCTTCGACACGGGCTATCACCGGCAGACGCCGGGCTTCGATCGGTTCAAGACCACCGACTACATCAGACCAGACGAAGCCGTGAAGATCGCTGGGGTGGCGCCGGCGCAGATCACCGACGTCGTCATCAGCCACGTCCACTGGGACCACATGGGCGGCCTGGATCTATTCCCCGACGCCACAATCTGGATTCAGCGTGCCGAATACGAGTACGACATGGGCCAGTCGTGGCAACCAGGTCAGACGCGTGGCGCAGACGTCGAGGATCTCGTCACGCTGCTGAAGAGAAACGCTGCCGGCAAAGTACGTCTCGTCGATGGCGACGATCGCGAAATCCTTCCCGGGATTCGCGCCTACACCGGTGCGCGCCACACCTTTGCCTCACAGTACATCCGCATTGCCGGCACACCCTCGTTTGTGCTCGCGTCGGACAACTGCTATTTGTATCGCAACCTCGAAACGAAGTCGCCTATCGCGCAGACCTTCGCCGAAACGGATCGACCCGCTAACGCCGCCGCATTCGAGCGCATGATCACGCTCGCGGGTGCGCGCGAGCGCGTCGTGCCCGGCCACGATCCGCGGCAGTTCGAACGGTTCCCCACGTCAGGCCGCATCGCGCGGATCAAGTAGGGAACGCGTCCGCGACACCGGCCATTCGCGTCGAGAAATCGGCTGCGCAAGCCGACCAAATCGAGCCCGATGCACCCACGCGGAGTCCTGCCGCACACGCAGCGACTGCAACGTAGCCTGTCCCAACGCAAGGCCAACGCCCGCGTTGGGGTAAGCGCAGTCGCTGCGGGGTTGAAACGTGCATCGGCGATTTGTGCTGCCTTCGCTGAAGCGGCTTGCTCCGCACGATTTTCGTCGCGAACGGCCGGTGTCACGGGCGCCACGACCTCGGGCCACGCGCCGATCTCGTATCATCAATGCCGAGCGTGAAGAGCAATATCCGTCTGGTCTACTCCACCGCAACCGACGGCAAGTGCGCGGTCTGTGGCTGGCCACAACGCGACTGCAAGTGCAGTAGTCAGCGACCGTCGAATGCGCCCGTCCCGGCGCGGATCGTCGCCAAGCTGCGCATGGAGAAGAAAGGCCGTGGCGGCAAGACCGTGACCGTGGTTTATGGCCTGCCGCAGAACGATGCCTTTCTCAGAGACCTCGTTCAGGACCTGAAGCGCGCCTGTGGCACCGGCGGCGCGGTCGCCGAGGGCGAGATCGAACTGCAAGGCGACTTGCGCGAGCGCGTGCGTGAGGCGCTCGCCAAGAAGGGCTTCGTCGTAAAGGGTTAGTCGGCGGAAGTTTCCAGTTCCCAGTTGCCAGTTCAAAGTTCGCGCGCGAAAGCTCGCGCGGAGCAATACCCACTTTGAACTGGAAACTGGCAACTGGAAACTCTCCGGTATGCTCTCAGCGTTAGTCCTGCCTGAGCACCACGATCGGATCCAACCGCGACGCGCGCCATGCCGGCAACCAGCACGACACCGCTGCGACCAGCGTGATCGTGGTGACAACCGCGACCAGCGTCATGGGATCGGTCGGTCGGACACCGAAGAGTAGCGACGCGATCAGCTTGTTCAACGCGAACGAGCCGGCCAGGCCGACAACGATGCCGACACCGGTGAGCACCAAGCCCTTGTTTCATCACGGCGCCAAGCACGCTTCGCTGCCCCGCGCCGAGCGCCATGCGAATACCGATCTCGCGCCGGCGTTCGGCGACCATGTATGAGAGCACGCCGTAGGTGCCGATGGCGGCGAGGAGCAGCGCCAGACCGGCAAATCCACCGAGGAGTTGTGCGAGCAGTCGTGGGCGACGGATCGACTCGTCGAACACCGCGTTCATCTCGCGCAGGCGCACGATGGGGACGGAGGGATCCGCCTCGCGCACCGCACCCTCAATCGTCTGACGCAGTGTCGAGGGCGGGAGGGTCGTGCGCAAGACGAGGTTCATAACCCCTGGCGCGTTACTGAACGGCGGTGGCGCGAGCGCGGTCTGATCGATCAAGAAATAGAACTCCGTCCCCGTCTTCTGATCGACACCACCCTGCTTGACATCCTTGGCCACACCAATCACGGTGAACCACGGGACCTGATCGCCGCAACACGGACGAAGCCGTTGACCGATCGGGTTGTGCCCCTTCCAGAACGTGTTGACCAGCGTTTCGTTGACGACGGCGACCATGCCGGATGACGCAGCGTCGCTCGGATGGAACGACCGCCCCGCGACGATCGGAATGCCCATCGTTTCGAAATAATCGGTCATCACGTTCTGGTAGTAGTCGACGTTTTCGAAGGGACCCTCGGGCGGGGCCGTGTAGTTGTCGATGTCCGTATCGTTCGCGTTGAGCGGTCGATTGGGCGGCAGTCCCGACATCGCGGTGGCCGCCTGCACACCAGGCACGGCGCGTAACTTCTCGAGCAACCTCTGATACAGCCCCGCGCGTGCCGTGGCCTGCGGGTAATCGGCGACGGGTAGTGCCATCGAGAACGTCACCAGACGCGCACGATCGAAGCCCGCGTCAACGTTGGCCAAATTAGCGACCGTGCGCAGCAGCAGGCCCGCCCCGATGACGAGCATCAGCGCCAGCGCCACTTCGCCCATCACCAGTGCCCGGCGAACGTGATGCCGCGCGGCACCGGTCGCGCCTTTTGCGCCGC
This sequence comes from uncultured Acidobacteriota bacterium, assembly GCA_963762925.1. Lineage (GTDB taxonomy): Bacteria > Acidobacteriota > Vicinamibacteria > Vicinamibacterales > UBA2999 > DASPWV01. The sequence continues at coordinate 34,640 of CAVXMP010000012.1, read as the reverse complement.
CTTCCTTGAGCGCAGTGACCAGCCCCGAGACACGCGTGTGCATCAACGGCGCGAGGCCAAAAATCAATCCGGTCACGATCGACACCGCAAAGGTGAAGAGAAGCACGAGCGGGTCGACAGTCACCTCGCTCGTGCGCGGTAGACTTGTGGGATACAGGCGAATCAGCGCCTGCACGCCCGCGCGCGCGAGCAGCAACCCCAGGACACCGCCGAAGATCGAGAGCAGCACGCCTTCGGTCATGAACTGACGCAGCAAGCGCCAGCGGCCCGCCCCCAGCGCGGTACGCACGGCAAACTCTCGATGACGCGTTTCCGCGCGCGCGAGCAGGAGATTCGCAAGGTTCGCGCACGCGATCAGCAGCACGAATCCCACGGCGCCCTGCAGCAACCAGATTGCGCGGCTGGCACTCCCGACGACTTCGTCCTGCACTGGCTTCATCTGCAGGATATGACCCGCACCGGGATTCACCTTGCGATCGACTTCGTTCGCCGGCGGCGGCGCGAACACGTGCTGCTTGACGCCAACCCGCTCGCCCCAGTTCTGGATCAACGCGGTGAGCTCGGTCTGTGCCTGCTGCGCGGTCACGCCGTCCTTGAGCCTCCCAATCAGATAGAGAAAGTGGCTGCCCCGGTTCTGCCGGTTCCCCGGATTGAGCCCCAGCGGAGTCCAGATCTCCGTTCGGTTGTCCATGACGTCGACACCTGGCGGCATGATCCCGATCACTTCTCGCGCGAGGCCATTGACTTCGACTGTTTGGCCGACGATGTTCTGACCGCCAAACGCGGTTTGCCACAATTCGTGGGACAGGATCACGATCGACGGCAGGGGCAGCGGAGGGGCGCCTGGCGTTGGGGGCGGACCGGTGAGGTCGGTTTCGCCTTTGCGGAACAACCGCCCCTGGGCCGGCTGCACGCCCAGGGCGGTGAGCAGACCGTCATCGACGCCAGCCGATCGGACGCGCAGCGGACGATCGCCAGCGGTCAGGTTGACCTCCCCGGTGGTGAACGCGCCGACGGCCGAGAACGATTGATTGATCTCGCGGAACTCGAAGTATTCGGGAGGCGACACCCAGAACTGATCGAAGCCGAACGCCGGAAATCTCGTCGTGAGATACATCAGCTGTTCGGATTTGGGATAACCGAGCGGGCGCAGGATCACCCCGTTCACGATGGAGAAAATCGCGGTATTGGCGCCGATTCCGAGCGCAAGCGTGAGGATCATCACCACGCTGAACCCGGGCGCCCGAAGCAAGCCGCGGAAGGCGTGGCGAATGTCCTGGCGAAGGTGGTCAACGGTCATGGGTGCTTTGACGGAATTTCGTCGTCCAAGGTTTGAATCGGCCTACGATTGGAGCGCTTCCGGGAGGTGCGACATGACGCGCGTCATCGTGGGTGTTGTCCTGGTCACGGCCGCCTTCGTGGCGGTTCGGCCCGTCGGGGCTCATCATTCGTTCGCGGCGCAATACGATCGGAGCAAGCCGATCACCCTCGCAGGACCGGTGATGCGGATCGAGTGGATGAATCCGCACATCTACTTCTACATGGATGTGAAGGATGCGGCGGGCACCCCGACGCAGTGGGCGATAGAGGGGGGCGCGCCAAACACGCTGTATCGTGCCGGTTGGCGCAAGGATTCCGTGAAAATTGGTGAGGTCGTGACTGTGCAGGGCTATCTCGCGCGTGACGGCTCCCATTTGGTCAATATGGCATCGGCCGTCCTCGCCGACGGACGCAAATTGTTACTTCGGTCAACCGGAGGGCCGGCCCCCGGGCCGCTAGCGTTCGGCAACGCCATCACGGGAACACTCTGGAGGACATCATGCACACGTCGGTTTCGCGCGTCCTGATGAGTGCAGCCATCGTCCTCGGCTGCACTGTGATGCCGCGGCACGCCTCATCACAAGGCACGGGAGCAGCGCGTCCAGACCTCAGTGGTTTCTGGATCAATCAATACACGCCCGACTTGTCGACCGCGCTCGGAAAGCAGCCACCGTTCACCGACTACGGCGCGGAGCGTTGGCGCACCGTGGACACGTCCAAGGACCCGACCGGCATCTGTTTGCCGCCGGGGCCCTCGCGCGGCTTTACCGCGCCGTTTCCCTTCCTCCTGGCCCAGCACGCCGACATGATCGCGGTGATGTTCGAATATCAGGCGATCTGGCGTGTGATTTACATGGACGGCCGGCCGCATCCCGCCGATCTCAGCGACTACCCGTACTTCATGGGCCATTCGGTTGGCCGCTGGGACGGCGACATGCTGATCGTCGACACTGTTGGCATCGACGAGCGCAGTTGGTTGGATACAGCCGGGCACGAACACAGCCCTCAGCTGCGCCTGACGGAGCGGTTCCGAAAGGTCGATGCGGATACGATTGAGTGGACCGTCACCTTCGACGACCCCGTGTTCTTTGTCAGGCCGTGGTCGATCACGCGATCGTTCAAACGGGGCAAGCCCGGCGATCGCGTCCTTCCCTACACCTGTACCGAAAACAACAAGGATGTCGAGCATCTGAGGCCGCATCAGCCGAACCTCAATTACAAGCACACGCCGGAGCCGCCAAGTCCTAAACCGCCACCGGGAGAATGAACCTTCGCCCGCCAGCGGCGTGATTGCAAACGCTGGTGGACTTAGCTAAGCTTAGTCCATGGCCACGTTCAACCTGCATGCGGCAAAGACGCACTTGTCGCGGCTAGTAGACGACGCCGCAGCCGGCGAGGAGATCGTCATTGCCAAAGCCGGCACACCGATGGTGCGCCTGGTGCCGGTCGCTCTGCGCACGAAGCGGACCGGCTTTGGGCGCGACAAACGCAAGATCACGGTCCGCGACGATTTCGATGCGCCTCTCGGGGCAGACATTCTGCGGGCGTTCGGCATCAAGGCGTGAACCTGCTGCTCGATACCCAGGCCCTGCTCTGGTGGCGACAAGGCAATCGTCGCCTTGGGCCTCGCGCCCGAGCCGCCATCGCCAGGCACGCCACCGCCGTTCGCGTGAGCGCTGCGTCGGCGTGGGAGATTGCGATCAAATCGCACACCGGCCGATTGACTCTACGCGAGCCGGTCGGTGTCTGGATGTCGGCGGCACTCGAGGACAGCGGGTTCGATGTGCTCGACGTAACGCTCGAGCATGCGGTCGCTGTTGCCGACCTCCCGCATCATCATCCCGATCCTTTCGATCGGCTGCTGATCGCACAAGCCCAGCTCGAGCAGTTGACGATCGTGACCTCCGACGCAGCGTTCGATGCCTACGACGTCAAGCGGCTTGACGCGCGACGGTGAACCGATTTCCGGTCCCGCCAGCGACCTCCGTCCCGCGCGTCAACCACCGCGTTGCCAGCGGCAGCGTCCCGCCATCGCTGATAATGCCGACGATGCCACCCCGTCGTGCGCGGACCCCTCTCATAGAGCTCGTCGTCGAAGCAGCCCGGACGCGGCGGTTCTGGATAACGATCGCGCGCCACGCGATGCTCGTTGTTGGCGTGCTCGTGTTCGACTGGTCGGTGATAAGCATCGCAGTATTTTTTCTTCTGGAATCGTGGCTGTTTCTTTCCACCCGGTCGATGATCGAGGTGACCTTCGACCCGCACTTTGGCGGTGGGTCCTTACCTCGGAGCTCTGGCGCGCGGTGATGACGACGCTGGGGATGTTCGCGATGACGGCGACCGTTTGCGGTGTCCTCGTGTTCGGCTTTGGCGGCTTCATCATCGCCGCCGCCTTCCAACCGGAGGAATGGCACCGCTTCGTCACCGAAACCTGGGCACGTTCATCGTTTTTGCTAAGCCTCTTCGCACTGACGAGCGACGCGTTACTCGAGGGGATCGACTTCAAGCGGCGCTTGTTCGAACGTTCCCGCGCGGAAAAACGTATGGACAATCTTCGGACACGGGTGATGTTGTATCGCGTTGGCGTCCTCATGGCAAGCATGATCATCGGGCTCGCCGGAGAAGCCGGGTTGGGCGGCCCGGTCCTGGTGATCGTCATCATGATCGGTCTGGTGTACTTCGACTTGTATCCGCATCGCGCGGTGAACATTTTCGGTTGAGCAACGCTGCGATGGCGACGCGGTTGTGCCACCACTGCAAGGAATGGATCGAGGAAGGCGCGCCGCATGACTGCTGGACGACTTCCGAAGCGGCACTGACGCGAGAGCTCTCCGAGGATCTGCAGGACGCCTGGGAGCGCCTCCGCGAAACGGCGGCGGCCTTCGGCGAGCAACGCATCTACGCGTCGCACCACTGCATCATGTTTTCACGCAAAGCCTGCTACTTCTTCGTGCGCCCGAAACGCAATGTGCTCGAGATCTGCGTCTTTCTCGGCCGCACGATCAGAGCGCCTCAGGTGCGTCGCGCGGCTCCCGCCTCGAAGGTGAAGATCGCGCACATCGTGCACGTGAGACACCGCGACGAAGTCGAGCCTCCGATCACCGACTGGATGCGTGAGGCGTACCGAGTCCTCGGACACGTTGAGCGGAAAGGCGGCGACGAAGGCAGCCGCGAAGCCGAAGGCGAAGGCCAAGGTCAAGTCCAGGACAAGGCAGCAGAAGCGTGGAGCGAAGAAGAAACGCTGACCCGGGTCTGTTCGCGCGACGTCAGCCATTTCGCGGCGAGAAATCGGCTCCGCGAGCCGACCAAATCGCGCCGATGCGCGGACGAGCGAGACCTGCAACTCAAGCCCCAAGCCGGCGAGTGTGCTTCACCTGGCGCGGCGCATGCGAAATTCTTCCTCTCGTACCTGCCCGGTGGTGCGGTCTCGCAGCAACAGATAGATGCGCAGCGCGGCATCGGAATCGCGGATGAAACTCAGGCCGTCGAAGTGCACAGCGCGCTCCTCGACCTGCACCAAACGAAAGCTGACGAAGCCGGTCTTGTCCTCCCAGCCCGAAAAATCGGGATTGAAGTGCTTGAGCTTCATAACGATGGTGCCGTTTTCCTCCAGGAGCAGCAAGAACTCGTAGAAGACCGGCTGATCCTGCTTGAGACTGCGGTACATGCCCATCATGACGCCGCCTCGCGGCTCGCTCCAGATCTCCTCGCTGACGCCGCCAAGGCCTTCGCCTATCCAGGCTCCGGCGAGCCAGGCCATGACCGTGAGCGTCGCCGGCGGTGACGGCTGATCGCCGAGCCGACGGGCGTGAAACTGCGAGGCTGACGAATCCGAGGGCTGCTGAGCAGCCGCGGCGGCGGACGTGACGACGCAGGCGATGCAAGCCATTGAGGTCAGGATGGGTGACATCTGTTCGCTCTCCATTGGGTCTGCTGGCTCGCGCCAGCAGTCGGGACCAGCCCGTTTGTCAATAGTCGAAGGGCGAAGCGAAGATCGACAGCGGTCGCGAGCTGACGGACGATTTTTTTCCACTCGGATCGGGATGCGGCCCGACTGCCGCGGGATCACGCGGCGCCCCATGCGACGCGGGCCGTTCGCGGCGAAAATCGTGCGGACGCGAGCCGCGCCGCGAAGCAGACAAATCGCCCGATGCGCGTCTCCTCCCGCAGCGACTGCGCTTACCCCAACGCGCGTGTTGACCTGCGTTGGGGCAGGCTACGTTGCAGTCGCTGCGTGTGCGGCAGAACATTGTCGCCCGTGCATCGGCGCGATTTGGTCGGCTCGCGCAGCCGATTTCTCGCCGCGAATGGCTGGCGTCGCAGCATCGGCGCGCGCTACCGTGGATCAATCCAAGGTCCACAGCGTGAGGTTCGACACGTCCTTGACGTAGACGCGATTCCCGGAAATCGCCGGCTGTGCCCAGGTCTGGCTGTCGGCCACGTCGTAGCGCCGCACGACGGTGATTTTGTCGCGGCTCGCCTTCATTACCACCATCTCGCCGTCGTCTTCGAGTGCGAAGATGGTATCGCCCGCCCTCACCATCCCGGCGTTTTCGCCCTGACGCGGGTCGCTTTTCCACAGGACCTTGCCCGTTGCGAGATCGAGTGCAAAGTATTGACCGGCGCTCAGGTGCGATAACCCATAGAACACACCGTCGGCGACAACACCGTTGGTCATGTGCAGCGACACTTCTTTCGTCTGCCAGACATCTTCGGTGGTCCACCCCGCGTCGCGACGGAAGACGCGAAACGCCGTCACGCCGTTATCGCGCCCCGTCTGGATAATGGTGTCGCGAAACACGATCGGCGTTTGCGCGGTCGTATCGGACGGCGTTTTGAACGGTCGCCGCCAGAGCAACTCGCCGGTCGCGACCGCCACGCCAATCAGCGATTGATGGGTGAAGGTCACGACCTGGCGCGTGCCCGCCAGCTCGACGATGACCGGCGACCCGTATGCGGGACTGTCTCCGGTCCAGGTCCAGCGCACATTGCCGGTCGCAACGTCAAAGGCCGTGAGCGCGGCGTCGCCCGGCCCGCCAACGTGGACAATCATCAGGTTGCCATCGACGATGGGTGACATCGCCGTGTGATAGATCGGTTGTGCTTTCGTCGCCGGTTTTTGCCACAGTTGCTTGCCCGTCGCGGCGTCGAAGGCGGTGACGATATTCGACATGCCGAGTGAGAAGAGGCGTCCATTCGCGTACGTGGGTGTGGACTTCGGTCCCGCGCCGTGGCGAGCGGTGGCGCCGGCCATCTGGAAAGGCGCCGCGTAACCGGTGCGCCAGATCACTTTGCCGGATGCCGCATCCAGCGCCGTCATGACTTCCTCTTCACCCTGGCGCGTAAACATATAGAGACGCGGACCGATGACGAGCGGCGTCGCATAGCCGAGGCCGACGTCGACTCTCCACTGCTGTTTGAGATTTTCCGGCCACGCCGACGGCTCGCGAAACGCCGAGACCGCACCGTCGCGATTGGGTCCGCGCCACTGCGGCCAGTCCTGAGCAGAGATTTGAGCCGTGAGCAGAATCGAACAGATGATCGCGCACCCAATCGCGACCAAGAGCATGCGCCGTGTCATAACCATCGAGTCCTCATAAATAGCGTTGCCGCTCATCTTCGCATGAGTGGGTGTGCGCTACTCCAGGGCAAACACCCAGATCGCGCCGCCCTCGGGCACCTCCGGGATAGCTGCCCGGAAACAGCCGGTTGAGACGCGCCTGCATCGCCCGCGCGTCGATGCCCCATCCCGACTGCACGGCGATGTACTGCCTGCCATCCACCATGAACGACGACGGCTGGCCGATGATGCCGGAGTTGGTCGGAAACTCCCACAGCACGCTTGCCGGTCGACGCGTCGAAGGCGCGGAACATGCGATCGTTGGTGCCGCCGCTGAACACCAGTCCGCCGCCGGTGGCCAGCATCGGACCCCAGTTCGCCGACTCGGCGAAGGTGTGCGTCCACACGCGCTTGCCGGTGTCGACGTTCCATGCCTGCACTTCGCCGATGTGATCGGCGCCCGGCGCGACCATGAACGTCGTCGTGCGCGCCGGTGAAGCTGCGACCGGCCGTGTATGTGACCTCGCGTCCGATCATCGACGATGCAGAGATTCTCGTTGGCCGGAATGTAGATCATCCGCGTCTTCGGACTGAAGGCGATCGGCGGCCAGTTCTTGCCGCCCCAGTGCGACGGGCAGAACTCCGCCTGCTTGCCGGTGCCGGGCTTGCGCGCCGGATCGACGTCGGGCCGCCCGGTCTTCGGATCGAGGCTCGTGAAGACGTTCTGCTTCACGTACGGCGTGCCGTCGACGAAGTTGATCCGGCCGTCGGTGCGCTCGAGGAACCACAAGTAGCCGTTGCGCGCGACGTCGATCAGTCCCTTGATGGTCCTGCCGTTGCGCTGGTAGTCGACGAGGATCGGCGGCGACACCTCGTCCCAGTCCCACGAATCGTTCGGGATGTACTGAAGTGCCCCTTGATCCGGCCGGTGCGCGACGTCGATCGCGATCGTGGACGACGTGTAGAGATTGTCGCCGGGCCGCTGATCGCCCATCCACGGGCCGCCGTTGCCGGTGCCCCAGAAGGCAAGGTTGCGTCTCGGGATCGTAGTTCCCTGTCACCCAGATTGAGCCGCCGCCGGTCTTCCACTGATCGCCGTCCGGCCAGGTCTCGCTGCCCGGCTCGCCCGGGCGCGGGCACGGTATACGTCTTCCACAACTCCTTGCCCGTGTCGGCGTCGTATGCGGCGACGAATCCGCGGACGCCGAGCTCGCCGCCCGACGCGCCGACCATCACCTTGCCGTCGGCGACGAGCGGCGCGAGCGACATGTAGTAGCCCTTGCGGTTGTCCGCGACCTTCGCCGGTCCACACCTCGTTGCCGGTTCTGGCGTCGAGAGCGACGAGCACCGCTTCGCCCGCGGCGAAGAAGACCTTGTCGCCGTACAGCGCCACGCCGCGGCTGGTCGGATGCAGCAGCGATCGACGTCCTCGGGCAGCGGCCGCCGGTAGCGCCAGAGCATCGCGCCGGTCTTCGCATCGAGCGCGATCACCTGATTGCCCGGCGTCGCGACGAACATCACGCCGTTGTTGACGATCGGCGGCGCCTCGTGGCCGTTGATCGACGCCGGTGGAGAACACCCACGCCGGCTGCAGCCGCGCGACGTTGTCCTGGCGCGATCTGATCGAGCGGGCTGTAGCCCCAGCCGTCATAGGTGCGCCGGATCATCAGCCAGTCGCCGTCGTCGGGACGTTTCAGTCGTTCGTTGCTGACCGACCGGTAATTCTGGAGAATCGGGGGAACCGGTACGACGACCGGTGGGAGTGGCGGCGCCGGTTGTTGCGCGCCATCGATGGCAATACTCAATCCGAAGACGAGAAGGCCGGCGGCTGCGGCGTGTCGCGTGTGCGCGTCGATCATGCGGCGGACTCCTGCCGGATTGCGGCGACAGCGATCGAGACCCGTGGTTCGTCTCACACGCCGAGAGTCTACTCGGTCGTGCTCCGGCGTGCATTCTCTTCGTTGAACGACTCCGTTAGAATCGCAAGGGTTCGCGACCTGCATGCCACTTTCACCCGGTTCGCGGGGTTGTCGGGGGGGGTGACAGATGCCGATGTGGTCGCCGGATGTACCGGCCATTCTCTTCAACTCGACGCCACGCGACGATGGCACCGCCTTCGCCGTCATGCGAATCGACGGCACCGGCGCCATCGAACCGGTGCGAGTTGAGTCCGGCAGCGGCGCGAAGATCCCGACCGACTGGCCCAGGTGCGCTGGCGCCGAGACGGAAAGGAACTGTTCTACATCGCGGCCGATCAGCACCTGATGGCCGTGCCTATCCGCGCTGCGGCCGACGGCTCCGGTGTCGGCGCACCGGTGCGCCTGTTCGCGACCCACATGGCACGTGTACGCGCCATCTCGCGACAGCAGTACGTCGTCGCTCCAAGCGGAGACCGATTTCTCATGCTCACAGGCGGCGATGGGCCCATCCAGCCGATCACGCTGGTTCTCAACTGGAGACCGCGCCGGAACAGCGATTCGGAATCTCGCGCGGTTCAGTAATGCAGGCCTCGAGACGGACGTGGAGAGGCTGACTGTCGTGTGATCCACGACGAACCTGTCCGCGACTGCCCCGAGCGAGCGTCGCGAGGCGAAGGGTATACTCTGACCCGTCCCCCATGACAGCAGCCGCCATCGCACGACTCGGCCAGGCGCGTTACGCGTTTGGCCTCATTGCCGTTGTGTTCGCCTGTACGCTTGCGGGCGCACAGGGCCGGCCACCCACGGCGCTTGCGGATCTGAAAACGCGAGCAGAGCGGACCAACTTCACCGAGACCAGCCGTTATGACGACGTGATCGCCTTTCTGAACGCCGTCGATCAGGCGTCGGCGCTCGTGAACGTCACGACCTACGGCTACTCCTTCGAAGGCCGTCCGCTCCCGCTCGTGGTTGTCGGCAGCGTCACCGATGCAAGCCCGGCGACCGTCCGCGCCAATGGCCGGCTGCGCGTCTACATCCAAGCCAATATCCACGCCGGAGAAGTCGAAGGCAAAGAGGCGGTGCAGGCGCTCGTGCGCGACATTGCTCGCGGAGCGCATGCCGAGTGGCTGGATTCGATGGTGCTGCTCATCAACCCGGTGTACAACGCCGACGGCACCGAACGCGTCTCGCTCACGAGCCGGGGAGCCCAGCATGGGCCCATCGGCGGGCAAGGCACGCGAGCGAACGCGCAAAACCTCAATATCAACCGCGACGACATCAAGCTCGATACGCCGGAAGCGCGGTCGATGGTCAAGCTCCTCAACGACTACGATCCGCACGTCATGGTCGATCTGCACACCACCAACGGCTCGCGTCACGCCTATCACTTGACCTACGAAACGCCGAACAACCCGGCCGTCGATCCACGCATTGTCGAAATGTCGCGCGCGTGGATGGCGCAGCTGGCAAAGGCGATCAAGGCCAAGGACGGCTGGGACTTTCACGCCTACGGAAACGTTTCGGGCCAGACACCGGAGCGGGTCTGGAGAACGGTGGAGGATCTGCCTCGCTACACGCACAATTACTGGGGCATGCGGAATCGTTTCGGGATTCTCAGCGAAACGTAACTCGTACCTCCCCTTTGCCGATCGCGTCACGACGAATCGCCGTTTCCTGGAAGAGCTTCTCGGTTTCGGTCATGCGAATGCGGTCCGTCTGCGCGACGCGGCGCTGGCGGCTGACAAGCTGACGCTCATTGGCCATCAGGTGTCGCTGCGCTCGCGACCCAAGAGATCGACACAGATGGTGGAGATCCTGATGGGTGACATCGAGGAAGAGGTCAACCCCTATAGCGGACGGATCATGCACAAGCGCCTCGATGTACGAAAGCCTGAACGGATGTGGGAGGAGGCATCGTTCGAGACGACGGAAACCGAGCGTGTCCCGACGGTGTACTTCGTCTTGCCCGAGCAGAAGCTCGCGATCGAGCGACTGCGCGCGCACGGCATCGTGCTGGAACGCCTCGCGGAGCCGCTCGCCGTCGCAGTCGAACAGTTCCAGATCGCGTCAACAGAAGTCACCCCACAGGCATTTGAGAATCACCAGGAGCGGACCGTCACCGGACAATACAGGACGATCGACGGCCCCGTGCCGGCGGGTGCGTATCGCGTCCCGATGAATCAACCGCTGGCACGACTGGCGTTCTATCTGCTCGAGCCGAGATCGAACGATGGGTTGGTGACGTGGAACGTCCTGGACGAGGCGATCAAGCAATCGCAGTATCCGATCTTGCGGACGCGGAATTGATCAAACGTATGGCTGACTGGATCTCGGCATTTCGTTACGCCTTCCACACACTCCGGCGACAGCCCACGTTCCTCGCGGTGGCCCTGCTGACGCTCGCGTTGGGGATTGGCGCGAACACGGCCATTTTCAGCGTGATCAAAACCGTGGTGCTCAACCCGCTTCCCTACGAGGCGCCGGAACGGATCGCCGTGCTCTGGGAGGTCAGCCCCGAGGGCAATCAGGACCGCGTTTCGGTGCCGACGTTCGCGGACTGGAAGAAGGACGTGCGCGCCTTCGAGTCGATCGCCGCCTACCGGCACGTGGATTTTTCCTATGCCGGTGCCGGAGATCCGCGCAACGTCGCGGGCGTCCGCGCCACACCGGATCTGTTCTCAGTGCTTCGTTCGAGTGCGCAACTCGGCCGCACGTTCATCGCGGAGGAGTCCGTTGTCGGCGCCGATCGCGTGGTTGTGATCAGCCACGGGTTCTGGGAACGTGTGCTTGGGTCGACGCCCGCGGTCATCGGATCGACGATCAAGCTCGACGCGCAGCCGTTCACCGTCATCGGCGTGATGCCGCCGGGCTTCGAATTCCCCACGAGCACCAAGGTCGACGCCTGGGCGCCGCTTGCCTTCGATCCCAAGGATCTGCATGGGCAGTCGCGCCGCGCTCGATCGCTACTGGTCGTTGGCCGTCTCTCCGCCGGCGCGACGATGGAAGAGGCACAAGAGCAGGTGCGCGTGCTCGCCGGCCGTATTTCGACTGAGTACGCGAACAGTAACCAGGGGTGGGGCGGCCGTGTGGTCGCGGCGCACGAACAGCTGGTCGCGGCATCGCGCCCAGCACTCATGGTGCTCATGGGCGCCGTCGCCTTCCTGCTCTTGATTGTGTGCGCCAACCTCGCCAACCTTCTCCTCGCGCGCTTGTCGAGCCGTCGCCGGGAAATCGCCGTGCGCGTGGCGCTCGGCGCGGGGCGATGGGACGTCGCACGGCCGATCATCGCCGAGAGTGTGTTGCTGTCGTGTGCGGGTGGCGCCCTCGGCCTGCTCTTCGCCCTCTTCGGCCTCCGTATCCTCGCAGCGCTCCCCGAGGCGCGATTGCCACGCATCGATCGTCTCGAGCTCGATGGAGGCGTGCTTCTCTTCACCATGGTCGTCTCGATCGGCGTCGCGCTAGCGTTCGGCGTCATCCCGGCCCTGCATGCGGTGCGGATTGACCTGCGCGGGAACCTGTCGGAATCTGCAGGCACCACGAGCAGTCCCGCGGCGCGGCACGTGCTCGGGGCCCTGGTGGTCGTCGAAGTGGCGCTCGCGCTGGTGTTGTTGGTTGGCGCCGGCCTCACGATGCGCAGCTTCTCGAAGCTGCTGCAGGTGAACCCCGGCTTCGAATCAGCCAACCTGGTAGGTGCCCAGGTGCTGCTGCCGATGACCAAGTACCGCGATCGACAAAACCTCGTTCGTTTTTACGAGGACGTGATCGCACGCCTCCGCCGCGCGCCGGGCGTCACCGCTGCGTCCGCGGTTTCGACGTTGCCAATGTCGGAGGTCGGCACGACCATGGCGCTGCCCTTCAACGTCGAAGGGCAACCGCCACCCGCCACGGAAGATCCTCTCGCCGACGTGCGCATCGTGGCGCCGGGCTATTTTGAAACCATGAAGATCCCGCTCCGTGCGGGCCGATTCCTCGATGAGCGGGATGCGCAAACCACGACGCGCACGAGCGTGATCAACGAAACGATGGCGCGCCGCTACTTTTCTCGTCGCAGTCCGCTGGGGCTGATCATCCAGAATCCCCACGGCAAGAGCGAAGTCGTCGGGGTCGTTGCCGACGTTTACAGCCAGGGACTCGATCGCGACCCGAAGAAACAGGTGTATCTGCCGCTCCGTCAAAGCCCGAGCGCGGGCATGGCGGTGGTGGCGCGGACCGAGCGTGATCCACTGGCCCTGGGCGCCACCATTCAAAGCGTCATCTGGAGCGTCGATCCCGAACAACCCATCTACCAGCTCACAACCATGGAGCAGATCATGGCCCGGGCGGTGTTCCTGCCGCGCTTGAGCACGACGCTGCTCGCCCTGTTCGCCGTCGGCGCGCTGCTCCTCGCGGCGCTTGGCATCTACGGCGTGCTCTCGTACTCGGTGAGTCAGCGCACGCGCGAGATTGGTGTTCGCATGGCGCTCGGCGCCACCGGCGGACGCACCGTCAACCTGGTCGTCGGGGACAGTCTCGTGCTGATCACAATAGGCGGCGCACTGGGGCTGATCGCGGCCGTGGTGATGGCGCGGTGGCTGGCCGGCATCCTTTACGGGATTGGGCCCTTCGACCTGCCATCGTTCAGTCTCGCCGCGCTCGTGTTGCTCGTGGCGGGAATCCTGGCCAGCCTGTTGCCCGCGCTGCGCGCCACACATGTCGATCCAATGGTGGCGCTGAGGGAACAATAGGTCGACGGTCGGCTAGCGGCTATCGGCGGTTGACATTCTGGTGCTCCGAACTGCCGACTGTTGGATCTCGTGACGGCCACCGATGCGCTCGGGCAGGTCACGACGCTCGACTACGAGCACGCGACCGATCCGCTCATGATCACCGCAGTCGAAGATCCGTTCGGCCGCCGTGCCACCTTCACCTGTCACGCGACGGGCCAACTCGCCTCGATCACGGGTAATATTGACCCGATCATGCGACCCGTCACACTGGAGGACGAGTGTGTCCCCCTTTCCCAACGCCGGAAGACCCGTGCCGCCTGAGCTGCAGCGCGTCGTCCGCCTCTACTCCCATGCCGACGAAGAGCGGGAACGGCCAGCGCTGCGCTACTGGTTATCGCGGCCGCCGGCCGACCGCGTCGCCGCTGTGGAATACCTGCGGAGGCAGATCGATGGAGCTCGCGCCCGACTTCGACGAGTTTATCGGGTCCTTGACTGCCCATGGCGTTGAGTTCATCGTCGTTGGCGCGTATGCACTCGCCTTCCACGGCGCCCCTCGGTTCACGGGCGACCTCGACATTCTCGTGCGGCCGGCGCTCGACAATGCGACACGGCTGCTCGCGGCACTCGCGGCGTTCGGCTTTCCCGTCACCGACCTGAGTCCCGAAGCGATAACAGACCGTCGTCGGATGCTGCAGATGGGCGTGCCACCGGTGCAGATCCACGTGATGAGCGCCATCAGCGGCGTCGAGTGGGAGGAGGCGTGGGCGGATCGAGTCGAAGGCTCGCTTGGCAGCAACAGCGTTCTCTTCCTGGGCCGCAAAACGTTCCTGCGCAACAAACGGGCCGCCGGTCGTCCCCAGGACCTCGCCGATATCGACGCTCTCGAGCCGGGTCGCGAACTATAACTTTCGAGCGTGCGCAGCCCGTCTGAACGACGGGACCGCCCGAAAGTGCACAGTCGACGGTCGACGGTCGGCGGTCGACAGCCACGGGCGGCCCGCAGCTATCGGCTATCGGCCGTTGACATTCCTGCTGCTCCGAACTCCCGACTGTTTGGACTCGTGGCGAAGGGCCTGGCTAAGTGCTGACTTGCACAAATACGGCGGCATTCGGCCGGCGATGCATCCCCGGTGGCTGCGTTGCTCCTTCCTCAAATATGGCCCGATATTCTCGGTCGTCGCGCCTTGCCACCAGGGCGCCTCGCCGTCCTCGGTGCGTCGCCGTATTTCTGCAAGGCAGCACTAAGGCTGTTGCAGATCACGGCCGAGCGAAGGAACGGCTGCGCGCGCAAGAATCGCGCAACGCTTGGACGAGACGGTCGATCAAGCCCGCCGTCCCGCACGAGGCGTCGGACAGTCCGACAGTTCCCCTGCGACCGGCGCTCGTGAATCGTACCGGCTTTGTCGGAGGGTCCATCCCGAGAGAGGATGGAGTAAATCCCCCAGATTTGAACCAGTAGCAATGCTACAAGATTCGCCGCGTCCGTGGCGCAGCCGGTCGGTAGGTGTGGGCGCACCTGGTGGGCGCGCATCGAGTTGACCCGCATCAACATTGCGCCAACTATCCTCCGCAAAAAGGTCGAGGAGTTGATGAACGTCAAGGGCATCGGCGAGAAGAGTTTCCTCAAGCTCAAGACGCTATTACGCTCACGCACAAGCGCGAAATCCTGAAAAAACGACGGGAGTGGTTAGTGACGCATGTTCGCGGTGGGCTGACGCAGCTCTCATGGGCAGTGACGCCTCTCCTCTGTGCGCTGACGCGTCTCCTCGGTTCGCTGACGCATGGCGCAGCGTTGCTGACCAACCGCGGACGTGTTCGGACGCAGATGCCTCTCGTCATTGGCGACGCGTCCGATCCACGACCGCAGCGGCAGATGCCTCCGCTGACGCACCCGCGCACTTGCCTGACGCACCCGCCGAGTTGCCTGACGCAGTCCCCCGCTCGGCTAACGAGGGCTCACAAAACGCGTGCAACGCCGGAGTCTGCGCACCCCCATTCGCCGTGGACACGCACCGCCACGCCCTCACGGGTGACGGGGCACCGATCGATCTGTCGCCACGCTACGTGCAAGTCCTCGCGCACCTCCGGTCTCATCCTGGCAAGGTAATCTCGAAGAATGCGCTGCTCGACTCGGTGTGGGCGGGTGCCATTGGCGCGATTCGCAAGGCGATTGACGACGGCGCGGCGGCCGCGTAGACGCGTGAGCGGCACTCGGCAGAAACGCGCGCGACAACGCGCGTGAGCGGTGAGTGCAGACCGGCATCCATCGCTCACGCGGCGTGTCACTCGTCTCGTCCGAACGCCACTTTAGTTGGCGATGGCGTTTGAGACTGTCGACGGTCGACACGGTCGACCATGCGGAATTCGCGGCAACGCAAACGAATTCCGGGATTACGTCGTATCCGCTTTACGTCCGAAGTGCACGTAACGCGGCTCAATGTTCGTTCGGGCGCCCCCGCCCTGCAGCGTATAGCCGGCCGCGACCCACGTGTGGAGTTGCGGGGAATGCCGCCGGCACGTGAGGTAGTCGCCCCATTTGTTATCCGAGGGACCGTCCGTGCCGTTGCGCGTCACGCGCAGGCGCCACGCGTTCGCGGCGTGGTCGCGAAAGCCCACGACGTGGCCGGGGTGGTGAGGACCACCGCCACGAAAGACCGTGACGCCAACATCGCCATTGCCGTTCGGTACGCGTCGGGGTAGGCGTAGGAGAAGTTGGCGTTCCAGATGTCGGGTTCGCCCACGACCGCCTTGGTCGACTCGTTGAGACGCACCACCCGGACAAACGGCAGCGGGCGAGCCGGCGCGCGACGATTGGCGGTCCACATGACGCCGATTTCGCCCCGGGAGACCCAGACCCCCGTGATCCGGGAATCACAACGACTGAGCCAGTTGCGTCCGTCGGGACCCGGTGCGCTGTAGCTGCCCGCCTGCCATGGCGTGATATCCACGTCCGTGGCGGTGAGCTGCGTCGCGTTTTCGGGCCACGAGAACACGCGCAGCTGCGACAGGTTGTTGTGACTGACGATGTGCATCGTGTTGGTCGCACCCTGGGCACACCGCAGCGAAAAATTCTCCGTGCTCTCGAAGTATTCGAAGCTCAATGAACCGCCGACGTCGAAGCCCGCCAACGGCAACCTGAAGACGACCGATCGCTTCCACTCGTCGGTGCCCACTTCGAATACGTTGCTGCCGACGTACAAGAACCCGTTGGAAATTGC
Organism: uncultured Acidobacteriota bacterium; assembly: GCA_963762925.1. GTDB lineage: Bacteria > Acidobacteriota > Vicinamibacteria > Vicinamibacterales > UBA2999 > DASPWV01. Next base: position 17,917 of record CAVXMP010000012.1, on the reverse strand, counting down.
CGCGTGGTTGTAATCGAACCACTGGTTGGCCCAATTCGGGTCAACGTCCACTGGTCGCAGATCCCAGAAGACCCAACCCGGAGTGTCCAGACCCGGACCGCGATGCGCGGCGATCCGCAGTGTATTGGTTTGGTTCTGTTCGATGTACTGCAACAGCCAAATCATCACGTTGCGCCCGGGCACACCAATCACCGTTTGGTCGCAGCAAAAACCTCCATCGGCGGGTGGCAGTGCCGAGAATGGATCGACCAGCTGCCACGCTGCCGCGTCGTTGACCGAACGGCTCGCGTACCAGTTACCCGTGAAGAAGATGTTTTTGTCGAGTGTGGCGAGACTCGGCTCTCCGACGGTCGAGGTTTGACCACCTGTATTCGCATCGCTCAATGGAACATTCCGAAAGAACGTTACTGCGCTAGCCATATCTGGTCACCTCGATTACTGTTCGCCTTCATCGTCGCAGTCGGTTGGCGGGACATTCTCCTGGTTTTCAGCCTGTGCGCGCGATTCGGGCCCGGTACCGAGCTCCGGGCCGGGTCGGCGTTTCAAGCGCACGCGCTCCTGACGCTCATCCAGTTGCGCCTTGCTCGGCCTGGCCGCCGTCGATTCGGTCGTTGGTGCACGGCGGGCCGGGCCGGTCGTGCCTTTCTTGACTGGTACGGGTTCATCACGGCGTTGGTTTGCCATCAACAGCTCCTTTCAAGTGAGCAGATCAATCGGGATCGACAAACGGCTCCATCGGCGGCTCTCCGAGGACGTATTACACCTCAAGCGACGAGTACCGAGCCACTCCAGCCATGTCTTGCAACGACCCTCGTGCTCTAGCGATGATCGGTGACAATCAGCTGGGCAATTCGTTCGGCCAGCGCTGCAATTGTCCGCGAGGGATTCAGTCCAATCGCTTTTGGGACGATGGCTCCATCGGCGACGAACAGGTTGCGATGACCGAAGACTTCGCCGTTGTGTCCAACCACACCGTCGGCCGCGGACTTCCCGATTCGACATCCGCCGAGCGGATGTGGCGTGATGAGGTCCTGTGCGATGGTCCACGTCAGCGGCGTGAGCGCCATGCCACCTGTCGCCCGAGCCAGCTCCTGATGCATGTGGACGACCGCATCCATCGTCGGCTTCGACGCGGTAATGTCCCAGTGCAGATCGAGATGCCCATTGCGGAGTGTGAACACGCCGTCCGCTTTATCCCGGGCCTGGGCGAACCAGGGCATCACATGATCATTGAGGTTATTCGCGGTCAACAAGGGGCGCAAGCTCTCGATGACCGTGCGGGCCTGCAGATTCGTCGGCGGATTGGACGCCCAGCGGGAGAGAAAGCCGCCCAACAGATCAGGAATGCCGCCATCCTCGATGTAGACGTCCTGGCCATCGGCGCTGCCATCAAGCATATTGATTGCCGCCGTGATCGTCGGTCCGCGCGACGGCTTGACGGCGCGGAACGGGTGAATCGCCGGCGTCAGAAAATCGCCGTTGCTGCTCCATCCGATGCCGAGCTGATTGCTGATGCCCGGCAGCGATCCAATCTGATCGCGGCAGCGCAGCAACAGTTCGGTCGATCCGAGCGACCCTGCAGCCGACGATGACGATGCGCGCCGTGGCCGAGCCGAGCACAAGGTTGGGCGATTCGATGCGGTTGTAGCTGACGCGATAGTCGGCGCCTTCGCGCGAAATTGCGGTCACGAGATGCAGCGGGCGAACCTCCGCGCCGTGCTTCTCGGCGAGCGGCAGGTAGTTGAGATCGAGTGTGTTGCGCGCGTTCACGTCGCAACCGATGTCGCAGTTGCCGAGGTGCACGCACGTCCCCTGCTGTCTGGCCCTGTGCGTTTTGAAACGTCTTGGACCGAGCGATGGCATGGGGATTTGACTGCTCGTAGGTCCAGTCCTGGTCAAAGCTAACGGCCAGTTCGAGCGGCTCAAATCGATCTCCACGTCCGGTGGTCGACCGCGGCATCGCGCAGCAGTTTCGTGCGCTCGGGCCATTGTTGCTGTGGCACCCGCTTGACGTTGAGCATCTCTCCGACGCAGGTGTAGTACCGGTTTCAGCTCCGCACACGTGATCTCCGGAGGCCAGCCCGTGTCGAACGTTTCTGGTTTTGCCTCGATCGAAATGTTTGCGTAGACCAGTGAGCCGCCGCCCACGCCCGCACCCTGGATCACCGACATATGCGGAAAGACGCGCAGGTCGAACCAACCGTTGCGGAACTGGGGCGCAAGGTGGTCCCAGATCCACGGGTCGATCGACTTCGCGCGGAAAGGTCTCCACGGTCCAGCGCCGTCCACGCTCGAGCACGAGAACCCGGTAGCCAGCCTTCGGCGAGTCGGCACGCGGTGATCGCCCCGCCGAATCCGCTCCCAATCACGATCGCATCGAAGTCGCTCATCTCGGCCTCCGCAATGCCTCAGAGCGGACCGACCTGATGGCCATAGACGTCCCACAACTTGCCGAGGAACATCACGCCGAAGCGATTGAGTGCCTGGGTCCTGGCGGCAAGCGTCGGTCCTTGCACACGGAACGAGAACAGTTGCCGGAAGAGAAAATCCTCCGGCCGAATGTGGAGGACTCCGCTCGCCACCGTTTGCGCCGACTGGCCTTCCGCGACATGACCCGCGAGGATCGTCGTATAGAGCGTGGTCGTTTCCGGCCAGGCGCTGACGAATGTCTGGCCGCTGATGTCCTTGAAACCGACGAGCGTGTAGTCGCGAGCGTCCGCGCCCTTGAACATGAGGCGGTACTTCATCTGCTTGCGCGTCGGCTCGCCGGCATCGACGAGCAGATTGATCACACCGCCCGTGACCGTCGAGCGCCCGCCCACGATCGGCGAGTCGATGAACCCGTCCGCCTTGGCCTCGTGCTTTGGTGACGTCACGAATTCGTCCACGTTGGCAATCGTCACAGTCAGTTCAAACATCAGCGCGCCGTTGGTGTTCTTGCCCGCGGCGGCGGCCGCCTCGAACTCGGCGTGTGTCGTGGCAGTGGCGCCAGCGCTCACGTAGCCCCTCATCACCTCGGTGAACTGCAGCGACGTCAATTGGGCGCAGGCCGGGGCGGGGGCGGTGCGGGACCGGCCTGCAACGGGATGTTGCGCGCGCGGCACCACGCGCGAGCATCCTCGACGCCCGGCGTTCACCGCTTCGGCCATCCGGTCCTTCGAGAAGTTGAGCAGGTAGTGCACCGGCACTTCCGCCTCGATCAGATTGAGCGCGATGTGACGGCCGAATTCGCCGGGCTGCCCGGCGGCGATGCGGCGTTGTTCTGCTTCGAGCCGTTTCCAGTAGGTGAAAAAATTCGTATCGGCGACGGTCTCGATGATCTGGAAGTACTGGTTGATGAAACCGTCTCGCCATTCGTCGCGGCGGCTCACCGTCCAGATCGCCCAGATCTCGTCCGCGCCTCGGCGCACGGCTTCTTCGAGGTTCGCGTCGCTGATGTAGACGGCGTCGAAGTAGGTATCGCCGTTGATCGTCGACGGGCGGGAACCACATCGGCAGCGAGACGGCTGGCGACCAGATGATCCTCGGTCATCTGAGACGGTGGCACGACCTCGAGCTGCTTCTTCGAAAAATTGAAGACGTTGAACGTGCCGCGCTCGGGGACTGCCGGATCGGTTGCAAGTCGAGGCCCCAGAACGGGAAGACCCGCGCGCGGAGGTTGTCGTGCGTGAAGAGCGACGGCGACAGCGGCCACAAGCCCGAGAGGTTGATGTCGACCGGCAGGAACGGATCGAGGTTGCGCCAGTTGTCGGCGATCTTGCGGCCGGTCATGCCCTGGCAGTACATCGCAAGGTTGAAACATCCGCCGCTGGCGCCATCGGCGTGATCGAAGGTCAGGCCGGCCTCGTCGAGCCAGACCTGCAGCACGCCGGCCTGATACCCGACCTTCAGCCCGCCGCCCGCGAGAATCAACGATCGCTTTCCCATGCGTCCTCCTGCTCGACTCGTGAGTAGATTGCTGGCAAAGCCGGTCTGGGAGTATATACGCGCCAGGCGTGCGCGATCGTTCCCGTCTTACGAGACGGCCCGTCGGCCTATCGGCCGGTCTAAAGACCGGCCGCTACGTACTAGGGACACCGGCGCGTAAGCCGTTACCCGACAACCTCGGACAGAATGCGGAATGCCTGATGGCCGGCGGGCACGCCGCAATAGATCGCTTGCTGCAGTACGATCTCCTTGAGGTCCTCGGGGGTAAACCCGCCTTCGTGAAGTGCCGCAGCCGCATGCATCCGGAACTCTTCCCAGTGGCCAAGCGCCACGAGCGTTCCGATGACGAGCACGCGTCGCGTTCGCTCGTCCAGACCGGGCCGTGACCAGATGTCGCCCCACGCGTAGCGCGTGATGAGATCCTGAAAGTCCGCGGTCAGCGGCGTCGCGGCGGCCGTGGCGCCCTCCACATGCGCGTCGCCGAGGACACGGCGTCGAACCTTCATCCCGGCTTCGCGCCGTGCGTTGTCATCCATGGCGGGAATCTCCGTTCAGAAACCGGCGAACGGCCTGCGTAAATTCAACAGGCTGCTCGACGTTGGACAAGTGCGCTGCGGCAAGCAGATTGAGCTGTGCACCTCGGATGCCGGCGCACAGCCGTTCGGCATCAGCCGGCGTCGTCGCCGGATCGTCGACGCCTCCGATCACCAGCGTTCGGGCGTCGATTCGCGCGAGCACATGGTTGAGGTCGGTGGCTGCGATTGCGGCGCAACAACCCGCGTACCCCACTGGGCTCGTCTCGGTCAGCACGCGCGCAAACCGCGCGATCACCTCAGGGTGCGCATCGGCAAAGGCCGTGGTGAACCAGCGACCTCGAATGTTGTGGGCAAGCGCGCCCACGCCATCGGCTAGAACAAAGCGAATTCGTTCGCTCCAAAGCTCGCTGGTGCCGATTCGTGCTGCGGTGTTCGCCAGAACTAACGCGGTAACTCGCGCCGGCGCGTGAACCGCGAGCCACATCGCGGTGAGACCGCCGAGAGAGCTCCCGCACACGTGCGCGTGCTGTACTTCACAGGCATCGAGCACGGCTAGCGCATCGGCGCCGAGGTCGGCCAGGCGATACGGGCCATCGGGCACCGAAGAACGGCCATGACCGCGCGTGTCGTAGCGAATCACGCGGAACTCGCGTGCGAGCGCGGGCACTTGCGGCATCCACAAATCCATATCGGTGCCGAGCGAATGCGACAGCAGCACGACCGGACCGCCGGGTGGACCAGTGACCTCGGTACACGATACGCGCGCCAGAGGTGTGGGTTTCAGCCACGCGGGCGAGGAGCCGACTCGATCACCCGAGAGATCAATTGTTCTGACTCGCCGAGTACCCTCGCGGGTCGAGCAGACGCTCCAGATGTTGGCGGTCGGCGACGCGCGCGACAGCGGGCTCCTCGATCAACACATCCACGAATGCGCGTCCTTCTGCCGCCGCGCGGCGCGACGCCTTTGCCACCGTCTCATGAGCGCACTCGCGTCCCAGCGTGGGCGTGAGCGCCAGCGCCACAGCCTCGCTCATTGCGCCGCCGCGTGTGAATTCAAGGTTCGCCGTCATACGCGTCGCATCGATGTGCAATGTATCCAGGGTGTCGGCGACGGCCCGCGCGGCGCCCCCCACAACCGACACGAGATCCTTCAGGACGGGCCATTCCGCTTGCCATCCGCCGAGACCACGTTCCAGCTCCTGCGGCATGCTCGAGAGGATGGTCGCCACCAGCCCTGGAGCACGGATTGACGCCGCCAGAGCGACGGCGCATCCCACGGGGTTTCGCTTGTGAGGCATCGTCGAGGATCCGCCACCCGTGGCGGCGATTGACACCTCGCCGATTTCCGTCTGCGCCAGGAGAGAAACGTCGCGCGCGATTTTCCCCAGTGTCCCGCATGCGACACCGAGCGCACAGGCGAGAGACGCCAGCCGATCGCGCTGACTATGCCACGGCATATTCGGCAGCTGCAGTTGCAACCGCTCCGCTAACGCCGCTGCGACCTGCAGACCGCGACCGCCGAATGCCGCCAGCGTGCCAGTTGCGCCGCCGAGTTGAACCACGAGGGAGGCGTCGAGCGCGACGCCGAGCGACTGAGCGACACGCGCCGTCGCGTCTGCCCAGCCTGCGGCGGTCAACCCAAAGGTCACCGGCGTCGCCTGCTGCATCCAGGTACGACCGGCCATGACCGTCGCCGCGTGCTCCTGCGCCAGTGCGCGAGCACGCGCGCCGATGCGATCGAGCCGCCGCAGAATGATGAGGATCGTCGAACGCAGTTGGAGGACGACCGCGGTATCGATGACGTCCTGGCTCGTCGCGCCCACGTGCACCCAATCGGCGGCTGCCGGATCGTGTTCCGTGACTTTCGCACGCAACATTTTGATCAGCGGAATCGCAGGATTGCCCGCCGCGGCGGCGGCGCGCGCGAGCGCGCGCAAGTCGTAGAGCTCGACGCGAGCGGCCTGGGCGATCAGGTCCCGTGGCAGCAGTCGGAATGACACCAAGCGCAGCCAGCACTTCTGCCAAGGCATACTCGACATCGAGCAGGGCCTGAACTCGTGCCGAGTCCGAGAGACCCTGATTGATTTCGAGGTCGCCGAACAGATCGGCGTCGAGGTCGAGCTCAGACATCGGACAACACGGCGTCGTGTTCGCCCTGAAGCATCACGCCGAAATGATAGCGGACGATGTCATCCGTTTGCCCGGAATGTGGCGCCGAATGGCCATGAGCGACGCCAGCGTGAGCAACATCGCGGCGGCGATCAGCGCAAAAAAGAGCCGGCTGCCGCCGGTGTCGAGCGCCCAGGCACCGGCGTACTGCTTCAGAATAGCGCCGGCACGGCCGATGCCGGTGGCCGCTCCGACACCGGTTGCCCGCGCGCTGGTCGGATAGACATGCGCGGCAACGCCGTACATCGTTGTCTGCACGGCGTTGATCAACCCGCCAGTCAACGTCAGCATCGCCACGACGGCTCCGATCGAGCTCGAGGCGTCGAGAGTCATCGATCGCATGACGAGCGCGCCGGCAATCGCGCCAATTGTCATCACAGCCATGGTCGTGCGCGATCCGAGTTTGGTGATGATCAGCGATCCGGCGATGGCTCCGATGACACCGCCGAGATTGAAGACCGCAATGCCCGTGTTGGCGAGTGAGCTCAGGCCGGCGCTCGTGAGCATGGACGGCACCCACGTAAACCCCAGATACACGGCGAGGAGGCAACTGAGAAAGGCGGCCCATAGCGCCAGCGTATCCCGCCGGTATGTGGGGCCGAGGATGGTTCCGAACGAGTCGCGGCCGTCCGGCGGGTCGCTCGAGTCCACCACCGTGACGTCATCGCTGACGTCGTGACCGAGCCGCCTCAGGAGTCTGATCAGTGCGGATTTGCTGTCCTGACGGCGAGCCAGATATCGTGGCGACTCGGGAAGCAATCGCAGCAGCAAAAACGCGACAACGAACGGCACGAACCCACCAACCGCGAACATGCCGCGCCATCCCAATGCCGGGAGCGCGCGCTCAGCGTAGATGCCCGAGAGCATGCCGCCGAGTGGAATGCACACAATCGTCAACGTGATCGCGAACGGACGATATCGGCGCGGGACGAACTCGGAAGACAGCGCTGCGGCGTTCGGCAACGCTCCGCCCAGTCCGACGCCGATGAGAAACCGAACCAGAGCAAGCGCCGTCACGCTGTCGACCTGAGACGCCGCGACCGTCATCGAGCCAAAGGTGAACATGCTGCCGATGAGCGCGAAACGCCGGCCCAGGCGATCGCCCGCCAAGCCGCCGACTGCGCCGCCGATCATCATGCCGACGAAGCCGAGCGCGGCGACGTTCGCAAACGCCGGCCTTGGAACCGACCACTCCTTCATGATCGAAGGAATCGCCAAGCCGAGTAATTGATTGTCGATGCCGTCAAAAATGATCGTCAGCGCGGCAAGGCCAACGACGAATTTCTGGTACGGCCGCCATGCGCCTTCGTCGAGCGTCTTGCCGATATCGAAGGAGCGATCTGCGGCCATGCGGTCAGCAGTCAAAGAACACTGTTTCGTTCGCGCCCTGCAGAACGATATCCCAGTCGAAGATCGGGACTTGCGAGCGAACCGCCTGTGCAATCAATGTCGGCCGGCGATCGGCCGCAACGTGCCGCAACACGGCGTCCTCGTCGTTGGACGGTTCGTCGGAGAAATAGACGCGCGTCGTCAGGTGCCTGAGCAACCCGCGCATGAAGACGTTCAACATGAGATGCGGCGCTTGCAGCGTCCCGTCGCGACCCGGCACGCGCCCTGGCTTGATCGTCGCGAAGGTGAATCCACCGTGGGGGTCGGTTGGCACGCGCCCGAAGCCGCGGAACACGGAATCGCGCACAGGGTAATTCCCGCCCGCATCAGCCTGCCAGATCTCGATGAACGCATCGGGCACACCGTCACCGTTCCCGTCGAGCACTCGGCCGCGTACCGTCACACGCTGACCCGGCACACCATCGGGCGCGAGGCTGCTCACATACGTCGAAGCCAATCCGACCTGGAAAAAAGGCCCGACGGTTTGCGAGCCGGTTGTCGTCAGTCGGACCGTCATTGTTCGAACGGCGTCTCCAACGTGCCGCGCAGGACGATGTCGAACCGGTAGCCGAGCGCGTGCTCCGGCGTGGTCACCTCCCAATCGAACGCAGACACGAGGCGCCCACGTGCCTTCTCGTCTGGGATGCTGTTGAAGATCGGATCGTAGGGCAACAGCGGATCGCCGGGGAAGTACATCTGCGTCACCAGACGCGAGAGAAAGGACTGTCCGAAGAGCGAGAAATGCAGATGCGCCGGTCGCCAGGCGTTGTGATGATTTCTCCAAGGATAAGCGCCTGGCTTGACCGTGATAAAGCGATACCGCCCTTCACCGTCGGTCATCGCCCGGCCACAACCGGTGAAATTGGGATCGAGTGGCGCATCGTGCTGATCGATCTTGTGCGCATAGCGACCCGCGGCGTTGGCCTGCCAGATTTCGACAAGCGTGTCGCGTCACCGGGCGTCCGTTCTCGTCGAGCACGCGCCCGGTGACGACGATGCGCTCCCCCAGCGGAGCGCCGGCATGTTGGCGCGTCAAATCGCTATCGGTTGCATCGACGGCCTCGTGTCCAAACACCGGCCCCGTGAGCTCCGACAGAGTCTGAGGAATGGCAACCAGGGGCCGAAGCGGCGCTCTCTTGACCGTCGAGGAGTACGGCGGATACAAGTGCGGCGGCTGGGTCTCGGCCTGAACCGGCAGAAGTGACCACGGGGTGCGCGACATCGGTTCACTCACTGCTCACATCGGCAGCGCGTTACCCGCACATCATGCGCGCGTTTGTGGTTGGCGCAACCGTGATTTGAGGAACTCGAGATCCTTACGCACGATTTCGACGAAACGCTCGCGCGACATGTCGAGCTGCCAGGTTCCGACATCGGTACCGAGGAGATTATTGTGCTCGAAGTGAATGTTGACCGGACCGCCGAAGTGAGCCGCGCGTAAGAACTCGGCGAGCCGAGGGAAGTCAACCATGCCCTCACCAAGCGGGCACCATTCCGTGTGCCAGGCACCGTTCGCGCCACGTTGCCAGGCGAAGTCCTTGACCGCCAGGGCGCGAATATACGGCGTCACCATGCTCGCCGCATCGATCCAGCCAGCGCCCCCGCGCGCCGTGGTGTGCCCGATGTCGTAGTTGAGCGCAACCACGGCCGGGTCGAAGCCGCGAATCACTTCCCAGAAATCCCACACATTCCCGCCGATATTGCCGGCGCCGGAATGCGTGTGGTAACAGATGACCGTGCCGTATTTCTGATTGAGCGCGGCAATCGTCGCCACCCGTGGCTTGAGATCCTCCAGTTGTGGCTTCAGATCGCGCGTGTAGTCGTAGCGGAAGTACTGCCCGCCTCGGTAATGCCGGATCCCGAGGCCGGCGGCCGTTTGCAGAATGGCTTCGGCACGCGGAGACTTCGCATCCTGAATGGACGTCGTGATCATCGTCACGGCGAGACCGGCTTTACGGGTCAGATCGACGGCGCGCGGCAAGTCCTGTTCAACGCGATCGGGCTCGATGTGTCCGCCCTGGCGCACATTCCACTCGATGGCATCGAAGCCGATGCGCTTACTGAGCTCGATTGCATCTTCGAGCGTCGTCCACTGGAGATGGCGCGACACCACGCCGACTTGCAGCGGCCTCGTTGCGATGCCGGATTGCACGCCGTCGGTGAATCGCACCACGCCTGCGAGCGGTATCGCGCCGAGTACTTGAAGAGCGTGACGCCGCGTAACCGTGCCTCCACCGACGCTACCTTTTGGGCGGGAAGGTGTGACTCAGATAGTCGGCGATGATTTTGGCTTCGCTGTCATTGGCATTCGCGCCCATCGCGATCATTTCATCGACAACGGCCTTCCAACCCTCCGGCGTGCGGCCGTTGGCGGTTTCCGCCTCGAGGCCGTGACACTGTGTGCACACCTTCTGTGTGAGCGCCTTGCCTTCTGCGAGTGACGCCGCGGAGGCGGGGGTGCCGGCGCCGGTGGTCTGCGGTGCTGGCGCCGCCGCGACGCGCTTATCGGTTTCGCCGCGGCAGGCGCGTCGGCCGTGGTCGTTACGCGGTCCGACAACGCGAACGCCACCAGCTTCTGCGGATACTGCTCGGTGCCGCCGCGATCGGTATCGCCAGGACCGCCGGCGGCGACGACCACGTACTGCTTGCCGTTCTTGCCCATGAACGTCATCGGCGTCGCCGCGCGGCCTGCGCCTCGAGCTGCGGCGTACCAGAGCTCCTTGCCGGTCTTCGCGTCGAAGGCGCGGAACCGCGCGATCCTTGCGTCGCGCCGATGAACACCACCCCGCTCGCCGTGGCGATCGGACCGCCGAGGTTCGGCGTGCCGGTCGGCGGAATGCCCTTGGCGACGAGCTCGGGGTAGATCCCGAGCGGCATTTTCCAGGCGATGTCGCCGGTGTTGGCATTGACCGCGACGAGCTCGCCCCATGGCGGCTGCTGACAGGGATAGTGGTTGTCGTCCCAGAACCGCGTGTAGGCGAGCTCGTTGCGGAACTTACCTGGGCTCTCCGGGTCGGGCACCATGCGGCCGATCGTCGCCAGATTGCTGGTGTTGACGAAGACGTATCCGAGCTGCGGATTGAACGCGACGCCGCCCCAGTTGCCGCCGCCGATGGTGCCGCTGAAGACGACGGTCACGCCCTTGGCGCCGTACGGCGTGTAGGGGCCGTCGTTGTACATCTGCTCCTGCTCCCACCACTCGGTGCAGAACCTGTTCGACTCCGGCGTCACCTTCGTGATCTCGGCTCTTGGTCATGCCGAGGCGGGCCCACGGCGCCGGCTTGAGCGGGAAGGGCTGCGTCGGCGCGGGCTTCTCGCCCGGCACGTTGCTCCCCGGCACCTTGCGTTCTTCCACGCCGTAAATCGGCTTGCCCGTCACCCGGTCGAGGATGAACAGCATCCCGCCCATCTTGGTGATCTGCGCGACCGCGGGAATCGCTTGCCGTCTCTGCACCACGTCGATCAGCGCCGGCGCGGCGGCGAGGTCGGCATCGAACAGATCGTGACGCGTCGTCTGGTAGTGCCACTTGTATTCGCCGGTGTTGGCGTCGAGCGCGAGGACGGACACCGCATACAGGTTGTCGCCTGGTCGATCGCCGCCGTAGAAGCTGCCGCCAGGATTACCGGTCGGCAGGAATACCAGGCCGCGCTCGGTGTCGACGGTGATCAGGCCCCAGATCGCCGGACCGCCGCGATCCTTCCAGCCGGCGCCCCACGTGCCGATTCCCCGGCTCGCCGGGTTGCGGAACCGCGTGAAAGCGCCACACGAGCTTTCCGGTTTTCACATCGAAGGCCTGTGGATCGCCGGACGGGCCGACAAAGGCGCCCTCGCCTCAACGAGCCGCCGAGGATCGCGAGGTTCTTGTAGATCGCGGGCGGAGACGAAAACGAAAACCCCGCGCCGCCGAACCCGCCGCCGCGACCGCCGCGTCCGCCCTGTTCCTCCTCTCCGCCACCGCGACCACCGCCCGCGCGCGACCACCAGCGCCGCCCCTGCCGCCTGCGCCACCGCGTGCCGCGCCCGCGTCACCACGCGCAGGCGGCGCCGGCATCGACGGCTGGCACGCCCGGATGCACGTCGGCAATACCCTTATTGCCGAAACTCTCGATCAGTTTGCCGGTCTTCGGGTCGAGTGCGATCAGCTTGTCGCTGGCGCCGTAGAGCAGCCGCGCACCGGCGTCGGGTCGCCCGGCCAGTACGACACCGCGCGCACCGATCGTCCGCGCACCGGCGTCTCGTAGCGCCAGAGCTCGTTGCCGGTCTCGGGCTCGAGCGCAACCACGCCGCCATTCTGCAGCGTGATGTACATCGTCCCGTCGATCACGACGGGCGTGTTCTGCCACTTGCGGCCCGGCATCCTGCTGTCGAACTCCCACGCCTTGGTCAGTCGCGTCACGTTCTCCGGCGTGATTTGCGTGAGCGTGGAAAAGCGCGTGTGACCGGCGTCATTGCCGTATGTCTTCCAGTCATTCTGCGCGACGATCGCGGCGGAGACACGACGAGACGAGCCCCACAACCAACAGCATTTTCTGTTTCATTTTTCCGTCTCGCTCGGCGCGACTCCAAGCCCGCCACTACACATTTGGTCACAGAAAGAGGATTCACCGCCAGCGCTTTCCGGAGCCCCGACGGGCCCCGGGATGCGTGAAGCAACCGACAATCGGCGGTCCCAACACTCGCGCTAGAACTGATACTTGATGGCGAACTGCATGACGCGCGCGTCAGCAACGGTATTCGTGATACGGCCGAAGTCGGCGCTGCCGAGCGTCACGTTCGGGTCGCCGAGGTGGACGCGATTGGTCAGGTTGAACGCTTCCAGTCGCACCTCGAGTCGATGTTCGTAGGGCATGCGCAGTACGCGAGACACCGCGAGGTCGATGTTCCAGTAGGCGGGACCGCGCAGGAACCCGCGCGGCGTGTCGCCCCACACTCCGGGCGTATTCGGCGCGAAGGCGGCCGTGTTGAACCACTTCTCGATGGTGCGATCCTCGAGATCCGGATCGCCGACAACCAGCGGCCGTTGATTGCCGAGACCGGTCAGCGACAGGTTGCCGGTTGTGGCCGGCGTGAGGGGGCTGCCGCTGCGCGCCTGCAGGACGGTGCCGATCTGCCAACCGTTCGTGATCGCGCGTACCACGCCGCTGCCGAAGCCAGGCATCAGATAGACGATCGAGCTGTTGAGGATGTACGGACGATCCGCCTGGCAGGGTCCGCGATTGGTGCTCGGATCGTTGGGATCGGGAAAGCTGTTGGTGATGTCGACCCCCGGTTCACCGTCGTTGACGCAGTCGCTGAGCGTCAGATTCGTGTTCATGCTCCACCCGCCACTCAAACGCCGCTGCAGCGCGAGGACGATGCCGTCATAGCGGCCGGTTCCGCCGAAGGATTCCTGAATCGTCGAGTAATACTGCCCTTCGGCCGGATTCTGGAGATAGAGCACGCGCCGCGTTTCCTGGTTGGCATTGGTCGAATTACCAGGAATGTAGACCGCGGGGTTGAGCTCAGTCCCGATCCACGTGTTCTTGGTGCGATTCCCCAGATAGGTCGCCGACATCATCCAGGTGGTGGCGAACTGGCGCTGGTAGCTGACGTTCCACTGACGCACCTGCATGGGATCGAGGTTGAGCGGCATCGTCACGTACGTCCCTTGCAGCGGGAACGGGGTGTTGCCCGGCGGCGGGAACGGCGTGGGGAACGGATTCCCGCCCGGATAACCGACCCACGGATCGGAAAATGACGCCGGGTTGTTCACCTGAATCGTGTTTCCGAACGGCGCGTTCAACGGATGACGTCCGTACCTGCCACAGCCTCGGCGAGTCGTAATACACGCCCGCCGCGGCGCGAATCGTCTGCACGTTGTCGCCCTTCGGATCCCACACGATGCCGACGCGCGGCGCCACCTGATTGAGCTTGTTGAATGTGTTGGCATTCTCCGGGAATCCCTCATCGCCCTCGAACATCATCCCGGCAGGGGCGTTGGTGAACACGCTGCTCTTCCGACCGGCGTTGAACCAGGCCATGTCGAAGTGGCTGTAGAACTCGTAGTCGTCGTGCGCGGCGAGGTACGGTTCCCAGCGAATGCCGGCATTGAGGGTGAACCGATCGCTGATGCGCCACACATCCTGCGCGTAGACGCCGTAGTAGTTCAGTTGCTGCTTGACCAGTTGGTTGCCGCCCTGCCGATACTGGCTGGGTAAACCAAGCAACATGTCGGCGATGCCAAGACGTCCGCCACCGACCCTCGTGCCGTTGAATGTGAAGATGCCGTTGGCTTGGAACGGTCCAATCACATCAAGACCGGGCTGAATCCAGCTGCCGCCAAACGACACCTGATGGGCGTTCTTGACCCAGTCGAAGTCCTGCGAGAGCTGATACGTGGCCGACTCGAAGTTGCCGGGGAAACCTGCGGTCGGGAACCCGTTGGTCACCGACAGATTGTGGAAGCTCAGGCCCGGATCGGTCGCCGCTGACCAGACATTCGATCCGAGATCGGTGAAGGTCGGCAGATCGGCACCCTGCGCGCGGTGGATTCTCGACTTCGCCCAGGCGAATCGCGTGGCGCTGACGATATTGCCGCTCATCACGTAGTCGTCACCGACCGAAAGCGTCTGCACGCGGTTGTCGAGACCGAGGCCACTACCGGTCGTCAGCAGCAGATTCTCACCGTCGTACGCGGGCGCGCGATCGTAGTTGGCGATGAAGTGACGACCGAAGAGCCGTTGTTTGCTGGTCGCCTGCCAGTCGAGGCGCGACACCACCTGCTGTTCGTCGTTGTTGTCGGGGACGGCGTAGGTGATACGGCCGCAAGGGTCGGTCGCGACCGGCAGACAGATTCATGACATTCAGCGCCACAGGATTGAAAAGAGCGGGGTTGACGCGGTTGTCGACAAACGGCAGCGGCAACGTGAGCGCGCGGCCGGCATTGCACTCGGCAGACGCCGCGGCCGTGAAATCGCCATTTCGCATCGCCGCGCTGGGGACAAACGCCGTCGAATCCGATGGACGCTGACGATTGCGGCTTATCTGCAACGCACCGAAGAAGAACATCTTGCTCTGCTTGATCGGTCCGCCGATGGTGCCGCCGTATTGGTTGCGATTCAGCCCGTCGTCGGCGATCGCAAAGTGATTGATGGCGTTGACAGAATGATCGCGAAGGAATTCGAAGGCGTTGCCGTGGAAATTGTTGGTGCCAGCCTTGGTGATCGCATTGACCGTCGCACCGGTATAGATCCCGTATCGCGCGGGCCGCACCCCGCTCTCGACCTTGAACTCCTGCAACGCATCCGGGAACGGCATGGGCTGGCCGATGTTGAGCACCGGATCGTTGTTGAAGGCGCCGTCAACCAGGTAAATCGTGCTGTTCCCCGTGCCACCCGCCACCGAAATCGCGACGGCTGAGGGGTACTGCCGCTGACTGCCGATCAAGCCGTTGCCGGAATTGGTGACGGCCGCACCGGACAACAGCACCAACTGCGACGCTTGCCGCCCGTCGAGCGGCAGGCCGACCATTTGTTCCTCGCTAATCACCGTGCCGACCGACGTGCTGCGCGCTTCGACGAGCGTCGCGTTGGCGCTGACCATGATCGTTTCGCTCACGGCGCCGACCTTGAGGGTGACGTTGATCACCGGACTGGCGCCAACCTGCAGCGTGATGCCGGACTGCTCGTAGGTGCTGAATCCTTGCAGCGTGACTTCGAGTTTGTAGGGGCCTGTGGGCAGACTCGGGAGCACGTATTCGCCGCCGTCGCCGGTAATGACGAAGCGCGTCGCCCCGGTCGCGGTTTGGGTGACCTTGACCTCCACACCCGGAAGCGGCGAGTCCCGATTCATCTTTGACGACGCCGGAAATCTGAGCGATCGCGACGGTTTGCGCGACTGCCATCGAGGGCAGCGCGAGCGCCAGGAGCAAGGCAAGTAAGCGGTGCATAGGTCCTCCAAGACGGCACGGGGTGTTCGGGATCCGCGGCATGCATTCTACGCGAACACGTATAGTTGTCAATACAGGTATTGCACGGCCCTTCACGGGCGAACAGGAGCGGTTTGCGCTAGGATCGGCGGCCATGGGCGGCCCGCGGACTGGCCATCGGACCGGGCAAACTCTCGGAAAAAGCTGTCCGTCTGCAGCTGAATCGGATTATGGCCAGCAAGACCTTCCATCAGGTCGATCGCCTCAAACGCTTCATCAGTTTCATCGTCCTCGAGAGCGTCGGCGGCCGCGGCGGCGACCTCAAGGAATACGTCATCGGCGTGCAGGTCTTCGGCAAAGAGACTCGTTCGACCCGCGAACCGACCCGATTGTTCGGGTACAAGCCAGGCGTCTACGGGCGCGGCTCGTGCGCTATTACCGCGAAGAGGGGCAGGGCGACGAAGTCATCGTCGATTTGCCCAAGGGCGGGTACGCGCCCGTGTTTCACCGCCGGGACGGCGCACCGCCGATCAAACGGTCGCTCGCCAGCGCGCTGGTCGGTCGCAATACGGTCGCCGTGCTTCCCTTCGCCGATTACAGCCCAGGCTCGAACCTCGATTATTTCTGTCGCGGGTTGCGTGCGGAGATCGTCCACGCCTTGACGTCCCTCAAGTCGTTGCGCGTGCTGGCCGCGCGTTCCGAGGAAGCGAGCGACCCGAATCCTGGTGTCGCGCGTCTCGATGCCGCGCTGGTGATCAACGGCAGCGTTCGCTCGTCGGGCGATCGCGTGCGTGTCACCATGCAGCTCCTCGACGGGAGCAGTGGCTACTATCTCTGGTCCGAGTCAACCGACGTTCCGCTCGCCGATCCGCTTGGCGCGCAGGAGCTCATTGCCAAGGCGCTGGTCGACAAGCTCGCGCCAGAGCTGCTCGACGCCGACAACGCACCGAATGGACGGCGGCAAAGCGACAATCTGGCGGCTCGCAACCTGTATCTGCAGGGGCGGTACCATCTCAATCAGCGCACCGAGGAAGGCCTGCAAAAGGCCGTCGACTTCTTCGAGAAGGCGATTATCGAGGACGCGCAGTTCTCGCTCGCGCATAGCGGTCTCGCCGACGCGTACGGCCTCCTCGCGCACTACGGCGTGCTTGGCCCGGCCGACGTCTGGGCGAAGGCGGCGTCGAGTGCGGCCTCGGCTGTGATGCTCGACGGTCATTCCGCCGAAGCGCACACCTCGCTAGCGCACGTGCGCGCCACACAGGACTGGGATTGGGTCGGCGCCGAGCGCGAGTTCCAGCGCGCGATTCAACTCAACGCGCGGTATCCAACCGGCCATCATTGGTACGCGATGTCCTGTCTCGTGCCGGCGGGGAGGCTCGACGAAGCCCTCGAGCAGATGATGCTGGCGCAGTCGCTCGATCCGGTGTCATCGATCATCGCGCGCGACGTCGCGGTGATTTACTGCTACCGGCGCGATTTCGAAGCCGCCCTCGAGCAGTGCGACCAGACGATCGAGCTCAATCCCCATTTCGCGCCGGCGTATTTGACGCTCGGACTGATTCAGGAACAGCGCAAGGACTTCGATGAATCAGCCGCGGCGTTTCGCCGCGCCGTCGATTTGGCGCCACACTCACCGCGCATGCACGGCGCGCTCGCGCGCACGCTCGCGCTCTCGGGCAAGCGCGACAACGCCCGGGCGACGCTCGGCACCCTCGAGGAACTGTCGGGGACGCGTTACGTGTCGCCCTTCGAATTCGTGACGATCCATTTCGCGATGGGGGAAAGCGGCAAGGGTTACAGCTGGCTCACGAAAGCGTGCGACGACCGATGTTTCGAGTTGCTGGCGCTCAAGGTCGATCCGCGCTTCGAAGCGCTGCGAGCGGAGGCGCGGTTCGCCGCAACGGCACGGCGCGTCGGACTGGGATAGAGGTGGCTGCGGTGCTCATTCTGCCGGCTGCCGCCGCACTCAGCAGTTGCTCGCATGCCCCT
>CAVXMP010000011.1:0-25250 GCA_963762925.1 uncultured Acidobacteriota bacterium | reverse complement strand
CAGGAACCGGCAACCAGCGCGCGGGTGGCGCGACGACAGACGTGCCGAGCGGTCAGTCGACGCCTGGTACCGTGAGCGATCCCTCGCGCTGTGATGGCTGACGGCAAGCCACTCGCGGCAGGTCGATACACGATTCGCCTCACGGCGCAGTCGGCACAGCCGACCGTTCCAGGTCAGTTACCCGACCTGAACCGTTGGGTCGAATTCGTCCAAGGCGGTATCGCTACACGGTCGCGAAGTGGTGAGCATCGTCCCCGCGGGCGAAGTCAAGGACACGCAGCCTGGACCGGATATGCCCGGGCGCGTCGGCCGGAACGGCTCGCGCGTCGAGATGTTGAAGGGTGGCGAATACCTGCGCGTGTGGATCAATCGCGGCGGCAATAACTATCTGGTGCATCTGCCGCCCGGCCGCCGCCGCCACGCGGCGTAAGAAACCCCTGTTCGACGGTCGACAGCTTCACACGGCGTTCTCTACCAGTGGACTGTCGACCGACGACTGTCGACTGGCTTCATCCCCCAATCGACATCACATCAAACTGCTCGTGATGCAGGTGGACGTCTGGTTTCACGACCACGTCCTTGCCGAGCATGTGACAGCAGATCCTTCAGCACACCACGCTCTTCCTCTTTCAGCGCGCGCGCGATATCAGAAGTCACCCGCAGGAGCACCCCCGACGCCGTCCATATCGGTCCCGACCTTTTTGATCTCAGAAGAATATCGTAGCAGATCGTCGAGCTCGATTTGATCGTGCCTGCGCCACTGCAATAGGGACACGGTTCGGTCAGCACGCGCTCCAGGCTCTGTTTGACGCGCTTGCGCGTGATGATCACAACACCAAAATCTGAGACCTGCAGCGGCTTCGACGGCAATCGATCCTTCCGCAGTTCCTGCTCCACCGTCTGGAACATATTCTGGCGGTTCTTCTTCTCTTCCATGTCGATGAAGTCGAGCACGATGATGCCGCCAAGGTCGCGCAGCCCCGAATCTGCCGCACGATCTCCTTTACCGCTTCGAGGTTGGTCTTGAGGATCGTATCTTCCAGCCGCCCGGCTGTCTTCTTACCGACATAGCGGCCGGTATTCACGTCGATGGCGACGAGCGCCTCCGTCTGGTTGACCACGATCGAGCCGCCCGACTTGAGCCACACCTTGCTGCGCAGCGCTTTGTCGAGCTCGGCTTGCCGCCATGTCTCGAAGATCAGAAATCCTTGTCGTACAGTTTCACGCGCGCGGCGAGCGCCGGCATGATGCGCTCGATGAATTCGAGCACGCGTTGGTGTTCCTGCGCGTTGTCGATGCGGATGGCGGTGTAATCGTCGGTGAGCAGATCGCGGAGGAGTTTGGCGACGAGGCTGGGCTCGCGGTAGACCACTGCGGGCGCGCGCTGGGTCTCGGTGCGCTGCCGCATGTCGGTCCAGATGCGGTGGAAGTACTGCAGGTCGGCGACGATATCTTCCTTCGACCGGTCTTCGGCGGCCGTTCGGATGATCACCCCGCCCCCGAAATTGTGCTGCTCGCGGAACTCGCGGACGATGCCGCGCAGCCGCTGGCGCTCGTCACGGCTCGCAATCTTCCGCGACACACCGATGTGATCGACCGTCGGCATGAAGACGAGGAAGCGGCCCGGCAGGGTGACGTGCGAGGTGAGCCGCGCGCCCTTGGTGCCGAGCGGCTCCTTCGCGATCTGCACGAGGATCTCCTGCCCTTCCTTGAGCAGGTCCTCTATGCGCTGGTCCTCCGCCTTCTCGCGCTCCTCGCGACGACTGCGTGGTCCGCGAGATTCGCCCCGCTTCTACTCGGCCCGTTGCCGTCGACGGGCGTTGCTCCGCGCCGCTCTCGGCCTTCGCCAGCCCATTGCCGTTGGTCTCGTCCTCGTCGTCATCGTCGCCACTCGAACTTCGCGAACGCCTCATCGGTGTTGACGACATCGGAGACATACAGGAAGCCGTCGCGATCGAGTCCGAGGTCGACGAAGGCGGACTGCATCCCTGGGAGAACCTTCGAGACGCGACCTTTGTAGACGTTTCCAACGACTCCGCGATTCCTCTCACGCTCGATGAAAATCTCGGCGACCAGATCGTCCTCGAGGATCGCCACACGTCTTTCGTGGCCATTGGAGGCGATAATCATTTTTTGGTCATCGGTATCTGAATTGGTGAAGCGCCTCATTCGCACGTTGAGGATGAGGCCGAAGCCGGCGAGCATCGCGATCGTCGAGGAGCCGCCATAACTCATGAGCGGCAGCGTCAGCCCTTTGACCGGCGCGAGACCCGCCGACATCGTAATGTTGTAGATCACCTGGAACGTGAACGTGGCGAGCACGCCCAGGACAAGATAGGCGCCGAGGCGATCTTTGGCCAGCCGGGCCGCATCGAGCGATCGCATAATCACAAACAGGTAAAGTCCTAACACGACGACGACGCCCCACAAACCCCTGCTCCTCGGCCAGCACCGAAAAGATGAAGTCGTTGTGCGCCACCGGCAGGAACCGCAGCTGACCCTGCGTCCCCTGTCGAAAGCCTTTGCCCCACAAGCCGCCGGAACCGACCGTGATGCGGGCCTGAATCTGCTGGTAGCCCGCGCCCCGTGCGTCCTGCTCCGGGTTCAAGAACGTTTCCACACGCTCGCGCTGATAATCCTGCAGCGCGAATTTCCACGCGACGGGCGCCGACAATGTCGCGACCACCATGACGACAGCGACGTAGCGCATGGGGAGGCCCGCCGCAAACACAATCACGAACAGCACCGGGATGGAGCGTCGCTGCCGTCCGAGATCGGGCTGCTGCATGATGAGCGGTACCGGAATCGCGGTCAGGATGGCGGCGATGAACAATTCCTGATTCGAGAGCGACGCCTTGCGGCTCTCGCCGAGGAGTTTGGCGAGCACAAGCGCGAGTGTCGCCTTGGCAAGCTCGGAGGGCTGCAGGTTGAAAAAGCCGAAGTTCAACCATCGGCGCGAACCGCCTTGCACCGAGCCGAAGAACATCACCGCGACGAGAAGCCCGATGAGGATCAGAAACAACAGATGTGACTTGTCGGCGAACGTGCGGTAGTGGATCGAAAGAGCGAACGCCATCGCCCCAGGCCGAGCGCGATCGCATAGAGCTGCGTCCAGTAGACGCGCGTCGGCCCACCGGTCGTGCTGTAAATCATCGTGACGCCGATCGCGCAGAGTGCGAGAACAGCGGCAATCAAGGCCCAGTCGATGTGGAAATAAAGGCGCCGTTCGAGCATGGGAACGTCGGTGAACGGCTAGCGTCCGCCGCCCGCTCCACCGGGTCGAGCGGCGGTTGTCGGGGGGCTTCGCCACGGTCGCTACCGCGGCGCCGACGGCGGTGGCAGGTGGCAGCGGTGCCCCGGGGATCGCAGGCAGGATGGGCAGCGGTCGACCTTCCTTCTCTGCGTAATAGGTTTCAATCACATGCTCGCGCGATCGGCGCCGCGAGGTATCCATGTTCGGAGTGCTCTGCGAACACGACTCCCGCAAGCTCCGGATTATCGCGCGGCACCATGAAAACAAACCAGCCGTGATCACGCAGGTCCTTTTCGGTCCGCCCTGCGCGTTCGCGACCTTGAATTGAAATCACCTGGGCAGTACCTGTTTTGCCCGCGACGTCACGGCCCGGAATGCGGGCGCGTCCCCCGCCGTGCCCGCCTGATTGACGGCCATCCACAATCCGTCGTGGATCGCGGCGATCGTCCCGGTCCTTGAAGAAGAACGGTTTGAATGGGCTCGGCGGCGGCGGCACGGGCCTGCCACCCCTTGCCCCTCGTCGATGGCCTTCACCAGATGGGGGACCACGCGGGTTCCGCCGTTGGCGAGCGTCGCCATCATCACCGCCATCGACGTGGGCGTAATCGAGTTTTGCCCTTGCCCGATGGCGACGGAAATGGTTTCGCCGGCGTACCGCTCTCGCCGGTCTTTTGTTTCTTCCAGGCGGTCGAGGGCACGATGCTGTCGACTTCGTTGGGCAAATCGATCCCGGTTTTGCCCGCCATGCCGAGCTTTTCCGCCCACTCGTGAATGGCGATCGACACCCAGCATGTTGCCCAGCGTGTAGAAGTCACGTTTCCAGGTTTCGATCGCGTGCCGCATGTCGACCGTACCTGTTCGCCGGCAAGGTGGCACTTGAAGTAGCGGCCGTAGAACACCGCACCGCCGCTGCAGTGCACCTTGAAATCGGGTGTCGCGATACCACTCTCGAGCGCCGCCGTGGCGACCACCAGCTTGAAGGTCGACCCGGGTGAGTAGCGCCCTTGGATCGCGCGATTTTGCAGAGGAAGAAGCTTGTCGGTGTTCAACTGGTGCCAGGTGGCTCGATCGATGCCGCTCGCGAACGAGTTCGGATCGTACGCCGGCACACTCGACAAACGTCATCACCTCGCCGCTCTTCGGTTCCAGGATGATCGCCGCGCCGTTATAGCCGGAAGTGCCGGAACGCATCTTCGGCCGCTTTCTGCATCGAGAGATTAATTGTGAGCTGCACACGGCGGCCCTCGGTCGGCTTGATTTCATCCAGGGTCTGGAATCTCACGCCCCATGCTATTGACCATGACGCGCCGCGCGCCGTCAGTGCCACTCAACATCGTGTTGTAAATCTTCTCGATGCCCTGGCTGCCCCACGACGGTGCCCATGGGAAACACGCCCTGGGACACCTGTTCCTCGCTCGCTTCGCCGACGTAGCCGAACAAATGCGCCGCGAGCGCGTCTGCCGGGTATGACGCGTGGGGACTTCAGGCCACCATCCACGTCCGGGAAGCTCCCCTCAGCCGCCGTGCCACGATTGCGGCCACCTGACCAGAATATCCGCATCCATGATGACGACGACCGGCCGGTACGTCGGCTCCGTTTTTATGGCGTTCGACGGCCTCGCGAATCTGCACCTCGGGAACCTGCGTAATCTCCGGAGAGGGTTCGAATGGTGCCCTCGAGATCTTTGGCTGTGCTCGCGCAGGATCGAGATATTGAACGCGTTCGATTCTCGACCAGGACGCGACCATTCCGATCGACATACCCCCGCGGCGCGCGGAGCGGCAACAGCCGTTGGTGATTGTTCTCGGCCATTTCCCGATACCGCGTGTGCTGGGCGACCTGAGAAACCAGAAACTGCAAATCAGCACTACGAAGTACAACCCCACGGCGATGCGGACGACGGTCAGGCGGCTCGCGATACGGCGGCGGTCTTCAGCAACGGCCATATTTCTTACTTTTCGGGTCCAAAATCCAGTTACTACAGTAGTTTACCGTTAATGGCGACCCACGCGGCGGGCGCGGCGCCTTTCTCGGAGGCCTGGCAGCAGCTCGAAGATCTGCGCACCCACCACCCCCACAATCCCGTTGCCAATCGCCTGGCTGAGGACAGCGCTATACGGGGTCGGGAACTGTCGCAGGTCGAGCAGCATATAGAGGCCCATAAACACCGCCGAGTGCAAAATGGTGGCAATCACGAAAATGACAAACCTGGGCAGCGGGGCCGTGAGGATGAACTGGGTCCCGAGGACGCCCGCGGCGAACCCCACTATCGTTTTCGCCAGTCCACCAATGCCCAGCACGCCGAGCGGCAGCGCATCCTGAATCAGTCCCGCGAGAGTGCCCACCAGCACGCCGGTAACAGGGCCCGACGTAAGCGCGATGTAGACCACGACTACCAACACCAGGTCGAGCGCCGCCGCACCCCGGATGACCAGCCCAGTGAGCGTCGTCTGGAGTGCCAGCGCGGCGGCAATGGCGGCGATCACCGCCAGGGCCTTCATGCGCGCTCACCGGTGCGCAGAACGGCATGTAGCCGCGCGCCCGAGCCTGCCGCATCCGCGCGCGGCTGGCATGTCATCTCCTGGCGGCAGCGCACGAGGCGCGGTGCCAGTCGACGGGCTTTGATTACCAGACGGGGTCGCGTTCCCTGAGGGTATGAGATTAGCGGGTGGAATTTGATTCCCAGGGGGGGTTTGATTCCCAGGCGGGGTTTGATTCCCGGGGGTGACGACCGGCGCCACGGTTCGGGGTTGCGCGCGCCGCGGCGTCTGGTTGACGGGCCGTATCGCACTTGGGCTTCGATTACCCGTTACTGCTGTCCGAACGGGAGACTGATTCGTCGCACCCGGTTCGGTGCCGCTCGCCCGGCGGCTGGAGTGCCGCGGCGGCTTCTGCTTGCTCGGCAGCCTTGACCGAAGGCGGGGTGGTGACGACCAGCACGTCCTCGAGCCGCGAAAAATCGACAGCAGGGCGAACACTGATTTTGTGGAAGCTGCCGGGTCCGCGTTCGACCACGTCCACGGTGCCGATCACAAAGCCCTTCGGGTAAATGCCGTCCATCCCGGAAGTGACAACGAGATCGCCTTGTTTGACATCCGAGGTGCCTGGCACGTAGTCGAGGACCAATATGTCGGTGTGCTGGCCAAAGACAATGCCCTGCGCGCGCGTGCGCTCAATCAACGCGGCGACTGCGGCATTGCGATCGACGAGGAGTTGCACCTGAGCGGCGCGCCGGCTCGACAGAATGACGCGGCCGACGACGCCGGCGGGGGAAATGACGGCCATATCCTTCTTGATCGCATCACTGGCGCCTTTGTCGAGGGTCAGCGCGCGCACGTCGTTTTGCGCACCGGCGCCGATGATCTCGGAGGCGACCGTCTCAACGCCTGCACGCTGCCGAAGGTCCAGCAACTGTCGTAAATTTTCGCTGCGCTGGGCGAACGCGCGTTCCTCCTGCAGTCGAATGTGGGTGGTTTGCAATTCGCGCTTGAGCGCTTCGTTCTCCGCCTGCACCTCCCGTAAGTCGACGTATCCGGTCCACACGCCTCTCACGCTTCCAATTGTCGCCATCGCGGCGCGCTGCACCTCGGCGAACGCGCCGAAGGTCGCAACCTGGAGGAACGAGACCCCTGTGCTGGTGTTCACCTGTGCCGAGATCAGCACGATATGCAGGACGACGGCGGTGGCGAGGACCAGGAAGGGCCGCTGAGAGAGTTGAACAGTGGGCATCGCGCTTCGCACTTGGCTTAGGGCTTATGGCTCACGGCGTACAGACGTATCGGTTGATGTCGTCGGTCGTGCCATAGGCAAAGCACCTAAAGGCGTAAGCCGTAGGCCGTAAGCCGTTAGCCGGCTGCGCAGCCAGCAGCGTCAGTCGATGGCAATCTTCCTCAACAGATCGAAGTCCGACAGCATCTTGCCCGCGCCGAGCACGACTGAGGACAAGGGATCCTCGGCCATGGTCACGGGTAACCCCGTTTCCTCGCGCAAGCGCTTGTCGAGATTCCGTAGCAACGAACCGCCGCCGGTCAACACGATGCCGCGATCGACGATGTCGGCCGACAGCTCCGGTGGGGTGCGCTCGAGCGCCACGCGGACCGCGTCGACGATCACGTTGACCGTTTCGGCAAGGGACTCGCGAATCTCCTCATCGGTGATCGTGATCGTCTTGGGCACGCCTTCGATCAAATGCCGCCCTTTGATCTCCATCGTCAGACGCTCCTCGACGGGGTAAGCCGAGCCCAGCTCCATCTTGATTTGCTCCGCCGTCCGTTCGCCGATCAGGAGGTTGTACGTTTTCTTGATGTATCCGATGATCGCTTCGTCCATCTCGTTGCCGGCGACACGGACCGCTTTGCTGTAGACAATGCCGGCGAGGGAAATGACCGCAATGTCAGTGGTGCCGCCCCCGATATCGACCACCATGCTGCCTGCCGGCTCCGTGATCGGCAGGCCGGCGCCGATCGCTGCCGCCATGGCTTCTTCGACAAGGTGCACCTCGCTGGCTTTGGCGCGGTAGGCGCTGTCCTTGACGGCGCGCTTTTCCACCTGCGTGATTTCCGACGGCACGCCGATGATGATGCGCGGGCGCACCCAGACGTTGCCGTTATGCGCCTTCTTGATGAAGTAGGTCAGCATCTTTTCGGTCACGTCGAAGTCGGCGATCACGCCGTCCTTCATGGGTTTGATCGCGACGATGTTGCCGGGCGTGCGGCCCAGCATTTCTTTCGCCTCTCTACCCACCGCCTCGACCCGCCCGTTGACTTTATTGACGGCGACAATCGACGGCTCGTTGACCACGATGCCGCGACCTTTGGCGTAGACGCACGTGTTGGCCGTTCCGAGATCGATGGCCAGATCGGTAGAGAGAAACGAGAGAAGCGAGCCGAATGCCAAGAGTATCCTCCGGCGGTAAAACCAGCGGGTCGTTGACCCGCGTTCCGCCAATTACAGTTCATCCCCACGCGCGATGCCGACGCCGTTCTTGCCCGCCTGCTTGATGCGATACATGGCCACGTCCGCGGCCCGCACCAGTTCGTCCGCCGACCCGGCGACATCAGGCAAGGTCGCGACTCCCACCGACGCGGTGAGCCGCAAGTTCAAACCGTTGCCGGCGAGAAACGGGTGTGCGGCAATTCGCTCGCGCACACGATCCGCGACGGCGACCGCGCCCTCCGACCCGGTGTCGGGCAAGACGATCGAAAACTCATCCCCACCGAAGCGCGCCGCGATGTCTGTCTCGCGCGCCGATCCGCGGATGACGGCCGCGGCTTCAACCAGCGCACGGCTGCCAGCAAGATGCCCGTGCACGTCGTTGACGCCTTTGAAGCCGTCGAGGTCCATGAACAATAATGACAGCGGCCGGCCGCTCCGCGACGCGCGCTTCGCTTCGCGCCGGAGCACCTGATTGAGATAGCGCGAGTTGTAGAGCTGCGTGAGATCATCGGTCACCGACAGCGCTTCCGCACGGCGCAACGTCAGTGCGTAGTCGAGCGCCATCGCTGGCCCTTCGAGTACCTGCGCTTATCATCTCACTCGTACCACCGCTGAGCTTGGGTTCGATCGCCGCAGGTGACCGATCGATCAAGACCAGCGCGCCGATACAGCGGCCCCGCGACCGCAGTGGCACCGCGACCACCGCGCCACACGCGCCAGTGACACGACCATCGCGCCGCAGATCAGCGGTAGCAAAGTCACGGCCATGCGCGAGCACCCAGCGGCCGATGGCAATCGCCGCCGCCGTCATCCCCGGACTCATGTTATGACTCGCGATCGGCACCACCTGGCTCTCGAGATCCGTCGCCAACACCGCACAGGATCCGACTTTGAACCAGTCGAGCGCGTGGTCGACCACGAGCTCACCAATTTTGGCGGGATCGAGCGAATCGTGGGCCGCCCGCATGAGTAAAAGAGCAGCCTCGGGCTTCGCAAGACGCCCTTTTAACGCGCGCTGGCTCTGACGAAGGCGGGTGGCGAGGTCGGGGCGGACACCCGGCGAGGGTGACATCAGATACTCGACTTCCAGCTGGTGACAGTGTTCGGCGGGCGGCCGCGCGGTCGCCGAGTCGACCCGCTGTAAGTCCTTATTTGACAAGGAATATATCACGTCTCTCGAAGATGGCCTACGCCGCACCGCCGTGGATTGCACGGCTTACCGCTGACGGCGCGCGGTCGGCGGGTGACAGTTGCGG
The DNA here is from genome assembly GCA_963762925.1 of uncultured Acidobacteriota bacterium. GTDB lineage: Bacteria > Acidobacteriota > Vicinamibacteria > Vicinamibacterales > UBA2999 > DASPWV01. Next base: position 15,805 of record CAVXMP010000011.1, on the reverse strand, counting down.
TTGACGGCTTACAACTTAGGCTTTACGGCTAACGGCTTACGGCTGCCGCTTCCGCCGCATCAAGCGCAGCTCAGACCCGAACCCCAGTCTCACGCTGCAAGCTCCAAGCCTCAAGTCCCAAGGCCCGTTGGCCGCGCGAGTGCCGTGTTACGATCAGCGTTTCCACCCTTCAAGGACCGGGTTCTATATGACGATGCTCGATCGCATGCGGCGCCACAAAGGCTGGCTCAAGTGGAGCCTGGCGCTCGTCGTCCTCACCTTTGTGCTTTTCTATATTCCCGACTTCTTGACGAGCACGACGGGCGCGGCGCCGAGCGATACGGTCGCCACCGTCGAGGGACGGCCGATCACCGTGCGCGAGTTCCAGCGTCGCTATTCGGCGCAGATGCAGGCCTACCGCCAGGCGTATGGCGCGCAGATGAGCGAGCAACTCCTCCGCCAACTCGGCATCGAGCAACAGATTCTGCAGCAGTTGGTCGACGAACAAGCCATGGTCGCCGAAGCCGGTCGGCAAGGTTTGACCGCGAATGACGTCGAAGTGCGGGAGCGCATCCTGGCGATTCCGGCATTTCAGGAGAACGGACGTTTTATCGGGGAGCAACGCTACCGTCAGATGCTCCAGATGAACACCAACCCGCTCACGACAACTGAGTTCGAAGATCAGGTGCGGCGCGCCATCGTCATCGAAAAGCTCCGCAACGCGACAACGGCGTGGATGACGGTGGGCGACGACGATATCGCGCAGGAGTACAAACGGCGCAACGAAAAAGTGAAGCTCGATGTCGTGCCGATCACGCCCGACGCGTTCAAGGGTGAGGTGACGGTTACGGATGCCGATCTTGCGGCGTACTTCGAGCAGAAGAAGGACACCTATCGCATCGGCGAAAAGCGCAAGATCAAGTACGCGCTCGTCGATGTCGATCGCGTTCGTGAGCAGGTGAAGGTTCCGGACGCGGAGATCGAAGCGTTCTACAAACAGAATCTGTCGCAATATCAGACGCCGGAAGAAGTGCACGCGAACCACATTCTCTTCAAGACCGAAGGGAAGACCGAAGCCGACGTCAAGGCGCAGGCCGAAGACGTGCTCAAGAGGGCAAAGGCCGGCGAAGATTTCGCGGCGTTGGCGAAGCAGTACTCAGAGGACGACAGCAACAACACCAAGGGCGGTGACCTCGAATATTTTCCGCGCGGTGCGATGGTGCCGGAGTTCGAGCAGGCTGCGTTCGCGATGAAGCCGGGGGAGATCAGCGACCTGGTCAAGACGTCCTTCGGATTCCACATCATCAAGGTCTTGGATCACCGGCAGGCGACGACGCGCCCGGTCAGTGAGGTGCGCAGCGAACTCGAGGAACAACTCAAGTTCCAGAAGGCGCAGTCCGAGGCCGAACAGCAGGCCAAGGCCCTCGAGGCGCAGATGAAAACGGCTGAGGACTTGGACCGTCTGGCGAAAGAGCGCGGTCTTCAGGTGCAGGAGACCGGGTTCTTCCTGCGCGACGAGCCGATCGACGGGCTCGGACCGGCGCCAGAAGTCTCGGCACAAGCGTTTCAGCTGGAAGCCGGTAAGGTGAGTCCCGTCCAGCGAGTGGCGAAGGGCTGGGTCTTTGTCACGCTCGTGAACAAACAAGATCCGTACGCGCCGCAACTTGCGGAGGTGCGCGACAAGGTTCGCGACGATCTCGTCAAGGAGCGCGCCGCCGACGTGGCGAAAGCCAAGGCCGCCCAGATCGCCACGTCGCTCAAGAATGCCACCGATTTTGCCGCAGCCGCAAAGAAAGCCGGACTCGAGGTCAAGACCACCGAATTCATCGCCCGCGGGGCCGCCGTGCCGGACATCGGCACGAGTGCCGAACTCGATCAGGTGGCGTTTACACTGCCCATCGGCGGCGTCAGCGGCCCGATTTCCACACCGCAAGGCACGGCCGTCATCCGTGTCGTGGAAAAAGAGGACGTGACGCCGGAGCAGCTCGCGGCTGGCCGCGATCAGCTGCGCGAGGAGCTCCTGAACCAGCGGCGCGATCAGTTCTTCAGCGGATATATGCAGAACGCGAAGAAGAATCTCAAAATCGAACTGAAGCCGGAGACGCTGGCGCAAGTTGTCGGGCCGGCACCCGCGGCACCGCTTCGCTAGCTGTCGACCGTCGACGGTCGACCGTCGACGGTCTGGGAACCGGGAACTGGGAACTCTCAGCGAAGAAACACGTACGGCATATGTGCGAGTATTTCTCCCGACCGGAATAAGCGCGAGGGAGCCAACAGCGCCGCCAGCGCGCGCCGGTCGCGGGAGCCGAGCAGCGACAGGATCGATCCTGACATCGATCGCTCGGCCGGCGACTCGAACTGCTCGGTCAGAACTTCGTAGAAGGTCCGGCGCGGCGGGTAGACGACAACTTCGATTTCCTCGTCGGCCGGAATCCGCGCGCGCTGCTTCGCCACGGCAAGCGCATCCTGCAGTCCGCCTAATTGATCGACCAACCCGACTTGTTTGGCTTGGTGGCCCGTCCAGACGCGGCCCTGGGCGACCTGATCGATCTTCTCCGGCGTCGTGTGCCGCGCCTCTGCCACCTTTTCCACGAACTGATCGTAGAACGCCTGCATTGACGCGTGTACTTTGCCGCGCTCCTCGTCGCTGAACTTCCGATCCGGCGAGAAGATTTCGGCGTGCTTGCCGTCGCTAGTCGCTTCGATATTCGCACCGAGCTTGGCAAACGTACCGCCGGTCACGAACTTGCCGACGTAGATGCCAATCGAGCCGGTGAGCGTTCCGGGTTGCGCCACGATCACGTCTCCGGCCATGGCAATGTAGTAGCCGCCGGAGGCCGCGAGATCCGACATCGATACGATTAGCGGGCGCGCGTTGTCGCCGCTCTTGCTGATCATCAGCTCGCGCCAGATGACGTCTGAGGCAGTCGACCCTCCGCCTGGACTGTCGATGCGAAGCACCACCGCGCGAATCGAGCGGTCCGCGCGAATGTGGCGGATGTATTTGACGATGGAATCCGACCCCATGACATAGCCATTGACGGGATCGTAGCGATTCTCCCCGGATGTGATGGCGCCGACCGCGTTGAGCACGGCAATCTTCGCGGCTGGCCGCACGCCGAGTGACTCCCACGTCACGGCTGCGTAGTCGGCGGTTTCGAGCAGCCGCAGTTTGCCCGGCCCGCCAACGCCTTCGACCAGATCATCGAGCTCGTCTTCGTACGCAAGATCGTCGACGAGCCCGATGCGGAGCGCGTCTTCCGGCAGGAGCGGGCCGTCATCGATTGCCGCGCGCACTTCCGGCTCCGTCTTGCGCCGGCCGTCGGCGATCCCGCGCACGAGTTGGTCAAACTGATCGCGATTGAGCGAGGCGCTCATCTCCTTATGCGCGGGGGTGAAGGTTTTCTCGGTAAACAGATTGACCGCAGTCTTGTAGTCGCCGATGTGCAGGAAGTCCGGGTAGGTCCCGATCCAATCGAACGTACCGCGGAGAAAAAGCTCGTAGGTGGCGACGCCGGTGAGATCGAGCGTCGACGAGGGCACGAGGAAGATCTTGTCGGCCGCGCTCGCCAAGTAATATTCGCGATCACCGCCGTACTCGAGAAACGCGTAGACCGGCTTGCCCGACGTCTTGAAATCGAGCACCGCATCGCGCAGCTCCTGGATCTTTGCCCAGAAGGGTGTGTCGATCGGCCGCGGGGCGAGCAGCACCGCCGCGACGCGTTTGTCCACCTTGGCTTTGCGCAACGCATCGACGTAGGCACGGAGCGTGTGAGTTTCGCGGCGGCTGACCAACTGCAGCACATCGTCGGGAACGATGTCGTGGAGTTCGCCTCCGGGCCGCAGCACCAGCGTCGAGCGCTCGGGCACGTGCCGCGACGGCGACATGACGATGTAGAGCACGACTGTCGCGGCGACCGAGATGATCAGCGCCGCGACAACCAACATGAGCACCAGCGCCAAGCCGCGTTTCATTGCACCTTGATGATCTGTCGGACGTCCACCGGTTGACAAGGCCTGAACGAATCGATAGCGTATGCAGCTCATGCTGGCGCAGACGCTCCCGATCACTGTCCGCGTTCCGATCCGCGAGGCGCGCGTGTGCCAGTTTTCTTGTGCGTTTCGCTCGTTGATCGGAGCGTAGCCGGGCGCGCACAGCAGTTCGGATTTTCAAAAGGCCCGCCTCCCCGACTGGGACGCGGGCTTTTTTGTTGGCACGGAGGAATGATGCACGTCGATCTCCACCAGGCAGTGTACGACGCCGCGTATCAAGGCGCCCCAGGCGCGTACAGCGAAGAAGCGGCGCACACACTGCTCGGCGCCACCGCCAGCATGCTGCCCCGCCGCTCGCTCGAGCACGTCTTCGACGCGGTGTCCGCCGGGGGCGCGCGCTACGGCGTTGTTCCGGTCGAGAACACGTTGTCGGGGACGGTGCCGAATGTTTACGAATTGCTGTTGGCGCACGACTTGCGCGTCGTCCGCGAAACCCGGACGCACATCGATCACGTCCTCGTGGGGCCCTCGAACGTGCGCCGCGAAGATGTGCGTCGCGTGCTCTCGCACCCGGTGGCGCTCGCCCAGTGCGCGGAATTCTTCCGCGCCAATCGCAACATTCAAGCCGTGCCTGTCTTCGACACGGCCGGGGCGGTCGAGATCGTGATGCGTGAGGACGATGGGTTCACGGCCGCGATTGCCGCTCGGCGCGCCGCCACGCTCTACCACGGCACCGTGCTCGCGGAGCATCTCCAGGATCACCCGGAGAATTGGACGCGTTTCCTACTCCTTGCACGTCCCGATGCGGTGGAGACGACCGAAGACCCGAACAAGACGCTCGTCGCCTTTGACCTTCCGCACGAACCGGGCGCGCTCGCACGCGCGCTGCAAACCCTCGCCGCCTCTGAGGTGAATCTCACGAAAATCGAAAGCCGCCCGATCGCCGGCAAGCCATTCGAGTATCGCTTCGTGGTGGAGCTGACGGTGCACGACGGCGGTGCAAAGTTGACGCGGGCCGTGGAGCAAATGCAGACGGTGACGCCGTGGCTGCGCGTCCTCGGCGCGTATCGCACCTAATCCGAACGCCACTTCAGTTGCCGATGGCGTTCGAGACGGTCGACGGTCGACTTGTGGCGTTCACATTATACTGTTAGAAACATTATTAATTTGCCTTATGGCGATCCGTCGCCCATTGTTGGGGACTGATGACGAGGACCTGGCGCGCAAATTTTGTGGGAGTGCCTTGTCCGTGAGGGCGTGACCGACGTCTTTGGTTACCCGGGCGGCGCCATCCTGCCGGCCTACGACGCGCTGCTCGAGTACCCAATCCGGCACGTGCTGGTGCGCCACGAGCAAGGCGCCACGCACATGGCCGATGGCTACGCGCGTGCCAGCGGCCGCGTCGGGGTCGCCGTCGCCACCTCGGGGCCCGGCGCAACCAACATGGTGACCGGCATCGCCACGGCAATGATGGACTCCTCGCCCATCGTCTGCATCACGGGCCAGGTTGGCAGCAAGCTGATCGGGTCGGACGCGTTTCAGGAAACCGACATCACCGGCGTCACGCTTCCGATCACCAAGCACAACTACCTGGTGACGCGCGCCGCTGATGTTGCCTCCGCTGTGCGCGAGGCCTTTCACGTCGCGCGATCCGGGCGTCCGGGCCCCGTCCTCATCGACATCACCAAAGACGCGCAGCAGGGCCGCGCCGAGTTTGATTGGGACGCGGCCGCCCCGGCGGCCCGCATCAGTCGGCGCGAGCCGGCGCTCGATCGCGATGCGCTGGCGCGAGCCGCCGCGCTCGTCGCACAGGCTGAGCGGCCGCTGATTCTGGCCGGGCACGGTGTGATCCTCGCGGACGCGATGGATGCGGTGCGCTCGTTCGCCGAGCATACGGACATCCCGATCGCGATGACGCTGCTCGGCATCGGCGGCTTCCCTGCCTCCCATCCCCTCAATCTGGGGATGATGGGCATGCACGGGGAAGCGTGGGTCAACGCGGCGATTCAGGATGCCGATCTGCTGCTCGCATTCGGGATGCGCTTCGATGATCGCGTCACCGGAAATCTCAAGACGTATGCGCTGAAAGCACGCAAGATCCACATCGATATCGACGCGGCGGAGATTGGCAAGAACGTCAGCACCGATGTCGGCATCGTCGCCGATCTGGGTGACGCGTTGGCCGCGCTGCAGCCGCTCGTCCCTCGCGGCAATCGCCGCGCATGGCGTCGATCGATCGACGATGCCAAGGGCGACGTTGCGGTGCGAGACATCAAGAACCTCCCGGATGACGGGCACTTGTATGCCGCGCACGTCGTGCACGATTTGTGGCGCACCACTTCAGGCCAGGCGCTCGTGGTCACCGACGTCGGCCAGCATCAGATGTGGGAGGCGCAGTACTACCATCACGAGGAGCCGCGCTCGCTCATCACGTCCGGTGGGCTCGGCACCATGGGGTTCGCGTTGCCCGCGGCCATCGGGGCGAAGATTGCGCGTCCGGACGCCGAGGTCTGGGTCGTGGTCGGCGACGGTGGATTTCAGATGACGCTGGCGGAGCTGGCAACGATCGCGCAGGAACAGCTCGACATCAATGTGGCGATTATCAATAACGGTTACCTCGGCATGGTGCGCCAGTGGCAGGAGTTCTTCTACGAGAAGCGTTATGCCGCGACGCCGCTCCACAACCCGGACTTCGTGAAGCTGGCCGAGGCGTACGGCCTCGAAGGACGCCGTGTCACGGCGCGCGGAGACGTCGTCACAGCGGTCGAGTACGCCCGCAGTCACCGCGGAGCGGTCGTCATCGACTTCAAGGTCGAACAGGAAGACTCGGTGTACCCGATGGTGCCGGCCGGCGCCGATCTGCACGCGATGATTCGCCGGCCGTCGCCGCTCGTCGAAACCGCGGCCGACTAGCGAACACGCAGGACCTCCATTCATGCTGACCTTTGCCGTGTATCTGCAAGACCACCCGGGCGCGCTCAACCGGGTTGCCTCCCTGTTCCGGCGGCGCGCGTTCAACATCGCCTCGCTCACAGTCGGGCACACCGAGCAGCCCGGCATCTCGCGCATGACGATCGTGGTCGATGCGCCCGAGGAGGTTCGCAGCCGCATCGAGGCGAATCTCTACAAGATTCTCGACGTCGACCGGGTCGAATCGCTTGCCGCCGACGCCGTCGATCGCGACCTCGCGATGATCAAAGTCGCCGCGACCGGTGCGACCCGCGGTGAGGTGATGCAGTTGGTCGATGTGTTTCGCGCGCGTGTCGTCGACGTCGCTCCCGACTCGCTCATCGTCGAAATCACCGGCACGGAAGACAAAATCGACGGGCTCGTCGACGTGCTTCGCCCCTACGGCGTGATGGAAATGGTGAGGACCGGGCGCGTGTCCATGTCGCGTGGCGGGCAGGCGCTCAAAGCCGCGAGACGGCGACCACCAAATGCGGACATCACGGACACAGCGGTTTCTTATTCGGTGTAACTGACCATGGCCACCATCTACTACGACAAGGACGCGAACCTCGACCTCGTGCGCGCGCGCAGAGTCGCCATCATCGGCTACGGATCCCAGGGTCATGCGCACGCACTCAACCTGCGCGACAGCGGCGTCGCCGTGACCGTCGGGTTGCCCGCGACCAGCCGCTCGCGCGACAAGGCGGCGGCAGAGGGACTACGAGTCGTCTCTGTGGCAGAGGCCGCGCACTGGGCCGATATCGTGATGCTGCTGATGCCCGACACGACCCAACCGGCCTCGTACGAGCAGCACATCGCGCCGGGACTCGAACCCGGCAACATGTTGATGTTCGCGCACGGCTTCAACATCCGCTATGGTGCATCACGCCGCCGGCGGATGTGGATGTCACGATGGTGGCGCCGAAGTCGCCCGGTCACCGCGTGCGCGAGGTGTTCGTTGAAGGGGGCGGCACGCCCGCCTTGCTCGCCGTCCACCAGGACGCGACCGGCCACGCGCGGGCGCTGGCGCTGTCGTACGCGCGTGCTCTCGGCACAACGCGCGCCGGGGTCCTGGAAACGACGTTTGCCGAAGAAACCGAAACCGACTTGTTCGGCGAACAAACCGTGCTGTGCGGCGGCGTGAGCGCGCTCGTCAAAGCCGGATTCGAGACCCTGGTCGAAGCAGGCTATCAACCGGAGATCGCCTACTTCGAGTGCATGCACGAGCTGAAGTTGATCGTCGATCTGATGTACCGCGGCGGCCTCAATTACATGCGCTACTCGGTCAGCGATACAGCGGAGCATGGCGACTACACCGGCGGCGCGCGCATCGTGACCGACGACACGCGACAGGCAATGAAGCAGATCCTCGCCGAGATTCAGGACGGCACGTACGCGACGCAGTGGATTGCCGAGAACCGCGCGGGCCGGCCCTGGTTCAACGACGTACGCGCGCGCGAGCAGTCGCAACTCCTCGAGCAGGTGGGCGCGCAGCTGCGGGAGATGATGCCGTTTCTCAAACCAGTGCGCGTCACACCCGGCGGGAGCCCGAGCGAACCGGTTGCACCACAGTCGGACACAGCGCTTCTGGCGAAGACTTAGCAACCAAGATCGCGCGTCGCCCTTGCAACTTCGGCGGCGCTACGTGCGTGGATAATTGGCGCACCATGACCACGGACTCCTCGCACCAGGGCCCCTCGCCTGGGTTCTTGCATCCGTCGCGCGTTTACGTCCGCTTGTCGGTAGCGGCGGTGCTGTTGACATTCGTTGCCGCCGTCCTCAGCGGCGCCGACGTCTCGCCGGCTGCGAAGGCGATGGCTTCGGCCAATGACGCGTGGGAACGTGGCGATTACATCTCCGCGCTGAACGGATATCTCGCGCTGCTCGAGGGAGCCGGCGCCGAGTCGTCGCTCGAACCCATTGCGCTGCAGACTGGCGAGCTATACGAGACCCGCGAACTGACCGTAGACGGGCGGAACCCGCGCTTCAGTCGTGACGGCCGGTTCATCGCCTACGAAACCGGCACGGAGATTTCGCGTCGGACTGTTGTTCTCCGCAATGACACGGGCTTCTCGCAAGTGGCCGACCTCCCCGGCGTGTCGGCAACCTTTTCGCCGAGCGGCAACGCGCTCGCCTATCTCAAAATCGAACCAGGCACTGACCTCCTGGCCGCAGTCAAGGCGGTAGACGAAGCACCGCTTGCCGCACAAAATCGCAACGCGCTGTTGCAGATGCTCGCCTGGCAGGTCACGCGCAACTCCAGCGTCGTGGTTCGCGACCTCACGACTGGCCAGGAGCGTGAGACAGCAGCGCCGGATCTGCTCAAGAGCGCGCTCACCTACGCCGCTGATGGCCGCAGCCTGTATTTTCTGGGCGGGCGAGAAGGTGAAGACGACCGCAACGACCTCTATACGCTCGCGGAAGGTAGCGCGCCCATTCGCGTCGGCGACGCGCCAGGCCTCAAGGCCGCACCCATGGTCGACTCGACAGGGGCGGTCCTTGTCTATGCGGTTCCCAATCAGAACCCCTTCCGGCGCCCGCAAGCGGCGACCCCGGGTGGTGGAGGAGGAGGTGGAGGACCACTTGCTCCTGGACCGCGACCGCCATCGTTCGGCGTGATCGATCTCGCGACTGGCAAGACAACGACGACCGAAGGCTCGGCGCCAGCCTTGTCCGCAGATGGCAAGACCCTCGCGTACATCGGGCGCGCCGGCGCCGAGTATCACTTGATGATTGGTCCGCCGCACGGGCCGGCAACACCGATCGTGAAGACGACGGATCGCCTCGATTCGCCCGCTGTTTCGCCCGACGGACGACGCGTGGCGTATCAGAGGATGACGCGCGACGACTGGGAACTGTATCTGACCAACCGCACCGGCGAGGGCGACCTGCGGCTCACGCGCGATGTCCAGCACGATGTGCTGCCGCGTTTCATCGACGCCGACCGGCTGTTCTCGGTGGTCGGGGAACCGCGCCACCGCCGGTCGTTCATCACCAATCTGACGAGTGGCGCGCGGACTCGCCTCTTCCACAACAACACCGTCCGCACCATCGCGCCGGAATATCAATGGGTGGTGAGCGCCGACGGGAGTCAGATGCTCATCACCTCCGAGCGCGATGGCAACACCGTGTCGCCGGAACGCGGTGTCTATCTCCTCAACTTACGGAAGCTGATCTCGAAAGCCGATCTGGTCAAACGATTGCGCGACAACCTGGCGGCCGAGACGGCATTGCGTGCCGGTGCCACCAAGTCGTTTGCGCTAATCGCCGAGGACGTGCGCACCATCGTGGAGTCCGCATCTGTGGCGCGCGTCTACGGATACGAGAAGGCGTTGTTCGATTTCGATTCCAAGCACATCACACGCCCGGGCAATAAGCTCGCGGCGGAGTACCTGTTCAACACCTACGCATCCTTCGGTTACCAACCCGAGTACGAGTGGTTTGATCAGGGCACGGCCCTCGGCGGGACCACGGCGAACGTCACAGCCACGCTACGTGGCACCGTCAATCCCGAGTTGGTGTACGTCGTGAGCAGCCACTACGATTCGGTCGCCGGCGGCGCCGGCGCCGATGACAACTCCTCGGGGACCGCGGCGCTTCTCGAGGCCGCGCGGGTCATGGCGGGTCGTCCGATGCCCGCGACCATCGTCTTTGCCTCCTTCACCGGCGAAGAAGCAGGGCTCCTCGGCAGTCGCGAGTTCGTGCGGCGCGCCGTCGAGAACAAGATGCGGATTGTTGGCGCCCTCAATAACGACATGATCGGCTTCGCCAACGATCAGCGCCTCGACAACACTATCCGCTATTCAAATCCTGGCATTCGCGACATTCAACATGGCGCGGCAATGCTCTTCACCAAGCTGATTACCTACGACGCGCTCTACTTCAAGAGCACGGACGCCGCGGCCTACTACGATGCCTACGGCGACATCGTGGGCGGCATCGGCTCGTATCCGGTCCTCAGCAACCCGCACTACCATCAGCCTCACGACCTGCTCGAGTCCGTGAATCACCAGCTGATTGCCGAGACCAGCAAGACGACGGTGGCGACCTTGATGCTGCTGGCGTCGAGCCCGTCGCGAATCACCAATCTCCGGGTCGACAGTTTCACCGGCGGCGTGGCAACACTGTCGTGGACGCCGAGCCCTGAGCGAAATGTGACCTCGTACATTCTTTCTTACGGTCCCACAACCGCGCCGAACAGCCGGACGCTGAAAGTGACGAGCACGAATGCAAAGGTTCCGGGGCTTGCGCCGGGCTATGTTGTCGCGGTGAAAGCGGTCAATGCACGGGGGCTGGAGGGCTGGGACTGGGCACGCGTTACCGTCAAGTGAGGCGCCTGGCAGGTCGGTCGAGTGGAGCCGAGTCGGTCGGGTCGGCTAGTGCGTCAACCCGTAGATCACATAGTTGACGCCGAGCTTGTACGCATCATTCGAGGTATCGAACGGGTAGTAGCCCTGCCCCGACCACTCCCAATATTCAGGAACGTCGTTATCGTAGTTCGCGACCACCATCAGGCGCTTTGAGGGGTCGTTATCCTCGAAGAGCCCGTAGTAGGTCGGCACGATGCCCGTCATGGGATGCACGATCGCGTCGATGTCTTTGATCTGAAAGAAGGAATCGAAGATGCGGTGCGTGTTGTCCAATTTGACGAACCGGCCGCTCAGGAAGCACCCGGCGCATTTGTGCCTCGAAGTGGCTCCACTGTTGGGTGCCGTCGAAGTCTTCGAACACGGCAAAGCCGCCCTTCAACAGGTAGGCGCGAAACGATTCCGCTTCCGGGTCCGTGAGATTCCAGAAGCCCGGCTCCCACATGAAGGCGATCGGGTAGTTGAACAATTCTGGATCGTCGAGCGCGAGAACAAGGCTGCCGTCGATGCGAATGTCGAGACCCGTGAGCTCGTCGAGGATGAGCGAGAGGTGTCGCTCTGCTCGCGGGTAGTCGTGATTCCACGCCGCGTTGAAGCCGCCGCGACGAAAGCCAAACTCGGCGCCCCACCGCAATCGCACGAACGTGAACCGTCCGTCGTATGTGAGGTCCGTCCCATCAGGCTGACCGAGCGCGGTCAGCTGCACCGCCGCAGCCACTGCGAGGCTCAAGACGACGACAAGGCCGATGCGCAACCATCGACGCACGCGTCATTATCCCCGAACGGCGAGCGCGAATGCACGTTGGGATGTCACGTCGGTGCCGGCAAATCCACACTGATCCGGATGCGTGGCTACTATTTGAGCCGGGGCCGTCTCTTCGGTCTGGTGGGTCTGGCAAGGCGGGCCAAGACCAACTAGATTGCCCGACGCAACCTGCCCGACCTACCAGACCGACCCGACCTAACAGGACACGCACTTGTGATTGTTCTTCGCGCCGAGCTTCTCGAGCAGTGCCAACGTGTCGGGAAACGGCTGGATGCGCTGCACGGGTCCGTTCGCCATGTCCGCAATCGATTGACCACGGCGATTGACGATCGTCACGTCGGCGCCTTTCTGCACCAGGTACACGATCATCTCGTTGTCGCCGCGCGACGCCGCATGATGGAGCGCTGACATGCCTTCGGCATCGACCGCATTGACATCCGCGTGAAGCTCTTCGACGAGGTACTTCACCGCGGCCATCATGCCGGTTGGCGCGAAGCGATGTGCGTTACCCGCGTAACCTTCGCCGTAGCCCGCGCCAGCGGCCCCGTGTAACGGTGTGAGGCTGGGCGCGCCCGCGGGGAGCGGCTGCGGACCGATCTCGCCGACTTCGCGCGTGCCATTGTCGCGGAAGCCGCGACCCGCGCTTTTCATCGTGCGGATGTTCGGGTCGGCGCCGTGTGCCAGCAACAGCTTCATCGCGTCGATATCGCTGGCATAGGCCGCGCGCCAGAACGGCGTGGCGCCGCTCTCGTCGACGCGCAGGTTGTCGAAGTTGTACGACGTATACCAGATTTTGCGATTGATGCGCGCGTTGGGATCCGCACCCTTCTCCAGGAGCGCCTTGATCAACTCGAGATACGACGTCCTCTGCTGCAGTTGCGCGCGCGGTTGCGGGTAGAAGGACTTTGGTCCCCACTGGACATTGAGCACGGAATAGAGCGGCGTCGCACCGGCGGCAGTCGCCAGATTCGGATCGCCGCCTTTGTCGAGCAGGTAGTTGACGATGTCGAACTGCCCATTCACTGCCGCGATCAGCATCGGCGACGCCATATCCGCCGGGCTCAACTGATTGACGTCGGCGCCGGCCTCGACCAGCGCTCTCACGGAATCGGCGCTGCCCTGACGCGCCGCGAAGTGCAGCGCGCTGAGCCCGCCAACTTTGCCGATGAGCTCGTTGTAGCTGAAGGGGCGGGTGACACCGGGCACATCATTCGCTGCAGCCGCCCCGCGACCAGCCGGCGCGGCAGCGGCAGCCGGCGCATTGGGTGTACGTCCTCGGGACGCCTCCTGCAGTGCGATGTCGCCGGGGGCCATCGGCCCGGCGCCGCGATCGATGACCTTGGCCGTGAGCGCGATGTTGGCGCCGCGCGAAACCAGCAACTGCACGACTTCCGTCCGATCGAGCGCGGCAGCAAACATCAAGGCCGTTTCCTCGTTGGCCTTGTCGCGCGCATTGATATCGGCCCCGTGATCGAGCAGCGCGCGCACCGCGTCGGTCTTGCCCGAGGTGGCGGCCAGCATCAAGGGTGTGGCTCCGGTCGTCGTCATCAAGTTGACGTCGGCGCCGGCCGTCGTGAGCGCGTCGATGACGGCGGCATGGCCCGACTGACTCGCCAGGTGGAGCGGCGCGTAGCCGCCAAGGCGCGTGGTCGCCCGCACATTGGCGCCGGCATATAACAGCGTTTCCAGGAGCTCTGTGTTGCCGCTCGTCGCCGCCCAGTGCAGCGCCGTCATCCCGTCGCCCTGCGCCTGGTTCACGTCGGCGCCCTGCTTGAGCAAGGCGCGAAGCCCGTCCTTGTCGCCGCGCATCGCCGCGTCGGCGACGGGGGTCGCGGCGGCATTGACGAAGACGGACAACACGAGAGCGACGACGATGCTTGCACCCAACGCTCGCACGATGCGCGTCATGTCAGCTCCTCGCTGCAACCGTCGTAGTGGCCGGTGCCGCATTCAATTCGAACGTGCCGGAACTATCGCCAAAGCTGTCGACCTCGACATCGAGTTTTTGCAGGACCGACAACATGACATTCGCCATCGGCGTCGCGTCCGCGGCTTTGAGATGCAGATTGCCCTTGACGCCACCGCCGTGACCCAGCACCAGCAAGGGACAGCGCTTGTGGTTGTGCACATTGGAGTTGCCCATGGGCGACCCGTATACGATCAGCGTGTTATCGAGGAGCGTCGCGTCGCCGTCGGCCGTCTTCTTGAGCTTGTCGAGGAAATACGGCACGAGACTGATGTGATAGCGATTGATCTTCGCGAGATCCATGATGCGCTCTTCACGCTCGCCGTGGTGCGACGCGATGTGGAAGCCGGTGTTGACGCCGGTCTCGGGATACACGCGATTGGAGACATCGCGGCTCAACTTGAAGGCCGACACCCGGGTGATGTCGGAGGTGAAGGCGATGGCCTGCAGATCGAACATGAGTTTCACATGCTCGGTGTACGAGTCGGGAACGCCCGCGGGCGCGTCGGGCTGTTCGCGCACTTCACCGCTGCGATTGAACTCCTCGACCTTCTGAATTCGGCGCTCGATTTCCCGGACGTCGTCAAGATAGTCGCTGAGCCGCGCGCGATCCATGGCTCCGAGATTGGTCTTCAACTGGGCGACCGATTCGGCGACCCAATCGAGAATGCTGCGGTCGCGTTTACGACGCGCCGTCCGCGCTGCGGGGGTCGCGCCAACGCCGAACAATTGATCGAAGACGGCACGCGGATCGCGCACCATCGGCAGCGGCTCCGACGGCGAAGCCCAACTGATGGAATCGGTGTACGCGCACGAATAACCGTAGAAGCAGCCCCCGGCTTGATCGACGTTTTCGATGCACAGTTGCATCGATGGGATCGGGGTCTCGCCACCCACTTTTTGCGCGTAGATTTGATCGAGCGAGATGCCGGCGTGCAGGTCCGATCCCTGGGTCTGATGCGGATGCGCCTGGGTCAGGAATACGGCCGCCGATCGGAAATGATCGCCGCCGATTTCCGGCGCGGTAAACGCTTCCGCGTTGCGGACATCGGTATTGCTGACAATCGTCAGGTAGTCGCGATACGGCTCGAGCGGCGACAGCGCACTGGGCGTGAGATCGAAGGCCGAGCCCACGGCCGCGGGCGCCCACATGTTCTTCTGGATGCCCAGGGCCGTCCTACCGGCGGCACCGTGCACCATTTCGATGGCGACGAGGCGCGTCTTCCGGTTCGTCTGACCCCACACGGTGGCGGCCGGCACCATCGCTTCGAGCAGCGGCAACCCGATCGTGACGCCCATGCCTTTGAGCATGGTCCTGCGCGAGAGGTGCTTCTTACTAATGAACATCGGCCTTTTCTCCACTGCTCGACTGGAACGCGGCGCTCTGCACCACACCCAGAATGAACGATGACATCCGGTAGTCCTGCCGCGCCGCCTGTCGCATGATGCGCCGGATGGCCGGCATGTCGCTCGGCCCCACCCGCCGCCCGAGAGCGTAGGTCATCAGGTTTTCGGTGAAGCTCAGAAGAACCGCATCCTTGTGTTTGAGCAGCGCGTTTCTGAGCGTCGCCGGTCCGTCGATTGGCGTGCCGTCGTACATCTGGCTGCTCGCGTCAATCGGCATCCCGTTGTCTTTGATGCGGTACCTCCCGGTCACGTCGAAGTTCTCCAGCGCGAGACCGAGCGGATCGATGGCTTTATGGCACGAGGCGCACGCCGGATTCTTGCGGTGCTGCTCCATGCGTTCGCGCACCGTGAGAAGCTTGCCGTTCGACGCCGCGCTGG
>CAVXMP010000010.1:0-36149 GCA_963762925.1 uncultured Acidobacteriota bacterium | reverse complement strand
GGGCTGACGGATCACCGTTGATGACGATGCGGCTGTCTTCGATCGAGCTTGCGCCGGAGATGGCCGACGCCACGCTCAGCAAGGCGAAGTCCCACACCTCGCGCTCGCGCACCTTCTCGAAATAGAACTGCTTGCCCGCGAAGGTGCCGGGAATACGGATCGACACCAGCAGGTCGCCCTGTCCGAGTGCCGTCATGCGCGTGATGTCGTAGCCGGGCGGCACGAAGAACTCCGCAGCCGGGATGACGCGCTCGCGCCGCCAACCGCCGGACGACCATCGACGCGTCGAGCGCGACGAGCGCCGGCGCTGTGTCAGAGGCACTCACCGCCACGCAGCGATCCGCTTCGAAGATTGCGTGTTCCCGGTTGATCGCCGTCGGCGTGTCCGCGTAGCAGATGTTGCCGCCCGCCCGGTAGCACGGCCAGCCCTGGCGGTAATACCAGCAGCGCGTGTCCTGCGCCACGTTGCCGCCGAGCGTGCCGATGTTGCGGATCTGCGGCGAGGCGACGTGATCGGCCGCGATCATCAGCAGGCCGAATTTGTCCTTGACCACCGCATGCTTCGAGAGGTCGGTGAGCGTCGTCATCGCGCCGATCCCGAGACCGCCGTTCGCTTCTTTGATCCCGCGCAGTCCTTCGACGCCGCTAGATCGATCACGACGCGCGGCCGCCGGATCCGGTCCTTGAACCAGTCGAAGCTGTCCATGCCGCCGGCCATCAGCCACGTGTCGGGCGCGTGACGATCGAGCAGCCCGAGCACATCGTCTACCGTCGCCGGCTGGAAGAGCTCAAATGCCGGGATAACGTCGTGAATCACACCCATGGCACGCTCCTCTAGATGAAGGCCTTGAACGGATCGTGCGTGACCCGTTTGGCCTGCAGACCTGTGACGATCATCTCGGGAAAGACCGGCGTCCTGCGGATGATGTCGTCGCCCACCGCGGCCGCGAGCGCGCACATCAGCACGCCACCCGCCGCACAGATACACGGCTCCCCGACGCCCTTCGCGCCGACGGGTGTTTGCGGATCGGGGATGTTGAGCGCCTCCCACGTCATCTCGAGCGGAATGTCGAGAATCGTCGGTGGCTTGTTGTTATACATCCGCATCGCGAGTGCAGTGCCGTAATGCGTGTCGTACACCAGCCGCTGGCTGCGGACGTGACCAAAGCCCTGCGCGGCGCCGCCGTGCAGCTGTCCGGCAAGCGCGCGCGGGTGCAGCACGGTGCCGACATCGGCGACCGCAAGGTAATCGAGGATCTTGTAATGCCCGGTTTCGACGTCGACTTCGATTTCCGCGAAGCCGGCGACGAACCCGTAGGTCGCGCCGTTGCGCCCGTAATTGTCTTTGGCGACGCCCATCAAGCCCTGGCCGGCGAGGAGTGCCGCCGAACCTTTGGTCATCGTGTTGATGTCCGCCGGCACCTCGTGGCCGTCGAACTTGCCGCCGCGCTTGATCGCCGCTTCGGCCGCCTGCGCGAACGTGAGCGAGCCGCCGGGCCCCTGCACGCGTCCGCCAGCCACCTTGTAGCTCTCAGGGTTGCCGCCCCTTTCGAGCGCCGCCAGTCTCCTGCAGCTTTTTCACGGCATCCATCGCCGCCGCGTGATTCGCACGCGTGTGCGCGTGGGTCGTCTGACTGCCTGCTTGACTCGAGCTCCACGGCAGCCCTTTACCCGTGTCGCCCCAGGTCGACGTCGCAGCTTTCCCATGGCACGCCGAGCACCTCGGGGATGATGCGCGCCGTGTCGAACACCGAGTGCGTGCCCAGATTGCCGACGCCCGTATGGATGTGCACCTTGCCGTCGGGCTTGATCACGAACAGTCCATCGAAGCCGATCGATCCAGCCGTGTAGGTGCCGACGGTCGCGGCGACCCCGCGCACTTTGGTGCCCTGGCGCTGGCCGCTCCTCTTTGCGCTCCTCCCACTTGAACAGCTCGCGCCCGCGATCGAGCGCTTCCCTGACGTTGGCGCTCGTCACTTTCGTGCGCGGCCGTCCTGGTGCTTCGCTCAGTCCAAACGGCGAGCCCATCGTCGGTGCGTTGAGCTTGCGGATCTCGATCTGATCGATGCCGAGTTTGCGCGCGGCCTTGTCCATCATCGGCTCGAACATCACGGCGCCCTGCAGACCGCCCGGCGCGCGCTGCGACACACCCGGCGGCGTGTTGGTCGCCACCGAGATGCCGCGGAACCGAATCGTCTCGGGCTGATAGGAGAGCGACGCGTTGCTCGCGGCCGACTGGCTATCACCCTGACGCCGATACGGGCCGCTCGCTTCGACGATGAACGCGTCGATCGCGGTCACGCGCCCATCTTTCCGGAATCCCATGCGGATGCCCGCCTGGAATCCCGGGCGCGTGCGGCCGATGTAGGTTTCCTCTTCGCGCGACAGCCGCATCATCACCGGACGGCCATTGAGCTTCTTCGACATCAGTGCCGGGATCGCCATCGACACGGCGCCGGGAATCTTGCTGCCGAACCCGCCGCCGGTGTACTCGCTGATGAACACGACATCGCGAGGCCGGGATGCCGCACCAGCGCGCGATGTTGGGCACCGTCTGCGCGACGCTCTGTGTGGAACCGTGGAGATAGAGTTTGCCGTTTTGCCAGTACGCCATCGCCGATCGCGATTCGAGCGGCTGGTGTGAGGTCGTCTGCTGGAACCACGTCTCTTCGAGCACGAGGTCGGAAGCTTTGAGCGCGGCGTCGACGTCGCCCAACTGCTGCGTCTCCGCATGCTCGGCGTTCATCGGGAATTTGCCGGCGGCGATCTGCTCGAAGTCGGCGTCGGTCCACTTCAGCGTTTTCGCTTGGGCGCCGACGAAGACGTTGCCCTCGGTGCGACCGTTGGGCCCGCCGGGCCGCAGGCTGTCGAGGGGATCGATCACGAACGGCAGCTGTTCGAAATCGACGATGATCCTTTCAATCGCTTCAGCCGCGAGTTCCTCGCTGTCGGCGGCGACGGCGAGAATCGGCTCACCCTCGTAGAGCGGCTCTTTGGCGAGCGCAAACTCGGGCGGCAGCGGCGGTCCCGGCGGAGGTGTCGGGGCGCCCGTGCCGGCCGTTCCCGGAGGGGCGGCACCGCTGGCCGCGCTTTGGCCCGCGCCACGCGCTTGTCCTTGCGGACTGGTCTGCTGTTGCGCCGGTGGCGTCTGCGCCGTGCCTGGCGCGTTCGGGTTCACCGCAGCGGGCGCGGCCGTCGCACCGGGTGTGCCGGCTGGCGCAGCGGGAGTGCCGGCGGGCGTGCTGCCTTGAGGCGCCGCGCCGCGACCTTCGCCGCCGCGTCCGGGTGCGGCCGCGCCGCCGGGTGCCGCCGCGGAGGAGCTGGAGGCGGTGGCAGATCGTCGGGCGTGAGGACGGCGTGCACGCCTTTCATGGCAAGCGCGGCGCTCGCATCAATGCGCAATCACCCGCGCGTGCGGCCGCGGGCTGCCCAGCACTTTGATGAAGACCATGCCGTCGGCGCGGAAGTCTTCGGCATAGCGCGCCTTCCCCAGCACCTTGGCGACGATGTCGGGGGTTTGGTAGTCCTTGCCGATTAAGTTGTAGTCCGCCATGGCTGGCCCCCACGCGTGTACTCGGCCGCCTTCATCATGGCGTCGAGAATCTTGTTGTAGTCGGCGCAGCGGCACAGATTGCCGGACAGCGCGTGGCGCATCTCTTCGCGCGTCGGATTCGGATTGGTCTTCAGATAGCCGGTGGCCGTCATCATGAAGCCCGACATGCAGAAGGCGCACTGGAAGCCCTGGGATCGACGACTCCCTGCTGCACCGCGGAAAGCTTGCCGTCGGGCGTCGCCAGACCTTCGACCGTCACGATTTTTTTGCCGCGGACGCGGTGGGTCAGGATCGAGCAGCTGTAATGCGGCACATCGTCGATGAGCACGGTGCAGGCGCCGCACTCGCCGCGGTCGCATCCGAGCTTGGTGCCGGTCAGACCGAGCTTGTAGCGCAGCGTCATCGCGAGCGTTTCGTGCTTGAGCACGTCGACACGCCGCTGTTGTCCGTTGACGTCAATCGTGATCAGGCGCTCGACCGATCCCGGCAGCGACGACTCGTTTTGGCCGACGATCGTCGTGCGGAATAGATAGGCCGAAGCCGAGACCGTTGCGCCCGCCGCGATAACGCCCTTAATAAAGTTGCGTCTCGAGACGCGGCCTGCGATGCCTTGTTCATCCATGCAGGGTTCTCCCCAAGTTGGCGAATGGTAGCAGAGCTTTGGCTGGGACGGAAGGCCGGTTTGAGCACTTTCGGGCACTCCTAGCCGATCACGCTCGCTTGTCTTTCCTTGTCTTTCTCCAGACTCTGCCGTAAACTCCCGCGAACCTTCGGGTTGGCTGACGGCTTGGGGTTCGATTTGAACCGGCGTGCGGTGACGCTCGCAGGTTTTTGCAATGGTTTCGGTTGGAGGAGCGAGTATGAGGAGCCAGTCTCGACACCCACTTTGGGCAATGGCCATCGTGCTGCTGGTCAGCACCACGGCGTTTGCGCAAACCTTTACCGGCGGCGTCCGCGGCGCAGTGCGGGACGCTAACGGCGTTATTCCTGGCGTCACGGTTCAGTTAGTCAACGAAGGCACCAGCATCACCCGCGAGGCGGTGAGCAATGAGCAAGGCGAGTACAACTTCGCCGCCGTTGCACCGGGCACCTACACGGTGAAGGCCTCGCTCTCCGGGTTCAAGAGTTACGAGCAAACGGGCGTGCGTGTCGGCGCGCAGCAGTTCGTCACGCTCGACATCCCGCTCGACGTCGGTCAGTTGCAGGAAACGATCACCGTCAGCGGGCAGGCACCGCTCATCGACACGTCGAACGCGTCGACTGGCGCCGTGATCGATTCGACGCAGTTGTCGGCACTTCCTAGCGGCGGTCGCTCCGCGTTCCTCTTTGCCGTCACCGTGCCGACCGTGGTCGCCTCGGGCGACTCGCAGTTCAACCGCCAGCAGGACCAGACGAATGCCTCGCTGCTGTCGCTTGGCGGCGGCACGCGCCGCGGCAACAACTACCTCGTCGACGGCGTCCCGATTACCGACCTGCGGAATCGTGCTTCAGCGAATCCGTCGATCGAAGCACTCGAGGACGTGAACGTTCAGATCCACACCTACGACGCAGAAATGGGTCGCACTGGTGGTGGAGTGTTCAACACGGCGGCCAAATCCGGGGCCAACGACTGGCACGGCAGCGGTTTCTATCAGGCGCGCCCGCGCTGGGGCACCGCCAATAACTTCTTCTCGGAGCTTGCCGGTGTTCCGCTGCCGGAAACCTATTTCCACCTTGGCGGCGGCGCGTTTGGCGGACCGATCGTCAGGAACCGCACGTTCTTCTGGTTCTCGGTGGAGGGTACGGTTCGAACACCACGCGCAACGGCGCGCTGCGGTTCCCGACCGCGCGCGAGCGCAACGGCGATTTCTCCCAGAGCTTCGACTCGGCGGGACGCCTCGTCGTCATCTACGATCCGCTCACCGGCGACGCGCAAGGCCGGACCGTCAGCCCTTCGCGGGCAACATCATTCCGCCGAGCCGTATCAACGCCGTCGGCTCGGCGCTTGGCCAAGACCTACCCGAACCCGACGCGGGATATCAGCAACGGCAGCAACAACTTTGAAAGCACCGCGGAGATCGAAGACCGCGCCATGATGTACACGGGCAAGGGCGATCACCGGTTTTCGGACAAGGTCTCGCTGACTGGCTTTTATCTCTACAACAAGTCGGACGAGCCGTGCGCGAACTATTGGGAACCGGGTCTGAACGGACCGCACCGCTACGCCGACCCCGGCGACTATCTCCTGCTCCGGCGCGTCAACGTGCTGGCGCTCAACAACACGTGGATTCCCGGCAACAACACGGTGTTCACCGCGCGCTACGGCTTCACGGATTTCATCGATGACGACACGCTGTCGATGGACTTCGATCCGGCGACGCTCGGGTTCAGTCAGGCTATCTTAACGCGATTCAAATCAAGAAGTATCCGAATCGTCACCGCAACAGAGTACGGCACATCAGGGCGCGATCGATCCGACACCGCGCGATTGGTATTCGTGGAGCGCCAACGCGCGCGTTGACCCGCCTCGCCGGGCGCCACACGTTGAAGTTCGGCGGCGACTTCCGCAGCATTGGCATCAAGACGCAGTCGTTCTCGGGCGGCGCGGGACGCTGGCCTTCGACCGGTTCTTCACCTCGTCTGATCCGCTGAGCAACGGCACCGGCGGTACGGCGCCATCAGGAAACGCGCTCGCATCAATGCTGCTGGGGTATGCCTCGGGCGATCCAGGAAACCAAAGCCGCATCGGCGTCTCCAACCCCTTCAATGCCTTCGTCCATTATTTCGGCGGCTACGTGCAGGACGACTGGCGTCTCAATCCGAAAACGACGGTCAATCTGGGTGTCCGGCTCGAGCACGAAACGGGGTTGATGGAAGAGAACGACTCGTTTACGGTCGCCTTCGATCGCAACCTCAATCCGGGCGGCGCAATTAGGCAACGTCATCAATCACGCAGACGGGAGCGCCGATTCGCGGCGGTCTGGTCTACGCCGGGGTCAACGGCGCCAACACGTATCAGGGAGACCCTCCGCCGATCAAGTTTTCACCGCGCCTCGGGTTTGTCCATTCGTTCAATCCCAAAACGGTGATGCGCGCCGGCTATGGCATCTACTGGGCACCGTGGAATTACCAGGGCGTTGGCTCTGCAAACTACGGACAAATCGGCTACAGCCAGAACACGTTCATGGCCCAGGATCAGTTTCGACCCACCACGTCCGTGGACAACGCCTTTCCTAATGGCGTGTTGCAGCCGGTTGGCAATGCGCTGGGGGCCCTGGCGGGCGTCGGCGGTCAGATCGAGTTCATCGATCAAGACAAGAAGGCCCCATGGGTGCAGCAGTATTCGATTGACCTGAATCACGAACTGCCAGGCAATATGGCGATCGGCTTTGAGTATGCCGGCGCGACGGGCCGCGACCTGGGACTGGGCGGCTCCAATGACGGCATCATCAATATCAATCAAGTGCCGACGCAGTACCTCGCGTTGGGTCCCGCGCTGCTCGAGAACGTGCCCAACCCCTTCTTCGGATTGCCGGCTGGCCAGGGCAAGAGCGTTGGCAGCGCCACGATTCAGCGCCGCGAACTGCTGCGGCCCTTCCCGCAGTTCAACGACATCCTGATGCGGCAAAGCACGTTGGGAAAAAACCAATACCACGCCGGCATCGTGAAATTCGAGAAGCGTGTGACCAACGGGTGGGGCGGGCGCATCAACTACACCTATAGCCGTTTGATGGACAACCAGTTTGGCGAAAACAACTTCTTCGCCGGCTCGCCAGGCTTCGTCTCTGCCGTCCCGTCAGAGGCACAGGATGCCTACAATCTCGATGCCGAATACAGCCTCGGGCTGCTGGATGTGCCGCACAAAGTCGCATTCGCGCCAATCTTCCAATTGCCGTTTGGCGAGGGCAAGAAGTGGGCGACGGGCGGCATCGCGGCGTACATCCTCGGCGACTGGACCATCTCCTCGATCATCTCGCTCGAGAGCGGTTTCCCGTTGACCTATTCGACCAACACCAACACGACGCAGATTTTCACCCGCGTCCAGCGGCCCAACATCGTGCCCGACCTCGATCAGAACACCGAGGGGACGCGCTTCGAGCGCATTGCGCCGCCCGCGGGTTCGTCATGTGTGTTGGGCGACGAGTGCGGCAGCGGCGTGTGGATCAACAGCGCCGCCTTCGCCCAGCCTGGTCAGTTCCAGTTGGGCACGATGCCGCGGACGACCGCGGATGTGCGCACGCCGCATCGCAACAACTGGGATTTCGTCGCCGCGAAGGACCTGCGGCTCCCGGGCAGCGTGCGCGCGCAGATCAAGCTCGAAGTGTTGAACGTGACCAACACGGCCAAGGTGCGCAGTCCCGACACGCGCGTCGGGCGCTCGACGTTTGGTCAGATTCGCACCCAGGGCGGGTTCATGCGCCTCACACAGGTGATGTTCCGCCTGTACTTCTAGGCCACGAAAGCACGAAAGCGTTCGAAAACGCGAAACGGGCGGCCAACATGGCCGCCCGTTCTTTTGTACACTCGCCGGATGCCTCGTCTCGCGCTCGGGCTTGTCGTGGTGCTCGGGCTTGTCGTCGGTGTCGTCGCCGCACAGCGCGCGCCCGCACGTGCGCCGCTCGGCACCGTGTCGTTTCCCAATTCCGGTGCACCGGCCGCGCAGCAGGATTTTGTCCGCGGCGTCGGGTGGCTTCACAGCTTCGGCTACGAAGAGGCGATCGAGGCGTTTCGCGCCGCGCAGAAGATCGATCCGCAATTTGCGCTCGCCTACTGGGGCGAGGCGATGTGTTTCAATCAGCCGCTCTGGTTTCACGAGGACGTCGCCGCCGGCCGGGCGGCGCTGGCAAAACTCGGCGCGACGCCCCAGGTCCGTTTGGCGAAAGCAGCGACGCCGCGTGAGCAGCAGTACCTGACCGCGATCGAGGCGCTCTACGGGCCGGGCGATAAGGCCATGCGCGACAAGGCGTACGTGGATGCGATGAGCGCGCTGGCCGCGAAATATCCACAGGATGATGAAGCGCAGGCGTTCTATGCGTTGGCGCTCCTCGCGGTCATGCCGCGCGGCGATCACGCATTGCCGCTGCGGCAAAAAGCCGGCGCCATCGCGGAAGGCATCTACGCGCGCAATCCCAAGCATCCGGGCGCCGCCCACTACATTCTGCATGCCTACGATCACGCCACGCTGGCGGCGAAAGCGCTGCCCGCTGCGCGCACGTACGCGCAAATTGCGCCCGCCGCGAGTCACGCGCTGCACATGCCGTCGCATGCCTTCGTGCAACTCGGGTATTGGGACGACGCGGCGGCCAGCGATCAAGCGTCGTGGGATGCGTCGGTGGCCTGGGTGGCGCGCAAAGGCGTCTCACCCGTGCTCCGGGATTTTCACAGCCTCACGTGGCTGCACTACGAGTGGACGCAGCAAGGCCGCTTCGGCAAAGCCGCCGAGGCGTGGCAGATCATCGATGCCGCACTGAAGGCGGTGAAACCGAACGAGCAGGCCGGAGGACATCATTACTCGGACAGCGAGATCGGGCGTGGCAGCGGACCGTTGTCGCTGCGCAACGATCGAGGGTCGCTGCGCGCGCGCTACATCATCGAGAGCGAACGCTGGCATGAAATGAAAGGACAGGCCAGTTTCGACAACGTCGACGAGTTGTTTGCGTTGGGCATGGCGTCGGTCAGACTGGGCGATTTTGGTCGTGCCGACGCGGTGGCGAAACTGTTTGTGGACGCGGCGGGGCCGGGACAAGACGCAGGTCTGCGAGAGCAGGCCGCGGTGATGGCGAAAGAACTGGAGGCGCTCGTCGCGTACGCGCGGGGACGGCCAGCGGAGGCATTTGCGGCCATGGATCAAGCGACGTATCTGCAAGGCCGGATGCCGAAGCCCATTGGACGGCCCTATCCCGTCAAGGGCGCCGACGAGCTCTATGGTGAATTATTGCTGCGGCGCGGGACGGCCCAAAGACGCGATCGTCTGGTTTGAAAAAACGCTCGTCCGCACGCCCAATCGCAGCCGCGCCGTGCTCGGCCTCGCGCGCGCTGCCGCGAAAGCGGGGGAGACGGCAAAGAGCCGCGCCGCGTACAAGCAGTTTCTCAGCAACTGGAAGAACGCGGATCCCGGGTTGCCGGAGCTGCAAGAAGCCAGGGCCGGGAGTGCTCCGTAGTTTCCAGTTGTCAATTCCCAGTTCAAAGTTTAGTGACCAGTTGTTTAGTTATGAGTTCTGCGTGGCTTTGACAACTGCAGCACTGACAACTCAACTTTGAACTGGAAACTGGCAACTGGAAACTCTCAGGGTTCAGATTTCCTCAATCCTCACCTGACGCACGTAATACCCGCTATCGAGCCGCCGCTGCGGCACCGGCGCATCCACCTTCAGCGCGATGTTGTAGACACCGGGCGCCGTGGGTTTCCAGCGATAGTCCCAGAGCGACCACATCTTGTGCGTCTTCGGCGTCGGACAGATGGCAAACGACTGCCACACGTCGTTTGCACCGAAGCGAATGGCGAGACGATCGACGGGCTTGGCGCCACCCCAAACGATGCCGACCACGCGATATTCGAGACCACCCGGCGTCTGCCGCTTCTCGACGCGCACCGGCGTCGCCGCGGTGTGAATATCGGCGGGCGTGTAGTCGCGCGCCAGTTTATGCTGCGCGGCCTGATGCGTCCGATTCGCAAACTCGATCATCTGCGACGTGGCCGGTTCATCAGGACCGACAAAGCGGATCTCGTTGACCCATTTGATCCAGGAGCAGCCGTACCATCCGGGATTGACCAGCCGCACAGGCGCGCCGTGATCGGGCGGAAGCGGCTGGCCATTCATCCTGGTCGCGAGAAACGCGCCCATTGCGTCGATCGACGCCAGCGGAAAGATCCAGCTCGCGCCGGGCACCGAGCGGCCCGAGGCGGAGGCCGGAAAATCGACCCCGCTCACGAGGACGGCGCTGGCGCTCTTCGGCGGCCGCAGCGCGTCAACGATCTCGGAAAAAGGTGCGCCCTCCCATTCGGCGACGCTCATCAGTCCGAAGTTCGACGGATTGGCGTTGCCGGAGCATTCGAACAAATGGGGCCCCTGCGGCTTCGCGCGTTTGTTCAAATCGGCGAGCGTGAGCGTGCCGTCCTTGCTGTCGAGTCCCCCGGTCGCGATCGTCCACGGTCCTTGATGCTGCGCCGCCGCAGGGGGAATTTCGGTGCGGATGTAGGCCAGCTCGTTGGGCGTGATGAGTCTGTCCGCTTCGAGCAGGGAGAGATCGGTCACCAGTCGCGCATCGAGACCTTCGGCGAACTTGACGCCAAACGGCTGCGCCACCGATCGCTCGCGAAAGAGCGGCAGCGTGCCGAGGAGCGTCCCGGCGGCGGACGGCGCGGCACAAGGAGTGTCGGCTGCCAACGCCGCCAAAACTGCCCCTGGGTCCACCAACTGCGCTGTGCCAGCCATCGCCAGCGCGCCGAGCACCTCGCGGCGGGACGGATGCGTAAGGCTCATGCGGGTTAGTATAAACGTCGTGCGTGTTTCCGGTCTGACGCCCGCTCTGAGTGTCGTCCTCGCGACCGTGTCGCTGGTCGCGCAAACGCCTGCGCCGCAGCCGACGTTTCGCAGTGGCGTCACCTTGGTCTCCACGGATGTGATTCCGCGCGACGGCAGCGGCCGTTTTGTCGCCGATTTGAGCAAGGAGAATTTCACCGTCCTCGAAGACGGGGTGCCGCAGACGATTGTGTCGTTTGCGCTGGTGCATGGCGGGCGAATCTTTACGGCGCTCGAGGCCGCCACGCCGCCGGCACCCGAAGGCATCGTCCTGCCCTCACAGCCGCGGCGCCCAGTGACCGACGCCGCCGGTCGCGTGATCCTGGTGTTTGTCGACGATCTGCACTTTGAAGCCGAGTACACGCCACATGTGCGCCGGCTGATCCTGCAGCTGCTGGACAACCTCCACGACGGAGATCTCGTGGCGATGATCTCGAGCGGACCTTCGGGGCTCGAGATCGGGTTTACCGCGGACCGCAAGCTGATCGCCTCGGCGGTCTCGAAAATCCGTGGCTCGGGCATCACCGCCGCCGAGATCTTCCAGATGATGGAGAGCTCGCAGGGTCCGGCCGACATTCGCAGCCGCGCGCAGATGGCGTTCTTCGGCGCCTACAGCATGATCGGCGAGCTCGAGAACGTGGTCAACAAACGGAAAGCGGTCATCTACATCAGCACCGGCTACGATTTTGATCCGTTCGCGGAATCCCGTCGCAGCCGTGACCACATCATGGGTGGACGCTTTTCGGAGCCGACGCGGTTCATCATCGACGAAGAGAACCCGTACTTCGCGTTACCGAAGGTCTCCGCCGACATCGACCTCTTTGCATTGATGCGCGAACTGATACTCACCGCAAACCGGGCGAACGCGACGATGTTTACCGTCGATCCGCGCGGCTTATCGGGCGTCGTCGATGCCGGTCAGCGTCTCGATCAGAGCGAATGGCGCACGTACATACAGAAGACGCAAAGCTCGCTGCGCTATCTGGCCGAAGAGACGGGCGGATTCGCCGTCGTCAACAGCAACGACTTCGACACCTCGTTCAAGCGCATCGACGCCGAAACGAGTGACTACTACGTGGTGGGTTACTACTCGACCAATCCGGATCCGAAAAAACGCGTGCGGCAGTTGGAAGTGACGGTCGATCGGCCCAGCATCAACGTCATGTCACGCACCGCGTACTCGCTCAAAACTCCCGGGACACCGCCGGCGCCGCCGCCAGTCCCCGCGAAGAAAAAGCAGTAGCGGCGGGAGTTTCCAGTTTCCAGTTATCAGTTCAAAGTTCGTGCTGAACGATGGCTGCTCTCCCGCGCAGCGGCGTTCACGACGCCCGGCGCTGGCCAGCAGCGATCCGGCCGCCACGAAACTTTGAACTTTGAACTTTGAACTGGCAACTGGAAACTATTCCTTAATCACCATCCCCAGCCATTCTCCAACGAGGTCGGCGTGGCGCGCCTTGGCGTCGATGTAAGTTCGCGCGAGGTTCCTAAACCGCTCCTGGCCTTTTTCCGTCGTTCCTGGGCCCTTGCCGTGCACGTAGCTGGCGAAGAGCGCGTGCAGCAGCGCGTACTGCCCATCTAGGTCGTCGGGGTGGGCCGCGAGATGTTTCTCGAGCAGCGGGATCGCGTCGAGTGCGCGGCCGTTGGCAACGTGAACCGCGGCCAGACGGCGAATCATCTGGGGGTCATCAGCGCCGGTTGCCGCAACAGCCTTCGCAATCTCGTCGGCACGAGTGCGATCGCCGAGGCGTAAGTACGCGTCAATCACGAAGGGCGCAACAATGCTGGGGGTCAAGCCGCCGTCGATGGCTGCTTGCCAGGCGATCAACGCCTCGCGATCGTTACTTTCGAGCGCGCGGCACGCGCCCAGGTAGAGATGAGCCGCCGCGTTCGGCGCCGCGTCCAGAGCCTGGCGAAACATGGTTGCGGCCATGCGTGGGTCGCCGAGCGCGTAAAGGCCGATTCCTCGGAGCGCCATCCGCGCGCCGCGGTCCTGGCCGCCGCTCGCATCCTCACGCAGCAGCTCCACGAATCGCGCGGCTCGCAAGGCGTCAAGCGCCGGCGCGAGTACAGGAGTCGTCCGCTCAGTTTCCAGACCCGCCGCCACTGCGTGCAGTACGACTGCCTGCAAGAGATCCTCGCGTCGGAACGGTGATGCCGCAGGCGCCGACGCCAGCAGCGTCGCAGGCGTCCCCACGATTCGGAAAGTCGCCTCGCCGAGGGCGCTCCGGCCCGCGAGCTTGTCGACGGCGGTAATTTTCAAACGGTACTCGCCGCGCCGCAGCGTTTTCAAGGGCGCCGCCATGGCGGCAAACACCGGGTGGCCCTTGGTGACATCGAAGTCGGCCGGAAGCGTGGTCGCGTTGTAGTACTGGGGATTCAGCATACCGACGCTCTGATCCCCTTCCGCCGCCACGCGGAACAACTGAAACCCAATCGTTATGTCCGGCTTGCCGAGGTCGTTCGCGCGCGCGTTGATCACCTGGAACACGAGCGCCAGCCGCTCGTCGTTCGTGAACTGCGCGTCGGCAGCCGGGATGATCTCCATCGATCCGATCGCGTAGGGATGCGACGACTGCTGATCGGGCGGGTATGGGATCTCTCGTGTTGTGACATCGTCTGCAAGGATGACGCTGCTGACCGAAAGATTGGGCGACGCAGGCACTAATTCGAGGGCGCGCTTGACCACGGTCACTGGCGTTGGGCGCCCCTTCTCGGGCGGCGCCGCCCACGCGACATACAGGTCGTACTCGCCAGGCCCTGCGGTCAAGGATCGTTGCAGCAGGACGCGCTTGGCAGGTGCAGTCGCGTGGGTTCGGTCGAACGTAAAGTCTTCGAACGGATACAAGGCGTCTCGCGCGCGCACTGCCGTCCCATCGAGCGCCGCTTTCCGTTCGCTGTCCGCGGCTTCCTTCGCTTGACGCGCACGCTCGCGTTCGAGATTGAGCAGCGCGAGGTCACTGAACTGCGCGCCAGGCCCGCGCGTGGCGATCGCCCCGGCGCCGAACGTTGGCATTTCGCCGAACGCAATACCGCGCTGCTTTCGGGCCACCAGCGGATCACTGCGCATGCCTTTAAGCCATTCCATCACGGCCGATCGCTCGGCGAGCGCGGTTGAGGGCGTGGGTGGACGTGACGCGAGCCGCACGTAGAGTGCGGCAAGCCCTTGGTTGGGCAGCTCAGAGGATGGCGTCACCGTGAAGGCGACATAGTGTGAACCGTCGGACGTGCGGAGCACATGTGTCTGCCATTGCACGTTGGGAGTGTCGGGAGAGACGGCCGCGGCATCGACCGCGGTGACCACCGCCGCCAGCATTTCGCGTTGCGCGCTTGTCAGCTTCGGCGGCGCTCCTTGCCCAGCGCCAGCACTCGACGCCAGCAACACCAACGACACGGCGGCGAACGAGCGACAAGGCATCCGGCCTCCTTATACGCCCGCACGATAGCACGTTGCGTCACCCCTAACTGTGCCGTACACTGACGCGGTCTTTATGATGCGAAAGGTACCTGTTTCAGCTCTCTTTATCGGGCTCTGTGCCAGCGTGGGCAACGCTGCTCCTCCTGCCGCCGCAGTACCGACGGTGCCTGCCGGGAAACTCGCGCCCGAAACCGCGGCGCCCACAATCGATGGACGGGTCGATGAGCAAGTGTGGCAAACCGTCGAGCCGCACACCACGTTTGTGCAGCAGGATCCGATCGAGGGCGATCCCGCATCGGAGAAAACCGAGGTTCGGATCCTGATCGGACAGGGCACCGTCTACGTCGGGATCATTTGCTACGACAGCGACCCGTCGAAGATCATCGTCTCGCAGTCGCGCCGCGACGCGACGCTCACTGACACCGACTCGATCATTCTCGTCTTCGACACGTTCAACGATAGTCAGAACGCTTTCGTGTTCGGCACCAACCCGCTGGGCATCCAATACGACGGCCAGGTGGCCGGCGAAGGCCAGAGTGGTGGTCTCACGTTCGGCAGTGGCGGGGGGACAGGCGGATCGCAGCGTGGCGGGATCAGCGCCTTCAACGCCAACTGGGATGGCGACTGGACGGTGAAGTCGACGATCACCGAGCGT
The DNA here is from genome assembly GCA_963762925.1 of uncultured Acidobacteriota bacterium. Taxonomy (GTDB): domain Bacteria; phylum Acidobacteriota; class Vicinamibacteria; order Vicinamibacterales; family UBA2999; genus DASPWV01. The sequence goes on along the minus strand of CAVXMP010000010.1, from coordinate 21,024 downwards.
GGCTGGGAAGCCGAGCTCGCGATTCCGCTCAAGACGCTGCGCTACGAGACCGGCAGCGATCGCACCTGGGGCTTCAACGTGATGCGCAACATCCGTCACAAGAACGAACAGGTCTATCTCGCCGCGATTCCGCGCGGCTTCGACATCTACCGGGTGTCCCTGGCGGCCAAGCTCACCAACATCGACCTGCCCGGGCGCCGCGATATCAAGCTCATTCCCTACGCGCTGGCGTCGGCGAACAAAGACTTCCTGCTGCCGCGCAATCAGCTCGATCGGAAAGCCACTGTCGGTCTCGATGTGAAGTGGGGAATCCGGCCCAACCTGACCATGGACTTCACGGTCAACACCGACTTTGCCCAGGTCGAGGCCGACGAGGAGCAGGTGAACCTCACCCGCTTCGATCTGTTCTTCCCCGAGAAGCGCCCGTTCTTCCTGGAAAACGCGTCGACATTTCAGTTCGGTAATCCGCAGCAGATCGATCTGTTTTTCTCGCGCCGGATCGGATTGTCCGGGTCCGGCGCCTCGGGCGTGCCGATCGACATCATCGGCGGCACTCGCCTGAGCGGCAAGGTCGGATCGTGGAACGTCGGTCTGCTCGACATCCAAACCGATGACGCCGACGATCAAGCGGGCCGCCCGATCGCCTTCGCCAACAACTACGGCGTGGTGCGTCTGCAGCGGGAAGTGGGTCGGTCGACGTACGGAGGGATCTTCGTCAACCGCCAGGGCACAGGCTCACGCGCGGGAGACGATAACTGGAACCGCGCCTACGGTGTCGACGCAAATCTTTCGCTGTCGGCAAACACGCGGCTCTTTGCGTTTGTCGCGGGGACGACCTCGCCGGGCGAGGTCGGCACCGACACGGCGGGGCGGATTTTTTACGACTTCCGCAATAATCTGTGGCAGGTCTCGGGCGGTTACTCGCAGGTGGGGAACGACTTCAATCCGGAAGTGGGCTTCCTGCCTCGACGCGGCTACCGGCGGCCCGAATTTCGTGTGTTCTTCCAGCCTCAACCCAAGCGCTATCCCGTGGATTCGGCGCGTCTCGCCCCACTTCAACTACAACGCGTTCCACGACCTCAATACAGGCGACCTGCAGAGCTCGATGGCGCATATCCACTTCTTCGAGATTCAGCCTGCGCGTGGCGGCCGCTTCGGCACCTTCGTTGACGTCAACCGCGATAATCCGCTCGTCCCGTTTACCGTCTTCAACACCGCGGGCCGACGCGTCTCGATTCCCGCCGGAATTACACGTGGAAGCAAGTCGTCAACGAGTACTTCAGCGACCCGAGTGCGGTCGCCTCGGTGACCATCCGCCACCGCCTTGGCGGGTTCTACGACGGCGACTTTAACGGGCTCGAGCTGAATTCCGCCTTCCGCGTCGGGTCACGCTTTCTCGGCAGCGTCGGATGGACGCGACAGCACGCGGAGCTCGACTACGGCGATTTCACCACCAACCTGGTGCCGGTCAAAGCCAGCTACGCGTTTACAACCTTGGCAAGCCTGCAGGCCCTGGTGCAGTACAACAGCCAGACGTCGCTGTTTTCATCCAACATCCGGCTGGCGCTGCTCGATCGCAGCGGAACAGGGTTGTTTGTGGTTTACAACGATCGGCAGGACACGACGACGTTCACGCCCGAGGAGACGCTCGGACGCTCGTTCGTGGTGAAGTACACGCGGCTGATTGACTTTTAACGGCTTACGGCTTACGGCTTGCGCATTCGGCTTAGGCTTGCAGCTTCGCAGTTGGCAACTCGGACAGTTGACCGTGTCGCAGTTCAAAGTTGATCGACGTCGCTCCCGCGTGCACTGAACTTAGAGAACTTCGAAACTCAACTTTGAACTGGCAACTGACAACTGGAAACTCGCGGTTTTCTCCTTAGGCGGCGCGCCCTTTCGATTTCCGCATCTTCGCGACCGCGCCGGCCTCAATCTGTCTCACGCGTTCGCGTGTGAGCGAGAGCCGCCGCCCGATCTCTTCCAACGTGTACTCGCGGTCGGTGCCCAGGCCGTAGCGCAGGCGAAGAATCTCTTTCTCGCGATCGTTGAGCGGCTCCATCGCGCGCTCGACTTCCTCGGCGAGCTGACCCTTGATGGCTTCTTCCTCGGGCGACTGCGCCTTGACGTCCTTCAGCAGATCGCCAAGCTCGGTCTCTTCGCTCTCGCCGACCGTGGCTTCGAGCGACGCGGGTTGGCGTGCCGCTTCGAGGAGCAGTTCCACCTTGTTGACCGGCACGCCCATGCGTTGGGCGAGCTCGTCGGGCCGCGGCTCGCGACCGAGCTGCGATCCCAGGGCGCGGCGTTCGCGCGTCAGCCGGTTGAGCGATTCCACGACATGCACGGGCAGCCGGATGGTGCGCCCGTAGTCGGCAACGGCGCGCGTGATGGCCTGTCGAATCCACCACGTCGCGTAGGTCGAGAACTTGAACCCGCGACGGAACTGGAACCGATCCACCGCCTTCATCAGGCCAATATTGCCTTCCTGAATCAGATCGAGCATCGACAGTCCCCGGTTGACGTATCGCTTGGCGATCGACACCACCAGCCGCAAGTTGGCTTCGAGCAGTTGCCGCTTCGCGTCGAGCATGCGCTCTTCGTTTTCCCGCACCTGCTCGAACCGCTTGTGGAAGGCCTTGCGCGACATGCCGGCGCGTGCCTCGAGCGCCTCGAGACGCTGCTTGTGCTCCGGCGAGCGTGTCTGATCCCGATCCTGCGCGCGGAACGCGTGATCGATTTGTGTGAGCTCGACGACGACGTCGTCGACGACCGAGGGCCGGATCGGCAGCTCGCCGAGCACCTTGCCCATCTCCTCTTCGAGCTGCGCGATTTCGCGGGTGTCCTGCGCCCGCGTTGCCGGCGTGGAGCGGCGGTCGCCGCAGCGCTCGCGCAGGTCGACGATCTGCCGTTCGATCCGGCGGATGCGCCCAATCGCCTTCATCACCGGTTCGATTTTCTCGGGTTTCAACTCGCCGCCATCCGGCAAGAGAATCAGCTCCGCCGCGGGAGCCTTGTTGGCCTTGACGTCGTCGGCGAGGCACAGGAAGGTTCGACGCGATCCGGGAATCGTCCCGAGTGCGGCCAGCAAGGCGCCGCGCGCTTGCTCGATGCGCAGCCCGATTTCCTGCTCGTCTTTCGCCTTGAGCAGCTTGCGCTTTCCGATGTGCCGGAGATACACCCGAACGAGATCGATGTCTTCGGACGCGACAGGGATGTCGGGAGTGACCTCGCTGTCTTCCGGCTCCTGTTCAAACTCCGATTGGGCGCGGTGCGCTTCGACTGGCTGTTCTTCGAAGGCCTCTGGCTCCTCCTCGTGCAGCAGTTGGTCGGTCGGGTGCACGATCGGCATCTCGCTCGTGTCGCTCTGATCCACGGGAATCAGGCCGAAATCGTGGGCGCGCGCGCGCCAATCGAGAATGTGCTGATTGCTCTCAGGCTTTTCCCAATCAATCAACGACGGGGCTTCTGGTGCTTTTGCGCGCGGCCGCTTCGCAGTTTTCGGCTGTGCCTTCTTCGCCATGGATGAACTCACCTCAATGTCGTAAGCAAAAGGGATGCTCAGGTAGTGGCGCCTGTTTACAGGGCTGTAACCGTACCTGTACCCCTTTTATGACAACGTCTTCAAGCTTTCTTGTGCGTTTAAGTGCTCTGACCGAGCGATTCGTCGAGATGATGGTGCGCGTCGCCCGCTATAGTTTAGCCCGCTTTCCCTCATCACTGCGTACTGCGATACGGTCGCGAGGCCTCTACAGTTACATCCCGGTCCACAAAGGCGCTTGTAGACGTTTAGGAGGAGCCGCACGCCTAGCTGAGCGGTAGCCGACGCGGTTTGAAGTTTCGTCGCTGGCGCTTACGACGGGCGACGGTGGTAATCGCCTACACCGGTCGCTTCGTGATCGGGGGCAGCCCGCCTGACTACGGCCCTTGAAAGGGTGTGCCGATCGAATTGTTGGGTGGCCAGGGGCAGAATCGAACTGCCGACACCGTGATTTTCAGTCACGTGCTCTACCAACTGAGCTACCTGGCCGGACCCGGTCGACCGAAACTTCGAGTATAGCATCGCGATTCGGCCGGTCGTTCGCGGGGCTTGTCCGAGATCACCGAACGTCACACGACTGGCAACACGTTTGCGTGAGGTTTTGAGGCCGGTGTCCAGATCGGCCCCGACATACGACGCACGCACCGGTATTCAGCCGGCGTGCTGTCGCAAGGAGGCTCCGTGTCATCACTCGCGATCTACATCGTCGGCTTCGTGATCCTCATTTGTGGTCTTGCCTACGGCGCAAGCCTGGCGGGCCTGGCGCCTCAGTGGATCGCGGTGGGCGTCCTCGTGCTCGTGGGCATTGCCGTCGCCAGCGGCGTCACGCGCACGCGGCAAAAGGATGCCTCGCACGATTAAGCGTGGGGCGTTCGGTCGCCAGTCCACAGCCGTAGGCCGCGGGCGCGAAAGCCACCCCAACGCGCTAAGCGCGCGTCGGGGGCCCCGGCAGGCCGGCGCTACAGATACAAAGAGGTACGCGCCTTCCGCGACTCTCGCAGAGGACTGACGACTGTCGACCGGTTATACCGGCTGAGGCTCCTGTTCTCGTGCGAGACCCAGATCCCGCCGCACGCGTTCGTCGATCGCGCTGCGAAGGTCGGTGTGATCCTTGAGGAATTGCTTGACGTTTTCGCGGCCCTGCCCGAGACGCTCGCCGCCGTACGCGAACCAGGCGCCGCTCTTCTCGATGATTTTGCGCTCGACAGCCAGGTCGAGCAGGTCCCCTTCCCGGGAGATGCCTTCGCCGTACATGATGTCGAACTCGGCTTCGCGGAAGGGCGGGGCCATCTTGTTTTTCACGACTTTGACGCGCGTGCGGCCGCCGGTCGCCACATCGCCATCCTTGATGGCGCCGATGCGACGAATGTCGATCCGAATCGACGCGTAGAACTTCAACGCCCGCCCGCCGGTTGTCGTTTCGGGATTGCCGAACATCACGCCGATCTTCTCGCGCAACTGATTGATGAAGATCAACACGGTTTTCGATTTCGAGATGCTCCCGGTGAGCTTGCGCAGTGCCTGCGACATGAGGCGTGCCTGGAGGCCCATTTGCGCTTCGCCCATCTCGCCTTCGATTTCGGCGCGCGGCACGAGTGCTGCGACCGAGTCGACAACGACCACATCGACGACGCTCGAGCGGATGAGCACTTCGACGATTTCGAGCGCCTGTTCGCCGTTGTCGGGCTGGGACACCAGCAGATTATCGATATCGACGCCGAGCTTCTTCGGCGTACTCCGCATCGAGCGCGTGCTCGGCGTCGACGAAGGCAGCCAGGCCCCCGTTCCGCTGCGCTTCGGCAATGACCTGCAGCGCGAGCGTCGTCTTCCCCGACGATTCCGGTCCGAAAATCTCGGTGACGCGGCCCCGGGGCAACCCTCCGATGCCGAGCGCATAGTCGATGCTGATCGAGCCGGTTGAAATGGCTTCGGTCGGGGAAATCGCATTGCGTGCGCCGAGTCGCATGATCGAGCCTTTCCCGAACTGCTTCTCGATCTGCCCAACCGCAACCTCGAGCGCTTTCAGGCGTTCCTGGCGTTCGTCCACTGGCATAAACCGTCCTTTAGAAGAGGGGATGGCGGGACTGCCCCCGACCGGCTCCTAATACTAGAAACGGACCAAGCGAAAGTCAAGCGTAAAATTGTGCAGCGAAGTCGTTGTCTTCTATCCTTTTCAACAACTTACGGGAATTGAGGACTTTCGCCTCTGATCCGGTCTGTTGGAAGAATGCGCGCACCCGGACGCCCCCTGCTATCGCAGCAATTGCGTCCCTATTGGTCGCGGCGGCCTCGCCGACGGGTAGGATGAACAGCCATGCCCAGCCCCCTTGGCCACGCGTTAGGTGGCGTTCTTGTCGGTCTTCTGGTTGCGCCGAAGAAGCGCTTCCATGCCGCGCACCCCAACGACGGGCTGCACCAGACCGACAGGACGTGCCTGATTTGGTGCGCTGTCTTTGCCTGCCTGCCGGACGTCGATTTCCTCTGGGGACGGCACAGTATGGAGACCCACAGCGTGCTCGTCGCGCTCGCCATCGGCGTCGCGGTCTACGTGGTCGACCGGCCGCTGCGCGGGCGCGGTGCCGCCCGCCTGGCCGTCGGATGCGCACTCGCGTGGGGCTCGCACATTGCGTTCGATTGGCTCGGGTCGGATGATTCGCCGCCGCTCGGGGTCATGGCGCTGTGGCCGCTGACGCGTGATTTCTATTTCTCGCATGCCTTCGTGTTTGAAGCGATCTCGCGCCGCTATGCGGAACCCGGTTTTTGGGAGCAGAACGTGTGGGCGCTGGCCAAGGAACTGCTGATGCTCGGGCCGCCGGTCGCTGGCCTGTGGTGGTGGCGGACGACGCAGAGGGCCGCCAGTAACGCGCCGCAGATCACGCAGATATAGGCAGATCCCAAGGCCGTCGCGATGCCCCGGGGCCATCGTGCGAGTGCAGCGTTGTCGCGCGCCCGAGGGCTCGCATTTACCGAACTGCCCGCCAGGATTTTTACGGCAACAACATCTGTGTCATCTGCTGGCTGCTTTATCTGCGGCCATCTGCGGCGTTGGCATCGCGGCCGCGCGCCACTATGATGCGGGCTGGAAACGGAGCCGCACATGAAGAGAACGCTGACTGGATCCGCCGCCGCGCTCGTGCTCGCAATCGCGTCCCTGGGCGCGCAGCAAGGTCCCCAGCCCACGTGCCGGAACTGCCCGGCCACCTACATTCCACAGGAAGAAATTCAGGCCTATCTCACACGCGCGATGGCCACGAGCACCATCGATCAACAGGTGCGGGCGGTGGACATCGGCAAGTCTCACGTGGCGATCGGTCTCGTGCACCGATCGAAAATCACCGCGCCGGGCGAAGTGGCCGAACACGATCTCGTGAGTGAGGTCTATCACGTCATCAGCGGGTCGGCCACGCTCGTGACCGGTCCCGAACTGGTCGGCGCCGAGCGTCGTCCGGCGACTAACACCAACGTGCGATTGCTGAATGGTCCGGGCCACAACGCCAAGTCGGTACGCAACGGTGTTGCGCACCAGTTGAAGGCGGGCGACGTCATGGTCATCCCCGCGGGCACTGGTCATCAGTTCACGAAGATCGACGACCAGATCACGTACTGATGGTCAGAATCGATCCGGATAAAGTCGCGCCGCTCAAGGACGAAGCCGCGTCCAAGGCCGATCTGGGCGGCAAGAAGCCGCCGCAATAAGTATCTGGAGATCTGGAGATCTGGAGATCTGAGAGTTGGTGATTTGTTGATGTGGGAGATCGCAATATGCGCGCCTTGATCGTGTTGGCTTCATGCGTGTCAATGATGTTGAGCGGCGCCGCGCAAGCACCGAAAGACGCTGCCGATCGTGGTGAGTGGCGTGCCTATCACGGCGACAATCGCAATCACCACTACTCGCCGCTGGCGCAGATCGACGGACGCAATTTCAACACGCTGGAAGTTGCGTGGCGTCTCAAGACCGACAATTTCGGCACGCGGCCCGAGTTCAAGCTCGAAGGCACACCGCTCATGATCGGCGGCGTTCTGTATACGACGGCGGGCACGAGGCGGGCGGTGATTGCGCTCGACGCGGCGACCGGAGAATTGCTGTGGGTGCATGGCGAACCGGAGGGTGCTCGCGGGGCCGCCGCTCCGCGGCAGTTGTCGGGCCGCGGCGTGTCGTATTGGAGCGACGGCAAGGAGCAGCGGATCTTCTACGTCACACCGGGATTCCGGCTGATCGCCCTCGACGCGCGCTCGGGTCTTCGCGTGCCCTCGTTCGGGACCGGTGGTGCGATTGATCTCAAGACGGCGGCTGTCTTTGGAACTGGTGAGCCCATCGATCTCGTCAACGGCGAGATCGGTCTGCACGCGACGCCTGCCGTTTCGCGCGACGTGGTGATTGTCGGCTCCGCGTTTCGCGAAGGGCACACGCCGAAATCGCACAACAACACCAAGGGCATTGTGCAGGCGTTCGACGCACGCACCGGTACGCCGCTTGTGGAACTTCAATACCATTCCGCGGCCCGGCGAGTTCGGCAACAACACGTGGGAGGAAGATTCCTGGGCGAATAACGGCAACGTCGGCGTCTGGAATCAGATGGCGATCGATGACGAGCTTGGCCTCGTCTATCTGCCGGTTGAAACGCCGAGCTCCGACTTTTACGGAGGGCACCGGCCGGGCAATAACCTGTTTGCGGAGAGCCTCGTGGCCGTCGATCTCGCGACCGGCAAACGCAAGTGGCACTTTCAACTCGTGCACCATCCGATCTGGAATATGGACATCGCCTCCGCGCCAATCCTCGAGGACATCACGGTGGGGGGCCGGCAGATCAAAGCTGTTTCGATCATGGGCAAGCAGGCCATGCTGTACGTCTTCGATCGGGTGACCGGCGAGCCGGTGTGGCCGATCGAAGAACGGCCCGTGCCCCAAAGTGACGTGCCTGGAGAGAAGACATCGCGCACGCAACCGTTTCCGGTGAAGCCGCCGCCCTACGACCATCAGGGTGTGACGCCGGAGGCCGTGATCGACTTCACGCCCGAGCTTCATGCCGAAGCGATGAAGCTGCTCTCGCGCTACAAAATGGGACCCATTTTCACCCCGGCGCCTGAGCAAGGCGGAGGGACCCATTGCGTCGTTTCGATCATCCGGAGGCACGAACTGGCCGGGCGGCGCCTACGATCCCGAGACGCAGGTGCTCTACGCCCCTTCGTACACGTCGCTCGTGCCCGTCGGCCTGATGCCAACGCCGAGCAAGGAGTTCTCCGACCTTCGCTACGTCCTTGGGAATGCCGTGACCGGCGTCCGCTACATCATGGGCCCCGGCGAAAACGCCGGCGCGGATGCGCCGCCTGCCGGTGCCGCGGCGGCTGCCGCCGGAGGCGAGGGCGGCGGTGGTGCCTCGCCGAACCCTCAGGGTCTGCCGTTCTTGAAACCGCCGTACGGACGGATCACGGCGATCGATATGAGCAAAGGCGAGTTCCTCTGGCAGATCGCGCATGGGGAAACGCCAGATAGCGTTCGCAATCACCCCGCGCTCAAAGGCGTGAACATTCCGCGCACCGGACAATCAGGTGCGGTGGGTGTGCTGGTGACGAAGACACTCGCGATCGCCGGCGATCCGATCACGACCACGACTGCCGGACGCCCGCGTGGCGCGATGCTGCGCGCGTACGACAAGGCCACGGGGAACGAGGTGGGCGCGATCTACATGCCCGCGCCACAGAGCGGATCGCCGATGACCTACATGGTCAACGGCAAGCAGTACATCGTCGTTGCGGTGAGCGGCGGCAACTATTCCGGAGAGTACATTGCGTTTACATTGCCTGCTGATGCTCGCACTGGCGGCGGCGTCGCTGACGGCCCAGTCGCGCGACGCTAAGTCACTGCAGATTTACGTCCTCGATGTCGAAGGCGGCAACGCGACGCTCTTTGTCGCGCCCTCCGGCGAGTCGGTGTTGATCGACACGGGCAACGGCGGGGCGGCAGCGACGCGCGATGCGGATCGGATGATGGCCGCGATCAACGCTGCCGGCCTCAAACAGATCGATCACCTGATCACGACGCATTGGCACGGCGACCATTTCGGTGCGATGTCCGAGCTTGCACAGCGGATTCCGATTCGCGAGTACATCGACCACGGTGCCACAATCGAACCGCAGCCCCGTTCGACCGAATTTCTCGGCAGCGTCTACCCGGCTCTTTTCGGCAAGGCGAAGCACACCGTGGCGCAGCCGGGCGATCGCATTTCGGTCACGGGGCTCGACTGGCGCATCGTGACCTCCGGCGGCAAAACGCATCGCCACAGCGCTCACGAGCGCCGGCGCTGCGAATCCGCATTGTGCCGCGTTCAAACCCGTCGAAGACGACAAGACCGAAAACGCGCAATCGGTTGGCAGCGTCGTCACATTCGGCAGCTTTCGCGTTGTCCATCTCGGCGATCTCACCTGGAACAAAGAGTTCGCGCTGATGTGCCCATCCAATCGCATCGGCACGGCGGATCTGTTCATCGTCTCGCATCATGGCCAGCCGACCTCGAACTCCGAGGTCCTGGTGCATGCTCTTCAGGCGCGCGCGGCAATCATGAATAACGGCGTCAAGAAAGGCGCGCAGCCGAGCGCGATGAAGATCCTGCTGTCGGCGCCAAAGCTCGAGGATCTGTGGCCGCTGCACCGGTCGCTCATCAGCGGTCCAGAATATGTTCTGCCCGAAACGTTCATCGCGAACCTTGAAGAGGATCACCAGGGACCGGCGCATTGGATCAAGGCGACGGCCCAGGCGGATGGATCCTTCACGCTGATCAACACGCGCAACGGCTTCAGCAAAACGTATGCAAAGCCGAAGTAATCACGTCATCCCCGGCGCAGTATGCTGGGGGATTGGAGCTTGCTCATGGCAAAGAACAACGACAACGACACAGAGAAAGAGAACCAGCCAGACAGTGACCGCTCGCTGACGACGCGGCAGGGACATCCGGTCACGAACAACCAGTCACAGCGGACGGTGGGCACCCGGGGCCCCGCCACACTGGAGAACTACCACTTCCTCGAAAAGATCAGCCACTTCGACCGAGAGCGCATCCCGGAGCGGGTGGTCCACGCGCGCGGGTTTGTGTGTTACGGCGAGCTCGAAGCGACGGGCATGATCGGCGATGAACCCGCGTCGAAGTACACGCGTGCCAAGCTCTTCCAGGAAAAGGGGAAGAAGACACCGCTCGCGATTCGCTTTTCGACCGTCATCGGGGGTCGCGATTCTTCGGAAGTCGCACGCGATCCACGCGGATTTGCCGTCAAGTTCTACACCGAGGACGGCAACTGGGATCTCGTCGGCAACAACCTCGCCGTCTTCTTCATCCGCGACGCCGTCAAATTTCCCGACGTCATTCACGCGCTCAAGCCGGACCCGGTGACGTTCCGTCAGGAGCCCAATCGCATCTTCGATTTCATGAGTCAGACACCGGAATGCATGCACATGCTGACCAACCTGTTCAGCCCGCGTGGCATTCCGGCTACCTACCGGCATCAGCAGGGCTTCGGCGTCAACACTTACAAGATGGTTAACGCGCAGGGCGACACGGTGCTCGTCAAGTATCACTGGCACCCGCGCTGTGGCGTGGCGAGCCTCACCGCGAGCGAAGCGGCGAAGGTGCAGGGCAAGGACCTCGGCTCGGCTTCGAAGGACCTCTTCGAGGCGATCGAGCGCGGCGACTATCCGCAGTGGGACTTCTCTGTGCAAATCATGGAGGACCACGAGCATACCGAGCTCGATTGGGATCCGCTCGACGACACCAAGATCTGGCCTGAAGACAAGTTCCCGCTGCGTCATGTCGGCGTGATGACGCTCAATCGCAATGTTGACGATCATCACAACGAGAACGAACAGATTGCGATGGGCACCGGCGTCCTCGTCGATGGCCTCGACTTCTCGGATGACAAGATGCTGGTCGGTCGCACGTTCTCCTATTCCGACACGCAGCGCCATCGGGTGGGGACCAACTACCTGCAGTTGCCCGTCAACCAGCCGAAGAACGCCCGCGTGGCGACCAATCAGCGCGGCGGTCAGATGTCGTACGACGTGGACCTGGCAGCAGGACAGAACCCGCATATCAACTTCGAGCCCAACATCCACAACGGCCTTCACGAGTCGAAGCGGCCGTCGCCAAACAATCCACCGGAGATTCGCGGCCGGTTGACGTTCAGCGTGATCGAGCGTCGCAACGACTATGTGCAGGCGCGCGCGCGCTACTGCACGATCGAGCAATGGGAGCGCGACGACCTGGTGAAGAACATGGGCGATCTGCTCGGACAGTGCGAGCGCGACGTACAGGAACGCATGGTGTGGCACTTCCTGCTCGTGCACGACGACTTCGGCACTCGCGTGGGCAAGGCCATCGGTCTGAGTGCCAATGACGTGAGGCACCTCGCGCCGCTGCCAGGGCAGGTCCTTACTGACGACGATGCGGTGCGCCTGCAGAAACTGGGGAGCAACGGCGACAAGATCGACCCGGCGGCGTGGGGCGCATGGACCGCGTCGGTGCCGAATTACCAGGCCACCGCGGAAGACGTGATGGGCGGGATGAAGAACGTGAAGATTGAGAAGCGGGAGTTTGTGACGAAGTAGGGCTGATCGGGTCGGGCCGAGGGGGTGGGGTCAGGTCACGAAAAACGAATTTGGCGCTGCACGGTGCCACTGTCGATGCAATAACTGCGTACAGTGCACCGCCGGTGGTGCGCGCCGCCCAGTCGTGAGGCGCGTCGGGCGCTCGCTAAGCCCGTCGTCGCAACAGGTTGCGAGCTGTTGGTAAAAACAATCAACATTCGTTTTTCGTGACCTGACCCCAACCTCAGACCAGTTCCACTGCCAAGGCCACTCCATTGCCGCCACCGAGGCACAGGGTGGCAATACCGCGCCGCCCGCCGCGGTCGCGCAGGGCGTACAGCAGCGTCGTGAGGACACGCGCCCCCGAGGCGCCAATCGGGTGGCCGAGCGCCACGGCGCCGCCATTCACATTCACCGTCGACGGATCGATCGCGAGCTCGTTGGTGACGGCGACGGCCTGCACCGCAAACGCTTCGTTCAGCTCGAGGAGGTCGACGTCCTGCAACGTCCACCCCGCTTTTTTCAACACCTTGCGGGTCGCCTCCACCGGCGTCATCAACACCATCTTCGGCGCCAGGCCACTGGTCGCCTGCGCCACGATCCGGGCCATCGGCTGGACGCCGAGTTGCTGCGCCCGTTCTGCAGACATCACGACGAGCGCCGCGGCGCCGTCGTTGACGGGAGGCGCGTTGCCGGCAGTGACGGTGCCGTCCTTCTTGAATGCGGGCTTCAGCGCGCGGAGCGTTTCCGCGGTCGTGTCAGGGCGCACGGATTCGTCGCGATCGAACATCACTGGGTCGCCCTTCTTCTGCGGGATCGCGACCGGCAGGATCTCGTGCGTGAACTTCCCTTGCGTCTGCGCCGCGAGCGCGCGGCGGTGGCTTTCAACTGCCCAGGCATCCTGCGCGTCGCGCGAGACCTTATGGCACTCGGCGACGCACTCGCCGGCGTTCCCCATGTGCCAGCCTTCGAAGGGGCACCACAAGCCGTCGTGAATCATGGAATCGACGACACTGGCGTGACCCATGCGCAGACCCTCGCGCACGCGCGCCATCAGGTACGGGGCGTTGCTCATGGACTCCATGCCGCCGGCGACGGCAATGTCGATATCGCCGGTCTGAATACCCTGGTGCGCGAGCATCACCGCCTTGAGCCCTGAGCCACAGACCTTGTTGATGGTGAGGGCAGCGACGTGGTCGGCGAGGCCGCCGTTGAGCGCCGCCTGCCGTGCAGGAGCCTGGCCGGTGCCAGCGGACACCACGTTGCCCATGATGCACTCATCGACCGAGGCGGGATCGATCTGCGCGCGCCTGACCGCCTCGCGCACGACGAGCGCGCCAAGCGCAGGCGCCGAGAAATCTTTGAGCGTTCCCAGGAACTTGCCGGTCGGCAACCGAACGGCACTGACGATCACGGCCTCGCGCATCACCGAATAACCCCTGTTTCGATTGTATAGTGTTGACCCCATGCCGCCGGTCGCCGGACCACCGTTTCGTGATGTGACCGTCGGCCAACTCCTCACCGCACTGGCGCACGTGCTGCCGGAGCACGAGGCGCTCATCTACTCGCATCGCGGCATGCGGCTGACGTTTGCGGCGCTCGAGGAGGAGGCGCGGACCATCGCCCGCGGGCTGATGGCGCTCGGCGTGGCGCGCGGCGAGCACGTCGCCCTGTGGGCGACGAATGTGCCGGAGTGGGTGATCCTGCAGTTTGCGCTCGCCAAGATTGGCGCCGTGCTCGTCACCGTGAATACGTCCCTTCGTGCCCACGAAGTGGAGTATCTGCTGCGGCAAAGCGAAGCCGGCACCCTCATCATGATGCGTGGGTTCCGCAATCTGGATTACCTGCGGATGATCGGCGACATCGAGCGTCCGCCGACACTCGAGCGCGTCATTCTGATCGGTGATCAGACCCGCGGCGATGACGGCGACCTGATCCCGTACGAGAGCCTTCGCGTGCGTGCGACGTCGGTGAGTCACGACGATCTTGACCGGCGCGGACGCGAGGTCGCGATCGACGACGTGATCAATATGCAGTACACGTCGGGCACGACCGGCTTTCCCAAGGGCGTGATGTTGTCGAGCCGGAATATCGTGAATAACGGCTTCTGGCTGGGAGAAGGCCTGGGCTTTACTCCCGACGATCGCCTGTGCCTGTGCGTTCCGTTGTTTCATTGTTTCGGGTGCGTGATCGGTGTGCTCGGCGCCTACACGCACGGCGCCGCGCTGTGCGTGGTTGAGAGTTTCGATGCGCTCCTGGTGCTTGAAACGATCGAACGCGAGCGTTGTACCGCGCTGTACGGCGTGCCCACGATGTTTCTGGCCGAGCTCGAGCATCCCGAATTCGCTCGTTTCGACCTCACATCACTGCGCACCGGCGTCATGGCCGGATCGCTGTGTCCCGAAGCGGTGATGAAGCGCGTCATGTCACAGATGCACCTGCATGAAATGACGATCGTGTACGGGCTGACCGAGGCCTCCCCGGGAATTACCCACACCCGGCGTGACGACACGATCGAGCGACTTACCCAGACCGTCGGCCGTCTGTTACCCGAGCTCGAGGTGCAGATTGTCGATCCCGCCACCCGCCATGTGCTCGGCGTGGGCGAAGCGGGGGAGCTGTGTGTGCGCGGGTATAACGTGATGCTCGGCTACTACAACAACCCTGAGGCAACCGCCGCCGCGATCGATCGCGCGGGATGGCTTCGGACGGGCGATCAGGCGACGATTGACCCCGACGGCTACGTACGCATCACCGGACGGATCAAGGATCTGATCATCCGCGGCGGCGAGAACGTCAGCCCCAAGGAAGTTGAGGATCTGGTTCGTGAGCACGCCGCGGTCGCCGATGTCTCCATCTACGGCGTGGCCGACGAGTTCTTTGGCGAGGAGGTCGGCGCCAGCGTCCGGTTGAAGTCGGGGATGACGGCGGCGGCGAGCGAGATCATCACGTATTGCCAGGCGCGCATCGCCAAGTTCAAGGTCCCGCGTCACGTGCGGTTCGTCTCGGAGTTCCCGCTGACGGCATCGGGCAAGATTCAGAAGTTCAAGCTGCGGGAAGATCATGAACGTGAGCTGGCGGCGCGAGACATGTAGCGCGGGCCTTTAGGCCCGCGATCAGCGAAGACGGTTCGACACCGTTCACGGCTTCCACGGCTCCAGCTCGTTCAAGGCCGCCAGGATCTCCGCAACCGAGTACTTCGACGATCCGAAGAGCGGATATGCGTCCGGCGTCTGGCACAACCCGGCACGCAATGGATTCTCCGCGATGTAGCTGACGACCCAGAGGTCAGCCTCTTCATCACGCAGGACGCGTTCGTAATACCCATCCTGCCAGAACCGTTCACCCGTTCGTTGTTTCCACTGGAACCCGGTTTGCTGCTTCCACGAATGGACGAACGCCCGGAAGTTAGCGTCCGGTCTCGTCCCATGAACCAGCGCGTGAAGGTGATTGCTCATGACGCAGTACGCAATCACTGCGAAGCCGTGGTCGGTTGCCCAGTGAGAAACTGATCGGCGATTGTGCCCGTGCTTCCTACATCTGTGAAAAGGTGCCGCCGCTTGTGGGTGCAAATCGTGAGGAAATACCGGTAGAAACCGAGGTAATCGAAGCCACGCAGGCGTGGCGGTCGCTTGGTGTTTACGCGGCATGACGTGCAATCGGGGGACCACTGATCGCGGGGCTAAACCCCGCGCTACACGTTAGTACACCTACCAGACCTGTTATCGGTCTTTGTACCAGTACTTCGTCGCCCAGCGCTGGTTCGCAGGGTCGCGGAAGGCGGCGACGATCATCACCCACGGCAGCCGGAAATAATGCCACTCACCGGACTCTGTCGAACTTGCGCGTCGAGGTGATGGCGCGCACTGCGGTGACCCGCGTCAGGCGCTGACCGCGCCGCCGCCCGACGCGCCACAGGGCCGCCAGGAAGGCAATGTCCTCCGCGAACAGACGATCTTCCCGGTAGCCGCCCACCGCGTCGTAGTCACTGCGGCGGCAGAACACGACGCCGGTGTCCATCCGCGTCAGGATCGAGATCGGCAGCATCACCGCAGCGGTGGCTGCCAGGCCCAGGCACCACCGCTCCGGTAACGCACCGGTGGCGCCGGCCACGATGCGCGGATCGTGCAGTGCGCGCTCGATCGCGTTGAACGTCTGCGGATGAATCTGTGTGTCGGCGTCGACAAAACAGACGATCTCGCCGCCCGCAGCGCGCGCGCCGCCGTTGCGCGCCGCGCCGATGACTCGTTTCGCCACATCGACGACGCGGCACCCACGAGCCGCGGCAATCAGCGCGGTGGCGTCGGTCGAGGCGTTGTTCGCAACGATGACCTCGATCGCGTCCGCACCGGCGCAGGACGCCGCGCGGGCGGCGTCGACGGTGTCGAGCAGGCGCGGCAGATACGCCGCTTCGTTGTAGGCGGGGATGACGAGGGAAAAGCGCGGTATTGGGAGAATTGAAGATATCGGATCCGGAGATTTCCCATCTGACGCGTTGGGATTTGGCGATCTCGAGACGCGGGACGTCGCGGGCGTGAGGATCGTGGGATTACTCCTGAAACACGGCGAGCCGTTTCAAGGCGCGCCGCTTCTCCGAATGATCGATCGTCGCGCGGTCGAGCGCACGACCGAGGACAGCGATCGTTTTGTCGTAGGTCTCGCGGTCAACAGGGAACGGAATCCCGTCTTTGCCGCCGTGTGCGAACGCAAACCGCGCCGGATCGCGGGTGCTCGCGGCCGTGCCGTAGATCAACTCCGACGCGAGCGCGAGCGCGCGCAGTGTGCGCGGCCCGACCCCTGGAGTCCCGAGCAGCGCCTCGAAATCCGCCGGTGGTTGTTCGTACGTCTTCAGAAGAATCTTCGACAGGCGGCTGGTGTCGACATCCAACTCCGGGAAGAGCATGTGCCGCCTCGGGAGCACCAGGTCGGCCAGTTGTCCGTCCTCGGCGCCGCGCTCGAGCGCGCGAAGCGTGGTTGCGGCATCCTCGTCCAGTTGAGCGACAGACCCATACGGCCACCAGCCCCAATAGCATAAAAATCGCCGCGACCTACATGCGCGGCGGCACCAGCAAGGGCGGTTCTTCGCCGGCGACTTGCCCGAGCGGCGCGCTTCCCGACGCCGCGCGCGATGCGCTGCTGCTGCGCGTGATCGGCAGCCCCGATCCTACGGCCAGCACATCGACGGCATGGGCGGCGCCACCTCCAGCACCAGCAAGGTCGTGATCCTGTCGCAGCAGCGCGGCCCGACCACGACGTCGACTATCTGTTTGGCCAGGTCGCGATCGACAGGCCGTTCGTCGACTGGAGCGGCAACTGCGGCAACCTGACCTCCGCGGTCGGCCCTTTCGCGATCAGCACGGCCTGGTGATCCGGCCGCGTGCGCCGACGGCATCGCGATCGGTGCGCATCTGGCAGGCCAACATCGGCAAGACATCGTCGCCCACGTTCCGATGAGCCAGCGGCGAGGTGCAGGAGACCGGCGACTTCGAACTCGACGGCGTGACCTTTCCGGCCGCCGAGGTCCAGCTCGAATTCCTCGACCCGGCCGACGAGGACGAGGGACGGCGCGGCGCCATGTTCCCGACCGGCAAGCCCGTCGACGACCTGGACGTGCCGGGCATCGGCACGCTCAAGGCCACCTGATCAATGCCGGCATCCCCACCATCTTCGTCGACGCCGACGCCATCGGCTACACGGGCACCGAACTGCAGGACGCCATCAACGGCGACCCGGAGGCGCTGGCCCGCTTCGAGGCGATCCGCGCGCACGGCGCGGTGCGCATGGGCCTGATCAAGGCCGTCGAGCGAAGCCGCGAAGCGGCAGCACACGCCCAAGGTCGCCTTCGTCGCACCGCCCGGCCGCCTATGTGCCTCGAGCGGCAAGGCGGTCGGCCGCCGACGACGTCGACCTGCTGGTGCGCGCGCTGTCGATGGGCAAGCTGCATCACGCGATGATGGGCACGGCTGCGGTGGCCATCGGCACCGCCGCGGCGATCCCGGGCACGGTCGTTAACGTCGCGGCTGGCGGCGGCGCTCGCGAAGCGGTGCGCTTCGGCCATCCTGTCCGGCACCTTGCGCGTCGGTGCGCAGGCGGCGCTGGTCGACGGCGCATGGGAAGTCAAAAAGGCCATCATGAGCCGCAGTGCGCGGGTGCTGATGGAAGGCTGGGTACGCGTGCCAGTCGACGCATTCTGAGGTCATGAAAGGGTAGGGCAGTCCGCATCGATTACTGAACCACACGGGGGCAAGGCCATGAATTACGCAGCGTTCTACCAACGTTCAATCGAGCAGCCGCAGGAATTCTGGGATGGCGAAGCCAGCCGCATTCATTGGGAAAAGCCCTACACCCGTGTGCTCGACGACAGCCGCACGCCACTCAACCGCTGGTTCGTCGATGGCCGGACCAACCTCTGCCACAACGCCGTCGACCGCTGGGCCGCAAGCCAGCCGGAGCAGGCGGCGCTGATCGCGGTCAGCACCGAAGCCAGCGCCGACGGCGAGCCTGTGGAGAAGATCTATTCGTATCGAGAACTGCAGGCCGAGGCGGAACGCATGGCCGCCATCATGCTGGGACTGGCGTGGGCCGCGGCGACCGGGTGCTGATCGACATGCCGATGATAGCCGAAGCGGTAGTTCGCGATGCTGGCCTGCGCCCGCATCGGCGCGGTGCACTCGGTGGTGTTCGGCGGCTTTGCGTCCCAACAGCCTGGCGACCCGCATCGACGACGCGCAAACCGAAGCTGGTGGTCTCGGCCGACGCCGGCCTCGCGTTCCGGCAAGCGCGTGCCGTACAAGCCCCTCGCTCGACGAAGCGATCAGGCTTGCCAGCCACAAGCCTGCACACCGTGCTCGCTGGTGGACCGCGGCACTGGCTGCCGATGGAGCTGGCGCCCGGCCGCGACGTCGACTATGCCGGCGCTGCGCGAACAGCACCTCGACGCCCCGCGTGCCCGTTACCTGGCTCGAGTCCAACGAGATGTCCCTACATCCTCTACACCTCCGGCACCACCGGCAAGCCCAAGGGCGTGCAGCGCGACGTCGGCGGCTATGCGGTGGCGCTGGCATCGTCGATGCAGCATATCTTCGGCGGTGCGCCGGGCGAGACCTTCTTTGCGACCTCCGACATCGGCTGGGTGGGCCATCCCTACATCGTCTACGGCCCGCTGCTGGCCGGCATGGCCACTGTCATGTACGAAGGCCTGCCGACCCGGCCCGACGGCGGCATCTGGTGGGAGCTGGTGGAGAAGTACAAGGTCACGCGCTATGTTCTCCGCGCCGACCGCGATCCGCGTGCTGCGTGCAAGCGCCGCAGGAATTGGATGGAACAGGCATGACCTGTCATCGCTGAAGGCCCGCTCTACCTGGCCGGCGAGCCGCTCGACGAAACCACGTCCGCCTGGATACAGGGCGCGCTGGGCGTACCCGTCATCGACAACTACTGGCAAACCGAGACCGGCTGGCCCATCCTGTCGATTGCCCCCGCGCGCGTGGACGACGGCCGACCCGGCTGGGCAGCCCCGGCGTGCCGATGCCCCGGGCTACAAGGTCAAGGTCATCAGCGAGGCCAGCGGCGAGGAAATGCCCCAGCGGGCGAGAAGGGCGTGCTGGTCGTCGAGGCGCCGCTGCCACCGGGCTGCATGCAGACCGTCTACGGCGACGACGCGCGCTTCAGCAGCACCTACTGGTCACAACTTCAACCCGTCCGGTCTACTCGTCGTTCGACTGGGGCATACGCGACGCCGACGGCTATTACTTCATCCTGGGCCGCACCGACGACGTGATCAACGTCGCCGGCCACCGGCTCGGGGACGCGCGAGATCGAGGAAAGCATCTGCAGCCATCCGAACGTGTCGGAAGTCGCGGTGGTCGGGGTCGAGGACAAGCTCAAGGGACAGGTCGCGATCGCCTTCGTGATCCCGCGGCATAACGAGGGGCTGTCCAGCGAGGAGAGCACGGCGGGCGCTCGTCGGCGGAACTGATGGCCACGGTGGACCGCCAGCTGGGCGCGGTGGCCCGGCCGGCGCAGGTGCACATCGTTTCGCATGCTGCCCAAGACCCGCTCCGGCAAGCTGCTGCGGCGTGCGATCCAGGCCGTCTGCGAGGGCCGGACGCCGGCGACCTGACCACGATGGAAGACCCGGCGTCGCTGCAGCAGATCAAGGACGTGATGCAGCGCTAGAAGCGGCCCTGCAAACTGGCTTATCATCGCTGCATCATACGAATGCAAGGGTGCGGCAATGCGATCAACCAGGGCAAGCGCAGCGGTGGAACGCCTGAAACGGCGCAGCGGCAATGCCGACTTTTCGATGGTGCGCAGCGCCAGTGGCCTGTTCACGCTGGCTGTGGTGACCGCCGACGGCGACATGGAACAGTTGAGCCCGCCGCTGGAGCAGGACGCGTTCGTCGCCTTCGTCAACGCTTTTGGTCCACAGGAGGTCAAGCGGGTCAGCAAGCTCGACGTGGCGTTCGAGAAGCAGCTCAAGGGCAGCGGCAGCGGCAAGTCGAGCCTATGGTGATGTCGCTGACGCCGGTCCATCCCCGTGACCCGTAGGGTGTATAAGCGTCAGCGCATTACACCATGGCAGCTAGCGCATTTTCATGCTGGCTTGCGCCAGTAGCGCCACTTCCGCGCAGCGACAGTTGCCGTTGCATTAAGCCCCGCGCAGCGACAGTTGCTGTTGCGTTCCGCGTAGCGACAGTTGCCGTTGCCGTTGCCGTTGCCGTTGCCGTTGCCGTTGCTTTTGACGCTGCTTTTGACGTGGGTCCCCGTTGATGACGCCACGTCGCTGGTGCCGAAATCGGATAAAGAAGCGTCGGCTGTCTGAGCGAAGCGAGTTTCCGACGCTTCCCGATTTCGGTGCCAGCGGCGTGGGCACCCGCGCAGCGGGGCGGCATCTCCGGGTCGCCTTCTCTTG
>CAVXMP010000009.1:0-353648 GCA_963762925.1 uncultured Acidobacteriota bacterium | reverse complement strand
TCACGCTTCTGACATGGCTGGCGCGAACACAGCCGTTTACGCTGCGCGAACAGCTGAAGACGCTGCAATTCTGGTCGCTCGACGCCTGCGTTGCGATCGCGATCGGCTTGGGCGTGGTCATCGGCCGCGATGTGTACCGCCGAGCGCGCCGCGACGACATCATCACGATGACCGTGTTGGCCGGCATGGCCTTGACCCTCACGCTGTTTGCGGCCCCACGAACCAATCGCATCTACTACGACGAGCAGATCTATCAGAGCATCGGCCACAGCCTGGCCGACCTTCGTCTCGCGCAGATGTGCCTCGATGGCACCGTCGAGTACGGCCGTCTGCAGTGTTCTGCGGTGAATACAACAAGCAGCCCTATGCCTACCCGCACCTGTTGAGTCTGGTGTATCGCATTGCCGGCGTTGACGCGAAATGGGCGTTCGTCGTGAACGCGGCGGCGATGGCTCTGACCGTGTGTGCCGTTTACCTCGTTGTGCTCGTCATTTTCGGCAATCGCCGCGCTGCGCTTTTCGCCGGGTTGATCGTGGCGTTGACGCCGCAACAACTGATCTGGTCCGCCACCGCCGCCGTTGAGCCACTGGCCTCGCTGGCGAGCATCGGCGCAGTGCTGGCTGCGGCGCATTTCGACGTTCGCGTTCGACAACGGCTCTGGTCGGCGCCGGTGTCGCGACGGCCTATGCGGTGCAGTTCCGGCCGGAGTCGTTCCTCATCGTTCCAGTCATCGCGCTCCTGCTCGCGTTTGCGGCCGGTCACGAACTCAAACGTGAGCGCGTGTGGTGGGTCGCGGCGCTCTGCCTTGCGCTCGTCGCCGTGCATGTCGCCCACCTCTACTCGATTCGGAACGAGGGCTGGGGCACGACGGAGGCGCGCCTGTCACTGAGTCATGTTGCCCCGAACTTTCAGGTCAACGGCCGATTCTACGCCGGCGACGAGCGGTTCCCCGTCGTGTATACCGTGCTTGCACTCGTCGGTTTGTTCGGCGCAGGTCACGCCGTGTCGCGCCTGACATTTCTGCTCTACTTTCTGCTGTTCTTCGGGATGGGCCTCCTGTTCTACGCGGGCAGCTACAACTACGGCGCGGACGTTCGCTACTCGCTCATGACCTATCCTCCATTGGCCATTCTCGGCGGGCTCGGGGCGGCGCGCATCGCGGGATGGCTCGACCGAGCCCAACGTGTGCTCCCCGCGTGGCAGGTCATCGCTGCTGGCTTGGCGTTTCAGTTTCTCTGGTACATGCCAGTCGTGCGCGCCACCACTCAAGAGGCCTGGGCGGCCCGGGCTGATGTGCAATTCGCGGAGATGGTGGTCCCAGCGTTGCCGACGAACTCCTATGTGCTGACGCACAATCCCGGCATGTTCCACCTTTGGGGGGTCAATGCCGGACAGATGTCCCTGATTGTCGATCAGCCCGCCCGGCTTCAGTCTCTGATGGCGCGCTATGCCGGTGGTGTCTACCTGCACTGGAACTTCTGGTGTAATGTCGACGACCCGCTGCAACAGAGCTTCTGCGGTCGTGCGCTTCGCATGGGAATGACGTCCGTCGTGCGCGACCACCGCGAGCGCGACCAGCGGTTCGCACTCTATCGATTCGAACCGTCACCCCTCCCGGACGTCCAAGGACATCCTCCGTAGATCCCGAAGAAATCTCGAAAGAACCTCCTGATGCGACGGCAAATACCCCTTGACTAAGGGATTCATAAATGCGATACCTCCCTGTCGCGCGGTGGGGTCTACGGCGTCACAGAACGTATACCCCTCGCTTCGAGAGCGGCCCCAATGATGAAGAGATGTCCGCTGACCGTTTCGATCGCGTTGCTGATTGTGGTGGTGGCTCGTCCCTCGCAGGCGCAGACCTCAACGGTGACCAACGCAGGTGTGTCGCTGGCCGAAACGCTGACAGCACTGAGCGGCGTGGCTGGTATGGGTCATGGCGGTGAGTTCTTACAGATGAACGCGGCGCTCGAAATAGCGACGATGCCGTTTGCCGCGTCCTCTGGTGGGGGTGAAAAAAAGCTCGACCCGACGACGGGGCTCGAAGGTACCGACGGCGAGCACGTTTGGTCCGGCATTGGCCGAACGCGCGCTCACGGCGGGAGCCGGCAAGCTCGCTGTTTCGGCAAACGTCATCGTCGCCACCTACGACAAGCTTGGATCCAAGCGCCTTGAACGCATGCGGTTGGCGAACTCCACATCGCCGTTTCCGGAAGCGACGCAGCTCGGCCTCATGAGTTTGGTGATCGCCTCGCAGACAACGCTTATTCAAGGCGTGTTGGGCGCGACCGACAAGTTGGACATTGGCGTCGTCGTCCCGATCGTGCGCGTCAAGCTCAGTGGCATCGCGTGGACACAGAACGCCGTTGTTCGCCAACAGGCCGACGGAACGACTGGACCAGACATCGTGCGTCACGCGGCCGGCGAGGGCACGTCAACGGGCATGGGCGATCTCGCCGTCACCGCGAAGTACCGGTTACTCAAGTTTGGTGCTCCCCCTCCGCCTGATGCGCCCGTCGAGCCGGACCCAGGTGGTCTGACACTTCATTCGATTGTGCGCCTGCCGACCGGAAGTACCGAGAACCTGCGCGGACTTGGCGTCACCCGCGCGCTCATGTCGGTGGTGGTGTCAGGCGGGAAGGGGAAATTTCGACCGCACGCCAACGTCGGCTTTGAATGGTGGGCCAGGGGCGTCGACATCACGTCCCCGACTGATCCGACGGTCACCGTCCGGCATCAGCTGCAGTACGTGGCCGGCATCGAGTTCGCCGCAGCGCCAAAGTTGACGCTGTTGCTCGATGTGCTCGGACGGCAGATATTGGGCGGCGGAAAAATCGAATACCGGACCGTCACGGCGGCCGAGCGCCCGAGCCTTGCGGCCGACAGAATCACGTCCTTGACCTATTCGGTTGCGACCGACCATCGCATCAAGAAGCTGAGCATCGCACCTGGCGTGAAATGGAATTTGATGGGCAAGTTCCTGCTGTCGGTCAGCGGCATCGCCACGATTCGTGATAACGGTCTTCACGACCTTTTCACGCCAGTCGTCGGCCTCGACTTTAGTTTCTAACCATGGCGCGCAGATTCCCCGTGGCGCCGAGACCACATACTATGCGCAAGCTGCTCTTCGCTGCTTTGGTCGTCGTCACGATGGTGGTCGCCTGCGATACGAAGATCCTGCCGGGCCCGGCAACGTGACCATCAGTGGGCCAAGCCCATTTACCACGACGACGACAACGTCGGTGGCGCCAACCGTGCCACCAACGACGGTGCCGCCGGCCCCGCCGACAACGACGATTCCGTTTGCATTAACGAGGTCTTACATTTCCCTTGGCGTCGTTCCACCGAACATCCCCAACTCGTTGACGCTGACGTTGCGGCAGCTGGCGGTGGTCGGCGCTGCGGCCTCGTCGTGGCGCGATTACGTGCCGTTGCTCAGCACTGCCGCCGATCCGGTCTTCAACGTGTTGGGCTTCTACACCACGTCTGGCGGCGGCAGCGGCGCGGTTCAGGGACGACTTGTCGGAACGCTCGATGCAGGCACCTTCGAGGGCACGTTGACGTCGGTCACGGCGGAATGCACGGCCGAACGCGTATATTCGGGCGGTGTCAACGCCCAGTCGCTGCAATGGGTTGGTGGAGAGACGTTGAGGGATTGCAAGGGGGATCCGCTCGGCTTTTCGACATTGACGATGATCGCGACAACGGCGCCGCCCCCCGTCGCCCCGCCGGTGCCCGTGACGACAACAATCCCGCTGGTCTGCGCGTACGGACTGAGCTCGGGCGCCGCCTCGTTCAACCTCAACGGAGGCAGTGTGAGCGTGACACTATCGACGGCTGCCGAGTGCCGCTGGACCGTGCAGCGCTTTGTCGACTGGGTGACCGTGCAGCCCACGGCTGGTGCAGGGCCATCGAGCGTTTCGATTATCGTTGCAGTCAATCCAGGCGCACCGCGTAGCACGACGGTCGTCATTGCCGGTCAGCAATTCCTGGTCACTCAGAGCAACGTCTCGACCACGACCACTTCGACCACAAGTACGACGACGACCACGACGACCACGATGCTGTTCGAGAGCATGCAATAGGCCGACGACGTTATCGGCTGGCTTCGGTACCTGCGCCAGCGCCGCGGCGAGCGGATTATCGAAGTTGAACGCGAATGCGCGAGGGTTCTCGCCGATGACCGCGGCGGAGACGATCGAAAAGACATAGTTGTAGGTTTCGGGCGGAATCCGAAATCGCTCGATCAGCTTCCAGAAGTTTCGATCCCGTGCGTGTGGCGGCAGTTCGCGCACTCGATCGATGACGCGGTGCTCGCCCCAGTTGTACGACGCCATCACGAGCAGACCCGACGCCTTCGCGTCGGTGGAGTAGATTTCCTTTATATAGCGGGCGGCCGCGGTCGTCGCCTTGCTCCAATCCTGCCGGTCGTCGTCGGCGTCGGCGCGCGGCTGCCTCTGAAGCGGCCCGGTTCGCAGGCCGAACCGCTGACCGGTTTCGGGAATGAACTGCCACATACCTTTGGCGATGCCGTAACGCGTGGGTGGACCGATGGCCGCGGGGTTGAAGCTGCTCTCCTGCATCGCGAGATAGAAGAAATCGGGCGGCAGGTTGTGAGCGAGCAGTTCCTTCGAGATACGGTCGATATAGCCGTAGTCCTGGGCGCGCTTCAGGGCCGCGGCGAATCGACCGGTTGATTGCCACTGCGCGATGTACGATTTGACCTGGTTCAAGTATCCGGGCGGCACGGCCAGCTCGCATTCGCCGAGCCGTCGCGTCACGCGGAGGATCAACCGGTCCGTCTCACTTAAATTTTTTCCATACACGAGTTCGTTCATCGCCCGTTCGTTTTGTCTGGCCTGCTCGAGTCGTGCGGCTTGAAGTCGGCGCTTCTGGTCCTGCGCGGCGCGGTCGCCGGCTGCGACCCGCTCCTCCAAATCCGCGATGAGGACGTCCTTCTCCTTGATGTCGTAAAACTCGTCCTCTGTGGCGGCCCGCAATCTCGCAAGCTGCACGTAGTTGTAATACGCGTAAGCGCCTGCTCCGAGCGCGACGAACGAGACCGCCGCCACGATCCAGTTGGTCCGCCGCTGTTGTTTCCTTCGCACCTTATCGAAGGCCTTGCGGATCATCAGCGTCTGCTCGCCGACCGGTTCATCGTCGCCTTTGACGGCGAAATAGCGCTCGGCGTAGCGGTCAAGTGCGACCGCCTCGTTTTCGATCGGCGCTGGTTTGCCTGCGGGATCTGGCGTATTGGCCGTCACAGGTGGGGGCGTCGGTCTCGCCGGCGCCGACGTGTCCAGCACTTCAAACGTTACGGTTGGCCCCTCCGCACCAAGTGAGAGGCTGACAGTTCCGGTGATTGGCCCTCCCGGTTGGCGCTTGTCGCCGGCGAAGACGCCGTTGCGGCTGTGGTCGTCGAACCACCACCCGCCGTTGCGGCACTCGACCACCACGTGTTTGCGACTGATTTCGGGATCGTCGATACGGACGTCGCAGTCCTCGCCGCGTCCGACCGAAAACGCACGCGCAAAGCGGAACTCGCGACCATCCTCGAGGGACACCCGCAATAATCGACCAGACCGCCACGAGCTGCGTTGCATGGCAGTCACGCGATGTCGGCCGGCTGTGTCGGGACCGCGACGAACATACCTGGTAAAAAGTATTGCACGATCGCCGCGCGGGTAGCGTCGGCGTGGCGTTCGTGCTGGATGGTGCGTTCAGCAGCTGAATGACGCGATCGCAACAGCTACCATGATGACCGCCACGAGCGATGCATAGATCAACGGTTTTGTTGAGACCTTCGGTTGTTCCTTGGATTGTTCGACGACGGCTTCGATGATGGTGGCCTCCGCGCCATCGGTCCCGCGGTCGACGTACACGGTTTCGGCTGGTCCTTCAATTTCCTCTGCGTCGGTGTCGGCGTTGGGGCTGGGGAGCTGCGTCTTCCAGAGCGCATAGGCGAGTTGCTGGGCAGACGCGAAGCGTTTTGCGGGATCGTCGTCGAGGGCGCGCCGTACGAGGATCTCGAGCTTGGCCAAGTCTTCGATCGGTGCTGAATCTTCCCGGCGCACGGGCGCCACGGCGATTGCCGCCCCCGTGTGCTCCGACGGCGGGTGTCCCATGACGAATTCGTACAGGATCAGGCCAACCGCAAACAAATCGCTGCGCGCGTCAACCTCTCTGCCGCCGAGTTGCTCGGGCGCCGAATAGTGACCACCGCCCGACCCCGCGGCGTGTGAGATGACTGTGCGATCGACCGGGCCGACCCCCAGGTTCAGAATCTTGACCACATTCTCGTCGGTGACGAAGACATTCTCAGGAGTGACGTTCCCGTGCACCACGCCGTGTTCGTGCGCGAAGTGCAATCCGACGCACAATTGCGCGACGAGGTCGATTTTGGTCGCAAGGTCCGGTCTCGTTGGCGGATTGTCGATCCACTCGCGGAGACTTCGTCCGCGCAGCCGTTCCATGACGACGTACGACAAGCCAGCGTCGTTGCCTGCATCAAGAACACGCACGATGTGGCGGTGCACAAGGCACCTGGACACCGAACCCTTTTCCGAACTGCCGGCGTCGAGCAGGTGGTGAATCGTGCCCGCGCCAACTTTGATGGCGACCTCGCGGCGTGAGCCAGGAGTCACTGCGAGATAGATGGTCGCGGATTGGCCGCGACGAAGAACCCTGACGATCTCGTATGGCCCGATGGTTGCGCCAAACGACTCGGGCAGCTTCGTCGCGTCGTCACTCACGGCATGCCTGCTTACTTCTGAATCTGTGGCGCAGTGAGGACGAGGCTGTCAATCATGTGCGTGAAGATGGGCTCGTACCGTTTGGCGAATTCATCGGACGGCGCGGCACAGGTGACGCGATGCACGAAGGCTTCCCCCGGTATTGAAAAGACCCTCAGCTGCAGCTGCCGCGCACGACGATCGCGTCCCTGAGGGGTGCCCGACTTCATGAAGTCGATGCGCAGCAGTTGCCCCAATTTCGGGTGATTGACAGGCTTCGCGCTAATCGACGTGGCGCCGGGATATCCCTGAGGAATCGACTTTTCCTCGTAGGCTGCAAAGTCTTCGTTGAACACCTGTGGAAAATCGATGCGATCGCGGTTGACCGTGAACGACGTTTCCTGCCCCTTCGTGAAAAGCGCCACGGTCGGCGGGGGCACCGTTATCTGCTGCCAGTCGTCTGGATGTTCGAACGAGACACCTGGAGCGCTGAACCGTCGATATCGGGTCTGGCCGCCGAACAGCCCTTGCGCCGCGCTGAGCGTCGACGGGAACAGCAAACACGACACGATGACGGCGCGACGTGTGGTCAACATTGGGGGTTCTCCGGGGTATCACTGCGACGGCGCTGCCGCACCACCGTCGTCTACTCTCGCCCGATCCCGATCCTCTTGAGATCGGATTCAGCCTGCTGTCGAAGTTGATCACCTGGCGGCAGCACATCGACGACCAGTTGAAACAGTTTCACCGCTTCATTTGTTTGTTTATTGTTGGCGTGCGTGCGCGCGCTCTCGAGCGCGACTTTCGCGAGATGCCGTCGGCGCACGAGATTGTCGTTCGCCAGTTTGTCAGCTGTTGGTGCCTGGAGAGCGGCGGCGCGCTCGAATGCTTTACTCGCGGCGATGAGTTCGCTGGCCGCCTCCGCGAATCGGCGCTCGTTCAACGCGGTGTAGCCTGCATTTTCACGACGCAGGCCGTCGTCGAGCACGCTTTGTCGAGCCTGCCCGAGCGCGTCCTGCGCAGCCTTGAGGTGCGACGAGACATCGCGCCAGCCGGGTTCGCGCCCTGCGAGACCCTCGAAGATCTTGACGGCGCCCATGTAGTCACCCTCGTCCAGGAGCCTCCTGGCCACGGCATAATCCTGCTGGGCCTCTTTGTTGCGACGGTCGTAGTCTTGTTCACTCTCCTCCGGCCGCCTCGTCACCGCATCAGGGTCAACAACGTCCTTCACCGGGGGCGGGGGTGGCTTGGCAAGCGCGGCCAGCTTGCGCGCCTCGGCCAGCCGTGACGTTGCGCGGTCACGCAAGTCGGTCGCTTGAGCGGGTGGTGGCTCGGCGCTCAGTGCCGGCGCTAACGCCGTCAAGACGGCCTCGAATTGCGTTGCCGCTGTCGTGTATCGCTTTGACGCGAACGTATCTTCCGCGGCGGCCATTGCGCTCTCGGCTTGAGCGAGCGTTTCTGCGTGCGGGTCTGCCGCCAGCACCGGGATCGTGGTGGTCACCGAGGTCGTCGTGCTCGTCGTGGTCACCCTGGTAACCGAGGGGTCGGTCCTTGTACCCGGCCGTAGCTGCCAAATCAACACTGCCGCCAACACGGCGAGGGCGATTCCCGCCGCGCCGTAGACGACGGCACGTGGCTGTCGCACCAGCACCCGCGGCGTCTGCACGATTGGCGCGCGCGCGGTCGTGTCGGCACGGAGTGACGCCGGTACTCGGCGTGTGCTGTGCCGGCGCGGGGGGTATATCCCTCGGTGTCGGGTCGGGCGGCGACGCGAGTGCGGACGGCGTCGCGGCCGGCAGCGGTGTCGTTCGTGGTGTGATGACTGTGCCGGTTGCGCCGGGATCAGGATCTGTGGCGTCGAAGGACATCACCACCAGGCGATAGGGTCCGATGACGATGTCTTGACCGGGTTGGATGACGGCACGCTTGATTCGT
This sequence comes from uncultured Acidobacteriota bacterium, assembly GCA_963762925.1. Taxonomy (GTDB): domain Bacteria; phylum Acidobacteriota; class Vicinamibacteria; order Vicinamibacterales; family UBA2999; genus DASPWV01. The sequence goes on along the minus strand of CAVXMP010000009.1, from coordinate 344,982 downwards.
TTCCCCTCGAGAAAGGTGCCGTTCTGACTTTCACGGTCGTAGAGCACAGGGCTGCCGTTCTCCAGGCGCAGCACCGCATGAGCCCTCGACACACCCTTGCCGTCGTCTGGGAGCACGACGCTGTTGTCGGCGCCACGGCCGATGCGGATTTCGGGTCCCTCCAAGTCCAGTTCCTGGACGATCCGATCACCGCGGTACACCGTCAGGGTCACCATGTCAGCGGTCCTTCGTGCTGGCTCGCGGCGTCCACCATCGGCCAATCCATGTCGACGCCTGCGCCCACACGTGGGTTATCCGCTCCTGCACGGATGACTGCCAAGGCATCACTTTCACCGTGTCAGCTTGCGGATCGTCGAGCTTGACCGTGTCGTCAGCGCCGGGTTCCGGCGTGGCTGCAGCGATCTGGGCGAGCAACGCCATCGCTTCTTGCGAATCGGGATCGAGAGCCAGCGCGTTTTCGGCAGACCATCGCGCCCGCTCGAGGTCGCCATCCTGGAACGCACGTTGTGCTGTCCGCAGCGAGGGGGCTGCCGTGCGCAGCCGCTGTTGTCGGGCGGTCTCCGTGAGACGTTGGGCGTCATGTGCTGAACGCTGCGCCACGACACGTGCGCGCAACGCCGTGGCCGTCACGTTACCGTTCTCGACCGAGAGCGCCTCGTCGACGACCGTCAACGCCTCTCCGAAATTGTTGTTGTCGGCCAGGACCGTCGCACGTTGCAGCAACTCGGCGACGCGCTGCCGTTTGTCATCCTGCCCGCCTCGAAGACTCATCGCGGTGCGAACCTGCTCGAGGAAATGCCGGGCATCCTTGTCGTCGCTATTCACCGACACCGATTGCGAGGCGAGCTGTTCGGCAACCACCAGATCGCCCGCCGTGAAATGACGGAGCGCGTCCTCATGCAGACGCGCGGCACGGGCCTTGTGGTGCTCCTGGCCCGCTTCATTCACGGCCGCCGGCCTGGACTTCGGTGTGGAGTTGCGCCCTGGTGTCGCGCGTGCCGTGCGAGCGCGTTCCGATTCGAGATTCTGCGTGGCGAGGGTGCGCAAACGGGCAGCGCTGGGATTGCCGCGGTCAACCTCCTCGATGTCATGCACGATCGCCAGCAGCGCCGTCCAGTCCGAACGAGCCGCCGCTTCATTTGCAATGGTCAGCCGAGCCGCAAGGTGTGCCGCGCGTCTGAGTTGTTCATCGATCGCCTTGGCGCAGGCTTCACTGGCGCGAGCGATGGCCGGACTCAACGGTACGGCGCGACCCGCCGCGGCGAACTCCGCCGCGGCTTGATCGAGCACCCCGCTAGACTGCAGGGTTCGTCCGGCTTGGTACTTCGCGTGGCCTTCCTCTAAGCCGCTGACGACTGGCCGAAGCGAGTCGAGCTCGTTTCGTGCAACGACTTCGAGCTCCTTGACCACCGCCGAACGGAACGGGAACGTACCGAGCACCTGCGGACCCGCCTTGAGAACCGGACATTGCTCGCGCAGCATCGCCCAGCCATCTCGCTCTGGAGCAGGCAGCTCGAGCGCGGCGGATAGATCGTTGCGGCGTGCCGTGAGGCCGATCAGCTCTTCGGTCATCGTCTGAAGATTCAGCGCCGTCTGTTTGGTCGCCGCTTCGAGCGCCGCTGAGGCCGCCATCAGTTCCCACGCCAACTCACCGACATTCTGCTGTCTGGCCGCAGGATCCTTGGACATCGCCCTGCGGATGACCGCGGCGACGGGCTCGGGTGCTTCGTCCTCACGAATCGGTAGGGGCTGGGAGCGCACGACCTTGCTCAATACCGCCGGCAGGTCCTTCGCTGCAAACGGTCGCCGGCCGGTGAGCAGGAGGTAAAAGACGCTGCCGACCGAGAAAATGTCGGAGCGGCCGTCGATCTCCTGACCCCGGACCTGCTCGGGCGACATGAAGTCCGGCGTGCCGATGATATTGCCGGTCACCGTCATATTCGAGCCGACGAGACGTGCGACGCCGAAATCGAGAATTTTCACCCGCCGGTCGTCGCAGATAAACAGGTTCGCGGGCTTCAGATCGCGATGATAAACGCCGGCGGCGTGCGCAACACTCAGACCCTGGCACACCTGGAGCATCACGTCGATTCGGTCTTCGACGTCGAGCGCACTCGCGTCCTTGAGCGCTTCGGCCAGGGTCTTGCCGGTGAGCAACTCCATCGCGATATACAGTCGACCGCGATCTTCGCCGCTGTCGAGGACGGTCACGATGTTGCGGTGCCTGAGTCTTCCGGCCACGTTCGCTTCGCGAAAGAAACGCTCCCGCGTCTCCGCGTCGCCGTCGAGATCGCTGGCCAGCACTTTGAGGGCAATTTCAGTCCTGGTCTTCTCATCCAGGGCGCGGTAGACCACGCCCATCCCACCCCTACCGATGCGTTCGCGGATGGCGTACGGGCCGATGGCCGCGGGGAATCGATCGGGCGGTTTCTGCGGGGGAGAGTCCATGATCACGCCAACGCGTCACCGAAATCCACGACAACGACCGTCACGTTGTCGCGCGTGCCTCGCTCGAGCGCGGCGTTCACCAATGCCTGGGCCGTGTTTTCGCTGCTTTGCCGCCGGAGGCCGGCGAGCAGCTGCTGCAGTGGGCTATGCGGCAGAACGCCGTGCAGCCCATCCGAACACAAGACCAGCCTATCCCCAGGGGCAACGGCATGCTCCGCGATGTGGACGGTTGTGCGTTCGTTCGACCCCAAGACGTTGGTGAGAACATGCTTGAACGGATGTGATCGCACGTGGCTGTCGTCGCTGTCGGGGGCTTCGGCCACGGCGACGGCCCAGGTGTCGTCTTGCGTGAGTTGGTTCAACTGAGCACCGCGGATCAGATACGCGCGGCTATCGCCGACATGGCCGACAACGACGACGCCTCCGACAAAAAGCAGCGCCGCCACGGTGCTACCCATACCGATGTAATCATCGTGGCTTTCGGCTTCGCGAAAGACGCGCCGGTTGGCCAGACTGATCGCCGTGTGCAGCCGGTTCCCCGACATCGAGAGGTGGGCCTCAATCCCGTAGGGCCAGGAACAGTCAGAGTCGTCGTGGGATCGCCGGATGAAGCCGGCAAGGGATTCCAAGGCGAGTTTCGATGCGACTTCGCCGGCATGATGGCCGCCCATGCCATCGGCAACGGCAAAGAGACCGAACTCGGGCGCAATCAACAAGTCGTCCTCGTTGGTTCGGCGGACGGGACCCTGGTTGGTCGAACCGGCGGCACGCAACGAGGGTGAGTGGGCCATCTGTAGAGGCTATGCGGGCGAATGATACTCGTAAGCATCCCGCAATTCCAAAGGCGCGTTGTGCGGCGCCGACGTAAAGGTCTGCGCTACATGGCCTTAGGATGCCTATTCGCGCAGAGCGATGGTGGGCGACACGCGCGACGTGCGGCGCGCGGGAATCCAGGCGGCGAGCACCGTGACCAGGGTAAGCGCGGCGATCGCGAGTGCGAACGACAGCGGATCCCACGGCTCGAGACCGAAGAGCAGGCTAGCCGCCGGCCGCGACGAGAGCGTCGCGAGCGCCACCCCGACCACGATACCGGCGCCAAGTAAGACCAGGGATTCGCCCAGGACCATTCGCACAACCGTGTGCGGATTGGCACCGAGCGCCATGCGAATGCCGATCTCCGCCTTTCGGCGCATCGCCATGTAGGAGACAGCGCCGTACAGGCCGATGGTCGCAATGAGCATTGCGAGCAGGCCAAAGAAGCCGGACAGCGACGCCATCAGCCGCTCGGTGACGAGCAAGTTGCGCATGTTCGTCGTGACGGTCTGGTACCAGACCGCCGCGCCGGGCGCGGTTTCGACGATGGCGCGCGTGAGCGCCGGTGAGATCACCGAGAGCGACGTCTCCGCGCGCACGATGATTTCGACAAACGGCGTCGGCTCAGGCTCCTGCGACAGCGGCAAGTAGGCGATGGGCATGAAGGCCTCACGCAGATTGAGGTACTTCGTGTCTTTCACGACGCCGACGATCTGATACGTCGGCGCGATGCGGCCGGGTGACGGCTCGATCTGAAAGGCTTCCCCCAAGGGGGATCGATTCGGTAGATATCGGCGCGCAAACGATTCATTGACGATCGCCGTCCGAGGCGCGTCGAGCCTATCGCGTGCGTCGAATGTTCGCCCGGCAACGAGCGGCGTCTGCAGTGTCTCGAAGTATTCGCCGCCGACTTGATTGAAGTTGACGATTCCATCCTGCCGCACACCGGCGAGGAGGATCTGCTCGTTCCAACCCGCGCTTGTGAGCGGCACGATCAGCGCGTCGGCCGCTGCGCGAACCCCCGGCAGGGCGCGCACCCGCGCGAGGATCTCGTCGAAGGTTTGAAGGCGCGCGTCAGCGTTTACGGCCGTGCGGCGAAGATCGATGGTGGCGTTGACGAGGCCGTTGGGCTCGAAGCCGACATCCAGTCTGGCAAGGTTCTGGAAGCTGCGTGTAAAGAGCAGGGCGCCGACAATCAGGACGAGTGAAAGCGCTACCTGTACGACGACCAACCCGCGTTGCAGCGCAAACGCCTCCTTGCCTTCTGTCGCGGACCGCCCGCCGGACTGCATCGCCTTGCCAGGTGTCGTACGCGTCGCTTTGAGTGCGGGGCTGAGTCCAAACAGCAGACAGGAGAGGCCGGCGACGGCGGTCACGAACCCGAAGACGCGCCAATCAGGGGCGAGATTCACAAACAATCGGTTGCTCTCGGTGGTGATAAACGCCACGAGCGCGCGGCTGAGCCAACCGGCGAGCAGCAACCCAGCCAGCGCGCCCAACGCCGCAATCAACAGGCTTTCAACGAGCAGTTGCCGCACGACGCGGGCGCGCGACGCGCCAATCGCCAGTCGCACAGCAATCTCCCGGTCCCGGGCGGTCGCCCGCGCCAGCATCAGGTTGGCGAGGTTCGCGCAGGTCACAAGAAGCACGAGACCAGTTGCGCCAAGCAGAATCCAGATCGGCGTCGCGTACTGAGTGCGCAGTCGCGAGACACCGGTCGGCGCCGGCTGCACCGTGAACGTGAAGGCGCCGTAGATCTTCGCCGTCTCCGCGGTGAAGCGGGGAGAGACGGTGGTGCGGAAGATCTCGGGCGAGATGGTCGCCAGGTGCGCCGCCGCGCGCTGCGCAGTCCACCCCGGCTTCAGGCGCGCCATGATGTCGAGCCACCAGGCGTGAGGCTGCCCTGTCCCCGAATCCGCGCCGCGAAACAACGGCTCCGCGCACAGCGGCACCGCCACATCAAACGTTCGGCCAACCTCGAGGCCAAAAAATGGCGGCGGCGTGACGCCGACAATCTGGAACCGACGCCGATCGAGCAGGATCGATTGACCGACCACGCTGGAGTGCCCGCCATATCGCGCCCGCCAAAAGTCATGCGAGAGCACGACGCCCGGCGCCTCGCAGCTTTTCTGATCGTCCAGGCTCGTGAAGACACGCCCGACGTGTGCACCCACGCCGAGCGTCTCGAAGAAGTTGCCGCTCACATAGACGCCGCGAACGGGACTGAACTGCCCCTCTGCCGCCAAGTCCCAGGTGTCGCTCCCCCACGCGACAAGCGACGAGAAGGCCTGCTGTTGTGAGCGCAAGGCCTGCCAGAGCGGCTCGGTGTGGATTGATCGGCCGCCATATCCGCGCCCGGTGCGGCCGTTCCCCTTGGGGTCAATCCCGACCGACACGAGCTCGTGGGCGCTCTCCACTGGCAAGGTGCGCAAGCGCAGCGCGTTGACCAACTGAAAGATGGCGGCGTTGGCCCCGGTGCCCAGCGCCAAAGTGACGACGGCCACGATGGCAAACGTCGGGTTCTTGACGAGGAGACGCATGCCGTATCGCAGGTCCTGCCACGCCGCGTCGAGCATCGGCACCGTGTTCATCTCGTAAATGCGTTCGCGAATGCGCAGCGTGTTCCCCAGCTTCCGATGCGCGGCGTGCAGGGCCGCGTCCCGGCTCATGCCGCGTGCGATGTTGTCGTCGAGTTCGTGAAGGAGATAGTCCTGCAGCTCCTTCCGGCGCTCATCGTCCCACCGGCTGCGGCGAAGAAAGCGTGACCAGCCCATGACGTCTCAGTCTGCGGGACGGAGAATCCGATTGACCGCGCGGACGATCTCGTCCCATCGCGAGGTTTGCTGGGCGAGCTGCGCTCGGCCCGCCGGCGTGAGCCGGTAGTAGCGGGCACGGCGATTGTTTTCCGACGTGCCCCAGAACGATGCGATCCACTTGCGATCCTCGAGACGATGGAGCGCGGGGTAGAGGGAGCCGTGCTCCACCTGCAGCACCTCTTCGGATTGGTGCGCGATCGCGTGGGCGATGGTGTGACCGTGGGCCGGTCCGAGGACGAGCGTTTTCAGTATCAGGACGTCGAGCGTGCCTTGCAGCAGCTCGCCCTGCATCGCGCGCCCCCCACGCTTCGGCATATTCCCAAAGATAATCTACTGGAGTGACGATGTCCAATCAATATTCCTCGTGTTTCTGGCCTTCTTCACGCGTAGATGATCGCGGTAGCAGACGACGATCGGCGGCCCGAATTTTCCTGTTGACAGGTCCGGCGGCGACAGTAATACTGTGCTAGTTCAGTAGTACAGTTACTCACATGTTGTTCCGACCCAACCCCTCGTCCGGCGTGCCGATTTACCTCCAGTTGATGGAGCAGGTGAAGCACGGCATCGAAACCGGCGCGCTACGGCCGGGCGAACAGCTGCCCGGAATCCGGCCGCTCGCGGAGGAGCTCGTGATCAACCCGAACACGGTCGCCAAGGCCTACCGCGAGCTCGAGCACGAAGGCGTGATCGAGCTGCGGCATGGCGCCGGTGCATTCGTCTCGCCACATGCGCGGGAGAAGAAAGCGACGGAAAAAGTCCGCGCCGGGCAGGCCATCGTGGCCGCCGCCATCGAGCAGCTGCGCGCGAGCGGCATGACCGACGAGGAGATCCGGCGGGTGTTCGAGGCGGAGCTCGCGGGGTTGCGCAGGACAGGAGGGCATGGTGGCTGACGCGTTCATCATCGAGACGGCCGACCTGCGGAAGCACTACGACGGCGTCGAGGCGCTGCGCGGCTTGACCCTCCAGGTGCCGGCGGGCGTCGATCTGCGGGTTCCTCGGACGCAACGGCGCCGGCAAGACCACCACCATCAAGGTGCTGCTGGGCATGGCGCGGCCCACGAGCGGCGTTGCCCGCGTCTTCGGACTGCCGGCCGATGACGGAAGCAGGCAGCGTGGAGATCCGCCGCCGCACCGGCTTTGTCAGCGACGACAAGGATCTCTACGACTACATGACCGTCGGCGAAATGATCCGCTTCACCGCCGCGTTCTTCCCGCGCTGGCGCGCCGACCTGGAGCAGCGCTACCTGCGCATGTTCGAGCTCCCCGCCGACCGAAAGATCAAGGCCCTGTCGCGCGGCATGCGCACCAAGCTCGCGTTGCTGCTGGCGCTCTGCCGCGGCGCAGAGCTGCTCATCCTCGACGAGCCGACGTCGGGCCTCGATCCGGCGATGACCGAGGAAGTGCTGCAGGCGCTCGTCGCCCATGTCGGCGGCGAAGGGATGACCGTGTTCTTCTCCTCGCATCAGATCGCCGAGATCGATCAGATCGCCGACCGCGTCGCGATCATCGATCGCGGGCGGATCGTGGTCGCGGGTGCGCTCGACGATCTGCGCGAGAACTTCCGCCGCATTCAGCTCGTGTTCGACGGCGACGCGCCGGAGCCGGCGTTTCGCGCCCCCGGCGTCGTGCGCGTCCGGCGCAAGGGCCGTGTGCTGACCGTGTTGTCGAGCGCCGGCGCGAGCGGCGTGCTCGACGAGGCGCGCGCGCTGAACGCCGTCTCGATCGACGTCACCCCTGTCACGTTGAAAGAAATCTTCCTCGAAACCGTTACCGCGGAGGACTGACATGCTCTGGTACAAGTCGTGGCTCGAAACTCGCTGGCGTTTTGTCATCGGCCTCGTCGCTGCTCATGCTCTCCGCGTGTGGCACGGTCTTCACCTACCCGGAAGTCGTCAGGCTGTTGCCGCTCGCGCCCAAGGTCGATCTCAGCGGCGAGATCGGACGGCGCGTCATCGAGGCCATAGAGCTCGCGCGTGATTACCACGGCTACGTGTGGTCGCAGTGGTTTCGCCAGAACATGCCACAGCAGTGGGCGTTCTTTGCCGTCCTGCTCGGAACCGGAGGCCTGCTTGCCCAGGCTTCTGGTGGCGGAGGGCTCTTCACGCTGTCGCTGCCGGTCTCGCGCAACCGATTGCTGGGCGTTCGCGCCGCGACCGGTCTCGCAGAACTGCTGGCGCTTGCCGTCATCCCCTCGCTGCTCCTGCCGGTCCTCTCGCCGATCGTCGGCGAAGATACGGCCTCGGCGATGCACTCGTCCACGCCACGTGCATGTTCATCGCCGGCACCGTGCTTTTCAGCCTGACGTTTCTCCTTTCCACGGTGTTTCACGACATTTGGCGGCCGTTGTTGATTGCACTCTGCGCGGCGGCGCTGCTCAGTCTGTTCGAACAGGTCTTCGGTAGTGTGTCGCGCTACGGCCTGTTCCGGGTGATGAGCGGCGAACTCTATTTTCGTGGTGGTGGGTTGCCGTGGCTGGGCCTTCTGGCCAGCGCGGCTCTGTCGATGGCGATGTTGTACGCGGCCACTCGCAACGTCGCGCGCCAGGATTTCTGACGCGCTTAACAAGGAGCACTCTGATGCGCGCAATCACTCGACTGCTGCTGGTCACTTCAATTCTTCTCGGGTCCGTCAGTTCTCTCCTGGCGCAGACGCCCGTCGATCCATCGGGACGCTGGGAAGGCACGATCCACGCGCCGAATATCGACGTCGTCATCGGCATCGATCTGGCCGCGGACAGTAAAGGGCAAATCACCGGCACGTTTGCGCAGCCTTCCGAGGGAATCAAGGGCCTGCCTCTCTCGGAAGTCGCGGTCAACGGTCAATCGATCCGGTTACTGCTCAAGCCGGGAACGGGCGGAGGCACATTCAACGGAACGCTCTCGGCCGACGGCAAAACAATCGCAGGCGATTTCGTCATGGCGGAAGGCGGCTACGCCGTCCCGTTCAGCCTCACGCGGACGGGTGCGTCGAGCATTATGCCGGCACCCAAGAGTCCGCCGATCGCCAAGGAGTTGGAGGGCAGCTGGCACGGCACCCTCGAGGCCGGCGGGCGTCAAATGCGAATGGTCGTGAAGATGGCCAATCAACCCGACGGTACAGCCACGGGTACGGTTGTCAGTGTGGACGGCACCGGAGTCGAAATTCCGATTGCGATCGCGCAGAAAGGCTCGGCGGTCGCTCTCGACGTCGCGACAGTCGGCGCCTCCTACTCTGGGGTGTTGAACGCAGCGCTCACCGAAATGACGGGCACCTGGACCCAACGCGGCATGGCGCTACCCCTCACGCTCCGGCTCAAGCCCTGAGTTCGCGGGTGAGCGGGCTGCGCCGCCTCGCGGCAACGCGTTCGGGGATCTGGCAAGCTAGAAAGTGGAGTTGCAGGAAGCGTGCTGTCAGCATCCACTGGAGCGCTGTGTTCGCTCGCCTTCATGAGTGCCATGATCGTCGCCGGTTGTCAGTCCGATTCGAATCCAACCTCGCCGTCGGCCAGCACCGCGATCGTTCGCCGGATCGCGGTGCTCGGCGACAGCCTCGCGACTTCTCCGTCGGCCGCGCAAAGCTTTCCGTCGGTGTTGCAGGCGAGAGTCGAGGCGCAGTCCCCTCGCTGGAATGTGCACAACGCGGGAGTGCGTGGCGACACCACGACCGGCGGTCTTCGGCGGCTCGAGGCAGTGCTCGACCAGAAGCCCGCCATTCTGATCGTCGCGCTCGGCGCCAATGACGGCCTTCGCGGCGTGGATCTCGCGGTCGTCACGCGCAATCTCTCGACCATCATCGAGCGGGCACAGGCGCGGCAGATCCGGGTCTTGCTCTGCGGGATGGAGGCGCCGCCATTCCACGGTTGGAACTACACGCTGGCGTTCCATGAGATCTTTCCGCAACTCGCGCGTAAGTAACGATGTGCCGCTCGTGCCCTTTCTTCTTGCGAAAGTTGCGCTGGTCCGGGAGATGAACGGCGAAGATCTCATACATCCGAATGCGGCAGGCGCCCGGCAGATCGCGGACACCATCTGGCCGTACCTCGAACCGATGCTCGCGCAATCGGTCGCGCGAAGGTAGGTCGTCGGTCGAGGGCCGTCTTCAGATCGGCGTCGGCTTAATCTGTACGCAATGCCTCGAGCGGGCTGAGCCGCGCCGCGCGGCGCGCGGGTAACCAACAGGCCACGAGCGCGACGGCGAGCAGCGTCAGCGTTGTGGCGGCGAACACAGCCGGATCGCGCGGGCTCACGCCGTAAAGTAACGACGCAATCACGCGGCTCCCGGCAAGCGCAGCCGCCAGGCCCACCGCAACGCCCGCGAGTGCGACCAGACCTCCCTGGCGCACGATCTGAGCGGAAACACTCCCGGGTTCGGCGCCGAGCGCGAGCCGGACACCGATTTCAGCGGTGCGCTGAGTCACGATGTACGACATGACGCCGTAGATCCCGATCACACCCAGCATCAACGCAACGGCCGCCGCGATGGCGAGCAGGACCATCGTGAACGCCATCTGCCCGGCGGCGCGATCGAGGATGTCCTGGAGCGTGCGCACCTGCGCGATCGCGAGATTGCTGTCGATGCTGTCGATCGCGTGGCGCACCGACATCAGGAGATCAGACGACGGGCCTGCATAACGCACGACATAACTCATCACCGACACGTCCGGTCCCGCCAAGAGAGCGGCGGGGATCTCGGGCCCGCCCGCGATTGACATCGGCATGTACACCTGCCCCAGTGGATGGAGGTCGGCCAGCGTGCGGACCGGCGTGCTGGCAACCACCCCGACAATCGTCAACCAGTCGAACGCCGGCAACTCGCCCGGCCGCGACGGCGGGCGATTCGATGCGACGCGCTCTCCGATCGGGTCCCGATCGGAAAAATAGCGCTTGGCGATCAAGTCGTCCACCACCGCGACGCGTTCGCCGCGCTCGATGTCGTCGCGCGTGATGCCGCGACCGCGAATCAGACGCATGCCCATGGCGTCGAAGAAGCCTGCGGCTACCGCGCGGAAGGCCGCGAGTGGCGGGATCGTGCCTGGCGACAGCGTGCTCCCCTCCACGCGCATGGTGTTGCCGTAACACGCTCCCGCAAGCGGCAAGCACGTGGAAGCCGATGCGGCGGTCACGCTCGGTTGCGCCGCGAGCCGCTCGAGGATCGCCCGATGCGCAGCGACCGCCGTCTGTCGGGAGGGGTATTTCCGATCGGGTAATCCGATGCTGAACGTCAGCGTGTCGGCCGCCTTGAACCCGGGATCGACCGCGCGCAACCGTTGAAAGCTCAGCACCATCAGCCCAGACGCGACGAGAAGCACGAGCGCCAGCGCAACCTGCCCCGCCATCAGGAGTTGGCGGGCTCGATGGCGGCTCCGGCTGGCGGTGTTGCTGCGGCCACCCTCCCGTAAGGCGGCGGCCAATCGTGGCACCCGCCAGAGCGGCATCGCGCCGAATGCCACCGCAGCTGCGAGGCTGAGAACAGCGGTGAACACGATCGATACGCCGTCGAGACGCACCTCGTGCAGCCGCGGCAGAGTCGCGGGGCCGACACGCACCAGCAGACGCACAGCACCGGCCGCGAGCGCCACGCCAACGGCGCCGCCCATGATGGCGAGCAAAACGCTCTCGGCAAGGAAGTACCGCGCGATCGCGCCGCGGCCGGCGCCAAGCGCACGCCGCACCGTCACGTCACGTTGCCGCACTTCGGATCGCACAAGAAAAAGATTGGCGACATTCGCGCACGCGACCAGCAGGACGACGATAACGGCGGCGAGCAGCATCCACAGCGCGCGTTGGACGTTTCCTACGGTTGCGTCCTTGAGCGTCCGGCCCGAGAAGATCAAGTGACTTTCGACGTTGCCCGCGGCGAGTGCATCATTGGGAAACGCGGTTGGCAGATCCTTGATCAGCGCGCTGAGCTCGGCGCGCGCGTCGTCAACGGTGATGCCGCTGCGCAGCCGTGCGACACCGTTATAGCCCCAGAGGCCAAAGCCTGCTGCGCGTGTGACGGGTTCGGTGATCCACACATCCACATTCCGATCCGGGAACGCAAAGGACGCCGGCATCACCCCAACGATGGTTGCCGGTTCCCCGCTCAACATGACCGGACGGCCGAGGACGTTCGGGTCGCGCCGGAAGCGGCGGGTCCAAAGACCGTGCGATAACACAGCCGCGCGGGCGGCACCCGGCTCGCCTTCCTGCCCGCTGAACCAGCGCCCCACGACAGGGCTTACGCGAAGCACCGCGGCAAGAGACGGAGTCGCCCGCGCGGCACGGACCCGCTCCGGCTCTCCATCGCCCGTGAGGGTGAGTTCGGTGGTGCGGTAGATCGCGGCGCTCTCGAGCGCGCGTGAGCGCTCAACGTAGTGGAAGTAGAGTCCTGGCGTTGTGCCGAAGCCCGCGCCGATTTTGAGAAGCAAGGCGCCATGATCGAGTTCGATCAAGCGGTCCGACTCGGGATACGGCAACGGATTGATCACGACACGCTCGACAACCGCGAAGATCGCCGCGTTTGCGCCGATCGCCAGCGCCAGCGTCAGGACGGTCGCGAGTGTGAATGCCGGACTGCGCGCCAGCCGCCGCGCCGCGTGGCGAATCTCCTGGTGCAGTTGTTCCATGTGTCAGACCTGCGCGTCGCGATTCGCACTTTCCGCGTTTTCCGCCATCCGGGCGCCCATCTCGGCAAGGAGCTTCTGGTCGGGAAGGACGCCCGCATCGGTGTTGCGGTCGGCCTTCAGCAGAATCATGAATCGCATCGTCGCGTCTCCTCTCAGCCGTGAGCTGCCGCTCGACGGACGTCCGCCGAGGCGGAGATCAGCACACGAACAAGAGATTATCTACGGCTTTGCGGTGGCGGGCGATCTGCGTCGGCGGACCGGCTCAGCGGGTGATCATCGAGGGTGCTTCACTGGGCATGTCTGCAAGCTGCAAGGCGAGGTTGCCCGCATTCGTGGCGTAGAGATAGGCCGTGGCCAACGTGATCACATCGGTCCGCACCAGCTTCTCGAGTTCGCCGTCGAAATACTGCATGCCATCGAGCTCGCCGTCGCGCATCGCGTCGAGCAGCGATCGCCCTTCGGCATCACCGCGCTCCACGTACTCGCGCGTGCGCATCGTCGCCTTCAACACCTCGAGGATGGCGATCCGGCCGCCGGCTTTTTTCGGAATGAGGCGTTGCGAGATGAAGTAGCGAAAGGATGCCGCGAGGCGCTGGCGCACGGCCATCTGATCGGTGGCTTCGAACGTACCGACAATGCGCTCGACAGTTTTTGACGCGTCAATTGTGTGCAGCGTCGAGAACACCAGATGGCCCGTTTCTGCCGCTGTCAGCGCAATCTCGATGGTCTCGCGATCGCGCATCTCGCCGACGAGGATGACCTTGGGCGCCTGACGCAAGGCGGCCCGCAAGGCGGCTGAAAACGTGGACGTGTCGCTGTGCAGCTCTCGCTGATGCACCGTACCCTTTTTGTGCAGGTGCAGGAACTCGATCGGGTCCTCGATCGTGACGATGTGTTCGGCTCGCGTCTCGTTAATCTCGTCGATGATCGCGGCAAGGGTCGTCGATTTGCCGGAACCCGTCGGGCCCGTGACCAACACGATGCCGTTCTTGAGCGACGCCGCATCCTTGGCGGCTGGGGGCATTCGCAATTCCGCCAGTGTCGGAATGCTGGTGGCAATGACCCGCATGACGATGGCGTACGATCCGCGCTGACGAAACACGTTGACGCGGAAACGGGAGCGCTCGGGCAGTGAATACGACACGTCGCACGCGCCCATCTCTTTGAGCGTCCGCAGCGCCTGCTCGTTGGAACCGATCAAATCCTTGGCAATTCGAGCCGTATCGACCGGCCGCAGCATCGGCAATTGCGGGACCACGACCGCTACCAGCTGGCCATGCTGCTCTACTTGAGGTGGCCGTCCCGGCGAAAACATCAGGTCGCTGATCCCGGTACCGGCATCGAGCAAGGCGCGAATCAACTCGGGTGTCGCAATCAGGTCGGTTGGCGGAGCCGTTGTTGTCATGGTGAGCTGGACAGCACGTCGCGATATGCGTGTTCGTATATCGGTACGACGCGGTCCACGCAGTAGTCGGCGCGCACGCGTGCGGCGGCCTGGCGTCCCAGCTTCATTCGTCGCTCCGGATCGTGCAGCAGCTCCACCGCCTTGGCTGCCATGGTCGCGGTATCGGTGGGCGGAAACACATACCCGTTGACGTCGTTCTCGATGATTTCCGGCAGCCCTCCGACATTCGACGCAATCACCGGCACCTCGCACGCCATCGCTTCGAGCGCGGCAAGGCCGAAACTCTCCTGCGCCGAGGGCAGGAGGAACAGATCGGCGACGGAGAGGTATGGGACGAGATCGTGTTGTTCGCCGAGGACGACGACGTCATGTGTGAGCCCGTACTCGGCGACGAGCCGCTCGATGTCGCCGCGGACCGGGCCGTCACCGATCAGTACAAACCTGGCCGGCAAGTGCTCACGGATGCGCCGAAACACCTCGAGCGCGGCGTCGACACGCTTCACGGGCCGGAAGTTCGACACGTGAAGAATCAGCGCGGCGCACTGAGCCGCGGGGCACAGGCGTTCGCGCAAATCGGGATCGAACCGCCGGCGATACTCGCCGCAATCGAGAAAGTTGGGAATCACTCTGATCTCGCGTTGCACGCCGAGTGACGCGATCGTGTCGGCCTTGAGGCTTTCCGACACAGCGGTGACGCCGTGCGAACGTTCGATGGAAAACGCGACCACGCGCGTGTACGACGGGTCGCTGCCGACGAGGGTGATGTCGGTGCCGTGGAGCGTCGTGATCGTCCGCGGGCGCGTGCGCGCGTGCGCGGATGCGAGCATCTGGTCGGCGAGATACGCGGCCGTCGCGTGCGGCACGGCATAGTGCGCGTGGACGATGTCGAGCTGCCGCTCTTCGGCGACTCGGGCAATCGTGTTGGCCAGCGCCAGCAGATACTGTGGCTCGCGAAACAACGGGTATGACGGCACGGTGACCCGTTCGAACGAGAGGCCCTGCACGTCGCGGCGCCAGCGGAATGGAGGGTCGCTGCTGATCAAATGAACGCGGTGGCCGCGATCGGCAAGTGCGTGTGCGAGCTCGGTCGCGACAACACCGCTCCCGCCAACCGACGCGTAGCACACCATGCCGATGTTCATTGCGTGTGTTTGAGGATGCCTGAGCGTTCAACCGGCTCCCGCACTACGACGCCTTCGGCGAACGCGACCCCGGCAAGCGCGCCAAACTGCGCGTCGCGGCTTTCGATCAACTGCCGGAAGGTGGAGGCGGTCAGGCGAGTGGCGACCGCGCCGTCGTCGGCGGGCGCAAACTGGCTCCGGTAGCAGTCGAGCGCATCGCGCTTGCGCCGATACTGCGCTGAGACATCGACGACAAATGATGGCGCCGTGCTGTCGTTGATGAAGTAGTAGCAGACCCAGTCGGGTCGCCACGATTCGACATCGGGCAAATACCGGCGCAGACCGCTGCGAAACGCAGCAACCCGCAAGACACGGCTTGCGGCGACGTGGTCGGGGTGCCGATCGTCCCAGTAGGGAATGGCGATCGTTCGCGGACGCGATCGGCGCATCAGGCGGACGGCCGCGGCGATCATGTCGGGATGTTCTGAAATGCCGCCGTCCGGCCACTGAAGGTTCTCGCGCCACGCCGCGCCGAGCACACGTGCGGCCTCGAGCGCTTCGCCGCGGCGTTGTTGCCGCGTGCCGTTGGTCGAGAGCTCGGCCTCTGTGAGATCGCACAGGCCGACGCGGTGGCCGGCCGCCGTGTGATGCGCAATCGTTCCGCCCAGGCCGATCTCGATGTCGTCCGGATGCGGGCCGAAGACCAGCAGGTCAACTGGGTCTCATCCACCGACTAGATAACCACAGATTCGCAATCTTGTAATCTGTGGCTATTCATTCTGTGGAATCTGTCGTGAGTCGCGCGCTCCTTCTGCTGTTCGCGGTGCTGCTGCAGCAGCTGCCAACGCCGTTCGAAACGCCGTGGTTTCGCAAGCCCACGCGCGTCGTGTCGATGCCCGATGGGCATCAGCTGACGGTGCCGGCTGGCTTCACCGTCAACGTCTTCGCCGACAACCTGCAGTTCGCACGCTTCATGGCGCTCGCACCGAACGGCGACGTCTTTCTCGCCGAGCCGGTGAGGAATGCCGGCACGATTACGGTCCTGCGTGATGTCGACGGAGACGGTGTCGCGGAGACGCGCCACGCGTTTGCTACCGGCCTCAACCGGCCTTTCGGACTCGCTTTCTCGAAGAACACTTTGTACGTCGGCAACAACGACTCGGTCGTCACGTTCACGTACACAGCGGGCCAAACGAAAGCACAAGGACCGCCGGAGAAGATCCTCGATCTGCCGCCGAGTGACGCGGCGCTCGATCAGGACACGGCGACCCGACTCAAGATCGATATCAGTCAGACGCGCGGTTATAACCACTGGACCCGAAACGTCATCGTCAATCCTCCGGGTAGCAAGATTTACGTCACCGTAGGTTCCTCGACCAATGCCACACCAGAGGAGGATCCGCGCCGTGCCGCGATTCTTGAATACAACCCTGACGGCACCGGACACCGCGTGTTCGCGAGCGGCCTTCGCAATCCCGTAGGTCTCGCCTATTTTCCGGGCACCAGCACGTTGTGGACGACCGTGAACGAGCGCGATCATCTCGGGGACGATCTCGTTCCCGATTTCATGACCTCAGTCCGCAACGGCGGATTTTACGGCTGGCCGTATTCGTACATCGGCAAGCACATCGACCCAACGGTGACACCGCAGCGGCCCGACCTGGTCGCCGCGGCACACGTACCGGATGTACTCCTCCCATCGCACTCGGCGGCGCTCGGACTGGTGTTCTATACGGGCTCGCAGTTTCCGCGGGAATTCGTCAACAACGCATTTGTCGCGCTGCACGGATCGATCAATCGCTCGAAGCTCTCTGGCTATCGGGTCGTTCGCGTGCCTTTCCGCGACGGCAAGCCTGCTGCGCCGGTCGAAGATTTCCTCTCCGGTTTCATCGCGCGTGATGACGATCAGAAAGAGGTATGGGGCCGCCCGGTCGGCTTGTTGCAACTGCCGGACGGATCGCTCCTGGTGTCTGACGATGGCGGCAACCGTGTGTGGCGGGTGAGCTACGCCGCCAAATAGCCTGCCCGGTCCATAATCGCCGCACCACCGCTGGAGGTCACCATGCGCCTGCGCATTTCGCTCACATTCGTTGTGCTCCTGTCGGCCTCGGTGCTCGCGCAGACGCCTGCAGCCCGCGACGCCGAAGCGCTTTTGGACGCGGCGCGCGCCGGTGATCGGACGCGTGTCGTGGCGCTGCTGGACGCCGGCGCCAATGTCAATACACAAACGACGTTACGGCGTCAGCGCGCTTGGCTTCGCCGCCGGCCAGGGGCATCTCGCGGTCGTACGCGCGCTCGTGGAGCGAGGCGCGAACGTCCACGCCGCCGACTCGTTTTACGGTTCTCGCGCGATCGATTTCGCATTGCGCGGCGGGCACATCGACGTGGCGTTGTACCTCTGCAACATGGGTCGGAGGGCGCCGTGAGCGTGCTGAACGCGGGGATTCGCCGAAAGGACGTAGCGATCGTCAAGGCCGCGCTCGCCACGAATCAAGCCGACGCGACGGCATTGGCCACGGCCAGCGGACTGGCCGCGCAGCTCGGCGATCCGACGATTACTGCGCTCGTCAAAACGGCTGCCGCGTCAAGGCCCGCGATGCCGCCACCGGTGATTGCGGTCGACCCGGCCGTGCTGCGCTCGTACGAAGGCCGATATCAGAGTGCCACGACGGGAGCGATCGTCGCCGTGACTTTCTCGGCGGGAACGCTGACGCTCGCTGCCGATGGACAGCCTGCGCTGCAACTCCTGCCGTTTGAAGAACGACGGTTCACCGCCGACAATGCTCCCGAAGTGCTGGTGTCGTTTTCCGGGCGGGGCGGCATCATCGAACGACTGGCGATCGCGCGCGGCAGCACCGTCCTCCGATACGAGCGTGAAGGCTTCGCCGACGCGACATCGCCCGCGCCGCCAACGACGCCCTCACCAGTTGCGTCGGCATCGCGTGCACCCGAGGTGAGCGCGGCAAGTGCGACGACGTCAGCACCGCGAGGCAAACCGTCGCCGTGGCCCGCCTTTCGCGGCGCCAACGCCGCAGGCGTGGCGGATGGCCAAGGCGCTGTGGCGGAATGGGACGTCGCCTCAGGGAAGAACGTGCTCTGGAAAACACCGATTCCGGGCCTGGCGACGTCGAGCCCGATCATCTGGGGCAATCGCGTGATCGCCGTTGCCGCGGCGAGTAGCGACGACACGTCATTTCGAACGGGGTTGTACGGAGACGTGCAGCCCGTCGAAAATCTGTCGCGACATAGCTGGCGTGTGTATGCGCTCGATCGTGCCACGGGAAAGATACTCTGGGAGCGCGAAGTCTTCAGCGGCCCACCAGTGACAAAGCGTCATACCAAGTCCACGCAGGCCAACTCCACGCCCGCGACCGACGGCCGGCACATCGTCGCCGTGTTTGGCGCGATCGGTGTGCTCGTGTGTTACGACATGGATGGCACGCTGCTCTGGAAGAAGGAGCTCGGTGCGATCGAGAGCGGGTGGTTTCTCGACCCCAGCTATCAATGGGGGCATGCGAGCTCTCCTGTCATCTACAAGTCGACGGTGATCCTGCAAGCCGATCAGGCAAAGGGTTCTTTCCTGGCCGCATTCGATCTGACCGACGGCCGCGAGCGATGGCGGACGCCGCGGACCGACGAAGTCTCCACGTGGGGAACGCCGGCGATCGCATCCGGGCCAAAAGGCGACGAGCTGGTCACCAACGGCACCAAGGTGCGCGGGTACGATCCCAACAGCGGCGCGCTGCTCTGGACACTGGGCCCGAACTCAGAAATTGCCATCGGCACGCCCGTGGTTCACGGCGATCTCGTGATTGTCACCGCGGGCTACCCACCCGTCCGTCCCGTCTACGCGGTACGAACCGGGGCACGCGGAGACATCTCGCTGCCACCAGGGCAGTCGACCAGCGAGGCTGTGGCCTGGAGCCACGATCGAGACGGTACGTATATCTCGACGCCCATCGTGTATCGCGATCAGCTCTACACGTTGAACAACAACGGGATCTTGACGGCTTATTCTGCGACGAGCGGCGAGCGGCTCTACCGAGCTCGTGTCGGTGGCGGCGGCGCATTCTCGGCTTCACCAGTGGCGGCCGACGGCCGGTTGTACCTGGCGAGCGAAGACGGTGAGGTCTTCGTCGTTCGCGCCGGCCGCGACTATGCCGAGATGACGAAAAACGTGATGAACGAAGTAATCATGGCCACGCCAGCGATTTCCGATGGGGTGATGGTGATCCGCACGCTGCGCCATCTCTGGGGGATAGGAGAGCAGGCGGTAAACAAGACTCAAAAGAACTAGGAGCCCGACGCGAAATTTGGCGGCCAATACATTTCCAGAATGGATCGTCCCGATGGCGGCGACGCTCACGCAGGAGCGATTCGCTGGTCCGGAGTGGATCTTCGAGCGCAAGTTCGATGGCATTCGTCTGCTCGCGTTCAAGCAGGGTTCCGCCGTGCGTCTCTACTCCCGCAATCGACTGTTGCAGAGTTATCCCGCTATCGCAGAGGCGATCGCGCGGCTGCCAGTGGATGAACTGATTCTCGATGGAGAGGTTGATCTGGGGCGCCGGCACGGTCTCGTATCACGTGTTCGACGTGCCCTGGCTTGGCGGTCGTGACATCACGGCGCTCCCGCTCGATGCGCGCCGAGCATTGTTGACCACAGTTCCGATGCGTCCTCCGCTCGCGCGCGTGACCGCGCTTGACGACCCCAAGCCGTGGGAACAGGCGTGCCGCGAGGGCTGGGAGGGTGTCATCGCCAAACGGCGCGATTCGCCGTACGAACACCGCCGCTCGCCGCATTGGCTCAAGATGAAATGCGAAGCGACCCAGGAGCTGGTCGTCGGCGGCTTCACCGATCCGCAGGGCGCACGCGTTGGCCTCGGAGCGCTGCTCGTCGGGTATTTCGAGGGTGAGGATTTCGTGTTCGCCGGCAAAGTGGGCACGGGCTTCGACACCAAGCTCCTGCTCGATCTCCGCGCTCGATTCGATGCCATCGAAGTCCCGCACACGCCATTCACCAATCGCCAAAGGACTGCCGCGGCTCCGCGCCCATTGGGTGCGTCCCGAGATCGTGGTGCAGGTCGGCTTTATCGAATGGACCGTGCACGGCAAGCTTCGCCACCCGCGCCTGCTGGGCGTGCGGTTCGACAAATCTCCACGCCACGTGGTCCGAGACACGTGATCACTCATCCCGAAAAAGTCTTGTTTCCTGACGACGGCATTACGAAGGGTGAGCTGGCGGCCTACTACGAAGCCGATTGCGCCTGTGATGCTGCCGCACATGCGCAATCGTCCTGTGACGATGGAGCGGTTTCCGCGCGGCATCGGAGCGCAGAGTTTCTGGCAGAAGGATGTGTCGAAGGGCTTTCCCGAGTGGCTCGAGCGCGTTGAAGTGCCGAAGAAGGGCGGCACGGTCAACCATCCGATCGTGACCGATACGCGATCGCTGCTCTGGCTTGCCAATCAGAACAGTATCACGCCGCATGTGTGGACATCGCGCGCGCCCAATCTGTATCACCCCGACATCTGCGTCTTCGACCTCGACCCGTCCGAAGAGAATCCGACAGCGCTTCGCGATGCGGCGGTGGCCGTGCGTGACCTCCTCGAAGAACTCGGGCTGCCCACTTGGGTGAAGACCTCCGGTGCGAAGGGCTTTCACATCGTCGTCCCCCTCGACGGTAAGAGTGACTTCGGCGAAGTGTCGCACTTCGCTCACGCCGCCGCCACGCTCCTGGTCGCGCGCGATCCCGAACATCTCACCCAGGAGTTCAGCAAGAAGGACCGCGGTGGTCGCATCCTGATCGACACCGGCCGCAACGGCTACAGTGCAACCTTCGCGGCCGCCTACGCTGTCCGGGCACGACGGGGTGCGCCGGTCTCCGCGCCGTGCACCTGGGAGGAAATCGAAAATGGCAGCGTCGGACCCGGCACGTTTACGCTCAGAACCATGGCCGAACGGATGACGACGGTTGGCGACTTATGGTCGGACATGCGGAAACGCAAGCGATCGTTGGGTCGGGCGATCGCCAAGTTGCGCGCGCAAGATGCGTGATTACCCGACTCTGAGCGCGCGCGACCTGAGCGATAATAAGCCGTTCACGGAGTTCGTTTATGACCACAAAGCTGTTTGTCGCGGCGGCCGCGTTGGCCTTCGTCGTCGTGCCCGTCATGAACGCCCAGACGCAGGCGCCGGCCGGCGAGACGGTGCCGACCTTCAGCAAGGACGTGGCGCCGATTCTGTTCTCGAACTGCACGACGTGCCATCGACCCGGCGAGATCGCGCCGATGTCGCTGCTCACATTCAAAGAGGCCAGACCGTGGGCGCGTTCGATTGCGACGCAGGTGAAGACTGGCGCGATGCCCCCGTGGCACGCCGACCCCGCGGTTGGTGAATTCGCCAACGCGCGACGCCTGACCGACGCGCAGAAGTCGACCATTGCGCGCTGGGCCGACGCCGGTGCGCCCGAAGGCGATCCCAAAGATCTGCCGCCGGCTCCGCGCTATATCGAAGGCTGGAGTCTTGGCGAGCCCGATGTCATTCTCTCGATGCAGGAGGACTACCCGATTCCGGCGACGGGCACGGTTCCTTACCGCTACTTCGAAATCCCCGCCAACTTTGCCGAAGATCGTTGGATCACATCGTGGGAGATGCGTCCAGGCAACCGCGCCGTTGTGCATCACGTGATCGTCTCAGTGCGCCCACCGGCGCCGACCGAGGCGATGCAGGCCGCCGCAAAAGCGCAAGCGGCGAACCCGACAACGCCACGCCCGCGGCCGGTGATCGAGCTGGCCGAGGGCATGGAGATTCCCGAGGGCCAAACGGGTGGCCGTGCCACCGAGAGTCAGCGTCGACCTCCCGATCCAAACGATCGACCACGTCCGCGCGGCACCGGCGGTTCGATTGGCGGATACGTGCCCGGCAACGCCACGCGCGTGTTTCCTGCAGGCACCGCGATGCGCCTGCCTGCGGGATCGTCGTTGGTGTTTCAAATGCACTACACGCCGATCGGCGAAGCGACGACTGATCGCACGCGTCTTGGCCTGACGTTTGCGAAAGAGCCGCCGAAGATCACGCTTGCCAGCGCCTTTCTGGTCAACGGGAGCCTGCACATCCCTGCAGGTGCCGCTCATCACCAGGTCGACGCGGATGCCACGATCAATCGCGACATTCTGTTGTGGAGCCTGGTGCCGCACACGCACATGCGCGGCAAACAGTGGACCTACGAAGCGATCTTTCCTGATGGCCGGCGCGAAACGATTCTGTCCGTACCCAATTACGATTTCGAATGGCAACACGAGTACGTGTTCCGTGAGCCCCTGAAGCTGCCAAAGGACACCAAAATCCATGCGACAGCGTGGTACGACAACTCGACCGCGAATAAATCCAATCCCGATCCGAAAGCGGAAGTCTGGTGGGGCGATCAGACCTGGGAGGAGATGATGTTCACCGGCCTGACGTACAGCGTCGTCGGCGCACCGCCGCCCACGACTCGGCAGCAATAGCTCAATCAGGAATCAGGTAGCAGGTAGCAGGTAGCAGGTCATGTCAGGGTGGGTCGAGGGCACTGCGACCCACTCGACCTACGCGCGCCACAACACGCCCCGACCCACCAGCCTTACCCGACCCACCCGACCTACCAGACCAGACCGACCAGACCTACCCGACCCACCCGACCTACTACAGTTTCCCCGCGCCGGAGCCGATGCCGATCAATGTGAGCCTCTCGGCCCGAACGGTGATCGCAGCGACGCTGACCCTTCTCATCGTTACGCACTTTGACGCCCCTCCGGTGTTTGCGCAAGCCGCAAGCGGCGTGATTCGCGGCGAAGTGACTGACGTTTCCGGCGGCGTCCTTCCGGGCGTCACCGTGGTGGCCATGACCGTCGACGGCCAAGTGATCCAGAGGACGCTCACCAACGATGTGGGGCGTTACGCCATCGTCGCCCTGCCGAGCGCAGCAATTAAACTGGTCTTCGAACTCGACGGCTTCGCCACCAGCACGCTGACCGTGATGGTCAAGGCAGGGTCCGAGGTGTCGGTGATCGAGCGATTGAAACTCGCGCGCATGACCGAAGAAGTGGTCGTCTACGGCAAGGCGCCGGTCGATCCGCCGCCTCTCCCGCGCTACGATCCACCGCCGCCTCCTACGATCGTCGCGGTCCCCGCACGTGACTTGGAGTCGGTCTGCAGACCGGCAAAGCCCGGCGGTGTACTGGGGCCGCTTGGCACAATCCAATCGCATCGCTATGCCTTTGGCCGGACGCTTTATGCGAAGGGTGATGAGCTCGTGATTAACGGCGGCGTGCTCAACGGACTCGACGTCGGGCGCAATCTCGCGGTGCTTCGCTACTTCCGCACCAACAGCAAGGGTGTCGAGATCGCCGAGATCGGCGAGCACACCGCTGGTCTGGTGCAGATCGTCTCAGCCACCGAAACAACCGCCAATGCCGTCGTCGTACACGTCTGCGATGAGTTGATCAAGGGCGATCTTCTGGTGGCGTTCAGGCCGGAGTACGTGCAGACGCCGGAGCCTGCCGGTACGCCGGCGTTCGATGACGCGGCACGGATTCTTTTTTCGGATCCCGACCAGATCCTGGGCGCGCCGCGACGATTGATGGTCATCGATCGGGGATCCGATCAAGGCATACAGGCCGGTCAACGCCTGACGCTGTTCCGTCGCAAAGCGATCGACGCCCCGCCGTTCGTGCTCGGCGAAGCGATCGTGATCGCGGTTCGCGGTGCATCGGCGACGATCCGTGTTCTCAATACGACCGATGCGATTGAGTTCGGCGACTGGGCCGCGCCGCAGCGCCTGACGGTGGCGAAGACCAACCTTCCACCGTCCTAGTTATCCCTCATTATCGTTAGCGCTGCCGACGCGCTTCGATGGTGCCGCGTGAGCGCGCCGCATCCGAATCAAAACTGCCGCTCAACGTGCCGTCATTGGCCATCGTCAACGCAAATCGTCCCTTGCTCGTCCGGCGCAGACCCTTTTCCGTGAACGTCAGCAGCACTTCCCGGCCGTCGGTGGTGCCTTCGAGTGCGATCGGCGTCCTGCCGCGCGGCGGGAGGGACCGACCATTTTCTGTCGCTTTGAAACCGGTCCCGGTGACGCGATTTCCGTTCTGTTGAAGCTGCAGCCGGTAGCCCAGACGCAGACCTTTGTAGCGTGTGACCGCTGTTGAATCGACCCGCGTCGTCGCGTTCCAGGCTCCGGTCAGGTCGCGAGACGCCGCGCGTGCAGCAGGTCGCGCGTCATGAGCCGCGTCACGTGCTATCGCCCGCGCCGGAGCGTCCTCCACGGGCCGATTCGTGTTGTCCAGTGCGCGCGATCGATTCGCAGCCGCCGCGTTCTCTCGCTCATCGGTACCGACTGCTGCACCCGACGCGCGGTCGAGGGATGGCTCAGCGCGCGACGGGGTAACCGGCTCGGGCGCGGCCACGACATCGGACGAGTCGGGCACCGCCGCTGGCTTCGCCGATGCCGGTGCTTGGTCGCGACGAAACTCGGGAATCCCCCGGGTGATGCTGTGGAGATACATGCCTACGCCAAACGCGGCGAGGAGCGCAGCGACGACGTACATAGCGCCTCGCGACATGGAGCGACGGCGCCCGGGACTCAGACGAACGCTCGTGTGCCGGTGCGCTTCGACTTCGGGTCGTACGTCGGGATCCGCTTCGAACGTCGCTGGTTCGCCGACGGCTGTGTCGTACAGCGGCGCGTCGTACAACGGCTGCGCGTCGCCTTCGGTGGGGAAGAAGTCGAGCGTGTCCGATTCGTCCGTCCCTATCAGGGCGGTGCTGTGGGGCGGCGGCGGCGACGCGGCGGCGATGATGTGGTCGGCTGTGGGGATTGTTTCGGCGTGGAGTTGGGCGACGGACCCAGCGGGGTCCAGGCCGACTTCCTGCGCATACGCTCGCACGATCCCATCAAGATAGATACCGCGCGGCAGGGATTCGAAGGCCTCCTGCTCGAGCGCTTGAATTTTCTCCAGCTTGACTTTTGTGCGCTCCGCAATCTGTTCGGGCGACAACCCAGCCCGCCGTCGTGCTTCGCGCAACTCGTGTCCGATACCCATGCCCTGCGCCGATGCGGATTTCCTGCCAGGTAGCCGCCTGGGGGTGGCTACAGCTCGCGCGTGACAGGGGTATGGTCGCCGCTGAGGAGGTGACTAATATTCGACACGCCGTCTTTGTTCTGCCAAAAATAGATGAGCTTATCCCCCTTCACCGCCGCCGTCGGGCATAGATGGTCCCGCGCGAGCGCGTGGCGTCGCTCGCAAAGCTTCCGCGCAGTGTTTCGTCGGCTCCAATACTCAGGACGAAGCGCCCATTCCCGGTGCGAACCTCGCCCTGTTCCGTAAAATTCAGCACGAGCTCGCGCCCGTCGATCGTCCCTTGCAGCGTGATTCCCGCGTTCGATGAGATCACCTGACCGTTCTCCGTCGTTCTGCGGCCCCGCCCGGTGACGCGAGCCCCGTTTTGCACGAGGTCGACGCGGTAACCGAGACGCATACCCTTGACGTTGTCATTGTTGGTCGAGAGCACTTGCGTTGTGAGGTCCCACGCGCCGCTGACGCCACCGGCCGCTCGGAGAGGTGGCGGAGGCGTACCCGCGGCGGCTTCGGACGCCGTAGCTGCGTTCGGCGCCACCGGGGTTGGCGCCGCAGCGCTCGTGGCCGCAGGCGCAGACGCGGCGGGGCTGGACGGGGCAGGCCTTGTCGTCGCGGCAGGAGCGGGTGCGGCAGCCTTGGTCACGGAAGGCGGCGGCGTAGCCGTCTGAGTGGCTACCCGCGCGGGCGCGGTCTTCTGGACCGCCGCCGGCGCCGGCGTCGCAATGGCGGCGGGCGCATTCGGGGCAGTCGGACTGGGCCGCGACGCAGCGTTCGCTGCACGCGGGAAAACCGCGCGTTCCGCGGCCGCAGGCGGATTCGGGGCGTGTGCTGCGAACCGCGTCCGAGGGCGGAGCGACAACCGATGCGGTCTGCGCCGCAGGCGCACTGGCGTCGCGGACTTCGGCAACGGGTTGCGTGATCGAAACCGGTCGCATGATCGAGTAGAGATACAGGCCCCATCCCGTCGCGGCGAAAAGGCCTAGAAGCGCGAAGGCCGGCGTTCGCAGGGGGGATCGACGACCACCAGCGTGGTCAGGCGCAGCGGCGCTCGCCACCCCCGGCTCGACAGTGGCGGGGGGCTCCACCACGCCTGCCGCCTCGGACCACATAACCGGTGCGGCGGCGGGCTTCTGGATCGGTACGGGGGCGGGTTCGATGACGCGCGCCACCTCGGGCGTCACCACCCGGGCGGCGACGGGCTTCATCACCGGTGCGACAGAGGGCCTCACAACATGCGTGGCAGAGGGCCTCACAACCTGTGCGGCAGGGGGCTTCACGACCTGCGCGGCAGGGGGCTTCACGACCTGCGTAGCAGAGGGCCTCACAACCTGTTCCACAGCGGGCTTCGCGACCTGCGCCTCAGCGGGCTTCAGGACCTGTTCCACAGGGGGCTTCAGGACCGGTGCGGCGGGTTTCACGACCGGTGCGGCGGTGGGCTTTACGACGTGTGCGCCGGAGGGCGGCGCAACGACGGGTGTAACAGCAGTTTTCGGTGGCGAAATGGGGAGGTCCGCCTCTGACACCCACCCTTCCAGGTTCGCCACGTCCTCGCCGTGCAGGCGTCTGAGCGCGGCGCGCGCGTCGTAGCCCACTTCATAGGCGTAGGCCTTGACGATCCCGTCCAGGAAGATTCCGGCAGGCAACTGCTCGAACGCGTTTTGTTCGAGGGCCCTGATTTTTTCCACGCGAATTTTGGTGCGTTCCGACACCTGTTCGGCCGACAGGCCCGCGCGTTGTCGCGCTTCCCGCAGCTCAGTTCCAATTTCCATGGCAGCTCCCATGCGGAATTCCTGCCAGAGGCAACCACGACCCCCGGCCATTCCGTCTAACCCCCCGCATGACGAAAGACATCCGGCTCGCCGTTCGCGCGCTTCTCCACAGTCCGCTGTTTGCCATTGTTGCCATCCTGTCGCTCGGTCTCGGAATCGGCGCCAATACCGCGATTTTCACGCTGATCGATCAGATCCTGCTGCGGAAGCTTCCGGTGCAACCCCGATCAGCTGGTGATGCTGTACCAGCAGGGCGCTCATAACGGCAGCAACATGGGACCGCGGATGCACTCCTACCCCATTTACCAGGAGTACCAGAAGCGCGCCGAGCCGCTGGCCGAGGTGCTCTGCCGCCGCCTGGTCGCGACCTCCGTGAGCATCGACAACCAGACCGAGCGGCTGGAAGCCGAGATGGTCTCCGGCAACTTTTTCTCGATGCTCGGCGTGAAGCCCGCCGTCGGGCGCCTCTTCAATTCCCAGGAAGACGACCAGGTGTATCAGGGCCATCCGGTCGTGGTGCTGAGCTACGACTACTGGGCGAGCCGCTTCGCGCGCGATCCGAAAGTCGTCGGCAAGAAGATCCTGGTGAACAACTATCCGATGACGATCGTGGGCGTCTCGGCGGCGCGGATTTGCCGGGCTCGATCCGGCTCGCGCGCCGCAGATTCGCGTCCCGGTGCTGATGAAGCCAGTCATCATGCCGGAGTGGGAGCTGGTTCCACATGGACGACCCGCGCGCGCGCTGGGTGCAGGTGTTTGCGCGTCTGAAGCCCGGGCAAACCGTCGCAATCCGCGCAGGCGCCGCTGCAGGGGCTGTTCACGCAGATCCGCGCGCACGAGATGACACTGCCGGGCGCGAAGGACTGGTCGGCGTATTCACGCGACCAGTTCATGAAGGGTACGCCTGCGCATGTCGAAAGTGCGGCGATCGGCTATTCGGGCCTGCGCAACGACTTCTCGACGGCGCTGATGGTGCTGATGTGCATGGTGGGCCTGGTCCTGCTCATCGCGTGCGCCAATGTCGCCAATCTGCTGATCGCGCGAGGCTTCATGCGCCAGAAGGAGATCGCCGTCCGGCTCTCGCTCGGCGCATCACGCGCGTCAGCTCGTGCGCCAGTTGCTTGTCGAGAGTCTGGTGCTTTCGTTCGCCGGCGGCGCGCTCGGCGTCTTGCTTCGCGTTGCGCTCACTCGAGGGCTGCTCGCGCTCGTGCCTTCCGATGGTCAGCCGCTGCTGATCCGGCCCGACACCCGATTTGCGGATCCTCGCGTTTACTTTGGGCCTGACCCTCGCCGACCGGCGTGGTCTTCGGATTGCTGCCTGCACTGCGCGCGAGCCGTCCCGATCCGTGGACCACGCTGAAGGATACGGTCGGCGCCATCGCGGGCTCGGGCGGGTCACTGTTTCTGCGCAAAGGGCCTGGTCGCGGCGCAGGTGGCGCTCAGTTTCCTGCTGCTGTTCGGCGCCGGCCTGTTCGTGCGCAGCTTGCAGAACCTGAAAGCCACCGATACCGGAGTCGCAGCTCGACAATCTGGTGACGTTCCAGTTGTCGCCTGCGCTGAACGGCTACGACGACGTCCGCGCACGGTCAACTTCTATCAGCAGCTCGCTCGAGCGGCTGCGCGTCTCGCCGGGCGTGAAGTCGGCGGGTCTCGCGACGGTGCCCATCCTCGCGGGCAGGAGTGGGACAGCAGCATGTCGGTCGAGGGCCATCAGGCCAAGGACGGCGAAGACATGCAGGCGTTCATGAACTCGCTCTCGCCGGGCTACTTCGAGACGATGCGGATTCCGCTCCTCGAAGGCCGCGATTTCAGACCGCTCGATGCGAAGAAGCAGGCCACAGTTGCCATCGTCAACCGGCGCTTCGCCGAGCACTTCTTCGCGGGTAAGAGCGCGATGGGCAAACGCCTTGGATTCGGCGTCGGACCGCAGTCAAAGCTCAATATCGAGATCGTCGGCGTCGCCGCCGACTCGCTCTACGAGGGGCCACGCGAAGGCGTGCGTCGGCAGGTGTTCATTCCGCAATTGGGGCACGCAACAGCGCCGCGTTCTACGTGCGGACACAAACGGCCTCTGTCGTCAGCATACGGCGTCCTGCGCAACGAGGTCAAACAGCTCGACGCCTCGATGCCCGTGTACGAGATGAAGACGCTCGAGGCGCAGCTCGACGAGACGCTGCTGACCGAACGATTGATCGCGCTGCTCTCGGCGGGTTCGGCTTGCTCGCCACTGTGCTGGCGTCGATTGGCCTCTACGGCGTCATGGCGTTCGTGGTCGCCCGGCGCCGAAAAGAGCTGGGCCTTCGGCTGGCACTGGGCGCCGAACCGCGGTTCCGTGCTCTGGCTGGTGATGAAAGAGGTGCTGTTGCTGCTGGCGATCGGCCTCGCCGTCGGCATTCCCGCCGCGATCGGCCTCGGCCGGTTCGTGTCCACGCAGCTCTACGGCATCGAGTCGAGCGACCCGTGGATTGCGGGCGCGACGATGACTCTCCTCGCGCTTGTGTCTGCGGCAGCGGGCTGATCCCGGCGCACCGCGCCAGCCGCATCGATCCGA
Source organism: uncultured Acidobacteriota bacterium (assembly GCA_963762925.1). Lineage (GTDB taxonomy): Bacteria > Acidobacteriota > Vicinamibacteria > Vicinamibacterales > UBA2999 > DASPWV01. Next base: position 315,357 of record CAVXMP010000009.1, on the reverse strand, counting down.
TTCTGGCGCTGCGCTACGAGTAACGAACCAGAGATGCTCGATCGCCATGCCAGGCGGAGGGATGCGGTCATAAAATAGCCCACGACTGAGCTTTTCGGCATCATCTCCGTACGTGGTCTCATGGGCGGGTGGTGCTCGAGATGAAACGCGAGGGCGAAGCGTGAGCGCGCAACGTTGCAACGAGCTGCGCCTGACGGGTTCTGGCGGCGCGAACCGGGTCATGGAGGCGGAGTTCAAGCGTCTCGTGATGCGCTCGCCGTTCGACGTGCGCGTCGAGAAGCCGAAGCGGGAGGGGGAAGCGACGCTGCTTTATCCCTTCGACGCGCGCGTCGCATGGGTAGCGGCGTGCCATCACCGCACGTCGTCGCGAATCTCCTGGGATCTTTGCTCGAGCGCTGCGGTGCGCCTCGAGCCGCTCTTCGACGACCTCCTGCCCGCGCTCTCGTCGGACGACAGGCTCCCTGGAGGCACGCACCTGCGCTTCTCGGTCGAGGTCGGTCCCTCGTCCGACTTCGAGGCTTCGCCGCTCCAGCTCCGCGGCGTCGTCAAGAACGCGGTCGTCGAGGCGTTGGCGTCACGAGGCGTCGCGTCCGACGTCGACGCCGACTCGCCAGACGTCGTGTTCGTCGTGCGCCGCGCAGGAACGCCTGACGCGCGGCGTACGGTGGTTGGCATCGACATCGGCGGCGGAGCGCGGCATCGCCGTGGCGCGCGCGTGGCCGCGGGGCCTGCGCCGCTGCGCGAGACCATGGCGGCGCAGCTGATCCTGTTGTCGCGCTGGGACGCGCGCACGGAGCCTCTCGTCGATCCCATGGCTGGAGGCGCCACGATTCCGATCGAGGCGGCCGGCCTCGCGGCGGGCGCCGCCATTCGTCGCCCTTCGGATCTCCCGCACCGCCATCTCGCCGCGTTCAAGGATCTGCCGCACGAAGCGCCCGACCTGTTCCCCGGGACCGTGCCGCAGATCGTCGCGCTCGACGCCGATCCGGAGCGCATTCCCGCGATGGTGGGCAACCTTCGCGCCGCCGGGCTGACCGGTCCCGCGTACGAGCACTCAATCGTCATCGCGCAACAGGACGTTCGAGGGCTGACTCCGGATGACATCGAGCGCATGCTGCCCGCCGTGCGCGACATGAAGCCGGGCGTCTTCTGCTTCAACCCGCCGTATGGCGTGCGCATCGGCGCGGAGCACGGCGAAGAGAAGCTGCTCGCGCTCTACGCCGACATGGGCCGCGCCCTTGCGCGCTTCACGGGCTGGCGCGCGGCCTGTTTCGTCGCGAACCCGAACTTCGTGGAGGCCTTCGCCCACGCGCCGATCATGACGAAACCCGCGAGCAACGCAGACCTCCGCGGCGCCTTTCTCGTGTTCCAGCTGTGATTCTGGGGCCTCGCGCCGCGGCGTGACCTGCTGGGCGAGGATCTTCCAGTCCGATCCTCGCTTCACGGCGACCGATGCATACTGGCGCTCACTCTCACGTCCGCCGGGCGCGAGCTGCCACTTGAGCACACCGGTTGTCATCGCCAACGCGCCAAACCCCCTCGTGCGCGTGTCGTCCGAACGAAAGTACGGGATTGAGGTGCCGGGTTTGGGCACGAGATCGGCGATCTCCTGCTGTTTATCGCGCGCGGTTGACGAGACGATCACGAACTGGTCGTCGAGGATCGTGTTCAGCGCTGTCGCGTCTCCGGTCTCAACGGCCTTGAGATACTGACCCATCACCTCGCCTGCCTCGGACGCACCGGTGTCCTGGCGCTCGCGTGTGAAGACATCCAACTGAAACTTGAGCTCACCCGACGGTTGGCGGCGCAGCACCCCGATAAAATGCGTTTCCATCGCCCTGCCGCTATTGCTCGTGAGCACTGAGCGGCCGTATTGCCAAGGCGCCTCGTGCGTGCCGCCGAGCTCGAGGACTTCGAGCGTCCAGTCGCGGAATATCGTCGCGCCTTTCCAATACGCATCCACCGCCGCGCGCCCTTGATAGCGCTGTCGGCCGCCGATGATCGCCGCATCGTCGGTATAGAACGCACCCACGCTCGAAGGGTCGCGCTTGAATGCGGCCACCATCGACGCGTTGAGGGCGGTGATCTCGCGATCGAGGCTCTTCTGATCCTGAGGGTGTGGGGAATCCGCCGCGACTCGCGCGATCAGAACAAACGCGACGCCGATCGACCGAAGGACATGCTGTGACATGCCTGACTTGTATAGGAGCGGCGTGCGCGGAGCAATACGTCAGGACGGTGCGGGAAAAGATTTGACGTTGTTAACAATCTCTTTACGTTGCCGCGCGTTCAAGGCGTAGTGCCGCCGGCGATTTCGGCGGCGATGCGCTGCGCGATGGGCAGGCTGACGGCGCAAGCGGGATCGTCGATGCGGCATTTGGCCACGGTGAGGCCGCACCCGCAGGTGCACGCCTCCGCGTTGAGGCGCATCAGCGTGGCCACGCGCTTTTCCCCCGAGAGCTTTGTGAGGTCGATCCCGGGAATCTCCTTCGCCTGCGCGGCGTTGACCAATCCCACCGGCTGTTCAGGATCAACGTGCTCAATGCTTGCGTGTCGAGCGAGCCCCGCCAGAGCCAACGTTTCGTATTCGGTCGTCGTCGGGTCGAGCAAGCCGACGTGCTTCTGTGCGAGGCGGACATCGCGATCGAGCACGAACGTGGTTGGCAGTGCGGTGACCCCGGGGAACGCCCGGCGCAAGTCGTCGGTGGTCATCACGACCGGGTAATTGATCTTGTGCTCAGCGGCAAACCGCTGCACCGCGGCAACTGGCCCTTCATCCTCGGATACGCCGATGATGACGAGATGATCGCGATACTTGTCCTGCAGCGCGATCAGATCGGGGATTTCCGCCTTGCACGGCCCGCACCATGTTGCCCAGAAGTTGATGATGGTCACCTTGCCGCGGAGATCGGCCGACGTCAGCGTGCGGCCGTCCAGAGCCGTGACCGAGAAATCCTTGACCGGCTCGCGGTTTTTGTACAGCCGAACGGAAAACGCGTCGCTGTTGCCGGTTGCGCCGTCGGAAGCCGCGGCGCTCGTCGAGCGGTTCTGCAGCAGGATGCCCGCCGCCCCGAGTAGGGCGAGCAAGGCGCCAACGGCGAGAATCGTGCGAGTGGTCACTGCCTTGAGTATAGTCCGCGCCAGTAGGCCTGCCGTGCTCGCGCGAGGCCGAGTGGATCAATTAAGGTTGTCGGTTGGGGGTTCGATATGTCTGTAGCCAAAGTAACGGAAATCAGCTCTACCTCGACCAAGAGTTTCGAAGACGCCATCAATGCCGGCCTGACGCGTGCCGGCAAAACCATCCGCAACATCCGCAGCGCGTGGATCAAAGAACAGCAAGTGCGATTGGAGAACGGCAAGATTACCGAATACCAGGTCAACTTGATGCTGACGTTCGTGCTCGACGATCAGGGTTAGTTCTGCCGTGGTCGGTCGGTTAGGTCTGGTGAGTCGGGTTGGTCGGGTGTGCGATTACGGCAGATTGCGATCTGCGTTGTGCAACCCACCAGACTTACCAGACCCACCAGCCCCAGCTGGACCGAGACGTCGCCGCCCGCCGCAGCCGTCCTTGCGGCACGTGCAGACCTGTCGGACGCGCACGCACCAGCGGCGGTTACGACCCGGCGAAAACGGCCGGAAGATCTTTCTTCGTCTCCCGCAGAATCGAGAGAATCGCGCGGCGGTCTGACGCCGACAGATGCGAGTATCTGGCCGCGCGGTCACGGCCGGACAGGATCGTCCACATCCGCTGATACACGGCGTTCTTCGCGCCTGCGGGCAGGCTCTCGAACGCGTCGGTGTAGACCATATAGCTGCACGCGTATTTGAGCAGACGGGTCTCGAGATCCAAATCGCGGAGCGAGCGACCCTGCCGGTCTCTCCGCGCGTCAGCCATGAACCGCTCGACAAAGCCCGCGCGCGGTGTGATCCGTGCGGGCGGCGGGGCTTCGTCGACAAACAAGAGGTAGTCGGTCAATTCTTCCACGAGGGTGCGCAGTGCGGCGCCGGTGAAATTGGCGCGACCGTCGCTTAGCGCTACACGCGTTTCCCAGTTCAGTCTCGTCAAGAGGTTGATGGCGTGTGTTTGGTGATCGAACACCATCAATGACGCGATGTCGCTCTCATGAGACGGATAGCCGCGTGCGGCCGCGTTGCTGTTGAGCCACTCGATGAACATTTCGTTCGACGACGTCGGGCCTGCCGCCGGATCGCCGGCCATCGTCACGTTGCCCATGTGCTCTTTGCGGCCGGTATAGGGCGTCGTCGTGTAGGTGCCCGTCACATACATCCCGCCCCACCGCTCGAGGAGGGGAGTACGGTGACTCACGATATTGAACCCGAGTTGCGGCACGACGCTGCCATCCGCGCGCGCGAACGTGCTGCGGTTGATTAACCCCGGTACTTCAAGCGTGGTGGCCGAGACGTGGCAGGTCAGACATTCCAGACGGCGCGTAAACTCAGGCTTTGGTGTCGTGGCCTGGTCCAGCGTGTAGAACACGACACCCTGTTCGGGATCGTGTGTGGCCAACTCGAGAACCGGCGCGCCGGGAATGAAGCCGACGACAACGGAGTCGTTGAAGAAGATCGCACGCGGGTTTCCGGGGCTCGTTTCCGCACGCTGAACGCCTGTCTTGGAAAACACCAGCATTTGCGACTCGGGCGCGACCCCGAGCGCGTCCAGCACAGAGTGCAAATAGCCGCCCTGCTCCTGAAAGCGAAGGGACATCGTCGCCTGCGCGAGATCGCGATTCAGACGCGATATACGGTCGCGAGTCGGCCGCTGCGCATACTGGATGACAGGGTGCTCATCGAGCACGCCGGCAAACGGCGGCGTGACCTGCAACCGCTCGGCGCGGCCTGGGGCGACACTGTGCGCGAGAGCGGCGACGAGCAACAGCGTCGCGCACGCGATGCGGTGCATCAGTAGATTTTACCCCGGGCACACGACCGCCGCGCACCTAAGCGGCCGTGCTCCTGCGCGGTCTGTCAAACTGCTTCCCGTGATCGGGCGGATCGTGGCGGTGGGCGCGCTGTGGACGAGCACATGGTGGCTCATTATCGGCGCCTTCGTTGCGCCGGTGACCCCTGGCGGGTGGCTCACGATCGCGGCCGTGATCGTAGTGGCCATCGCACCGCTCTTCGTCCTCATCCAGCGGTTCCGCGGCGCCTATCCGGGCGCGTTCATTCGCCTGTTTGTGTTCCGACCGTTTTGGTACCTGCAGCTGTCCGCACCATTCGTCGCGCTCGGCGGCGTGATCGGCTTTGTCACCGGCGCGCCGTTCGGCGCCGCCGTGATCGGAGGCCGGTGGGCCATCGCGGTTGTGTCGTTCCTGTGCATCGCCGGCGTGCTGCTCGGGTATGTCGGCTCGCGGCTTCTTCGCGTCAAAAGGCTGCGGGCACAATTTCACGATCTTCCTGATCGCGCTCGACGGCTTTCGGATCGTCCAGGTTTCCGATGTTCACGTAGGACCGCACACGTCGCGCCGTTTTCTCGCGAGAGTCTTGACCGCTGTCGAACGCGCCGAGCCACACCTCATCGTCTTCACCGGCGATCAAGTCGACGACTTCGCCGGCGACGTCGTGTATTTTGGCGAGGCGTTTGGCCGCCTGTCCGCGCCGCTCGGCGTGTTTGCTGTCGCCGGCAATCACGACGTCTATGCGGGATGGCCGGAGGTGCGGCGGGGGCTGGAAGCGCTGGGGCTCACGGTCCTGGTGAATGATGCCGTGGAGATCCGCTACGCCAACGCGGAGTTCTGGCTCGCGGGTACGGGAGATCCTGCGGGACTCGGAGGGCCGATGGGGCGCGTTCCGGATGCGGCGCCCGACATTCCGCGGACGCTCGCGCGCGTGCCGGCCGGCGCGTTCACCGTTGCACTCGCGCATAACCCTGCGTTGTGGCCGCAGCTGGCGCAGCGCGGTGTGCGCCTGACGCTCAGCGGGCACACGCACTACGGTCAGCTCTCGATCCCGCACATGGGGTGGAGCCTCGCATCGCTGTTCCTCGAGCACGCGATGGGGTCACACGTGCGCGGCCAGTCGATGCTCTACATCAACCCGGGCACCAACTACTGGGGTTTGCCGCTGCGCATTGGCGCGTTGCCGGAAGTGACGGTGGTCACGCTTCGGCGAGGGAACCTGTCTTTAAGCGACGATTCCTCGCATCGTGTCGAACAACCCGCTGACAAGCGCGAGGCAGCCAGCCGCCACTCGCCCGAATAACGAGACGTGTTCGTCGACCGACGCCAGGGCCGGCAGCGACACCTCGACCGTGAGGTCGCTCTGCGTATCGGCCGCCGCCCACCACTCGCTGGCGAACGCATCGGTCGGGCGCACCGCAACCACTTCCGCGACGACCGCGGCCATTGGATGGGCGCTCAGCGTCATCACCGGCTCTGGCGAGCCGATCACGTTTGCACCTGGGATCCCATCCGCCACAGCCTTTGCGTAAACGTCCATGAAATGGCCGAGGCGGGACGGGTGCGGCACCACATGGAAGACGAGTTGCTTGCGTTCGCCGATCACGAGAATGTCGCCGGCCGCCTGCATCCGGCGCAAGACGTCGCGGATCTCATAAACCGTTTTGAGCCGCGTATTCACGAGCGCGATGTCGAACGCGAGACCCATCGTGTGCATGGGCACCGAGGTGTTGGCATTGCCATTCGTGGTCTTGAGGGCCTCTTGATATTCGCTGTGACGGACGAGGCTGGTGATTTCGAGAGGCCCGGACCGCACGCGTGACGCAACCTCGAGCAGCGCACCGATTGTCTCGGGCCGCGCAGCGATATAGCTGTGCTGATTGTCGAGGTCCTTCTCGGCAATCGGAAATGCACCATCGACGCGAACGCTGACGTTAAAACGCAGCGGATCGTCAGGTAACGGCACCAAGCCGCCATTCGCCAAGGCGCCTTCGAGTGCTGTGTACTTGCTGAGGACCAGCAGGTCCATATGGTCGCGGTACGACTTCTTGATCATCGCCGATGCGCGCGCGCTTTCGCGTCCGAGCGACACCATCATGGTGTCAATAGCCTTCGCGAATGCACTGGGATCTGCGGCAGTCTCCGCGGACAGGAACGACGGAGACAGAACGAACAGGACCATTAGGCTGAGGGCTCGAATGGCGGACACTCCTGGGTTCAAAAGACGGTTTTATTCAGTGTAGCAGACGCAAAACGCGATCGCAGGCTCGACAGCGGTCAGCGCGATGTCATCCGGATGAGAGCCCACATGAGGACGACGTGGAATGCCCAGAGCGTCAGCGCAAAGGGCGTCTGGGCACGGATGACGCCGTACTCGTTCTTCATCCCGAGCAGCGCGGCTGGGACGATGTTGAAGTTTGCAGCCATCGGCGTCATGAGGGTGCCGCTCGCCCCGGCTGACAGCGCGAGCACCCCGACCATGGCGGCGTCGGCGCCGAACGGACGAATGATGAGCGGCACGAGCACGCCGGCTGCGATCACCGGAAATGCAGCGAATGAGTTGCCCATCACCATCGTGAGCAGCGTCATGCTGAGACAGCTCGCGACGACGAACAGAAAAAGATTGTCGGCGGGGATCAGCTGGACGATGCCGCCGGCGATCAACGTTCCCAGTTGCGCGGCGGTGAAGATCACTCCAAGCGACGCGAGGAGCTGCGGGAGGATGTTGACCGCGCCCATCAGCTCGTTGAGTCTTCTACCCTCGGACAAAAGCGTGATTGGCCCCGCGCGCGTGAGCAGCATCGCGCACCCCATCGCCACAACCGAGCCGTAGCCCAACCCGATGAGCGCACCGGCGTTGGCGTCGAGGCCGAGCCAGCGAAAAGCGATGGCGAAGAGAAAGGTGATAACCGGAATCAGCACGACCGGCAGAAAAATTCGATCACCGATGCCGGGCGCGCGCAACGAGTCGGTCGGGCTATGCGCCTCGGGGCGTGCGTGGTGACGCACCTGACCACATCCGTCCAGCGCGACCATCACCAGCACGAGAACACCCGTCGTCCAGTGCGGCAGCACGCTGCCAAGCGCGAAGATGAGGCCGAGGATGAACCAGAAGGCGCCACTACCCCAGCGATGGCCGTGCTCGCGGTCGGCGAAGGTCAGCAGCGCGAACGCGATGAGCACCGCGCCGGTCAAGACGTACACCGCGTCCAGACTGAAGAATGCAGTCAGCATCAGCGATCAGTGCGGCGCGCGTAGCGACGATCGAGCAAGCGGAATTGAATCGCGCCGAGGACGACAGAGGCCAGCACGATCGGCGTCGTAAACAGAATCATGCGCCAGAGACTCACCGGTTGACCGAGCGACGCCAGCGTGCTGAAGACGAGCAGCAGGCCGGGCTGGACGGGCGACAGATTCTGCCCAAAGAAGTTGCCATAGTTTTCGGCGGCTGCGTCAGCCGCTTTGATCGCTTCCACCTCCCGCTCGTCGAGCGCCGCGTCCGGCACGCCCGCGCGCGCCGCGGCCGCGCCGCGCGACATCGGGTAAATCAGTGGCCGCACAAAGGCCGGATGGCCATTTAACCGGATGCCGAGGGCGCCCACCAGGACGCGAAACAGTTGGAAGACGATGAGGAGCTTGCCCACGGTGGCCGCACGGAAGCGTCGAATGAACGCACCGGCGCGCTCCTGCAGTCCATGACGCTCGGCCAATGCAATTGCCGGGAAGGTGATGATGAAGAGTGAAACCAGCCGATTCGTCGCGAAGGCGCGGCCGAGCATATTGATGATGCCTTCCGGGGGAGGCGGTGTCGTTGGCACCGGTGATGGTGCCTCGGGCGCGTAGAGCGGAAGACCGGCCAAGAGCCCGGTGACGATCGCGGCAACGACGACCACGACGGTTGGCCGCAGTCGCAATCGCAATCCGACGAGCAGAATGACGACACCGAGTAACGGAAGGGCGTTAGGCACGTGATCACCGCGGTCTGGTGGGTCCGGCGGGCCTGGTAGGTCTGGTGGGGCGAGGAAATGCGAACTCGCCCGACCCGCCCACCAGACCTACCCGACCTACCCGACCTACCTGACTTGCGGCACGAACCGTTGTACGCGCCGGCCCGTCGAAGCCTCGCCGATATAGAGATTGCCCTTCGAGTCCACGCTCATACCGTGCGGCCGCAGCATCTGCCCAAGCTGGCGGCCACCGCGTCCAAATTCGCCGGCGATCTCGAGATCGTTGCGCCGCAGCAGCCAGATCTTGTGGTTTGTGCCGTCGGCCAAGTACAGCCATTGCTGATCGCGGTCGGGTGAAAGGACGGGCACGAATGACGACCCTGACGCAAGCGTGCGAGGCGCCACGATCTTTTCCTTGATGAACTTTCCTGCGTGATCGAAGACCTGAATACGGTTACCTCGTCGATCCGCCACGTAGATCATCCCGTCGCGCGAGCCGGTGATCCCATGCACCGTGGAGAACTGCTTGTTGGGTGGACCGTCAGGATTGTTGGGCGGCTTCTGCGTGTCGTCCGGCACCTCCCCGTACGCGCCCCAGTGACGCAGATATTTGCCCGTGGCCCCGTCGAACACGATCACGCGGCGATTGCGGTAGCCGTCGGCAATGAACGCCTCGTTGGTCTTGGGATCGACCCAGATCCCGGCAGGACCGCCGAGTAGCGTCGTATCGTTACTGCCCGCGTTCTTGTCGTACGCGCCGATTGTCAGCACGAGCTTGCCATCGCGCGTGAACTTCTGCACGCGGTGGTGCATGTACGTGCCGACCCACACGAAATCGTTGTGGTCGACGAAGATGCCGTGCGGATTTTTCGCGTAGGTCTCGATCGGTTGTGACGGCTCGCCCCAGCCCTGGACAACGTTGCCTGCCGCGTCGAACTCGATCACTGTCGGCGCCGGCGCACAGCAGGTGCCGAGCGGCGGCTTCTGCACTGCACCGAGTTCTTCCTCGGTAAGCGTTTCCGGTAAGTGCGTGACCCAGACGTGATCTTTCGTGTCCACGAACACACCGGTGACCGCGCCGAGGATCCAGTTGTTGGGCATGTCCTTGGGCCACGTTGGATCGACGACGAACCGCGGCGCGGACGCCGGCTTCTGCGCGGGCAGCGCCGCAGTCAGCAGGACGAAGACAATGAAGGTGATCGCGGACCCTTTTTTCTCGTGTGAAAAGATCATCATGCTCTGCGCTCCACACCCACCCTACCCACCAGACCCACCAGACCCACCAGACCCACCAGACCTACACGACCTATTACTGCGGCCGTCGGAAGAGGCCGACGTACACCGCCTTGCCCAGCACGTGACCCTGCATCGCGCTCCAGAGCTTGGTGCGCGTCTCCCACGCGTCGGCGCCGGGCTGCACGTCCAATTTCGTGTCGAGTGCATAGATCTCGAACGTGTAGTGATGCATCGGCCCCGTTGCGGGCGCTCCGGGGCCGCGGTAGACCGGCCCGCTCGCGCTGATCTGACGGCTGCCGTCCGGCAGCTGCTCGCCCTTCGGCACGCCTTCGGGAAGTCCAGTGGCTGTGCCAGGAATATTCCAGACCAGCCAGTGCACCTGGTCTTCGGTCCCGCGATTGCGCGCCACATCGGGATCCCGCATGTGCAGCACGAAGCTGGCGGTGTTCGGCGGCACGTTGCGTCCACGTGAGCGGCGGCGAGACTTGTTCGCCAGCCTGCGTGTATTTCGGGGAATCGGATCGCCGTCTGGAAACGCCGTCGTCGTCAACGTCATCGCTGGACGAGGCGGTTGCGCTCCAGCGGCGGGCTGCCCGGTCCCTCCCGCTGTCGGTGCTTGCGCCGACAAGGACGTCGACAAGAAGGCCAACATCATCACTCTTCCCATACCCCCAACAATTCGCATATCGTGCCTCCCTTACGAAGCCTACAGAAGATAGCCGATGTGGACGTGGTGATGCCACCGCGCGCAGCGTGCGTTCGCTGCAGGTGGGGCCTCCATCGTCATACACATCAGAGGAGATGGAGCGGCATCCACTTTCAACTTCGATAAGACATCAAGTTTTGGCGTCTGCTCGCGACTTGGAGAGTACAGTCTTCGACAACACATTCCGGCGGCGGTAGCCGAGAGCGGCAAGGGCCGGTCCGGTCGGTCGGGTCGGTCTGGTGGGGAATCACTCCGATTGAATCTGTGTAATCCCCTACCCGACCTACCAGACCCGCCAGACCACCAGACCCACCAGACCTACTAGACCCACCAGCCCTATTTCGTGACGCCGTACTTCTTGAGGATCTCCTTCACACGATCGATGGGGATCTCCTCAACGGTGCGGCCACGGCTGGTCACTGAAGTCGCCTGAAACATCGAGTTGTAGACCGCTTCTTCGGTGGCCTCGAGCACGGCTTCGAAGAGGGGCGAGACAGCGTCCAAGCCGAGGAGCGCGCGCGGCCGGTTGTTGTCGCTTGCGCCGTAGCGGACTTCCGGGGAAGTCGAGAAGGCGATGGCGAAGTCGCCGCTGCCGTTACTGTACGACGACCCGGTGCGCGCGAGACCGAACACGGCGCGCGCAGCGATCCGCTGCAAGTCGCGCGCGTCGACGGGCGCATCGGTGGCGACCACGATCATGCACGAGCCGTCGCCGGCGTCGCCCGCTCCCGGTGGGTTGGTCGGCGCATAGGAGTAGCGGCCGAGCTCCTTGCCGACGGGGCACCGCCGATCGTCAGAACGCCGCCGAAGTTGGTCTGCACCAGCACGCCGAGCGTGTAGCCGCCGTATCGCTGCGGCAGAAGGCGCGAGGAGGTGCCGATTCCGCCCTTCCAGCCGTACACGCTCGTACCGGTGCCCGCGCCGATCGCGCCCTCGGCGACCGGTCCGTCAGACGCGCCACGAATCGCCGCGATGACGTGATCGCGCGTCACGTGAAATCCACGAATATCGTTCAAGCCGCTGTCGTTGGTCTCGCCGACGAGCGCGTTGACCGATCGGACCTGCTCGTTTCCGGGCTGGGCCAGGGTATACGCGACCACGCCTTCCACCGCGGTGCCCACACTCAAGGTGTTGGTGAGAACGATGGGCGTTTCGATTTGACCAAGCTCGACCGACCTGCGTCGATCCCGCAAGTTTGCCGAAGGCGTTGCCGACAAAAACGGCGCCCGCAACCTTGTCCTGAAACATGTTGCCGCCGTGCGGCACAATCGCCGTGACACCGGTCCGAACGTTATCGCCCACGACGAGCGTGGTGTGCCCGACCTTCACACCTTTCACGTCGGTGATTGCATTCAGTGGCCCGGGCGCAAAGACTCCGGGGGCGACCCCAGATCGCGCGCACGTGGTTTCTTCTCGGCGCCAGACGACAAAGCGGAGCCGAGCATAGCGCACACAGCCATGAGTGATGCACCAAGCCGCAAATCGTTGCGCATGTTAGCCACCATCGTTTCCAAACGCGTAGAGCGCCGCCGTCGTGCGAACGTAGATACGCCCGTCGGCAAACGCAGGCGTCGCATACGCCTCCTCGCGCAGATCGTTGACCGCCTTGACCGCGAGGTCGCCGCCCGGTGCGACCACGACAACGGCGCCGGCTTCGGTGGTGAAGAAAATGTTGCCGTCGGCTGCGATCGGCGAGGCGAACACCGGTCCGGGCGCGCCCGTCAACCGTCCCTGCTTGATCTGCGCACCCGTCTCCGGGTTGAGCGTGGTGACGATGCCGTTGTCGTTGACCATGTAGAGCACGCCGCCGAAGAGGAGCGGTGACGGCAGCTGCGGAACGCTGCGCTGATACTTCCATCGGATCGCCGTGTCACTCATGTCGCCTGAGCCGCCGAGACGAATGGCGAGCATCCCGTTTTCCGAGTCGAGCGCTGCGCGGTAGTAGGCCCACTCGTCGCGCGTCAATCCGCCGCTGGTGTCGAGATCCGCCACGTCGAACCAAAACGCTCCGGTGAACTTTGGAAACTCGGTCTTCGAGAGAAGCCCGTTACCGTCAACGTCGGCGGTCTTCCACACCTCGTCCGCGGACGGCACCGTGACCTTATTGCCCGGATCATTGACCGGCGCGCCGTAGCCGTTTACGTAGATGGTGTCGCCGCCGATGACGGGGGTCGACTTCATCTCGAACGACAGTCCGCCGACCCACCAGAGCTTGCGACCGGTCGCGGCGTCGTACGCCGTGAGCAGGAATGATCCGGGGACGATGATCTGGTCCTTGCCGTCGGGCCCGCGCCAGACGATCGGCGTCGAGTGGCCACTCTTGGCCTCCGGTCGATCCACTTTCCACTGCACGCGTCCGGTTCGTTTGTTGACCGCCATCACGTAAGAGCCAAGGCTCTGATCGCAGGCGAGGACGACGGCATCGCCGACGATCACGGGCGACGCGCCCATGCCGTAGATGTTGTTGAACGGCCCCAACGGCATCGCCCATCGCTCTTTGCCGCTGTGGTCGTATGCGATCAGGCCATAGTCCGGAAAAAAGACGAACAGGCCGTTGTCTTCGACGGCGGGACTTGGCGAGGCCGGGTTGTTCCGCTTGTCGACAACCTTGGTTTTGACCTGCGGTGCCGTGCGTTCCCACAGGATGCGGCCGCTGCTGCGATCGATGGCGATCGTGACGAGCGCGTCGCCGCGATAGGCGGTGAGGTAAATACGATCGTTGTGCAGGATGGGCGACGAGTGACCCGGCGGTAATGCCAGCCGCCAGAGCAAATTCTTCTCGGGACCAAACTCGGTCGGCACCCGCGTCGCACTCGAGATGCCCGAGCCGTTTGGCCCGCGAAACCGCGACCAATCCAAGGGACCCGCCGCATCGACGGAAATACCGAGTGCGATCGACACGATGAGAACGAGACAGCGCATCCGGGGAGTATAGGCCGTCCTGTGGAAGAAAATCCCTTCGTGCCGCGTCTAACCCCGTGGTGGTGAGCCAGCAGGAACAAGGGGTCACCCTGGCGACCATCGAGGCGTGCCGCCGGGGGGATCGCGATGCGTTTCGCGTGCTCTACGAAGCCTATAAAGACAACGTGTATTCAATGGCTTTGTACTCTCTTTCACGGCGACGCGGCGACGGCGGCCGACGTGACCCAGCACGTGTTTCTCAAGCTCATGGGCAATATCGGGCAGTTCCGCGGTGAATCAGGCTTTTCCACGTGGCTCTATCGCTTCGTGGCCAACGCCTGCGTCGATCGGACGCGCACGGCCGGCGCGCGGGCGGCGATGGCTGATCCCGCGGTCCTCGACGAGCTGCCTGCCACGGGCTCTCCTGAAGACGATTTCGCCGCATGCCGAAATCGCCATGTCCGTGCGGTCAGCGGTCTCGGCGCTGGCGCCGAAGATCCGCATGGCCATCCTGCTTCGATACTTCGAAGACCTCTCGTACGCCGAAATGGCCGCTGTCCTGAAGTGCTCGATCGGAACTGTCGCCTCGCGGCTCAGCCGCGGGCACGAGATTCTGGCGCAGACGCTCGCGCCGTTTCGAGGGCCATCGTCCAACAGAGAACGGTGATGTTCCAGAGACACATCTCGGAAACACTTGCGCTTCTCGTCGACGGGCACCTCAATCCTGACGAGCAGGCGCGCGCGGAGGCGCATCTCGCCGCATGTGCCGAGTGTCGCGCAGCGCGCGACCGTTATCAGTTCGCCGCGTCCATGCTCCGCGAGATCGAGCTTGTCGAAGCACCTGCGTCAATCTGGAGCGAGATCGAAGAGAGGGCGTGGCTTGGGGATCGGGCCTGGCTAAAGCCGGCCCCCTACGTACGTTCCGGTTGGACCGTGCAGGCGCTCGCGCTGGCGGCGGTTCTCTTGCTGGCCGTGACATCCGTTGTGTTCTGGCAGGTGAGCCGCACTTCCGAACCGTGGGACGTCGTGCGACTCGACGCCCCTGCCGGCGAGGCGAGAGTCGCGCTCGGCGAATGGATCGAGACCAACGCGACGTCGGCAGCCAGCATCAGAATTGGCGAGATCGGGACGGTGGATATCGCGCCCAACACGCGCATGCAACTTCTCACCGCCCGCGCCGACGAGCATCGGCTCAAACTCGCGCATGGTTCGATCAGCGCTCAGATTCTCGCGCCGCCGCGCTTGTTCTTCGTCGAAACGCCGGCGAGTACCGTCGTCGATCTGGGATGCGCCTACACGATGACCGTCGATGAGGCCGGTATCGGGCTGCTGCGCGTCACCTCGGGATGGGCGTCGCTCGAGTGGAGCGGCCGCGAGTCGCTCGTCCCGGCTGGCGCGAGCTGCCCCACCCGGCCGCACATCGGCCCAGGCACGCCGTCGTTTGACGATGCTCCCGAGCGGTTGCGGCAGGCGCTGCTGGCGTTCGACTTCGCCGACGGCGGCAGCGGCGCGGTGGATGCGGTGCTGACGGCAGCGCGGGAGCGGGACACGTTGACGCTCTGGCATTTGCTCACCCGGGTCGAGCAACGCGACCTTGTGCGCGTCGTCGATCGCATGGAGACACTCACCCCGCTGCCGAGCGGCGTCCCACGCGACAAGGCGATCGCCCTCGACCCTGAGACGCTGAAGCGCTGGCGCGAGGAGCTTGCCTGGACATGGTAAAGACGCGATGAAGAAATCAGCGACCTGCTTCGTCACATGAAAGGAGACAGTCATGCCACGGTGTTCGATCGGACTGCAGATGGCCCTCACGATTTTCATGGCGCTTGGCAGCGGCCTCATGGCGTACGCGCAGGAGTTCGCGCTACAGGTGGGGCCGCCAATTGCCGGGAATGCGCAGCCCGCCAAGTCGTCACTGCTCGTGGTCCGTCCTGGCGGCTGCAGTGATCCGGCCGCGGCAAAGATTACGGCCACCGCAGAAGGCATTGTCGACGGTGCCCGCCGCAGCGTGCCATTGACGCTCATGCCGATGGCGACGCCTGGCGTCCACGCAGTGCCTAAAGACTGGGCCAAAAGCGGCGTCTGGATCGTCAATCTCGTCGGCTCGTGCGGCGGAAAGACTGCCGGCGCGATCGTTGCGATCGGGCCCGCCGCCACCTACCGGCGCGAGTCAGTAAAGCTGCTCGCCCATCCCGCGTCGGCGGCAGAAATCGACGCGTCGCTCAAAGCACTCACGACAGGAGGACAGCAATGAACAGGGTCGTCGCGTCGGTTGCAGTGGCAATTGTCGGCGCCACCGTGTGTTTGCCGGCGAGCGATCGCGTCGGTGTGTACGCGATCGTCGACAAGGTCGTGTTCGAGCCAAATGCCGCCAATCCTGAGCGGATTCAAATCTGGGGCGCCTTCGCCGTGGCGACGCGCACCGACCGCGACTCTTACGCGCCGGCGCAGCGCGGTTATCTCTATTTCGCCATGGGCACCGCCACACAACTGACGCGCGCCGAATGGAACGATCTGAGCGCAACGGCGGGCAGTAAGAAAATCGTGGCGTTTGGCAGCCGCCTCGGACAGTCGGCGCGGGTGCGCCACGAACGTGAAACCCCAGTCGCGCCAGACCCGTACGTCATGGGAGTCGGCGTGCAGATCATCCGCCCGGATCGAGACTATCCGCCGATCAAGGGCCTGACCGCGTTGATCGCACAGTGACGCGCATGACGGCCGGTTCCAATCGCGTGTTCGTCGCGCTGGCCGCAGCGCACGGCGCAGCGGTCCTCACCCTGCCGTCGGCCGCACTCATCGCCATCGGTCTGTGGTGGAACTCGAACACCATCGCCCACAACTTCATCCATCGGCCCTTTTTCCGATCGCGATTGCTCAACGCTGTTTTCTCCGGATGTCAGAGCATGCTCATGGGTATCCCTCAGGTGCTCTGGCGCGATCGGCATCTGGCCCATCACATGGGTGTCGACTGGCGGCTCCGATGGTCGCCGCAACTTTTCATCGAAGTCGCGCTGATCTGCACGCTGTGGGCGGTGCTCACGGCTACCAATCCGACGTTTTTCTTCAGCGTGTATCTGCTCGGATACGTGGCCGGCCTGACCTTATGCGCCGTGCAGGGACACTACGAGCACGCCGGTGGTACCACCAGTCATTACGGCCGGCTTTACAACCTGCTGTGTTTCAACGACGGCTATCATGCCGAGCATCATGCGCGTCCAGGCGTGCACTGGCGTGCGCTGCCGGGCTGTGCGGCAACGGACGCGCGCGTAAGTCGCTGGCCCGCCTTACTCCGATGGGTAGATGAGCTGAGCCTCGACGGCCTGGAACGACTTGTGTTGCGGTCACCCAGATTGCAACGATTCGTGCTCGATGCCCATCGCAAGGCGTTTCGAGTCGATGTTGCGTGACCTTGCGCCACCGCATCGCATTGCCGTCGTCGGTGGCGGCCTGTTTCCGCGGACCGCCTTCGTCTTGCGCGAGTTGCTCCCCGCCGCACAGATTGTGATCATCGATAGCAGTCGAGCAAATCTCGATACCGCACGTCCGCTCCTGGACGACACAGTCGCTTTGGAGCACGCGCGCTTTTCCGCGGCGGATCATTCTCGCGATGTCGATTTGATCGTCATTCCGCTTGCGTTCAGCGGCGATCGCGGAGCCATCTATCGCCGTCCACCCGCCCCCCTGGTCATGGTCCACGACTGGGTGTGGCGCCGGCGCGGACGCGGATGTGTGATTTCGGCCGTGTTGCTCAAACGGCTCAACCTGGTGTCTCAATGAACGCGGCGAGCCTTTTCATCGTTTTTGCGTTTGCGAAAACGTCGGTGCTGTGGGGTCGGCCGATCTAAGTGGACGGCCGCGACAGCCATTGCGTATGTCTGGCAGGACGTCCTTGTGGCGCTGCTCTTCAGCGCTCTTGCGTGGACATTGGGCAAAACCCGGACGCCTCTACGTGTGACATCGCTCCTCTATTGGACGCTGGTCGTGTACACGGCTCTCAATATTCCTATCGCCCTTGTTCTCTCGACGCCCTTGACATGGTCGATGCTGCGCGCCACGAGCGGCACGCTCGCGGATTCCATCCTGCTTTACGTGACTCCCGGCAGTGCACTTGTTGTTGTGTTGGCGCTTGTCGTTGGGGGTGTTCTGCCGCGTCTGATGTCTCGGCTGGCGCCATACGCCCTCGTCCTGTCAAGAGCGTCTGCTTTCGCGATCGTCGCAATCGGCCCGTGGGCAAGCGGCCGCGTCGAAACATTCGGTCTGCATCGGAATGCGTCGATGGCGTTGGTCACAAGTGCCGTGCCACGGATTTCGGCGAGAGCGCGCGCGGACGACTGGACGGTCACCTCGTTCGACTCGCCGTCGCACTCGATCGGTGAACCTGGGCGCTTCGAGTCGCCACAGACAGAGGACCTGTCGCACTTTCGCGGATTCGCCGCCGGGCGCAACGTGGTGCTCGTGATCCTCGAGTCGACGGCCGCTCAATACCTGCCGTTGTACGGCGGCGCGGAGGATGTGACGCCCAACCTTGATGCCCTCGCTCGGCATGCCATCGTCTTCGACACGGCCTACGCGGCATACCCCGAGAGCATCAAGGGGCTGTTCTCGATCCTCTGCTCGACCTATCCAGCGTTCGACACGACGCCCGAAATGTACGCGCGCGCCCCGTGCGAGTCGATCGCATCGGTGCTTTCCCGCCGCGGCTACCGCACGGCGCTCTTTCACTCGGGCCGTTTCGCCTACCTCGGGATGGAGTCGATCGTTCGAGGTCGCGGCTTCGACACTCTGGAGGATGCGGGCGACATCAGTGGCCGCCACCAATCGAGCTTCGGCGTCGATGAACCTTCAACCGTTGGGCGAATCCTGTCCTGGCTCGATGCGCTACCGGTAGGGCAGCGCTTCTTCGTCACCTACGCGCCGATTGCCGGGCACCATCCCTACGAAACGCCGGCGCCAGGTCCATTTCCTACTGGTACGGAGATCGGGCGGTACCGAAATGCGCTTCGCTATGCGGACGAATCATTTGGCACCCTGCTTGCCGGCATCCGGGCACGGGGACTCGAGCAGAACACCGTGTGGGTAGTACTCGGGGATCACGGGGAAGCCTTTGGTCAACACGCCGGCAATTACGGCCACACATTTTTTCTCTACGACGAGAACGTGCGCGTGCCGTTTCTTATCGCTGTTCCCGGAATCGTCGAGCAGCAGCGCAGTCGCCACACTGTCAGCCTCGTGGACACGGCGCCGACCATTCTGGATGCGCTGGGATTGCCCAGCGCGCCAGATACCAAGGCCAATCCGCACTCGCGGCCGAGCCGCGTATGGCGTTGTTCTTTACGGACTACTCGCTGGGGTTATTCGGTCTTCGGGATGGCCGCTGGAAGTACGTCTACGATCTCGACTCCGGTCGGGCGAAGCTCTTCGATCTGGACAAGGACCGGGCGGAATCGGTCAATCTGGCGAGCAGCCACATGCCGCGGGTGATGTCGTATCAACGGACATTGCACGGCTGGAGTGCCGCGCAAAAGCAGCGAATCATTCCTTGAACTGACACTCGACCCGGCAACGGCCGGTGCGTCAGACGCGTATCGGACTCTCGGTGCCGACGCGCCATGCCGGGTCTTCGTCGCCCGGCTGGCCCTCGCGAGCCACGACGAGCGGCAGCTTCGGGGTCACCACCGACGCGGCGCCGTAGAGGAAGACGCCCGGGGTGTTCCCGAGTACGACGACGCCTCCGGCGTAGTACAGCAGCGCGGCGATCGCGAGCGGGGCCCAGAACATGTCGAGGACGGCAAAGACCGTGACCGCGATGCAGGCCAGCACCACCAGGTCGAACGCGACGACCGCGCAGCGCAGCGGCACGCCGCGCAAGATGCGGCCGCGCTTGAACCAGGATTGCTCCTGGGCGAGCGTCAGTCGGACGAGCGGGGTTTGGGTGGTTTTCTGAGGCGTGGCTTCCGCAGCGACTGCCGCTGCCACGTCTTCGGGATCAGGAAATCGTCGGAGGAACTCGCGCAGCAGAGGCTCGGGGTCGAGGCCGATTGCCAGCGCATAGGCACGAAAGAAGCCGCGCCGATAGAAACCCGAGGGCCATCGAGAGAGATCATCGTTCTCTAACCCCTCGATCAGGGCACCGAGAATCTTGGTCCGTTGCGCGACAGCGGCGATGGAGAGATTGTGCCGTTCGCGTTCCCGACGAAGGCGGGCACCAAAGCCCGCCGCTCCATCCTGTTCCTGGTCGCAAACATTTAGGTGCATAGATGGCGTACGGTGTGACATCGCGTGCTCGCCCTCGAGCAATTCTCTAGCCATTGAGTGTTTGACGCCAACGGGTGCGATTTCTCATTTTACTCTCGACGCCGCGCTGAAAGCATGTAAAAACGACAACCCGCGTGCAGCTTTCGGAAAGTATGCGCGCACTCGCGTCCTCGCGCAAGACGTGATCGCGCATGACCGCATCGCGCGTCGCTCCATCTCGTTTGCAACACCTTCTCTCTATGCATTCGACTGAGCGTTCAAGGGCACGAGTCGACGCGTGGCTCGCGTGGGTGATGACGCTGACGCTCGGGGATAGACGCCCACGATCGTCTCTCGACCGGACGCGCTCCCTTCGGAGTGGCGCGCGATGGCAAGGCCGATCTCATCGTCGCGCAGTTCGGGCACGAGGGGGTCGAGCCGTTCGTGACGAGCAATCTTGGCAAGTCGCCGCGCGCCGTGTCATAACCACGCACGCGACTGACAGCTGTGCTATACTCTGGTTCTCGCTTTCCTGGGCCCTGTCGCACGTCCGGCGTTCGCCGGTCACCGCTCCAGCCACTCATCAAAGCCAAACGAAGCCGCCCCTCGGGCGCGGCGTAGACGCGTGTTGACCACGCAGGAGTTTCACAACATGGGACCAGTAACCGGTACGATTAAACGACTCGTCAGCGACAAGGGCTTCGGCTTTGTGGCAGCCCCGGATGGCAACGAGTACTTCTTTCACCAGTCGGCATGCAACGGCGTGTCCTTCGACGCACTGCGCGAAGGCGAATCCGTGACGTTCCAGACTGGCCAGGGGCCGAAGGGCCCACGCGCGGAAAACATCACGCGCGCCTAACGGCTGAACGGCGAAGCGACGTTGCTGCGCGAATGACGCAGGACGTCGCGTCGCGTTTGTGCCCGCTTCTTACGGGGCTGCGCCACACCTGCAGTGGCCAGCCAATTTCGACCTGATCAGCGCTCCAGCCCTGCCATACTCGATCGGTCCTGTAAACACACACGCCACGGGGCGTCTTCCTTCTCCCTTGCACCTTACCGCGCTTCGATCTGTCGTCATCGACGGAGCGCGTGCGCATTGGATCGATATGTCCAGCGCGCGACTGTGCGCACCGCCGCGGACGGGTGCCCGAAGCCATCGCGTCTCGCAGCGGCCGCGCGACAAATGCGTATACCATTGCCGCGCGTGCCGCCGAAACCACTCAACAGTCCACGCCAGGTCCTCTTTGCGAGTCTGATTGGCACGGCGATCGAGTTCTTCGACTTCTACATCTACGCCACCGCCGCGGTGCTCGTATTCCCGCGGCTCTTCTTTCCGCCCTCCGATCCGCGGCCGCGACGCTCGCGTCGCTGGCCACCTTTGCTATCGCTTTTTTCGCCCGGCCGATCGGGTCCGCCCTCTTCGGCCATTTCGGCGACCGCATCGGCCGCAAGACCACACTGGTCGCCGCGCTGCTGACGATGGGGGTGTCGACCGTGGCGATTGGCCTCCTGCCCACCTACGCCACGATCGGGATCGCCGCACCGGTGCTGCTCGCGCTCTGCCGCTTCGGTCAGGGCCTGGGACTCGGCGGCGAATGGGGCGGCGCGGTGCTGCTCGCGATCGAGAACGCGCCGCCGGGCAAGCGCGCCTGGTACGGCATGTTTCCGCAGCTCGGTGCGCCGCTCGGCTTTCTCTCCGACGGTGTGTTCCTGCTGCTGTCGAGGCAGCCTGACCGACGAGCAATTCTTCAGCTACGGCTGGCGCATCCCGTTTCTGTCGAGTGCGGCGCTGGTGCGTCCTCGGCCTCTACGTGCGGCTGACGATCACCGAAACGCCGGTCTTTCGCGACGCGGTCAGTCGCGCCGAGCGGGTGAAGGTGCCGATGCGCGGTCGTGTTCCGGGATCATCCGCGGCCGCTCGTCCTCGGCGAGTTGGTGTCGCTGGCGACGTTCGTCACTGTTCTACCTGATGACCGTGTTCGCGCTCTCATGGGGCACAAGCGCGCTGCGGCTACACGCGCGAGTACTTTCTCCTGATCCAGTTGTTCGGCATCCTGTTCTTCGCGCTCACCATCCCGATCTCCGCCGTGCTCGCCGAACGGGGACGCCGGCGGACGTGATCTCGGCGTCGGTTGCGATTGCCGTGTTCGGACTTGTGATGGGCCCGCTGTTCAATGCCGGCACCGCCGGCGCCACCGTGAGATGGCGCTCGGCATGTCGCTCGATGGGCCTGATTTACGGACCGCTCGGTACCGTGCTGTCGGAGCTCTTTCCCACCTCCGTCCGCTATACCGGCAGCTCGATGACCTTCAACCTTGCAGGGATTTTCGGCGCATCGCTCGCGCCCTACGCGGCGACCTGGCTGGCGACCAACTACGGACTGGAATACGTCGGCTACTATCTTTCCGGCGCAGCGCTGCTGACCATCGTCGGGCTTGTTGCGGCGCGCGAAACGAAAGACGATCATCTTTGACGCGTCAGCCGCTCAGGCACCATTAGAACGCGCAGGTCAGCAAGCGGCCCTCGGCGCCGCTGCGTCGGCCGGCGGTATCGATCTCCAACGGGTTGCGCGTCATGGATGGGCTCGTTGCGGCCCGTGGCGCGGGATGACCCGTGTGACGGCGCAAATGATACCCTCATGTCCACGCTTTCAAGAGAGGACCCTAATGATGCGCTTCGCTTTACGTTCCACACTCACCGCCGCCATTGTCTCGCTTGCGATAACTTCGATTGGTGCTCAGGATGCGGCGCGCGTCGTCGCCGGCGGCGGAATCACTGTGCCCGGCTGGACCGGCAAAATCGATCGCAAGAGGAGAAGGCCGGCCAGGTGCTGAACAACGCCAAGCTCGCGCCGGAGGGCAAGGGACTGCAGGTCACCACCGGCCCGGCCGTGACCTACTGGAATCCGGCGAACAAGGCCGCCGGGCAACTACACCGTGAAGGCGACGTTCAACGAGCCAACTACATGAGCCTGAACAACCACCCGCATCCGTACGGGATCGTCATCGGCGGCAACGACATGGGCACCGACGCAACAGAGCTACCTGTACTGCGCCGCCTACGGCAACGGCAACTTCATCGTTCGCGGCTTCGGCCCGGCGCCGTTCCAGATGAACGGCCGCGCGGCCGAAGCGAACGCCGCGGTCAAAAAGGCCGCAGGCAAGGGATCGCCGGTGACGCAGGAGATCGCCGTCTCGGTCAAGGGCGACAAGGTCGAGTGCGCCATCAACGGCACCGTCGTCGGCAGCTACGACAAGGCCGACGTTGGTCGCCGCCGGCAAGCTCAAGTCGACCGACGGCATCTACGGCATCCGCTTCGCCCACAACACCGATGCGATCGTCACGGGCCTGACGATGACGAAGAACTAGAGCGCCACCGATTACGCAGATGAAAAAGGCCGCAGATGACGCAGATAAACACAGATAAGGTCTAAATCGTGTCGAGCAGCAAAGCTCCAGTCGGCGCCCGGGCGTCGATTACAGCTCTCTGATCGTCGAGATTTAAACCGCTATCTGCGTTCATCGGCGACATCTGCGGCGTTTTTCATCTGCGTCATCTGTGTAATCTGCGGCCCATTCCTCAGCGTAATCGGCGGCTTCATGCCCAGCGAAAGCCGTCTTTCGACAGCGGGAGTTGTCTGATCCGCCGACCTGTCGCGCTGAAGATGGCGTTGGCGACCGCCGGCAGCACCGGCGGCAACGCGGGCTCGCCCAATCCTGTCGGCGGATTATCGCTGCGGAGCCAGTGCACCGTCGATTGCCGGCGCCTGCGCCATGCGGACCATTTGGTGCTGGTTGAAGTTGCTTTGCTCGACCCGGCCCCTTCTCGAATGTGATTTCCTGGCGCCATCAGCTCGCTGAGACCGTCGATCACGGCGCCTTGGACCATGTTTTCCGCAGCGGACGGGTTGATGATCTGGCTGCCGACATCTGCCGCCACCCACACCTTGTGCACCTTCACGGCGTTCTGCGCGGTCACGCTTACGTCCGCGATCTCGGCGAAATACCCGAGATGACTGAAGTGAAATGCGACGCCGAGCGCGCGGCCGCGCATGCGCAGGCGCCGTGGCCCAGCGTGATTTGTCCGCGGCCAGGGACAGGACCGCTTCATCCGCGACGCATTGAACGCCGGACCCGCATCGGCGTTTTCATCCGACGGCAGCTGCGGCTGATCGAGCAACTGCAAGACGAAAGTCGATCGGATCCTGTGCCGGCGGCGTGCGCGAGTTCGTCCAGGAACGACTGGAACAGAAAACGCGTAGCACGTTCGACCCGGGCGCGCGCAGCGCACCCGTTTTCACCCACAGCGGCATCAACGTGTAGCCGAGGGAAAAATTCGCGATGAACCGCGCCGGGAAGGGCGACATATCGATGTCGCCGGCGGAGACGAACTTGTCGTCCTTGCCGTAGCCGACGAAATGGTCGCGCCACGCCACGATCTTCCCCGATGCGTCGACACCGGCTTTGCAGGTACTGGAAGCCGCCAGGCCGGTAGAAGTCGTGCTGCATGTCGTCTTCACGGGTCCATAGCAGCTTCACCGGCGCGCCGACAGACTCTTCGAGATCCAGGCCGCTTCGACCATGTAGTCGTTCGTGAGCCGTCGGCCAAAGCCGCCGCCGCCGCGCGTGCAGATGGATGGTGATCGCGCTCTCAGGGATACCGAGCGTCTTGGCGACCAGTTGCGGCCGCCGGCAGGATTCTGGGTGTTCGACCAGATCTCGGCTTTGCCGTCTCGGACGTCGGCGACGCAGTTCTGCGGTTCGAGCGGCGCGTGCGCGATAAACGGATACGCGGTAGGCGGCGTCCACCGTCTTGGCCGCGTTTTTCAAGCGCCGCTTCGGCGTCGCCGTCCTGGCGGAGTGACCTTGAGGTCGCCTCCGTCGACAGTTTCGCCGCGCGCGCGGCGAATTCGACACTGCTCTGTTGAGCGCCGCGGCCTTCGTCCCACGTCACGTTCAGCTGCCTGCGTGCGCTTTGCGCCTGCCACCAGCTGTCGGCCACGATGGCGACGCCCGGTTCGAGATCGCCTCGAAGCCGAGGACGTCTGTTCCTTGACCGACCCTCAACGACAAACGCGTGGCAGCACCCCCGGCTTGCTTCTTGATCTCGTCGAGGTTGGCGCTGAGCGCCCTTGCCGTTGAACACGGGACACTTGTTGGAATACGGCGAAGAGCATGCCGGGCAGCTTGAAGTCGATCCCGTAGGCCGGCCTTCCCTGTCACGATGTCGCGCACGTCGCATCCGCGCTGCGAGCCCGCCGATGATGGTGAAGTCCTTCGGGTCTTTCAGCTTCCACGGTCTTGAGATCCGGCGGCGTGCATCGTCGCGGCCTTCGCGGCAAGCTCGCCGTAACCCCGCGACCGATTGGAGGCGCGGTGATGCACGCGACCGGCGGCCGTCGGTGCTCTCGGCTTCCGGCACCATCCAGGTCTGGCGGCGGCGGCCACGAACATCTGGCGTCCGGCAGCGCCGGCGCGGCGCATCGGCTCCCAATTCAGTCGGCGTGGCCATGCTGCCGCCCGCCACCTGCCCCGCAAACTTCGTATCGTCGAAGTCGGCTTGTTCGACGCGACCCGTTCTTCCACTCGACATCGAGCTCTTCGGCGATCAGCATCGGCAACATCGTCTTGACGCCCTGGCCGACCTCGGGGTTCTTCGCCACGATGCTGACGGTTCCGTCGGCAGCGACGCTGAAGAACACTGAGGGCACGATTCGGCGGCTCTTTGCCGAGCACCTGGGCAGAGGCGCGCGACACCGCCCTCCGAACACCTCGATCAGGAGCCCGCCGCCGGCGAGCGCGACGACTTTCAGGAACTACGCGCCGATTCGACCGAGCCTCGCCGCGTCATGACGTCCTCCGCGCCGAGCCCGCGGCCTTGTGAATGGCTTGCCGGATCCGCGTGTAGGTGCCGCATCGACAGAGATTGCCGTTCATCGCGCGATCGATGTCCGCATCGGTCGGCTTGGGCGTCTGCGCCAAGAGCGCCGCCGCAGACATGATCTGACCGGCCTGGCAGATATCCGCACTGCGGTACATCCAGTTCCATCCACGCTCGTTGCAACGGGTGAGAACCGTCGGCGGAGAGGCCCTCAATGGTCGTCATCGGCCGCGCGCTACCGATGCGACATGCGCGTCTGACATGACCGGACGGGCTTGCCGCAATGAGAACGGTGCATGCGCCGCACAATACCGGCGCCGCAACCGAACTTCGTGCCCGTGTGGTCCGAGCACATCGCGCAGCACCCACAACAGCGGCATGTCGGCAGGGACATCGACCGTCGCCGCCTTCCCATTGACGATGAGTTTGTAGACCATTCGCCATCCTTCCAGGCTTGACCAACCAAAGTCGCGTGAACACTGCCCGCCGTCACATTAGACCCCACCCTGACCGAGAACCAAGGGAATCGGGCTCCGGCCCGTTATCTGCGCCATCGCGTCCATCTGCGGCCCTTCCCATCTGCGTCCATCTGCGCCCTCCATCTGCGGCCCTTCCCATCTGCGCTATCTGCGTCCATCTGCGGCCCTTCCATCTGCGTAATCTGTGGCCCTTCCCGATCTGCGTAATCTGCGGCTTTGCGGGGCACGTTGATCGGCGCCGAGCCCAACGGTAGACTGCGAGGGACATTCCCACAGTGATGACCACCCGGCTGACCTCGCACCGCGCAACGGCATGGCTGGTTGCCGTTGGCCTGACCGGCTGGCTGCTTTGGGTGCCGCTACGGGCCAAACGCGGCGGCGATGCCCAAGACAGCACAGCGACCTATCAGGCCGAAGTCGAAGAGGGCCTTGGCGCCGCGGTCGCGATCCTGATCGACACGTCCGGGTCGATGCGCGAGGAGGCGCCGGGCGACACGCGGCCGAAATACGTCGTCGCGCGCGAGGCGCTCGAGGCGATGCTCGACGCGACCGACGCGTTCGTGGCGAAGCGGCCGGACTTTCCCATCAAGATCGGTCTCTACAGCTTCTCGAGCGGCGTCCGCGAGCTGCGCCGATCCAGCCCTACGACCGCGACGCGCATCCGGCCGGCGCTGGCGACCTGCCGCGCCCCGGCGGCGGCACGGCGATCGGCGAGGCGCTGCGCGACGCGCGGCCCGACCTGTATCGCGCCGGCGTGTTCCGGAAATACCTGCTGGTCGTCACCGATGGCGAAAACACGAGCGGCCGCAGCCCCGACGACGTGGCGCGCGAGATCTTGCGCAAGAGCGAGGGCGCGGTGCAGATCTACTTCGTGGCGTTCGACACCAGCCCGGAGAAGTTCGCGTTTCTGAAAGAGGCCGGCGGTGACGTCATCGGCGCCGGCACCGGCCCGGAGCTGCGCACGGCGCTCGACGGCATCTACCAGGGCAAGATTCTCGCCGAGGCGCCCGACGCCGGCGAGCGGGAACCGACAAGAAGTAGTCCGGCGTACCGGTGGTGCCAAAGGAGAGCCCCGTGATTGTTCACAAGTTCTGGGCAGCGTTCGTGGCGCAGATCAACAAGGTCGCCAACGTGTTCTGGGAGGCCGACCCGATCGCGCAGATGCGATACGAATACGACCAGGCGGTCGAGCAGCTCAAGGAGGGCCGCGCCGGGCTCGAGCAGTACCGCGGCCTGGTCGAGCGGGTGACGCGGCAGGTGGCGGCCAACCGCTCGCACGTGCAGAAGCTCGAGGCGGAAACCAAGGCCTACCTGAAAGCCGGCGATCGCGCGACGGCGGCCAAATTCGCGCTCGAGCTGCAGAAGGCCAAGGAGGAGCTCGCCGCCAACGAGCAGCAGCTCGCAGATGCACGAGACCGCCTACGGGAACAACCTCAAGAAGATCCAGCACGCCAACGAGCAAGCTGATCGAGGTGCGCGAGAAGATCCAGAAGTACGACGCGGAGCTGAAGATGAGCGCGGCCGAAGCGGAGATCGCCAAGCTCTCGGAGACGTTCGACGTCAACCTGACCACCGACTTCGGCGCAGATCGAGGCGGTCATCCAGCAGAAGATCGATCAGAACCGCGGCAAGGTGCGCGTCGCCGCCGACCTCTCGCAACAAGGGCATCGCCGAGATCAAGGCCGAAGAGCGGATGCAGGGCGAGCTCGCCGAGCAGGCGCTCCAGGATTTCGAGGTCGAGCTCGGCTTGAAGTCGCCGGAGACCACGCCGGTCTCGCAAACCGACGAAGGATCTCGGTCCCGGCGACCGAGCAAGGCCACCGAGAAGCAGACCAGCTAGCGAGGATAATCAAGCATGGAAACCCGAACGGACAGCCCAAACCGGCGTTCTACGTTGCGGTCGCTGCTCGTCGTCCTCGGCCTCGTCGGCCTGGCGCTCTGGCGCTACGGCGCGATCGGGCCGCGCGGCGACAGGCCGGGCAGATCTCGACAGGAGGAGCTCGCAGCAGATGAAAGGCGGCGCCGAAGCGCCCGACAGCTCCGGCATCACCACCGTCAAGGAATACAACTACGTCGCCGGCCACCAAGCTGCCGGCCGTCAAGGGCATCTCCAGCTACAAGCCGATGGCGGATCGCACCGTCCGGTTCGCGATCAACGTCTGGGCCGGCTGGAGCCCGATCATCTACGCCAACAACGGCTTCAAGCCCGGCAAGGTGTGGAAGACGCCCGGCGGCAAGGACTTCAAGCTCGAGCTGGTGCTGATCGACGATCCGATCGCGATGCGCGACGCCTACGCCGCCGGCAACCTCCACGTCGGCTGGGCCACGCTCGACATGCTGCCGCTGTTCCTCGAAGGGCTGCGCAAGGACTCGCGCGTCATGCCGCGCGTCTTCCAGCAGGTCGACTGGTCCAACGGCGGCGACGGCATCGTCGTCCGCGACACCATCAAGACGATGGCCGACCTGCGCGGCAAGACGATCGTGCTGGCGCAGAACTCGCCGTCGCATTTCTTCGTGCTGAACGCGCTGATCAACGCCGGCGTGCAGCCGGCGGAAGTCGAGTTCAAGTTCACCCAGGACGCGTTCCAGGCGGCGGCGGCGTTCAACGCCGACAAGCGGCATCGCGGGTGTGGTGAGCTGGGCGCCCGACATCTACAACCTCGAGAAGGTCAAGGGCAACCGGATCCTGGTCACCACCGCGACCGCCAACAAGCTGATCGCCGACGTCTGGTTCGCGCGCGCCGACTTCGCCAACGACAACCCCGACATCATCGAGGGACTTGTCGCGCGGCATCTTCGACGCGATGAGTCGACCTGAAGGCGCAGGACGCCAAGCAGCGGGTCGCCAAGCTGATGGCCGCCGGCTATTCGATTCCGGAGAGCGACGCGCTCGGCATGCTCGGCGACGCGCACTCGACCAACTACGCCGAGAACCGCGAGTTCTTCCTCAACCAGAACAACCCGACCAACTTCGAGCGCACCTGGAGCACGGCGTACTTCCTCTACAAGAAGATCAACGCCGTCACGGAGCAGACGCCGTTCGATCAGGTGATGGACTTCTCCGTCATCCAGAAGCTCGGCGCCGAACCGAAGTACGCCAGCCAGAAGAACGATACGACTTCCAGTTCGCGCCGGCGACGCGCCGGCACGATTCAGGGCGAGAAGGACGAGATCCTGACCAAGACGGTCGTGATCCACTTCTTCCCCAACTCCTGGGATCTCAACAAGAAGGTCACGCGCAACGTCGACGGCAAGGACGTCGAGGAGCTCTACGACCCCAACGTCAACTTCGTGGTCGAGGAAGTCGGCAAGCTGGCCGGGCAGTACGGCGCGGCGCGGATCGTCATCGAGGGGCACACCGACGGCTCGATGAGGGCGACAGGTGCCGAAGAGCCTGGTGCAGGAGCTGTCGCTGAACCGCGCCAACGCGGTCAAGGAAGCGATCTGTCAAGAAGTTCCCGTCGCTTCAGCCCAATCAGTTCGTCATCGGCCGGCGTCGGCTGGGACCGGCCGGCGGATCCGGCGGACCCCGACAATCACGCCAAGAACCGGCGGGTCGAGATCAAGGTCTATCCGGCAGAGGCGACGGCAGCCACCAAGTAGATGGCGGCCGATCCTCGAACCGTCGCTGCTGGCGCTTCGACTTCCGCCGCCCGCGACTGACGCGCCGCCTGGCGGGCGTCGGCGCGATGGCGTGGTCGTCGTGCTGTTGTGGTGGCTGGCGACCACGCGGACCTGACGCCGGAGGATCGCCTGATCTCGCCGGTGATCCTGCCGAGCCCGGCGGAAGTGTTCCGCAGCTTCCCCAGCCTCCTCAACGAGCGCGCGCTGCTGCAAAGCATCGCCGCCACGCTGAAGCGCGTCCTGATCGGGTTCGGTCTGGCGGTGCTCGTCGGCGTGCCGCTTGGCATCCTCGCCGGATCGTGGCGAGTCGTCGAAGCGGCCGGCGCCCCGCTCGCGCTCTTCGGCCGCAACCTACCGGTCGCCGCGCTGATCCCCTTGACCATCCTCTGGTTCGGGATCGACGAGACGCAGAAGGTGATGTTCATCTTCATCGCCACCATCCCGTTCGTGTATTCGGACGCGGTCGTCGGCGATCGCCAGCGTGCCCGATCGGTATGTCGAAACCGCGCAGACGCTCGGCGCGAACTCGTTTCAGATTGTCAGCAAGGTGCTCGTCGCCCTGGCGCTGCCCGACATCTACAACAGCCTCCGGCATCTCTTCGGCCTGGCCTTCGGCTACATCATGCTTGCCGAATTGATCAACGCGCAGCACGGGCTCGGGCTATCTGTTGATGACGAGCCAGCGCCGCGGACTGTCTGAGCACATCATCCTGATCCTGATGATCATCGGCCTGCTCGCGTACGGCATCGATCGGCTGCTGTTCTGGTTCCAGCGCGGCCTGTTCCCCCATCGCGTCATCGAGGATTGATGTGAGCTGACGCCGGCCGTGACGCCGATCAGCCCGAGCCGCCAACGTTGTCGCGCCCGAGCCGCCGAACGTTGTCGATTTCCATCACGTGACGAAGCGGTTCGGCCGCCTGACGGTGATCCGCGACGTCACGTTTTCGGTGCCCGATCTGCCGGGCAAGGGAGAGTTCATCGCCATTCTGGGCCCGTCGGGCTGCGGCAAGTCGACGGTCCTGCGGCTCATCGCCGGACTGCGCCCGCACTATCCAGCCAGTGAGGGCACGGTGCTCGTGGGCGGCAAGCCGGTGACACAGCCGGGATCCGACCGCAGCATGGTCTTTCAGGACTACACGTCGTTTGACAACCGTTCGGTCCAGGACAACGTCGCCTTCGGTCTCGAGTGCCGCGGCATGCCTGCGCCCGAGCGGCGTGCGCTCGCGCGTGAATGGATTACGAAGGTCGGCCTCAACGTGGACCGGGATGCCACCAAGTATCCGAGCGAGCTCTCGGGCGGGATGCGCCAGCGTGTCGCCATTGCACGCACGTTGATTCTCTCGCCGCGCATCATTTTGATGGATGAGCCGTTCGGGGCGTTAGACCCGACAACCCGACTCAACATGCAGGAGTTGCTCGTCAGCCTGTGGAAGGAAGCGCAGGCGACGGTCTTCTTCGTGACGCACTCGATCGAAGAAGCGCTGTACCTCGGCGATCGCGTCTACGTGTTCTCCGCGTCACCCGGAACAATCATTCGGGAAATGACGGTGCCGCCGGCGACCATGCCTGCGAAGGAAATGCTGCGCGACCGCGCGTTCGTCGATCGACTCGTCGAGATTCGCGAGATCATGGACACCCAGTCGGCATCGACTCGAGCCGGCGACTGAGATGGCGCCGCCAACTGACCCGGTGTCGAAGCGACCTGTCACCGCCGGGATGGTCGACTATCTCAAGGAAGCCTTTCTTTTTCGCTGGAACCTGTTGTTCTTTACCGCCGCCGTTGGCGCGGGTTTGATTGCGCCGTTCCCCGATGTCATCCTGCCGCTGGTTGCTGCCGGCGAGCTCGCCTACTTGACCGGCCTGGTGTCGCTTCCTCGTTTTCGCGCGGCCATCGACGCGAAGATCCATGCCATGACGAAAGGTGCGAGCACCGCCGAGGTGGTGCAACCGCCGCCGCTGCCGCTCGTGTCGATGCTCGGAGGGCTGCCGGCGCCGTCGCGCACGCGCTTTGAACGATTGCACGCGCGCTGCCTCGAGATGCGCGGAATTGCGGCCGGTGTCCGTGGCGCGACAGGCGGGCACACGGGCACGGCGGAGGACATGCGCACACCGGGCCTGGACCGGCTTCTCTGGCTCTTCCTGCGGTTGCTCCTCTCGAAAACCGCGCTCGATCGCTTTCTCGACACCATGAACGAACAGGAACTCTCGACCAAGCTCGAAACGCTGCGGAAGAATTTCGCCGCTGCGCAGGCGGGCGGGGACGAACGGATCGTGCGCTCGCTCCAGGACAGCGTCGCGATGGGCGAATTACGGCTGGATAACTACGCGCGCGCGAAGAAGAATGCAGAGTTTGTCTCGATCGAGCTCGATCGCATCGAGGGCAAGATCCAGGCGCTCGCCGAGATGTCGGTCAATCGCCAGGACCCCGACTTCCTCACCAGCCAAGTCGACTCCGCCGCCGAGAGCATGCGGCAAACGGAGAAAGCCGTCAGCGAGCTGCAACATTTGACCGGACTCGCCGACCAGCTCGAAGAACCTCCGGCGATTCTCGAAGCCGATCTGCGCGAGGTGCTCCGGCATGGCGCCTGAAGTTTCCCCCCAATCGATATCGCGGCGCCCGGCAGAAAAGCTGCCCGAGTGGTTTCCGCCATGGGCGGCGCAGCTGGCGGATCTGTACTTCTCCGGCACGACGGCGGCGTTTGTCCTGCACGGGAATACCAACGATCTGTTTCGGATCGCCACCAAGGACGACTCGCGCTATGGCGTGCTCGCCGAGTTTCTCGCCGAACAGCTCTTCGGCCGGTGGGCGCTCGTGCTGCATTACGACCTCGGAACCGGCCTTCGCGTCTACGCGGGGCGCGACGAGAAACGCCTCAAGGAGATGGTGGTGCTCGCTAATCGGCGGCTCGGCGATCTGAGCGCCCTGTCGAAAGAACCCGCCGCCACCTTCGCGATCCTCGATCGCTTCGTGCGCAGCAACATCATGGCGGCCGAGGACGATCGGTTGAGCGTCGCCGTGATCATCGATCAGGCGTCGTACCTCTTTCCGACCGGCGAGCCGGGCCGGATGAACCTGCAGGCATCCTCGCAGCTCGTGATGATGTTGAACTGGGCGATGAGCCCGCATGTCAAACGCCTCAACATGGCGTTTGTGATGGTCGACGAGCGGCTCGCCGATCTGAACGATCGCCTCACGGGAAACCCGCATGTCGCGACGATCGAAGTGCCGCTGCCCGACGAGAAGTCGCGGGAAGCGTTCGTGACCACGTCGACCATCGGCGCACCGATCGCCGACTTTTCTGATTACGGCGCGCCGGAGCTCGCGAAACTGACGGCCGGCATCTCGCTCGCTGATTTGAACGTGCTGATCCAGTCGAGCAAAGAGAGCGGGCGCCGGCTCGATAGCACGGTGTTCCGCGCGCTCAAGAAGCGCCTGCTCGAACGGCAATGCCGCGGCCTGCTGGAATTCATCGAGCCGAAATGGACGCTCGACACCGTCGTCGGTCACGAAGCGGCGAAGGCACGGCTGCGCGAGGACGCCGCGCTGCTGAAGCGTGGCGCGCTCGACAGTCTGCCGATGGGATACCTGCTGTGCGGACCGGTCGGCACCGGCAAGTCGTTTCTCGCGCAGTGTGTGAGCGGCGAGATCGGCGTGCCGTGCGTGATTCTGAAAAACTTCCGCTCCAAGTATGTGGGCGAGACCGAGGGTAATCTCGAGCGCGTGCTCGCCGTGCTGCGCGCCATGGGTCCGGTGGTGGTCGTCGTCGATGAAGCGGACGCGGCGCTCGGCAGCCGTGAGTCCGAGGGCGACTCCGGCACATCGAGCCGCGTCTTTGCCATGATCGCCGCGCAAATGGGCGATACGCAGTATCGCGGCCGCATCATCTGGATGCTGCTCACCGCGCGACCGGATCTGCTGCCGATCGATCTCAAACGTCAGGGCCGCGCCGAGGTGCACATCCCTTTGTTCTACCCGACGGAGGAAAGCGAACTCCGTCAGATGTTCGTGATCCTGGCCAAGAAGCTCGGCTCGCGGTTGTCGATCGACGATGTGCCGCCGATCCCGCAGCGCGGCAACCTGTCGGGCGCGGATATCGAGGGCATTGTCGGTCGCGCCTGGCGGACCTCGCTCCTCGCCGGCGCCGACCACGTCACGCGCGAAGCGCTGGCCGAAGTGGTGGGGCAATTCATGCCGTCGACACAGGGGCTCGAGCGCGAGCTGCAGGAAACGGCCGCGATGCTGGAATGCACCGATCGACAGTTTCTGCCGGAGGCCATTCGCGAGAAGATGGCGGGCGACAGCGGGCGCGCGGCGCTGCAATCAAGGCTGACGGCACTCAAACACATCGTAAAAGAACTCTGAGGAGGTTTTCGTGGCGCGTACAAGCTGGTTTGACGATAAAGCCGAACACCCGATGATTCAGGAGCGAGTCGAAAAACTGCAATCATTCACCGACGCACTCGCCGATGGCGTGATCTCGAAGCAGGAGCTGGCGGGACAGGAGTCGCGCCTCACAGCCGCGCTCAAGGGGCTCGAGCCCGAGCTGAACGACGAGCTGCACGGCAAGGTCTCGGCGGTGCTGGTGGAGCTGTCGGCGTACAACGTGATGCGCACGCTGCACGAATTGCAGACCGAACGCGCGCGCATGGCGTTCGGCAAGTAGGCCGCAGATGGCGCAGATGGTTAGGCCGCAGATGGACGCAGATGACGCAGATGGTTAGGGCCGCAGATGGACGCAGATGAACGCAGATGGTTGGGCCGCCGATGACGCAGATGAACGCCGATGGTTAGGGCCGCAGATGGACGCAGATGACGCCGATGGTTGGGGCCGCAGATGGACGTAGATGAACGCCGATGGTTGGGGCCGCAGATGGACGCAGATGAACGCCGATGGTTAGGGCCGCAGATGGACGCAGATGAACGCCGATGGTTGGGGCCGCAGATGGACGCAGATGAACGCCGATGTTAGGGCCGCAGATGGACGCAGATGAACGCCGATGTTAGGGCCGCAGATGGCGCAGATGAACGCAAATGTTAGGGCCGCAGATGGACGCAGATGAACGCCGATGGTTGGGGCCGCAGATGGCGCAGATGAACGCCGATGGTTAGGGCGCCGCAGATGGCGCAGATGGACGCCGATGGCAAGGGCCGCAGATGGACGCAGATGAACGCCGATGGTTAGGGCCGCAGATGGACGCAGATGAACGCCGATGGTTGGGGCCGCAGATGGCGCAGATGAACGCCGATGTTAGGGCCGCAGATGAACACAGATGAACACAGATGGTTAGAGCCGCAGATGGCGTAGATAAACGCAGATGGTCAGGCCGCAGATGACGCAGACGGGGAGGTTCAAGTCGACAGAATGTGACTCGTTGTGACGTCTGCGATCAACTTGTCCGCCGCGCCATACACCGCCGTCCGAACGACGCTAACGGTGCGCCCTCGCTTCACGAACGACGCCACTGCCTTGAGCGCGCCCTCGCGCTGATTGCCGATGAAATTGGCGTTGAGGCTGATGGCCAACGGGAACCCTTTCATCCCCGCGGCCGGCTCGCGCCTCCCCTGAGCGACACCCGGTTCGTCCGAATCGAAGGGCTCGCCGAGCACGAGCATCGTCGCGGTAACGTCGGCAAACCACAGGATGGCGCCGGCGTGCACCACGCCAAACGGATTTTTCACGCCGGGCTGGATCGGCATTTCCGAAACGACGCGCTCCGCGCCGCGCTCGGTGACCGTGAACTCAATGGCGCCGCGCATCTTCATGTGTCGATCACTCCGTAAATCAACCCCATCGCCCGATGCGCACGCCTATATCGATGATGTTTATGGCCGCGTGTCGAGGCCGCCGTAACGAGTGGCCTGGGTACTTTGCAGCGTGATTGCCGGCAACTGGCGGATCGCGACGAGCTTACACCGCCCCTTCCTCGGGTCGATGGCGGCGCCGCTCGGAATGTGCGTTGGGACGACTCAACTAGGTCTGGACCGAGTCCCTCGCAGATGGCCGCCGACACACTGAGGCCGGACACGACGCGTTGAAACCGGTCCTTCGAAAACGCCGGCGCGTAGCGGGTATCTTCACGAAGCGCGAAACCCAGGATGGCATCGCGGATCCGATCG
The DNA here is from genome assembly GCA_963762925.1 of uncultured Acidobacteriota bacterium. Lineage (GTDB taxonomy): Bacteria > Acidobacteriota > Vicinamibacteria > Vicinamibacterales > UBA2999 > DASPWV01. Next base: position 279,314 of record CAVXMP010000009.1, on the reverse strand, counting down.
CTCGAGCCAATCAGCCAGACCGCGGCGATCCAGAGAGGCAGCCAGTATCGGCGTTTGAGTCGCGGTCGTAATGCGAAGATCACAAGCGGCGCGAAGAGCACGATCTCGGTCATCGCCACGAACAGTCCGTACGGCGACAGGAACCCGAGCCCGATAGGCGAGACGGGAATTGGGCGCCACGGAGCGAAATAGCGGGTGAGATTGAACGGCCAGAGAAGCGCGCAGCCAAGACCGCCATCGGTGAGCGTGTCAAGGAGGCCGTGGCTCGCCACCACGACACTTGCCACGACGAAGGTGCGGCCGGCGCGAAACCCGAATCGCGGTGCAGCCAACGCGGCAGTCGCAGCCACGGCGAGCGCAAACAGCAGCGAGTGCGTCGCGCCGCGGTGACCCCAAGGCGCCGGATAGTCGATGCCGAGCGCGAAGGCGATCACGTCCGCATCGGGCAGCATCGAGAGCGCCGACCAGAACAGGATTGACGATCGTCGCGGTCGCACCGGCGCATCACTGTAGACCCGCGCGGCGGCCATGGCGACCGCGATGTGACCAACGCTAGCCATAACGCGCGGTTGTGATTATGGCTGCGGTTTGCGCGCCGGCGACGGGACCCACCCGCCCCACCAGCCTAACCAGACTTCGCCGCCTGGAACTGCGATCGCACAGCGGCTGCGACAGTGGCACGGTGCCGCCGCCCGCCCACGCGGCGGACACGTACATCCACGGACCCACGCGCGAGGCGACCGGCACGCGCGCACAGTATCGCAGCCAGTGATCGCGTGCAAACGCGGACGGTTCGCGTCACACCACGCACCGTTCGCATCTTCTCTGTTGCACGCCACGCCCGATCGGTCGATGCTATCGCCGCAGACGATGCCACCGAAACACCGGCTCCAGTCGGTCGACGTGGTCCGCGGCCTGGTGATGGTCCTCATGGCCATCGACCACGTGCGCGTCTATTCGGGGCTGCCGGCCGGCGGCCCCACGGCGGGCATCTTTTTCACCCGCTGGATCACGCATTACTGCGCCCCTGCCTTCGTGTTCCTCGCCGGCGCGTCTGCATTCCTTCTCGGACAAACGTTTGCTGACTCGAAACTGCTGGCGCGATATCTCCTCACGCGCGGCGTGATCCTCGTGTTGCTCGAGCTCACGCTGATTCGCGTGCTGTGGACGTTCAACCTGGCGTTCGACGAATACATCCTGGCGGGCGTCATCTGGATGCTGGGCTGGTGCATGATTCTGCTCGCCGCACTCATCTGGTTGCCGACGGCGATTGTGGCGGCGTTTGGCGTTGCCGTGATCGTCGGCCACAACGTCGTCGATATGGCGGCGCAGGACGCCCTGGAACCATTCCGCGAGTCGTGGTTCTGGCAGTTCGTGTATTTCGGTGGCGTGTTCCCGCTCGGTGACGGCGGGCCCGCGGTCGCAGTGCTCTACTCGATCGTGCCGTGGATCGGCGTGATGGCAGCCGGCTATGGATTTGGTGCGATCCTGACCCGCCCACCTGCCGAGCGCGATCGGCTGTGCCTGACGATCGGCGGCATCGCGATCGCATTATTCGTGGTGCTGCGCGGCCTGGACGGCTATGGCGATCCTCGCCATTGGAGCGGCGCGCCGGCGACGGCGCCCCCGGCGATCTTCCGATTTCTCAACACCACCAAATACCCAGCGTCGTTGCTCTTCCTGCTGATGACACTGGGGCCAACCATCGCGGTGTTGCCCCTCGCCGAGCGCGCCCGCGGCGTCATCGGTCACGTGCTCGCCGTCTTTGGCCGAGTGCCGATGTTTTTCTATCTGTTGCACATCCCCGCGATCCACGCCGCTGCGATCGTGGTCTCCTTGATTCGCGAGGGCCGCGTCGACGCGTGGCTGTTCGCCAATCACCCGATGCTGCCGCCGCCACCGCCTGCTGGTTACGCCTGGGATCTTTCGCTGCTCTACTTAGTGTTCTTCCTCGTCATCGCGATTCTGTACTACCCGTGCCGATGGTTCGCACGCGTCAAGGCGCAACGCGCGATGGGCTGGGTCCGGTATATCTAGTGGCGCGTATCGTGAGTCACGACCGGCCGCTCCGTTGCCGGGCCCCACTCGCGGCCTCCTTCGCGCGTTTCGGGTCGTCAGGTTCACTGCTTTACTGGAGGGCCGTCGACTGGCGCCTGTCGAAGATCGGGCGCGCCGTCACCGGAAAGCTGTCGCGCTTCGAGAGCAACCTCCACGCCCGTGGGAACACTGATCACGACCTGGTCCAGGTAGTAGCTGTGGTGAATAAAGCGAATCTCGTTGAACGTCGAGATCACAAGCGTCTCGCCGAACGCCTGCCCACGGAAATCCAGACCCCACTCCGAAGCGGCGCTCTCCCGCCATCGGCCGTCGGGCGCATGGTACCCGGGGGCGCCGCCGCGCGGTGTTCCTGTGACCAGGATGTCGTGGCCCTGGGCCGACGTCACTCGCGCGTCTCGCGCAAATGCCGCCCGAAAGACGACGCGCGATACACCTGCGCCCGGAAACGACTTCATGACTTGCTTGTCGTCGACGCGAGCGTCCGCCTTCGCCGAACTGGACGCTACGATCGCGCCAGACCGATCGACTTTGTCCGCAGGGCCACAACCAAGGAACATGGTTACGGTCAGCACCGACAGTTTCCGCGACAACGTCATGAGTGAGCGGGACCTCGTCAGCGCGGCAGACCAGCAATCGCCGTTCGGACTCTGTACAAGTTCTTGCCGGCGGTCACGTAGAGCGTTTTCATATCCGGACCGCCGAACGCATTGTTTGTAATCAGGTCTTCCGCGATGGGAATGAACGTCAGCAGCTTCCCTTCGGGCGAGATCACGTAGACGCCGGCCTTGGTATCGAGAGTCTCGGATGTTCCGCGGAGCTGATTCAACCCGGCCGACGCGTACAAATTGCCCTGCGTATCGATGCTCATGCCATCCGCGCTCCGCCCCGGAGAGAAATTGTAATGGACCCTCATGTTGCGAACCGACCCATCAGGCTGCAGGTCGTAGGAGCGGATCATGCGGGCTCCGCCTTGTGCCTGATTGGCTTCGACGAGATAGAGCTTACTGTCATCAGGGGAGACTTGAATGCCGTTGGGGCGCTGGATCTCCGGTGCGGAAAGGATGCGCGCCAACTTGCCGGGGGCGTCGATGCGGTAAACAGTGCCACCATTGAGCTCGGTGAAGTACAGCCTCCCCCTGCTATCAATGGTCACATCGTTCGGTCCGATCAAGGGCTGACCTTCATAGCTGTCGGCGAGTATTTCCACCTTACCCGTCTTCAAGTCGGTCCGGGTCACCCGGGGCTTGCCAGTCACCTTCACACCCGGCCGCTCGAAGGTCGATCCTTCACACGCGATGAGACGTCCCTGCGGATCGATCAACAGCCCATTGGCAGCGTTGCTGTTCTCTCGATACGTCGAGAGAACGCCGTCGGCACTCAGCTTCATGATTCGCTGATTGATGATGTCTGTGAAATAGACGTTGCCTCCCCGATCCACGGTGGGCCCTTCGGTGAACGCCACCGTCGTCGCGATCTCCGGCTGCTCGCCCGTTGCGGCCATGGGCTCCAATCCAGTCTTCGCAACGGCGGCTGCGGCTTCCGGCGAGCCCAGAAATCTAATCAGCACGCGTGCCGCTTCCGCATTTTTCGACCGCGCGACAACACCGGCCGCGACCACCGTGACTCTCTGAACCTCCGGCGGCAGCGGCCCGACATAGTCGACGCCGGGCACCGGCAGGAGTTCACTGATTTGCTGGAAGCCGATTTCGGCCTCGCCACGTGCGACCACGGCGCCGACTCGCTCGCGATCGATTCGTCGGCTTTTCCCGAGCACCTGATCGGCGATTCCGAGGCGCTGGAACAGCTCCGTGGTGACATAGAGGCCGCTGACGCTGGCCGAGTAGGCGATCGACTTGGTCTGCAGGAGCGTGCGCCGGAGGGCGTCCACGGAGCTGATGTCCGGCTTCGGCGCGCCTGCCCGTACGGCGATGCCGATACTCGAACGCGCCAACTCAACTCGGCTGTCGGCAATGACCAAACCGTCTTTGATCAGTTGACCGAGCGTGTCGTCGGGCACGATGACGACGTCGACGGCTTCACCACGGGCGAGCCGACTCGGGATGGAGTCGGATCCAGTGCCCATCGTCGTCGTGGCCGTCACAACTTTGCCCCTGATGCTGCGTTCGAGTTGGGGGACGAGTTCGAGGTATGCGGCAGTGAAGGCGCCCGAGGTCATGACCGTGATGTCGTCCGCTGATACGGCGTGGACAAGGAACAGCATGCTTGCGACAAGCAGTGCTGCCCTTCGCGAAACACGCGAGCGTGTTTTCATGACGGTTCAACCTTTCGATGCCGAGTGTTTCACGGGGCGATGCGAAGCAGCTTCATCAGGTTGCCGCTCAGGATCGCTTCCTTGTCGGTGTCGCTGAGAAATGGCGCGTCGAGGACAAGGTCCACGGTCACCGGCCAGTTAAAGGGGACGTCAGTGCCATAGACGATTTGCCCAACGCCAACTTCCGCGACCAGATGCCGCAACCCCTCTTCCGAGAACACCATCGTATCGATGACGATCTGCGACTTCAGATACTCGCTGGGCTTTTTCTTGTTGGCGCAGTTCGCATCGCTTCGGACCACGCACGCGGCTTCTGTCCGTCCGAGATACGAGGGCAGGTAGCCGCCGGCGTGTGCCCCGCAAACGCGAAGGCCGGGGAATTTGTCCAGCGTCCCATCGAAAATCAACCGTGACAAGAAGTAGGTCGTTTCGAGCGGATTGCCGATGATGTTGCCGAGATCGCCGCGCCCGGCGAGCGCCTTTTCTTTAATGAGGTTTGCCGCGCCGCCGGGATGCATGAAGACCAGGACGCCGAGCTCCGCCGCCTTCGCCCAGAATGCGTCGTACTTGGGGAGCGAGAGATCTTCCCCGTTCACATGCCCGCCGATTGAGGCGCCGCGCAGGCCCAGCCGCTTGACGCCGTCCTCGAGTTGCTCGGCCGCCAGGTCGGGATGCTGCAAGGCAACCGACGCCAACGCGACAAACCGATCCGGGTGTGCTGCCACCCAAGCGGCCAGTCCCTCGTTCTGCGCTCGGACGATCTGGCGCGCGAGGTCGCGATCGGCCGCATACCACCAGTAGCCATTGATGGTCAGTGCCTGGACATCGACACCTTGCTGATCCATGACCTGCAGACGTTGCGGACCGAGGAGGTTATTCCCAGCACCGTCTCCCATGCGGGCCAAAGGCGAACCCTTGACGATTTCGGTCACAGGAATGACGCAGTGCGCGTGCACGTCGACCACTTTGATGCGGCGGCCACGCAGCGTTACCTGCCGTCGCGCCTGCGGTGCTTGTGACGCAGCGACCGAGTCGGTGAGGCCCGGTGTCACACACGTGCCCTATCGCGCCGGCCACAACCGTCCTGAGAAAGTCCCTACGATTCGCCACGATACCTCCCGCCGTTAACGACCGGCACTTGGAACGCCAAACACTCCGTTATGTCGTCGCCGGCAGACGGAATGGCGACGGCTGCGACCCATCGATATCGGAGAAGCCATACTCGCGCGCCAGCGCGCCGACTTCCAACAGCTGCCCCGACTTCTCCATCACCCGCGCGTCCGAGGCGAGTGCCAGGACTGCACGCCCAAGGTACGCGGTGGTCTCGCGGGGCCCGCCCGGTCCGTTGAGCGCATCCATTGCCCCGGCCCGCCGGAAAGCCTCGACGACACGCTCGGTGCGCATGAAGCCGGGCGCTACGGCAAGCGTCGCAATGCCGTGCTCACGCAGTTCTTGCGCCATCGCCCACGTCAAACGAGCGACGGTGTTTTTCGCCAAGTCATAAAAAAGGTTGCGCAGATACGGGAGCGGCTCGAGGTTCGCCGTCGTGCTGACGATCAACCCGCGGCGCTGGGGCAGCATCAGCGGCACTGCCAAGCGGGTCGCCACGAGATGTGCACGGACGCCCGCCACGAACATGCCTTCCCATTGATCGAGGGATTGCTCCCAAAAGGGTACGCGCGGGAGTGGACGACATTCGCTGTTCTCGTAGCCGCCCCACACGTTGTTGACGAGGATGTCGAGGTGACCGTAATCCTGCCGGATTCGACGAAAAAGCGCTTCTACTTCCTCGTCGATGGTGTGGTCGCATCGAACGGCAATGCCATGGCCGCCGCGGTCGGTCACCTCCTGCGCGGCTTCGTCGATGGTGCCTGGCACATTGTCCGTCGTCGGTCGGCCGGCGACACTTCGACCAGTCACGTAAACGGTGGCCCCGGCGCCGCCAAGTTCGAGAGCAATTCCGCGTCCCGCACCGCGGCTGGCGCCAGTGACCACGGCGACGGCGTTGTCGAGTCGTCCCATTGACCTCGACAGCCTAACGCTTCGTCTCACCTGCCGCCAGAGCAACCCATGCAGCGCTCTCAACGTCGTCTGGGCCGCGCACGCCGGACGCATCGTTCCTCGCATCGCGTCTGCTATTCTCCCGCGCATATGTGCGCGCTGAACGCGGGCGCCAAGTCACGGCTCACGCGATTCGACCTGACTCGCTTCCCCGCCGACACGTTGTTCGATCGTCTTGCGCGCGCGGTGTGCGAAGCCGAGTGCCTGCCGCGCAAGGAACTGTACGAAGCGTGGGAGCTCGCGCGTCGAGTACGTCGCCTGTTTCGCGGCGGACGCGTCGTCGATCTCGGCTCCGGCCATGGGCTGCTCGCCCACGTCATGCTGCTCCTCGACGACACCTCACCGTGCGCGATCGCCGTCGACAAGTTGCACCCCCCTGCGCACGAACGTCTGCATGACGTTCTGTCGTACGAGTGGCCGCGCCTGGCGGGACGCGTCACCTTCGTGAGGAGCGAACTCGACGAAGTCGAGCTCGGCGCCAGCGATGTCGTGGTGTCGAGTCACGCCTGCGGAGCGTTGACCGACGTCGTTCTGACTGTTGCGGAAAAAACGCGCGCACGCGTCGCGGTGCTTCCGTGCTGCCACGACTTCACCGCCGACGATGGCGGGCTGACGGGCTGGGTGGATGCCGCGTTAGCCATCGACATCGAACGGGTTCGCCGCCTCCGCGAGCACGGTTATCGCGTCTGGACACGGACGATTCCGAGCGCCATCACACCCAAGAACCGGTTACTGATTGCCGCCCCAGGCTGACCCGCGCGCTTCAGCGGGGCCAATCAAACCGGCAGATCGGCAGGCGAACGACATCTCGACTGTGTCACCTGTCGCCCCGTGAGGCAGAATTGATGTGCATTGAACATCGAAAGCTATCCACCGGCGCGCAAGGTCGCGCCGAAAATTCAGGCATATTTCGCGCGTCACGTCGCGGCCGCCCGGGCGCAGGGCCTCGCGGCAGTGGCGCCGGTTCCAGACGCATCAGTGGTGGAACGGGTCATCGACGCCACCTTCTGGGCGAGCCTTCGACGTTACGAAGGATATGTTCCGAAAATCTCGCTCGCCTACCTGCCGCCGGAGCAGGCGCTCCATCCGCTTCTGTTCGAGCATCCGCTGCCGCTCACGCCGAGTGCGCTCACCAAGGTGGCGCCGGTGGTGGAACGGCCGGGCATTCACCTTGGCGTGTGGCACAACGGCGACGCGCTGTGCGTGTGGGGAACGACGCACGAGATCCCGGTGTTGTCATTCGTGCTCGAAGTCGTCGAGCCGGGCCTGCTCGTCGTCAAACATCATCGCGGCGAACGCGCAGGCAAGTACGTCAACGTGGCGGTGCTCGAAGGCGACCAGATCAAGATGGTGGACGAGTCGGCTTCGGGCCTTCCCGAGTGTCCGTCTCTCCTCAAATCGCTTCTTGGCTTCGACATGCCGTCGGCGTGGGCCGGCCCGATCAATCTGGTGGTGCAGCTCGCGGTTTCGATGCGCGCACATGGCCGCGGCGGAGCGCTGCTGATTGTGCCTGCCGGAACCGACCAGTGGCGCGAGTCGATCGCCAAGCCGATCTCCTACGCGGTGTCGCCGCCCTACCGTGGCCTCACCGAGCTCACCGAACTGATACGCAAGGAGAAGCAATCCGACGGCTGGCTGGAGGAACTGCGCGAGGCCGTTGACGCGGTCGCGGGTCTGACCGCCGTCGATGGCGCCACGGTGATGACCGATGAATATGAACTGCTGGCCTTCGGCGCAAAAATTACGCGCCGCAAAGGCTCGGCGATCGTCGAGCACGTCCGTGTGACCGAGCCGATCGAAGGCGGAGTCCCGACGACGCTCACGCCGACCGAGCTTGGCGGCACGCGGCATAGCTCGGCGGTCCAATTCGCCCACGACCAGAGGAACGCCGTCGCCCTTGTCGCCTCGCAGGACCGCCGCTTTACCGTGTTCACCTGGTCATCGTCAGATGAGCGCGTCCACGGGCATCGCGTCGAGGCACTACTGTTGTAGTGATACGCAGGTATCAGGTTCAGGTATCAGGTATCAGGCATCAGGTATCAGGTATCAGAAAGTCATTCGGGACCGTCCCCAGGTCTCATACCGCGTGAGGTCGAGAATCACTGGAAATGGGCGCCCGTTCGCTATCTCCTTACCTGGCCGGCGGGCCGTCCGCAGTTGAAGTCTTCGAGGGAGAACTCTGATTCCAGTCGGGCGGCTGCTGTCCCAACAGATGCTGCACGAAAAAGTCGAAGCGCTTGCGCTCCCCGTACTCGGGATGTTCGGCGGAGCGCCCAGCGCCGTGGCTTCCGCCGGGGATCACCAGCATGTCGAAGGTCTTGTTGGCTTTGATCAACGCATTGGCAACTTGGTAGGTGGACGACGGATCGACATTGGTGTCGAGTTCGGCGGCCACGAGCAGGACGCGACCCTGCAACCGCCATGCGTTATCGACGTTCGACGAGGCCGAATATTGCGGCCCAATCGGCCATCCCATCCACTGCTCGTTCCACCACAGCTTGTCCATGCGGTTGTCGTGGCAGCCGACGTAGGACACCGCGACCTTGTAGAAGTCGGGATGGAACAGCAGAGCGCCGAGCGAGTTCTGGCCGCCGGCGGAACCACCGTAAATGCCGACGCGCGACACGTCGTACGACGGATACTTCGACGCAACCGCCTTATGCCAGAGGATGCGGTCCGGGAATCCTGCGTCGCCGAGGTTCTGCCACGCGACATCGTGAAACGCCTTCGACCGGTTCGACGTGCCCATGCCGTCGATTTGCACCACGATGAATCCGAGCTCGGCCTGCGATTGATGGCCGATGAACGTCGAGAACGACTTGGGCACATGCGATCCGTGCGGCCCGGCGTAAATGTTTTCGATGACCGGATATTTCTTCGCCGGATCGAATGACGTCGGGCGCACGATGATGCCCCAGATATCCGTCTTGCCGTCACGGCCTTTGGCGACGAAGATCTCCGGCGCCTTCCAGCCGCTCTTGACCAGCTCGCTGATATCGCCGCGCTCGATCTCGGCAACCAAAGACGCGTCATCGAGCCGCCGCAACTCGGAAACTGGCGCCAAATCGACACGCGAGTAGGTATCGACGTAGTACTTGAGATCCGGCGAAATCTGCACTTGGTGGTCGGCATCCGCCTGGGTAAGCGGTGTCAGGCCGGTACCGTCGAAGTTGATGCGGTAGTAATGCAGCAAGTACGGATCGCGACTCGCAGACATACCTCCGGCGCTGAAATACAGCCGTCGTTGTTCGTGATCGACGCGCGCGACACCACGCACCGCCCAGTCGCCTTTGGTGATCTGATTGCGCACGGCGCCGGTTGCGCCATCGATCAGATACAAATGGTTCCAGCCATCGCGCTCCGACATCCAGATGACCTCTTTGCCATCGCCGATGTCTTCTCGAAAGCGCTTACCCGCGCTCCGCGTGTGGTTCGCTTGGTTGTAATAGAAAAAGGTCTTCGGCTCCTCCGCAGATCACCGCACGCGCGTTACCGGTCGACGCGTCGACTTCGATGACGCGGTAGACCGCATGTCCGCGCTGGTTGTACTCGAATGTGACGCCTCGGCTGTCCTTGCGCCAGACCAGGGCGCTCAAATCAAACGGGTTCGGGAACAGTTCGTCGGAGACGACAACTTGTGTTTTGGATGACACGTGAAAGAGCGTCGGTCGTTCGTGGTCGAGGACGTCTCCCGGCTTGGTGTAGAGAAACGTCGCGTGCTTCGGCTGCAGCTGATCTTCCGGCGACGATTCCACGTAGTGAACGAGTCGGCGATACCCCGGCTTCACTCGGTAGGCCGCGATACGACTCGAATCCGGCGACCACACGACCGACGCCAAATCGTAGTAATTGCCTTCCGAACCGTCGCTACTCAGCAGGGTGACCTGTTTGGCGCCGACGGAACGGACGGCGAGGTTGAAGTTCTTGACTAATGCTTCCCATTTCCCGTCGGGCGATCGTTTCGGATCGTCGTTGACGGCTGCCTCGCTGTCGCGCACAGGACCTCCAAGACCGCGCCGGCCGGCAAAGCCGGCGGGTGGTCCGACTTGCTTGCACGAATAATTCGAGAGATCACATTGCCAGCGGACGCGTTCGGCGCTGAATTCGATCTTTTTTTGACCGTCGGCGAACGTGAACTCGGAGAACGGCAGCCTGATCGCCGTGTACTTTTCACCTGTTTCTTTCGCCAGCGCGTCGGCGAGCCGTTGATGGTCAAAAGCCGGCGATCGCTGCCGCGTCTCAGCCTCCATCAGCACGAACTCGTGTCCGCCTTTCACCGACTTGCGGTAATAGAAGCGCCCGGTGTCCGCAACCCACGTCGCAGGGTCGGGCACGTTGACCGTCAAGTATTCGTACTTGTCACTGAGGCCCGTCGCCCGCTCATAATCCGCGCGCGTCACCTGCGCGGATGCCGATGAGATCACGAGAAGCGAGCAGGTGAGGAAGAGCGAAACGCGGAGAAATACAGCCATCTCCTGACCTTTCTTCGGCGGAAAGTTGCAGCGGTGAGCGCGACTCTACTGGATCAGTTGGTGCCCATCAAGGCACGCCGACTCATAGGTTCGATCGGTCGCTAGCGTGTTCCCATTCCGCGTTGTTTTTTCTGTGCAGAAACCATCGCGCCGACATCAGCCAACAGCTTCCTGGCGTCGTACACGATGCCGTCCTTGATCGTGTAACGGATGCCTCCAACCCGTTCGGTCTGCCCTGTCCGATCGGTGAGCCGCAGGTGGCCGGTCCCGTAGAGGACCTTGATGTTCTGTAGTGGGTTCTGATCGACCAAAACCATGTCAGCCAGCATGCCTGCGCGGACGATGCCGAACTGGAGGCGCTCGCCTTTCGGCTCGTGCAGCGCTTCGGCGGCGTGCATTGTTGCCGCGCGGATCACTTCGAGCGGGTGGAACCCGGCCTCGTGCAGCAACTCCATCTCGTGGATGTAGCCGAAGCCCCACGTGTTGTAGATGTACGCCGCATCGTCACTCACCGTGACGCGTCCGCCCATCTTCTTGTAGTCGTTGAGGAGCTTGAACCAGACCTGATAGAAGTTGCGCCAAGCCACTTCGTCGTGGATGGTCCAGTCGAAGAAGTACGAGCCGTGGTTTTCGCGACTCGGCGTGTAAAAATCCATGAGCGACGGGAGGGTGTACGCGTCGTGCCAGTCGGCGTTGCGCATGCGCATCACGTCTCGGCCGGCCGCGTACGCCGTCATCGTCGGGTCGAAGATGGTGCGCAGCTTGATGTGCTCCTGCAAGTACGCCTTCCACTCGGGGCTTCCGGGCGGATGGATCAGGTCCCATAACCTCGCCACCTGGCCGAACCGATACTGTTCGTCGTTGTAGTTCATCCCGTCCGGCCACGGCTGCACGCGGTAATCGCGCATCAGCGGCTCGAAGTGGCCATAGAAGTGCGTCACTGTCCCAAGTCCCAGCTTCGCGGCAGTCAGCGCATCCATTTGCGCGACACCACGCTGCTCGAGGTGGGCCGTCGATCCAAGGCCGGCCTTCTTCGCCTCGTCCAGCAACGCCGCCATGATGTCGGGCGGGTAGGCGACGAGCTTCATCCCGTCGACGCCGTTGGCAGCGCACCAGCGCACCCAGTCGCGCGCCTTCTCGGGCGTGTCGACGACGCCTTTGTCCCAGCCGGCGCCGGGCCGCTGGTAGTTGAAGATGCGGGGCGCGACGATTGCGTTCGCGGCGCTGCGCTCCTTTTCTTTGAGGGCGAACGGCTGGGCGGTCAACTCAACTCCGCGCACTGTGGTCACACCGTGCGCCATATAAAGCTTGTAGACGTATTCCGCCTGCGGGGCCTTCTTCGCGTCGCCCAGGTGGACATGGAGATTCACGAAGCCAGGCATGAGATACATCCCGGTGCCGTCGATGTTGTTGGGCCCGGCCGCGGGCGCCGGTTCGCGCGACGCAGCACCGGCCGCCGGGGCGTTGACGATGCGCGCAATGCGGTTGTTCTCGACGGTGACGTTCGCAGGGCCGAATGGCGGCGCGCCCGTGCCGTCAATCACCATCACGTTACGGATCGTCAGCGTCGGGAACGGGCCGGTACCCTCGCCGGTTCGCCGATCGGGAGCTGGGATCAACCCGTCCTGGCGCGCGTCGAGCGCCAGAACGGTGCACACCAGCAAAGCAGCAACCAGATACGACACCGTTCTCTTCATCGTCTTGCACTCCTCGTTGCGGGTGATAAATCGGGGCATGATAACTGGCTTCGGCGCGGAAACGTGACGCAACACGTCGGCGTTCGGCGCCACGCCTGCGTGTTTCGTGACTTCTCATACAAGAACCTCGGCCAGGGCTCGGGCGGCGACGATCACATCGCCGTGTTCAAGCAGATGGCGGCGAAGTACCCGTACATGGATCTCACGCGCGTGGGTGTGTGGGGTCACTCGGCGGGCGGATACGACTCGACGCACGCGATCCTGACACACCCGGAGTTCTACAAGGTTGCCGTGTCCTCCGCGGGTTGCCACGACAACCGCATGGACAAAGCCACTTGGAACGAACAGTGGATGGGATGGCCGGTCGACAAGCATTACGAGGAACAGTCGAACTACACGCTCGCGCCGAATTTGGAGGGCAAGCTGTCCTCGCGCACGGAGATGTCGACGAAAACGTGCCGCTGCCGGCGACCATCAAGCTCGTCGACGCGCTGGTGACCGCGAACAAGGACTTCGACTTCCTGATCATGCCGAATCGGATGCATGGATTCGGCAACGACCCGTACTTCGTGCGGCGGCGCTGGGATTATTTCGTCAGGAACCTGCTCGGCGTCGAGCCGCCCGAGCTGCTCCGCGCGTGACGTCGACGTCGACGCAACAGCAGTGATCGGTGGTCGGTCGGGTAGGGCTGTCGGTCGGTCGACCTGTCCGATACCGTCCTGGCCCCTGACCCCTGACACCTGATCCTTGAAACCTGACCCCTGAAACTTGGCCCCGACACGCGTCACCGCTGCCCCACACACTGCCAAGGGAAAGCGCGACGAAAAATCCGTAGAAGAGCGCCGTGCCCACCAATGCCGCGCGTCGCCACATCGGCGGACGGACATGCACCGGCAGAAGGCGTGTGTTGATGTAGAGCAGATGAAGCGAGGTGACGATGAAGACCGCACCCGCGACGTTGGCGCTGATCTTCAGCAGGACGATCGGCTGAGCGAGGCGAAGCGCCACGATGCCCCAGAGCACCAGGACCGTCATCACGCTGTAATACACCGTGCGCACGTCGCCGCCTCGCCAACCGCGGACTCGCGGGCTGCCGGTCCACAGGATGTCGGTGATCGCGCGCACCATGCCTTCGAAGTTATCGAGCTGCGTCTTGAACAGAATCCAGGCGCCGAGAAACGCGATGGCGCTGCCGACCAGCACTCCTTCCTGCGCGCCGACGCTCGAGGCAAGGGCAGCGCTGATGCCGAGGCCTTGAATGTCGCTGCCGGCGGGGAGAAACGTGACATAGAGAAGCGCGGGGAGCAGCATGCCGAGCACCGCGCCCACGGCAAACACGCCGCATTGGTCGACGCGAATGATGCGCCACCATCCACGCCAGCGCCGCATCGACCAGCGTCGGGCGCAAACGTGAAGCCTGTATGCGCGAGGTGAACTTTGGTGCCGCCGACCGCTGACGGAATGTAGCCCGCGCGTTCGCCCATGCCGTAGCCCTTGTCGCGCGCCCAGTTCGACAGGACGATGTTCGTGACACCGCCTGCACCCGAGTACGCCACGAGCGCACCGAGGAGAAACAAGTCCGCCCCCGCCGGAAACAGCTCGAACCGTGCGCTCGTCAGATCGAACCCGACAAGCGCGACCACGCCAGCGCCCCAGTCGCGCGCGGACACAAACATCAGGGCCATGATCAGAAAGCTCCCCAGGGTGGTTGCGACGAGGATCCAGTTGAGCACCTCCAGCGTCCGGACGATGCGCCTGCCCACGAGCAGAATCGACGCACACGCCAGGAAGATCGCCACGCCGATGTAGTAGATCGTCGCCGCGTCAGACGTCACGGGCAGCTGCCGTGCGATCAGAAAGAAGATGGCGCCGGCAGCGGTGCCGGCGAACGCGGGCCAGCCAAACTGCAGCAAATAGAGCGACACGTAAATCAGCGCCCACAGCGTGGAGGACGGTCGCGTGCGCATGAACCCGGTGAACACCGGCTCACCGGTGGCGAGCGTGTAGCGCATCACTTCCATGTTGAAGATCGTCTGGAGGACGACCGCCGCGAGGGTCACCCAGAGGAGCGTGAGCCCGTAGCGGACGAACACCGCGGGTCCGAGCAGGAACTCGCCACTGCCGATTGACAGACCGAGAACGATCACACCCGGCCCGACGACGCCGAGCCAGCCGAGCCCAGTTGGCGTGGGCGGTGCGGGCAGCTCAGCCTGCATCCATGGATCAAGCCCCGAGCGTGCTTCTAACGAGATGGGTGGGTGGCGCTGCACCAAGTCAGGTTTCAGGTGTCAGGGGTCAGGTCTCAGGTCGCAGGGATCAGGTGTCAGGTGTCAGCCCCGCCGCGGCGGGCCACATTGCACGGGAGAGTGACTGATGTCACAGACGCCCTTTGAGGCCGGCATCCGGTCCGTCGCGAGAACCACGCGCGCGCAATGACCGCGGGCGCGGACCCTGTTGCGAGGGATGCGGCTCGCAACACCTGCGCCTTCTGGATGTGACCGTTGACAGCTGCGACTGGTGTCACAGACGAGGTGTCAGAGGGGTGCGAAGGTGCCGCCAGGTATAGCTTTCGGCTGATCAACTCGCTGATCCCTGATCCCTGATCCCTGATCCCTGAGACCTGGCTAGCAGCTGACGCAGCGGTGGTTGTTCTTCGCGCCCAGGCTCTCGAGCAGCGCAATCGGTCTCGGGGAACGGCTGGACTCGCTGCACCGGGCCATTCGCCAGATCGACGGTGGTCTGGCCGCTGCGGCTGACGGCCTTCACGTCCGCGCCTTTCGACACGAGATATCGAATCAGCTCGTTGTCGCCGCGCGACGCGGCGTGATGAAGCGGCGTGTAGCCGTTGTGATCGCGGGCGTTGACGTCGGCGCCGAGCTCTTCGACGAGGAACTTCACCGCCGGCAGCCAGCCGTCCGGCACGTGGCGATGCGTGTTGCCCGCGAAGCCGAGGCCGTAGCCGACGCCGGACGCGGCGTGGATCGGCGCCACGGCCGGTCCGCCCAACGGAATCGGCGGCAGAGCCCGACTGATCCGGACCGTTCGGAGCTGCCGGGCCGCCTTCTTCGTAGCGCTCGGGCACCTTGGCGGTGCGGATCGTCGGGATCGGCGCCGTATTCGAGGAGCAGCTTCATCGCCGGCATGTCGAGCGTGTAGGCGGCGAGCCAGAACGCCGTCGCGCCCGTGCGATCGACGCCGAGCAGATCGCGGTTGTAGGTGGTGTACCAGAGCGACTTCCTGAGCCGCGCGTTCGGATCGGCGCCGGCCTTCAGGAACGCCTCGGCCAGCTCGAGATAGCCGATCTTCTGCTGCATGTAGTCGGCCGGCTGCGGATGGCGCGCCTTGGGCGCCCACTGCATGTTGAGCACGCCGTAGAGCGGCGTCGCCCCGCCGTCGCTCGCCAGCGTCACGTCGGCGCCGCGCGCGAGCAGCCGCAGCGCGAGATCGAAGTGGCCGTTGATCGTGGCCATCAGCAGCGGGCTGGTGCGGTCGGACGCGCTCACCTGGTTGATGTCCGCGCCGCCGTCGAGCAGCGCGAAGACGGTCTCTTCGAGCCCGTCGCGCGACGCCAGCAGCAGCGCGGTCAGCCCGCCCTGCGCACCCACCAGATCGGCGTAGCCGAGCGGCTCCGGCTCGTTGCCGCCGTCGAGTCCGCGCCGCGGCCGCCGCCAGCGGCCGCGCGGCGCACTGGCGCGCCGCTGGCCTGACCGCCGTGCGTGCCGCCGCGAGCTCGCTTCTGGATCGCGGCGATCCGCGCGTTCCGCGCGCGGCTCTCGGCGCTGTCCTCGCGTTTGCGCGCGCTGATGTCGACGACCCTCGCCGTGACGCGCGCGGATCGGCGCCGCGCGCCAGCAGCGCCTTGACGACCTCGGTGCGGCCGGCTGCCGCCGCGAACATCAGCGGCGTCTGCCCCCACTGCGGCTCTCGCGCGTTCACGTCGGCGCCGCGCGTCGAGCAGCACTGCGACGGCGTCGCTGCTGCCCGCGCGGCGGCAAAGTGCAGCGGCGGCGCGCCCGTCGTGGTCGGCGTCGCCGACGTCCGCGCTGCGCATCGACGAGCAGCCGAACGCACGACATGGTGGCCGCCCTTGCGCGGCCACGTGGAGCGGCGTGTGCCGTCCGATCCGCGTGTCCGCGCCGCGGGTTCGCGCCGGCCTTGAGCAGCATCGCCGTCGAGCTCGGCGTCGCCACGCTCGGCCGCCCAGTGCAGCGCCGTCATGCCGTCGCCCTGCGCGCCGTTGACGTCGGCGCCCTGCTGCAGCAGCGCGTCGAACGGCGGCCGCGTCGCCGCGCTGCGCGGCGTCGGCGACTCGTGCGTCGCCGACACGCGCGATCGGCACTGCGCCAAGCAGAAGCGTCAGCGCGCAGACGAGACCGCCGACAGACTCCGAGCCGCTGTGTAGCTGTATCTGCGTTCATCTGCGTCATCTGCGGCCTATTCATCTGCGTTCATCTGCGTTCATCTGCGGCCTCTGAACGGCGCTCATCTGCGTCATCTGTGGCCTTAGGATCGTCCATCTGCGTGTATCGCGGCCCTCTATCTGCGTTCATCTGCGGCTCACAGCGAGAACGCCGCCGGTCGAATCGCCGAACTGCGCGATGTCGTCGAGGCCGATCTTGTGCATCGCCGCTCAGCATCACGTTGGCCATCGGCGTCCCCGCCGCGGCGCGGTGAGTGCACGTTCCCCGGCAGCTGGCCGTTGGCGCCGCCGAGCAGCGATCAGCGGGCACCGCTTGTGGTTGTGGACGTTGCCGTCGCCCATCGGCGAGCCGTAGATGATCAGGCTCTTGTCGAGCAGCGACTGCGTCGCCCTCCTGGATCGACTGCAGCTTCTCCAGGAAGTACGGCAGCAGGCTGACGTGGTAGCGGTTGATCTGGCGAACTCGGTGATGTTCGCCGGCTTGTTGCCGTGATGCGACGCCGGGTGGAAGCCCTTGGCGACGCCGCTCTCCGGGTAGACGCGGCTCGACGCGTCGCGGCCCATCTTGAACGAGAACACGCGGGTCACGTCCGCCTGGAACGCCAGCGCCTGCAGGTCGAACATCAGCTTGACGTGCTCGTCGAACGAGTCGGGCACGCCGGCCGGCGCGCCCGGCAGCTCGCGCGCCTCGCCGCTCATGTTGCGCGCTTCGACCTTCTGGATGCGCCGCTCGATCTCGCGCACGTCTTCGAGATAGCGCTCCATCCGCTGCCGGTCGCTGGCGTCGAGCCGCCGGTTGAGGTCGGCGACCTGCGCCGGTGACGTAGTCGAGCACGCTGCGACGTCGCCCGGCGGCGCGAGGCGCGTTCGCGCGTCGAGCCGCCGGCGCCGAACAGCTGGTCGAAGGCCATCCGCGGGTCCCGGATCATCGGCAGCGGCTCGGTCGGCGACGCCCAGCTGATCATGTCGGTGTAGACGCACGAGTAGCCGTAGGCGCAGCCGCCGGCCTGGTCGACGTTCTCGATGCACAGCTGCATCGACGGGATCGGCGTGTCCTGCCCGAAGCGCTTGCGCGTAGATCTGATCCAGCGAGATGCCGGCGCGCACGTCCGAGCTCTCGGTCTGCTTCGGGTGCGCCTGGGTCAGGAACACCGCGCTCGAGCGGAAGTGGTCGCCGCCGATCTCCGGCTGGCGTGACCGCTTCGGCGCCGCGCACGTCGGTGTCGCTGACGATGGTCAGGTGCTTGCGGAACGGCTCGAGCGGGCTGAGCGCGCTCGGCGCGAGGTCGAACGCCGCGCCCGGTCGCGACCGGCGACCAGAGGTGCTGGCTTCGCGCCCCACTCGCTGCTGCCCGGCCGCGCCGTGCACCATCTCGATGCAGACCAGCCGCGTGCGATCGAGCGCCGCGGCCGCGCGCCGTCTTCGACCAGAGCGCCGCGCGCCGGCACCATCGCGTCGAGGAACGGCAGCGCGACCGTGGCGCCCAGGCCGCGCAGCATGGTCCGCCGCGGCACGTGCTTTCCAGTGATGAACGCCATCTGGTTCTCTGCTCCCGTTATCGCCGACCTGACCGCCTTCGCCGTAGTGCTACGGCGGTCAAGAACGGTCAACGCGACATCACTTCAGTTGCGATCACGTGCCGCGCGGCCGTCGCGGTTACGTCCGCGCCCTTCATCCGGAACGCCGGCGCTCCTGACGATCGCGACGACGAACGCCGAGAGCGTGTAGCTCGGCCGCTCGGCCTGCCGCACGATGCCGCGCACGCGCCGGCATGTCGTCGTCGCCGAGCCGGCGGCCCAGCGCGTAGGTCATCAGATTCTCGGTGAAGGTCTGCACCAGCACGCCGCGACCGCTTGCAGCAGCGCCTGCCGCAAATCGGCGGGCCCGGTCAGCGGCGTGCCGTCGTAGAGCGTGCTGGCCGCGTCGACCGGCATGCCGTTGTCCCTGATGCGCCAGGCGCCGGTGACGTCGAAGTTCTCGAGCGCCAGGCCGATCGGATCGATCATGCGGTGGCACGACGCGCAGGCCGGGTTCGCGCGGTGCTGCTCCATGCGCTCGCGCACCGTGCGCAGCCGGCCGTCTTCGGCCTCGGGCGTCGCTTCGAGGTCCGGGCACGTTCGGCGGCGGCGGCGGCGGCGGCGTGCCGAGCAGCACTTCCATCACCCACTTGCCGCGCAGCACCGGCGAGGTGCGATCGGCGTGCGAGGTCAGCGTCAGGATGCTGCCGTGGCCGAGCAGCCCGCCGGCGTCGCATCGTCGGGATACGTCACCTTGCGGAACTGCGCTGCCGACGACGCCGGGAATGCCGTAGTGCTGCGCGAGCCGCTCGTCGACGAACGTGTAGTCGGCCGTGAAGAGATCCAGCACCGGCCGGTCCTCGCGCACGATGTGGCGGAAGAAGAGCTCGGTCTCGCGCCGCATCGACGTCTTCAGCTGCTCGTCGAAGTCCGGATAGAAGCGGACGTCGGGGTTGATCTTGTCGAGATCCTGCAGCCGCAGCCACTGCGCCGCGAAGCGCGACGCCGAGCACGTCCGAGCGCGCGATCGGCGAGCATCCGCCGCACCTGGCTGTTCGAGCGTCGCCGGCGTCGACAGCCGGCCGGCCTCGGCCAGCGCGCAGCAGCTCCTCGTCGGGCCCGGTCGCCCACAGGAAGAACGACAGGCGCGACGCCAGGTCGACGTCGCTGACCGCGTAGGCCTCGCCGGCGCGCGCGCCGGCCGGGCGCTCCTCGAAGCGGAACACGAAGCGCGGGCTGGCCAGGATGCCTTCGAGCGCCATCCGGACGCCCGCTTCGAAGCCGCCCTCGGCCGCGCCCTTCTTGATAGAGCGCCATCAACGCGTTGACATCGCGCTCGGTGACCGGGCGGCGGAACGCCTGCGACGCGAGGCGCGAGACGATGTCGCGCGCGCACACCGATCTGCTGCGGCGCGGTAGCGGGATGGCAGGTGAAGATCTTCGCGGCGGCTCGGCGTCTCGCGACACGCCGGTCGTCGCTGAACGGCCCGGTGATCGCCATGTCGCGCAGGTGCGGCAGCGTCGTGAAGCCGTAGGCGTCGGCGATGCTGGTGCTGGCGATCGACCAGTCGAGCGGCGAGATCAGATCCTGCACCGGCCCTTCGAACCGGCGGATGAACGCCGCCGAGACGCGGTGCGGACCGGCCGTGATCGCGATCGGCTCGGTGCGCAGGTTGACGCCGTCGGGATCGGACGTGTTCATCCAGCGATCGATGTCGAGCAGCGCCACGCGCGCGCCGTCGACCGAGATCTCGATCTGCTCGGGCGCATCGGCGGTGTGCAGCGCCGCGCGGCCGTTGCCGTACAGCGCGCCGGTGGTCTCGTGATAGAACGACACCCGGAAGCGGTAGTCGCCGTCGGCCGGGAACGTGTGCACGACCGACAGCGCCGCCGCGCGTGCCGTACGGCGCGCCCTCGACCTGTTCGCGCTGCGACGTCCAGCGCGACACGGCGATAGGTCGCCTCGCGC
Organism: uncultured Acidobacteriota bacterium; assembly: GCA_963762925.1. Taxonomy (GTDB): domain Bacteria; phylum Acidobacteriota; class Vicinamibacteria; order Vicinamibacterales; family UBA2999; genus DASPWV01. The sequence goes on along the minus strand of CAVXMP010000009.1, from coordinate 258,847 downwards.
GCCGTCGCGCGCCGGGTCGCCCACCGCCAGCCGGCTGATCTCCGCGGCCGCCGTCAGATAGGCCTGCATCAGCGTCGGCGAGAGCAGCTGCGCGTCGGCGATGTTGTCGAAGTTGGCGCTCTTGGCGTCGAGCGGCAGGTAGTCGCCGGCGTTGATGTCGAGCGCGAGCAGATCGCGAATCGACCGCGCGATACTCGGCGCGATTCAGCCGCTGGAACGTGCGGCGGCCGGGCGCCGGCGTCCGCGGCCTGCGCGTCCGCCTGCGCTTCGAGCGACGTCGGCGAGCGCGTCGAGCACGCGCGCCGTCGGGCCGCCGGCTGCCGGGCGGCGGCATCTGCCCGGCGCGCAGCTTGCGGATCATCTTCTCGGTGATTCCGCGCTGCTGGCCCGCAGTGGCCACCTGGAAGGATTGCAGCGACACGTTGCCACTGCGCACGCGGTCGTTATGGCAGGCCGCGCACGTCCCCGTGATCACGCTCTGCGCGCCATCCATCTCGGCGGCGCTTGCGTGCGCGGGCAGCAGTTCGGTTTTGGGCGTCACCGATGGCTTCTGCCCGGCCGCGCCCCCCGTAAACAAAGCGAGGAGGCCGCACACGATGTCCAGACCCCCTCACGAATCCGCGCACGTAAGCACCCTTCTTGATCCCTGATCCCTGACGGTCGACAGTCGACAGTTGACGGTTAGGTATTGCGCAGTGCGTTGGCCATATTCGTCAGCGCCAGCTCCACGAGCTTGCGCGACGTCGCGATGTTCATCCGCATGTGATTGGCGCCGCCGAAGCCGTACGACGCACCCTGATTCAGATGCACCTTCGCGTGCTTCACGAAGAAACGTTCAACCATCGTTTCCGGCGTCACGTCCGCCGCGCCCGGCGCCTTCTTGCGATTCTCCTCGGCGGCGAGTTGCTTCGCACCGATCTTGTCGGCGACGGCGGTGACGTCGAGCCAGCACAAATAGGTGCCCTGCGGCTTGACCACCTTGACCATCGGGATGTTCGCGGCCACAAACTTCTCGACGAAATCGTGATTGCCGTCGATATACGCCACGCATTGATTGAGCCAGTCCTCACCCTCCGGCGTGTAGGCGGCCTTATTGGCCACCATGCCCAGCGTGGTGAGATCGGCGCGGTGATTGACGCGCACGCGGTTGATGATGTCGGCGTTATCCGAGAACATCCACGCGTGCTTCATCGCCGCCAGACCGAACGACTTGCTTGCGGCCTTGAACGTGATGCTGTTGTTGACGATCTCTTTGTTCGGCAGGCTGCTAAACGGCGTGTACTTGTTCCCCTTGGTCACCCAGTCGCAATGGATTTCGTCAGCCAGCACGAGAACGCGGCGGCGCAGGCAGATTTCACCGACGCGCGTGAGATCCTCGGCGCTCCAGCAGTTGCCCGTGGGATTCTGCGGATTGCACAAAAGCAACGTGTTGGTCTCGTGGCTGATGCGGCGTTCGAGATCCTCGAAGTCCATCGAGTAATGCCCGTTGACGAGCTTGAGCGGACTCTCTTCGGCTCTCGTGCCCGAGGCCGTGAGGTCGGAGTAGAAGCCGTTATACGTCGGCGTCTGCAATAGGACTTTGCTGCCGCGGGGAGAGAACGTGAGGAGCGTGGCGATGATGCCCGGATGCACACCGGCGGTGAGCACGAGATTTTCGGGCTTGATGGTGACACCGTAGCGTCGTTTGTTCCAATCGATGATGCCCTGCATGTAGGACCGCACGTAGCTGCCGGTCATATCCAGGTAGCCCCAGTTTTCGTGCTGCATGCGCTCCTGAAGCGCCTTGGTGATCGGAGGCGCGGCACGGAAGTCCATGTCGGCGATCCCCATGCCGACCTGGACGCTGTCCTTGCCGTATTTGGCGATCTGCTGATCGAACTTGGTGCTGTCGGTTCCAAACCGGTTGTAGATCGTGTCGAAGCTGGTACCTGCCGTTCGGCGGTTCGTATCGGGAGGCGGCGAAGGCACTGGCCGGCGACCCTGCGGTCACGGCGCCTGCAAGTGCTGTCAATCCCGCATTGCGGAGAAACGCTCGCCGGTCGAGTCCATTCTGTGACATGCCTAGCCTCCCACTGTCGGTGTAGGGTGATACTAGACCCGCACGCCTCCGGAGGCGAGCGGTTTTTATGCCGACAAACCGACCGGCCGGCTGGGCCTACCGCGAGCAAATCGGCCCGCAATCGGCCGGAAAGACCGTGCTCTCGCACCTTGCCTCGACTTACGCCCACTCTTCGCCATCGGAGTGGTCGCAACGGCTGACGCGCGGAGAGGTCGAAATCGACGGCGTCGTCGCGAGCGAGTCGGCGGTGCTGCAGGCCGCGCAGATCCTCGTTTGGCATCGCCCCGCGTGGGACGAACCCCCCGTGCCGCTTCACTACGATGTGCTCTACGAAGACGAGGCGATCGTCGCGGTTGCGAAACCTTCAGGCCTCCCGACGATGCCCGCGGGCGGCTTCTTGCGCCATACGTTGCTGACCCTCCTGCGAAGGCGCTTTGCGGACGTCCGGCCGGTGCACCGGCTCGGGCGTCACACCTCTGGAGTTGTCTTATTTGCCCGAACGCGAGAGGCCGCGGTATCCCTCGGATCTGCGTGGCGGCAGCGGGAGGTGACAAAGCAGTACCTCGCCCTCGCAAGCGGCGTCGCAGCCGCCGATCGGTTCGAGATCACCGCCCCGATTGGTCCGGTGCCGCATCCGTTGTTGGGATCGGTTCACGCCCTGTCCGCCACCGGCAAACCGTCCCACACCCGGGCCCTCGTCCTCGAACGACGGGCCGACAGCACGCTGTTGCGGGTCGATCTCATCACCGGCCGCCCGCATCAGATTCGGATTCACCTCGCGTACAGCAGGTCATCCGTTGAAAGGGGATCCCCTCTACGCAAGCGGCGGACTACCGATCGCCGAGGGCGCCGGACTGCCAGGAGACGGCGGCTACCTCCTGCACGCGGAGCGGCTCCTCTTGCTGCACCCCATCTCGAGAACGCCGATGCAGATCGCGGCGATGCCCCCGGCCGACCTCCAGCCACGCTCCTTTCGGTCGTCAGGATGAGATGATTGATTGACACGTACACCGCCGGGCGTCAGAGTTACCGCCGCCAACCCACACCAATGACTTTTACCGCACGATTCTTCTTCGCGCTGTTGCTCGCTGCCACTTTGTCGGGCGCCTGCCGAACGGCTGGTGGGGATTCCGCCAGCGTTCCCGCGCCAACACCAACGCGCGCACAAGCCCCCGAGCCGTCTCAGACCGGGCCCGCGATCGTGCAACCGGGCGCGCCAGGCCAGGCGAGCAAAGTGGTGGACGCCGCCGCCGCCACCGACCTCTCGAAGGTTGGCTTCACGCCGGCGGACGCGAAATTCATGCAGGGCATGATCGGCCATCACGCGCAGGCGATCGAGATGGTGGCGTTGCTCAACGCACGCAGCACCAACGCGGACATGAAGATGCTCGGCCTGCGCATCGAGGTGTCGCAGGAAGACGAGATCAAGATGATGCAGGACTGGCTGCATGCGCGCGGCCAGGAGATTCCGGGTCCGCACGCGCACCATGCACGGGACATGCTGATGCCGGGCATGCTCACCCCGGAGGAGATGGCCGTCTCGCCGCGGCCAAGGGCGGCCAGTTCGATCGGCTGTTCCTCGAAGGCATGATCAAGCACCACGCCGGCGCGCTGACGATGGTGGAGGAGCTGTTCGCGCAGCCCGGGGCCGGCCAGGACTCGGAGATCTTCGCGTTCGCGTCGGACGTCGATGCCGATCAGCGCATGGAAATCGACGCATGGGCGCATGGCCGCAATGCTCAAGGAGCTTCAGAAATGAGATCTGTCGCAACGCCGTCTTTATATCGTGTCTGCCCTCGTGCTGTCGCTGATCCTCGCCGCCAGCGCGCAAGAGCGCCCGGCTACGCCGTCCAACGATCCGCGTGTCGGGCTGAAGCCCGGGTTCCGCGACGCCGGCGTCGCGGCGCGCAACATGGAGCTGGTCGCGACGCTGCCCAAGCCCGAAGGCTTCTTCGATCCCAAAGAGCCGGCTGGACCCCCAACCGGGCCGGAAGGCGCGGGGAGCGGAGGACAGGCGAGTGGAAATCAGTCCGCGGACGCGACGCCGCCGGCAGCCGCGGGCGCGCCCGCCACACCGCCAGCGCAACCCCTGCCGCGCCGGCTGCGGCGGCCGCCGGTGGCGGCGGAGGCGGTCTCAACTTCGCCAACTCCGACCTCGCCTTCAGCGGCACGCACGTGTTCCTCGGCAACTTCCACGGCTTCAACACCTACGACGTCGAGGACCCGCGCCGGCCGCAGCTGCTGGCGTCGATCGTCTGCCCGGGCGGCCAGGGCGACGTGTCGGTCTACGGCAACCTGCTGTTCATGTCGGTCGAGCAGACGCGCGGCCGCATCGACTGCGGCACGCAGGGCGTGGCAGGCCCCGGTCAGCGCCGAGCGGTTCCGCGGCGTGCGCATCTTCGACATCACCGACCTCAACAAGCCGAAGCAGGTCGCGGCGGTGCAGACCTGCCGCGGCTCGCACACGCACACGCTGGTCACCGACCGAAGGACGAGCCCGACAACATCTACGTCTACGGATCGGGCACCGGCGGCGTGCGCGCCGGCGAGGAGCTCGCCGGCTGCTCGGGCCTGAAGCCGAAGAGGATCCGAACACGGCGCTCTTCAGCATCGACGTGATCAAGGTGCCGCTCGCGACGCCGGAGAAGGCGACGATCGTCAATCGGCCGCGCATCTTCGCCGACGCCGACCACCGGCGCGATCGCCGGCCTCTGGCAGGGCGGCGACCACGGCCCCGGCACGCAGCGCACCAGCACGACCAACCAGTGCCACGACATCACGGTCTTCCCCGAGGTCGGCCTGGCGGCCGGCGCCTGCTCGGGCAACGGCATCCTGATGGACATCTCGCGATCCGGAGAATCCGGTGCGGCTCGATCACGTCGCCGACAAGAACTTCGCCTACTGGCACTCGGCGACGTTCAACAACGACGGCACCAAGGTGATCTTCACCGACGAGTGGGGCGGCGGCACCCGGCCGCGCTGCCGCGCCACCGATCTCGCCGACCTGGGGCGCCGACGCGATCTTCGACATCGTCGACGGCAAGCTGCGTTCGGGGGCTACTACAAGATGCCGGCGGCGCAGACCGAGCAGGAGAACTGCGTCGCGCACAACGGCTCGCTCATTCCGGTGCCGGGCCGCGACATCATGGTGCAGGGCTGGTACCAGGGCGGCGTGTCGGTGTTCGACTTCACCGACTCGGCCAACCCGGTCGAGATCGCCGTTCTTCGACCGCGGCCCGATCGACGCCAAGAAGCTGATCACCGGCGGCTACTGGTCGGCCTACTGGTACAACGGCAACATCTACGGCGCCGAGATCGCCCGCGGCATCGACGTGTTCCGGCTGACTGCCGAGCGAGTCAGCTGTCGCAGAACGAGATCGACCGCCGCCGACGCTGGTGCGCTTCGAGGAGTTCAACGCGCAGCAGCAGCCGAAGGTCACCTGGCCGCCGAGCTTCGTCGTCGCCAAGGCGTATCTCGATCAGATGGCGCGCGGCAAGACCATCGACGCCGGCGCGGGCGAACGGCGTTGAAGACCGCGCTCGATCGCGGCGACACGCCGGCCGGCCGCAGCGCCGCCAGTCGCTCGACGAGCTCGACACGCTGGCGACGCAGCTCGAGACCGACGCGGCGCGCGCCCGGGCGCGCGATGCCGCGCGGCATGCGGGCGATGGCCGCGACGATCAAGGCGCGGACGGCGCGGCTACGCGGGTAAGATAGTGAGCCGCAGTGGCACGCGGATACTAGGGCTGCAGATCGCAGGCGGACTGGAGGCAGATGCTGCAGCTGAGCGTACGTGATGCAGCGCAACATGGCAGCACGATCGTGCGGTCCGATTGGCACTTTGGCGGTTGGCGATTCGATGCGCGGCGCTGGTGCAGGCGCAGCAGAAGCCGGCCGCGGCCGACGATCCGCGCATCGGGCTGAAGCCCGGCCATCACGCGACGCCGGCGTGGCGGCGCGGCAACATGGAGCTGGTGTCGAACCTGCCCAAGCCGCCGGGCTTCTTCGATCCCAAGGCGCCGGCCGGCGTCGGTGACGCCTCCGGAGCCGCCGCCGGAACGCCGAGCGCCGGCGCCGCGCACCCGCCGCCCCGACCACGCCAACGCGCCGCCGCCGGTCGGCTCGCGGGTTCACCAACTCCGACCTGGCCTTCAAGGGCATCCACGCGGTCGTCGGCAACTACCACGGCTTCAACACCTACGACATCGAGAACGCCGCGGCGGCCGCGAGCTGGTGGCGTCGATGGTCTGCCCCGGCGGCCAGGGCGACGTGTCGATCCACGGCAACCTGCTGTTCATGTCGGTGGAGCAGACGCGCGGCCGCCTCGACTGCGGCATGCAGGGCGTGACAGCGCCGGTCAGCGCCGAGCGCTTCCGCGGCATCCGCATCTTCGACATCAGCGACCTGAAGAATCCGAAGCAGGTCGCGGCCATCCAGACCTGCCGCGGCTCGCACACGCACACGCTCGTCACCGACCAAGGACAAGGCCGACACATCTACGTCTACGGCTCGGGCACCAGCACGGTGCGCTCGGGCGAGGAGCTGGCCGGCTGCTCGGGCCTCAAGCCCGAAGAGGATCCCAACACCGCGCTCTTCAGCATCGACGTGATCAAGGTGCCGCTGAAGGCGCCCGGAGAAGGCGGCGATCGTCAACCGGCCGCGCATCTTCGCCGACCCGACGACCGGCGCCATTGCCGGCCTGTGGCAGGGCGGCGACCACGGCGAGGGCACGCAGAGCCTCGCGGATGACCAACCAGTGCCACGACATCACGGTGTACCCGGAGATCGGCCTGGCGGCCGGCGCCTGCTCGGGCAACGGCATCCTGATGGACATCTCGGATCCGGTGAACCCGAAGCGGCTCGATCACGGTCGCCGACAAGAACTTCGCCTACTGGCACTCGGCGACGTTCAACAACGACGGCACGAAGGTGGTGTTCACCGACGAGTGGGGCGGCGGCAGCCGGCCGCGCTGCCGCGCGACCGACCCGCTCGACCTGGGGCGCCAACGCCATCTTCGACATCGTCGACAAGAAGCTGGTGCACAAGGGCTACTACAAGATGCCGGCGGCGCAGACCGACACCGGAGAACTGCGTCGCGCACAACGGCTCGCTCATCCCGGTGCCGGGCCGCGACATCATGGTGCAGGCGTGGTATCAGGGCGGCATCTCGGTGTTCGACTTCACCGATTCGGCCAACCCGGTCGAGATCGCCTTCTTCGACCGCGGGCCGATCAACCCCAAGGAGCTGGTGACCGGCGGCTACTGGTCGGCCTACTGGTACAACGGCAACATCTACGGCGCCGAGATCGCGCGCGGCATCGACGTCTTCCGGCTGCTGCCGAGCGAGTACCTGACGCAGAACGAGATCGACGCCGCCGACGCTGGTGCGCTTCGAGGAGTTCAACGCGCAGCACCAGCCGAAGCTACGTGTGGCCGCCGAGCTTCGTCGTCGCGCAAGGCGTATCTCGATCAGCTCACGCGCAGCAACGGCATTCCGGCAGCTCGTCTCAACGCCGTGAAGTCCGCCATCGATCGCGCCGATCGGAACAATCCGGATCGAGCCGCGGTCGCGCAGCTCGACACGATTGCGAGTCAGCTCGAGCAGGATGCTGCGACTGCAAGCGGCCGCGACGCCGATCGTCTGCGCGCGCTCGCGGCCACGATCAAAGGCCGGGCGGCAAGGCTCCGGGGCTGATCAGGGACCAGGTGTCAGGTGTCAGGTGTCAGGTGTCAGGTGTCAGGTAGACGCCGCATTTCACGCAGCGAATCATATAATTCGCTGCACCTGACGTCCCGGCGGGCTTGATGCCCGGCGAGGGCGTGTTGCGAGGAGGCAGTGATGAAACGCACGCGCACGCTCGTGGTCGCCGGGATGTTCCTTCTCGTGCTGGCAGCGCTCTTCGTGGCTCAGTCTTCACTTCAGCGCGTTGCCGCCGAACAAGGCGGCGTCCAGGCGCCGCGGTTTGAAGTTGATCCGTTCTGGCCAAAGCCGCTTCCAAACCACTGGGTGCTCGGCAACGCGATCGGTGTGTGGGTTGATGAGCAGGATGTCGTCTGGATCATCAATCGTGGTTCCGCCACGCTGGCAGCCAATGAAAAGGCGCTCGAACTCAAAACAGGTGACTGCTGTGCGGGCGCCCCGCCGGTGCTCGCCTACGATGCATCCGGCACTCTGGTTCGGCATTGGGGTGGCCCGGGATCGGGATACGACTGGCCCGACTCGAATCATGGCATTTTCGTCGATCACCTCGGCGCCGTCTGGATCGGCGGCAACGGCCCCGGCGATTCGCACATTCTGAAGTTCACCAAAGACGGCAAGTTTCTCTCGCAGTTCGGCAAGCCCTCCGCGCGGGCCAGCGGCAAGAACGCCCAAGGGCAGCCGACATTCGCCGGCGGCAGCAACGATCCCGCCAACTTTGGCCGCGTCGCGAAGATCACGGTCGACGCGAAAACCAACGAAGCGTTTATTGCCGATGGTTATCTGAATAAGCGCGTCGCCGTTCTTGATGCGAAAACAGGAGCGATGAAGCGCTACTGGGGCGCCTACGGCAACAAGCCCGACGACACCGATGCGGGTCCGTATCTGCCCGATGCGCCGCCAGCCAAACAGTTCCGCAATCCTGTCCACTGCGCCGATCTTTCAAATGACGGATTGCTCTACGTCTGCGACCGTGTCAACGATCGGCTGCAGGTGTTTCGCCCGGATGGCACGTTTGTGAAAGAAGCGTTCATCGCGAAGAATACCCGCGCCTCGGGATCGGTGTGGGACGTCGCATTTTCGAAGGACCCGGCCCAGCGCTACCTCTATCTTGCCGACGGCATGAACAATCGTATCTACGTGCTGCAGCGCGACACGCTCGAGGTTCTCACCAGTTTCGGCGACGGTGGCCGCCAACCGGGTCAGTTCTACGGCGTGCACAGCATCGCGGTCGACTCGAAGGGCAACATCTATACGACCGAAACGTGGGAAGGCAAGCGCGTGCAGAAGTTTGTCTATAAAGGTCCGGCCCCGGTCACCACCACGCATCAAGGTGTGGTGTGGCCAAACCTGTGGGGCAGTAGAAGCACGCCGAAGGTAACGAAGGCGGTATTACGAGATTGACGGATTTGAAACGAGGGCGAAAACCTCGTTTAGTTGATCCGCGAAAATCACCCAATCCGCGTCGTCTCTTTCCTTTCGAATTTCTAGTTTCGAATTTCTAATTGCGGCCGCCCTTCCGGAGTCGAGTACAGCGGAACGCCGGCCGCCGTCGCACTGTCCAAGCGACACAGCCGCAACAGCGGCGACGTCGCGCTCGTCGTCAGGAGCGCCATCACGACCATCATTGAGAAGAGCGCCGGCGACATGATCCCGAGCTCCATTCCGACGTTGAGCACGATGAGCTCCATCAGGCCGCGCGTGTTGAGCAACACGCCCAGCGCCTGAGCCTCGCGCCAACCCAAACCAGCGGCGCGCGCCGCGATCGTCGAGGCGCCGGCTTTGCCGATGACCGCCACCGCGAGAATCGCGGCCGCATCCATCCACATCGAGCGGTCGTTGAGGAGCGGGAGTGCCGTTCGCAGCCCGGTGTAGGCAAAAAACAGCGGCAGCAGCAACGTCGCGGTGAGCGGCTCGAGACGCTCGTGCGCCGTTCGCGCGACGACCGACTCGCGTGGAACCACCATGCCGGCGATGAATGCGCCGAAGAGCGCGTGAACACCGATGTACTCGGTGATGAGCGCGGAGGTCAGGGCCAGCGCGAGGACGATGGCGAGATCGTCGACGCGTTCGCCCGAGGTCGCATCGTCCCGCGTGAGAAGACGACCGAGCACCGGGCGCACCAGATAGAGCATCACGATCGCGTAGGCAGCGAGCAGCACGACGGTGCGCGCGAACACCATCCCGGCCTCACCGGATCGCACAACCGCGGTGACCACCGCGAGGATCAGCCACCCCGTGACGTCATTGAATGCCGCACACGCGATGGCGAGGGCGCCGAGCTTTGTGGTGGTGAGGCCGTGATCCTTCAGGATCCGGGCAAGCACGGGAAACGCGGTGATGCTGAGCGCGGTACCGATGAAGAGTGCGAACGCCAGTGGCGAGACACCGGCGGGCGCGAGCCGTGGGCGTAGCGCGACAGCCAGGAAGAGGCCCATCGTGAACGGAACCACGATGCTGACGGCGCTCGTGGCAATCGCGACCGCGCGCTGCGCGCGCAAGTGCCGAACATCGAGCTCGGTGCCTACCAGGAACATAAAAATCGTCAGACCAAGCTGGCTCAGCGCATAGAGCGGCTCCAGTTTGCTGGGGGGAAACAACGCGGTAAAGACATCCGGAGCGACCCACCCCAGGAGCGAGGGGCCGAGCATGATTCCGGCGATGATCTCGCCGATCACACGCGGCTGCCCGAGACCGGCCACGAGGCGGCCGGCCAGCCGCGACATCACGAGGATGGCGAGGATCTGGAGAAAAACGACGGTCACGGCGACCGTAATGCTACTTCAGCGTGTCGAGCCAGGTCGCCAGTTTCCCGCGCTGCGCTTCGGCGAGACTGATACACGACCCGATACGCTCGATCGACTGCTGTAGCGTGCGTTCGGCATCCGGCACTTTGTGGGCGGCGAAAAACGTCTTCACCTCGTCGAGCGACGTTGGATCGCAGAAGGTCGCGAGCGCGCCGACAATCACCGTATTGCCGACGAACTCACCCGTTTTCTTCTGCACCTCGTCCCATCGCTCGCGAAGAAGATCCCAGGCAAGGTCGCGTGACCCGCTGGCCAGCAACATCTCGCGCAGCAGGAGCTTCACGTCCTGCGATCGGACGTCGGGCCCCAGAGCGAGCTCCATTGTCCGGCGAACATGCGCGGGATCGCCGAACGATGCAAGGCCATACAGAAACAGATATCGTTCCGCCGGGTCAGTCGCGGCGTGCGAGCGCGCGAGGTATTTGGCGTAGAGCGCCGCGTCGCCCTTGGTGGCGGCGAGGTTCACGATCACGTTGAGGAGCGTCCGATCGACGGTGCCCGGCTGGTCGAGCTCGTGATCAACCAGCTCGCGCGCCTTCGCGAGCACGGCGGGATCCCCTGCCGTGCCGAGCGCGCGGACCAGGGCGGCGCGCAATGATCGCGTGTCGTCCGGCTCGCCTGGCTTCGGCGTCCACCCGATCTCGGCGAGGGCCGGCGAGAGCAGCGCCGACATCCAGTCGGCAAAGCGGCGGCGCGTCTCCTCCGTGGTCAAATCTGTCGCGATGTTTTCGAGCATGGAGACGAGCGTTTCGGCAACCGCGGCGGTGCGTTCGCTTTTCAGGCCCGACGCGAAATCCAGGTAGGTCCCGATATCGTGCCGGCCTGCGCGGACCAACGCCCATTCGTCCGCAAGCACGGCAAGGCGCTCCGCGGGCTGGAGCTTGCCGACATCCGCCGCCATTTTCCGCACCATTTCCGGCGATGCGGCGCTGCGATAGTAGCCGCGCGCTCCAGCGTTGGCCATGACCCACGCCGGGCAGCGATCAATAGCGAAGACCTCGCTCTTCTGATCAAGCAGATCGCATTTCGTCTTGCCGTCGGGCAGACGGAGACACACCGGGATTTGCCACAACGGCTCTGCCGACCCCGGCGCCGTCGTCCCGCCGGCTACTGTGTATCTCTCCTGCGACAGCGCAACCTGTCCCGCACCCTTATTGCAAGAAATGCTGACGTTGATCAGCGGCACACCCGGCTGATCGACGAAGGTCGGCATCACGCGATCGACCGGTTTACCGGTGACCTTTGTCAGCGTGCTCCAGAAATCTTCCGCGCGGGCGTTCGAATACGTGAAGCGCTCGACGTAGGCGTTGACCGCTTTGCGGAACTCCGCCTCGCCAATCCAACTCTCGAGCATGCGCACCACGGCGGCACCCTTTTCGTAGGCGATCGGATCGAACAGCTCGCTGATTTCGGCAGGCGTCGAGGCGTTGGCGCGAATCGGCCGCGTCGAGCGCAGCACGTCGAGTCCCATCGCCGTCCGGTTGTCGCGCACTTCGTCCAGTTCAGCGTGCCACTCCGGCTTCCACTCCTTCATCGGCTTGGTTTGCGCCCACGTGGCGAAGCCTTCATTCAGCCAGATGTCGTCCCACCATTTCATGGTGACGAGATCACCAAACCACTGATGCGCGATCTCGTGGGCGAGGACGCTGGCGATTTGTTTTCGCACCGACACGGACGCATTCGGCTCAGCCAACAGAAACGTTTCGCGATAAAAGATCGCGGCCGTGTTTTCCATCGCGCCGGCGGCAAAATCCGGCACCGCGACGATGTCGAGCTTTTTGAACGGGTACTTCACCGAATAGTAGCGATTGAAATATTGGAGTGCCTGGGTCGCGGATTCGAGTGCGAGACCCGTGAGTCCCTTCTTGTCGGGAGTCGAACAGATGCGCACCGGAATCGTGTCCGCGCGCCCTTCGAGACACTCGAAGTCGCCGACCGCGAGCGCGACGAGATAGGTCGACATCACCGGCGTGGTCTCGAACGTGATGGTGTGTTTACCGGCAGGTCCAGGTGTATCCGACAGCACGGCGCCATTGGAGATCGCCCGATCGGCGGCATCGATGATCGCCGTCAACGCGAACGTCGCCTTGAAATCAGGTTCGTCGAATGACGGGAACATCCGCCGCGCGTCGGTGGCCTCGAGCTGCGTGACCGCGTAGCGTCGGTTGTTCGCCCGACTCAAGTAAAGCCCGCGCAGATCGTCGTTGAGCCTCCCCGTGTACCTGATGCTGATCGTCGCGGGGCCAGCCGGAAGCGTCGCCGGCACCGACAGCGTGACCTGCTCCGCCTTCGCATCGAGCGTCACCGAGGCCTTGTGGGATTGTGATCCGGCGGTAACCGTCACTTCGTGGAACTCGATCTCGGCCGCGTGCATCGTGATGCTGCGTGCCGGTTCCAGAATCCGAACACGGATCACTTCTTCGCCGCTGAACGTGGCGGCGGCGAGGTCCGGTCCGATCGTGAGCGCGTAGTGTTCAGGAGACACGGTGCGCGGGAGCCGCTGTGCGGCCGCGGGTGCGGCGAAAACGAGCAGGGTCAGGACAACACAGACGCGGTGCGAGGCCGTGAGCAGACGCAATCCCATTCGTCGAGTGTAACGCCCCGCCTGCGGCAGAGATGCCTGGCGTAGAACCGCGATGGGATGAGATCAGGGACCGGCGAGGCGAGGGGCGGCGCTCCGGTTCAGCGAGGGAGCGCCGCGCGCGTGTGCGACACCTGCATGTCAATCCAGCGTCTGATGGCCTCGACTGCGACCTGATCCCGCATGACGGTCCCGAGCGGCGGCATCTGTGAGGACGGACTGCGCGAACGCATGCGGACGAGCATCGCGCTCTTTTCCGGCGCAGTCGCGTCGAGCAGGACGGTCGTGCCTTCGGGGTGTCCCGGAGCCTGCCAATGTGTGGGGTGGCCGAACAGCGTTCTCGCGATCGCATCCCCGTCGCCCAGCAGATCGCTGTGTTTGAGTGAAGGGCCCAGCGTTGCGATTTCACCGCCACGGTTGTGACAGCCGCCGCAATTGGCGGCGAAGTACCCGAGCACCGCGCGGGTTGCGGCGTTGTTGGTGGCAATGCGTGGTGGATTTGCGATCAGATCTTCGCCGGATGGCGAGAGCCGTCGCTCCTCGACGAGCGTCTTGAGCGTGATCATGTCCGCCGCGAGCGGCTCGGCGTGAATCGCGTTGGGATCGCGATCGGTCGAGAGCTGCAGCGCGTTGAACCCGAGCGGCCCGGTGTTCCGAGCGCCGTGACAGGCGAGGCAGTCGCTCGCCGATGGAATCGTGTGGCGCTTCCCTGGAGTAATCTCGGCGACGGCTGGAAGACCCTCCTCGGGGGCGAGCACCGCCTCCGTTCCGTCGTCGTTCCAGACGTAGCTCCGCGCGACCCACCGCGTCAGCGACGCTCTCCACAGAAACCTCGTCTCGACTTTCCGATCGTTGAAGCGGAATTCCTTCCAGAACCGTGTGCCCACGGGAAACTCCCACTCACCCGAATCGGTTCGGACAATCGTGCTTCCATGTGGAAGGTAGACCCATCGCAATTTGGCCGCGCCGTCGGACCACAGTGCGTACTGCGGCGAAAACGGCCGGCCGAGTGTGTAGAGCCCCGTATCGAGCAGCCGCGCCGGCACACGTCCTTCGTCTGACGTCGAGACCGCCATCACAGACAGTAGGACGAGCGTCGCAGCCAGAAGCACGCGCGCCATTACCGTTGCGACTCCGGCGGGTCGATCGGCTGCGGCACGCGATTGCGGACGGGCGGCAGCGATTGCAGGTAGGCGAAGAGGTCACGGATGTCTTCGTCGTTGAGCGCGCCGATGATTTGATACGGCATCGGCGGCATCAACGGCCGGCCCTTGCCCTCGTGGCGTCCCGTCCTCATCGTCGCGATGAACATCTCCTCCGTCCACTTGCCGAGGCCGGTGTCGGGGTCGGGCGTGAGGTTGGCGGTGAAGCTGACGCCCCAAGGTCCGGCAAACGCGGTGTTTGTCGCCGCGGCGATCCACATCCACGGTCCGGGCGGCAGCGCCGGCGGCGGAGGCATCACCATGTCAGCCTGGTGGCCAGTCAACGCACGCGACATGTCGGGTTCGGGACCGCGCGGCCCCAACTTCCACGGCGTATGACAGTCGTTGCAGCCCATCGTCCTGACCATATACGCGCCGTGCTCGACGCGGGCAGCGTGCGACTTGGGGCCGGCGACCGTGGACGCACCGGGCGCCACCGCGCGCGCCATGACGCCGGACAGTGCGGTCAACGTGAGAACAAACAACAGCGTCGTCGATCGATGTCGGTTCATTCGAATCACCTCGGTTGTGTGAGTCGAATGTAGCGGCACCCCAGAATCGCGGACGCTAAACCTTCCTTACAGGGACCTTAACCAACCTTAAGGCAATCTTAAAAAGATCTTAAGGGCGATATACTCTACCCGTCAGCGGGCCTGCGACTCGCCTGCCTGTCTCGCGGCAGGCTCGCTCTGGGCAGGCCGCAAGGTCCGCAACCAGCACGGTCTCTTTTTCGATGATCGACCCGCAGTTTGCCGCCTTTCTGCAGGAAGGCCTCGCCGTTCACATCGGCACGCGCAACCAACACCTCGAGCCCAGTGGCGCGCGTGCGATCGCACTCACCGTCGAAGACGATGGCATCCACGTCGTCGTGTACGTTGCAAAAGCCGCGGTCAAGCGACTGATGGCGGATCTCGAATCCAACGGCCACGCGGCCGTCACGGTTCGTGCGTCCGCTGGACGATCGTGCGGGTCAGCTCAAAGGCACGTTCGTGAGCGCGCGCGCGGCGAGAGCCAGTGAGCGCGCCCTGGTGATGTCGCAATGGGAGGGATTCTTGCGAAGCCTCGAAGCGATCGGCATCCCACGGGCAAACCTCACGAAATGGGTGACCTGGCCGGCGCTGGCCATCCGCCTGCGGGCAACGGCCTTGTTCGATCAGACGCCTGGACCACGCGCCGGCGCGCCGCTCACATGAAGGTCACGCTCGAATCGCTTGCGACCTGCTTCCAGGGGTTGTTGCCGTCGCAGCTCTTTACCTGCTCACTCGACGGCATTCCCAACGCCGCGTATCTGAGCCACGTCGACTATGTGGACTCGGGGCATGTCGCGCTGTCGTTTCAATTTTTCAACAAAAGCCGCCGCAACATCGCCGAGAACCCGCATGCGCTTGTGATCGTGCTCGACCCTGATACCGGACAGGGTTGGCAGTTGCGCCTCGAATATGTACGGTCCGAAATCTCGGGACCGCTCTTCGATCGCATGGCGCTTCGCATCGAGGCGATTGCGTCGTATTGCGGTTTGAAAGGCATCTTCAAGCTTCGAGCCGCCGATATCTACGAGGTGCGGTCGATCGAACCGACGCCGGAGGAGCCTGGGAACGAACGCGCGCGGAGCGTCGATCGGGATCTGCGCGCCATCGCGTCGAATCCGGTGTTCACGATGAAGGCGCTGCACGACATCGCCGTGCGAATGCAGGAGTCCGACTGTCTCGAAGGGCTCGTCGATTCCATTCTCGAAGGGCTCGACGAGAGCTTCGGCTTCAAGCATTCGATGATTCTGGTGCCCGCCGAAGAACCGAACGTGCTCGTGACCATCGCGACGCGTGGCTATCGCGAGAATGGCGCCGGCGCCGAGGTTCGCTTCGGCGAAGGGATTTGCGGCATGGTCGCGGAAGCGCGCAAGCCGATTCGTATTTCTGGACTGATGCGCGGAATGCTCTACGCCTCTGCGATGCACAGGGACGCCAGCGATCCGGCTGCGATCGCGCGGCGGCGGATTCCTCTGCCGGGGATGGCGAGCCCGGAAAGTCTGCTGGGCGTTCCGCTGCTCGCGCGCGGCGAGCTGGTCGGGGTCTTGTGCGTGGAGAGTGAACTCCCCTACCGCTTTCACGAGGAAGATAAGGTTTCGATCGAACTTCTCGGAAATTACCTCGCGATTGCCATCCAGAACGTGCAAATGCGGGAACGCTCTGCGGATACCATAGGCGAAGCGTCTGCGTCACCGCCGCCCCCAGCGGCCGCATCCGTTCGGAGTGACCAACGCGCTGCCAGTGGCCGACCGCGCCACGACGTGGTGTACTACGAGACCGATGAGTGCATCCTCGTCGACGACGAGTACCTCATTCGTAGCCTTCCGGCTAAGATTCTCTGGCGGCTGTTGACGGCTCATCAGGCAAGTGGTCGGACGGAATTTACCAATCGAGAGCTTCGCCTCGACAAGTCGCTGAATCTCCCCGATTGGAAGGACAATCTCGAGAGTCGCCTGCTCCTCCTCCGGCGCCGGCTCGACCAGAAGTGTCCGAACATCAAGCTGGTCTCACGGGCGCGCGGACGGTTCGCGCTCGCGCTGACCTGCGAGGTCGCTCTGAGCACGAGGCCGTAACGATTTTGGAGATTTGATGGACACTAAACGCGATTCGTCGGCGGAAGAGCGGCGGTTGGCGGCGTGGATCGGCGACGCACTCCTGGTGCGAGGCGACGTGGTGTCGACGCGCGATCTCGTCATCCACGGGCGGGTCGAGGGCACGATCGACCTCGGCGATCACAGCCTCACGATCGGCCCCGGCGCTTCCGTCGTCGCCGACCTGGTGGCGAAGGCGGTCACGATCAGCGGCGAGGTCAGGGGGAATGTGACCGCCATGGCGACGGTGGCGCTGCTCGCGACGGGATCGGTCGAGGGGAACGTCACAACGCCTCAGTTGATCATGGAAGATGGCGCGATCCTGCGTGGCCGCGTCGACGTGGATGGCAGCAAGGCGGTTCGCCCGGCCGTCTCGTCGGTTGAGAGCGCTACTTCGCGCGAGCCAGCCCTTCCCGCGCAACGCTAGACGCGGGCGTGAGCCAGAGCGCTTCGGCGAAGTACCTCGCCGCCGCCTGACGGTTGCCGGCGGCAAGCTCCAACAACCCGAGGTTGGTGTACGCGGCGCTGTCATGTGCGTCGAAGGACAGTGATTTCTGAAAGGCCGCGCGGGCCTGGTCCGGCTTGTCCAATCGCGTGTACGCGGCGCCGAGCAGGTCGTAGACCGGCGCATAGGCGGGGTCAACCGCCGCTGCACGTTCGGCCAGCACGCTCGCCTTCCAGGATCATCACGGAGAAATGCGGCCACTGCGGCGAAATAGTGGGTGGCGGCGCGTTCGGGCGCGGTCCGTTGCAGCTCCTCAACGATGACCTCGAGCCGCGCGCTGTCGCCGGCATCGGCGTGGAGGGACGCCAATTGCTCCAGAGCGGCAGGCCGATCGTGTGGGTCGCTACTGTCGCTGGCACGCTTCGCCGTCTCCACGGCGTCGCGACGCTCGTCAATGGCGGCGAGAAGTTTCGAGGTGGCAATCAGCAGCGTTGGGGATTGCGGCGCGTTCGCGCTGAGTGATTTCAGCCATGCGAGAGCATCCGCGGCGCGCTCGGTGATGATCGCCGTCCGAACCAGACCATCGAGTGCCGCCGCATCGCTCGGATCGCGCGTCAGCGCGCGCACATAATCCTCGTACGCCGCGTCATTCGCATCGCGTCGCGCCATCATGGCGCCGCGGTTACGCCACTGCGCCGCAGTCGCCGACACCTTTGCGCGCACGACGATCGGCGGACCTTCGTCCGATTTCAACAGCCCGGCAAGCGCGGCGGCATTCTCCGCGGCGCTCTGACCGTGCAGCTCACGCGGGCCCGAAAATTCGAGCGTCATCCGATCGTCAGTCAGAATCGGCGCGCCCTCCGCATAGCGCCCGAGCTCTCGGGGACCGCCGACCAACAACGACCACAGCGAGAACGGCTCCAGGACCGAGACCTCGGCAAGATCTTCGGCCACACCGGGTCGATGCCAGTTGCGCTCGATGTTCGCGAGCCGCGCGTCGAGCGGTGCGCTCGACGCCACGAGCAGCACGTCATCAGCTCCCACAAGCCATGCGGTGCCCTCCGGGAACACCGACCGGAACGTGGCCACGATCGAACGGAGATCGCGATCGCTGATGCTGTACGCGTTTGCCCATTGGCAGATGATCCCACCGGGGGCCAGGCGATCGCGTGCGGCAAGGAAAAATTCGCGCGTGAATAGCGCGGCGACGCCGGCAATCCAGGGATTGGAGGGCTCCGAGATGATGACATCGTAGCGGCGCTTCGAGAGCAGCAGATGCGAGCGCCCGTCGCCGACGATCAACCGCGTCCGCGGATCGCTGAGGGCATGGTGATTCTCCGCCGCAAAAAACCGCGACGCTTCAATTACCTCCCGGGAAATCTCGACGACATCGACACGTGCGACCGGGTGGCGCAACGCCGCCCCAACCGTGACCCCGCTGCCGAAGCCAATGACGCCAACCTCGCCAGGGTTCTCGTGCAGGAGGAGGGGCAGGTGCGCGACGAGCTTCTGTGTGAGCATGTCGCCTCGGTTCGAGGCGTCGGTCTTGCCGTCAACGGCAAGCGTGGTCGTGCCCGTGAGCCGTTTGACCGACACGGTCGCCGACGCGCCCTCGCGGTAATACAGCAGCGTTCCCGCTTTGAGCAGCGTTTCGGGGTCGAGGTCCTTCGGCACAAATGGCGCGTAGAGATACGCCCCGCTGGCGAGGAGCTCGCGGTCCCACGGCGGACTGATCACGAGGAGCACCGCCGCCGCTCCCGCCATCAGTGCAGCACTGGCGCGAGCGGCAGTCGAGAGACTGACGAAAGACACAATCAGCACCGCGCAGAGGATCAAACAGCCGCAAGCAATCGCCAGCGTCACCTGGAGCCCGAAAATCGGGATGAGCAGGAAGCCCGCCGCCAGCGAGCCGGAGACGGCGCCAAGCGTGTTGATTGCGTACACGTTCGCGAAGCGGCCTGCCGCACGATCCGCGCGGCCTCCGGCGAGTGCCAGCGCAAACGGAAACGCCGCGCCGAGGCACACCGAGGTCGGCACGATCAGGACGGCAGTGAGCAACAGGCCCTGCTGCAGCCGGTCGGCAAACAACGTGGGCGAACTCGCCATCTGACGCGCGGCGGTTTGAGGAATCTGCTGGCCTGCGAGCGAGTAGGTCCAACTCGTCACCACCGCCGCAAGCGCCAGCGTCATCGCGAGCCAGGTGGCGGGATTGCGTGTTCGTGCGATGACCCAGGTGCCGAGCCCCGACCCGATGGCCACACCGGAGATGACCGCGGCTAACGTGGCGGCAAACGCGTAGATGGTGGGGCCGAGGACCAAGGCCAGGATTCGCGTCCAGGTGATTTCGTGGACAAGCGCGGCGAAGCCGGAGAGCCCCAACACCGCAGCGGCGAGCCACATCCGATCAGGCAGCGGCGCCAGCTCCATGGCCTTGGGTTGCGCGCGCGCACTCGCGCGCAGCTGCACTCGACCAGCGTCTCCTCGAATGAGAGCAACCGCCAACGCCGCCACGCCGCTCGCAGCGACACCGACCCACGTCGTCCCCGAGATTCCGATGGCGGGGATGAGCACGAACCCGGCGAGCAATGCGCCAATGGCGGCACCAACGGTATTGAGGGCGTAGAGCAACGCGCTTGACCGGGCAGCGTGTTGGGTATCGGCGGCAAACCAGCGCACCGCAATCGGGAACGTCGCACCGAGCGCCGCGGCGGGCACGAACACCATGACCAGGCACGACAACAGTCGGATGGCGGGAAACAGCAGCCCTGGTGCGCCGTCGTTGTACGCCCAGCGCAGGACCGGGGTGAGTGCGGTCAATTCAAACGGCAGGATCAGTGCGGCCGCCGCGACGAAACACTCGAGGCCGATGTAGACGTGAAGACTGCGCCGATGTGAGAGGCGTCCGGCGATGACGCCGCCGACCGCCGCGCCCGCCGCCAGGCCGCCGAGGAATGCCGCAACCACTGCAGCGGCCGCAGCGGTTGTGTGACCGATGTACAGCGTGAGCAGCCGGGTCCAGCTCACCTCATAGACGAGACCGGCAAACCCTGAGCACGTGTAGGCAAGAAGGAACAGCCACGGCACTGATCTGGAATTCGCCTGCGTTGCTGTCGAATTCCGCATGGCTTTGGGTGACAGGGTTCGGATTACGCGCGTCCCGCGAACTCTCGCGTCTCGGTGTGCACCTTTACCTTTTCGCCTTCTTTGATGAAGAGCGGGACGCGAATCTCGAGGCCGGTTTCGAGCGTTGCCGGCTTGGTCACACCTCCGCTTGCCGTATCGCCACGAACGCCTGGTTCTGTGGAAGTCACTCTGAGCTCGACGTGTGGCGGAAATTGCAGCCCGATCGGCGTGCCGTTGAACTTCTGAATCTGCACGAGCACGTTGTCGGACAGGAGCAGCCGATCATCACCGATCAGAGACTGGTTCAGCGTCAGCGTTTCGTAGTTGTCCTGATCCATGAAGTGATAACCGTCGCCGCCTGAATACAGAAACGCCGCAGGGATGATGACGAGATCCGGCTCCTGGAATTTCTCGCCGGCTTTGAACGTCTTGTCGAACACCGCACGGGTCACGAGATTGCGCATTTTGAGACGCACGAGCGTTTGCCCGCCGCGCGCCGTGGGCTTCGAGATTTCGACGTCGAGGCAGACGTAGGGCGCGCTCTCGTGCTCGAAATACGACTTCCGTTTGATGCTGATGGCCTCAATCAGGTTTGCCATTCCATCAGTTGTACAACACTGGCTCCTAACCGCGAGTGTCCTACGCAAAAAACAACGCGGATTCGAGGATTGACGCGGATGACAAACCCGCGAGAATCCCCCTGCTCCGTGCTTCCCTGTCTTCCGTGCTTCCGTGCTTCCGTGCTTCCGTGGTCCGTGCTTCCGTGGTCCGTGGTCCGTGCTTCCGTGATCAAAGCGTCTTCAAGTACTCGATGAGCGCGCGGCGGTTGGCGTCGCTGCGGATGCGCGACCAGAAATCATGGCCGAGATTGCTCGAGCCGGGCCGGGTGGTATTGAACCAGTCGCGGCTCGCCCCAAATCGGCGAAACAGGTCCGATTCGGAGAGGTGTTCTAACGCCGGATCCTGGACGAGGGGCTGCCCGACACGTTGGCGGTCCAGTCGCCGCGCGGCCATGACATGGAAGATCCTGGGACGTTCCGAGGCGGGCCCAAGCAGATGGTAAAGCGTGGGAACGCTGCCGTTGTGGAGGTAGGGATAGTTGGCCCAGACGCCGGTCAGCGGCGTGGCGGCGTAACCGTCGCTCTTGCGGAGTGCGCCTTCGGCGGCAAGCGGACTGTTATCGAAGGTGTCGATAAAGCGGTCCGACACGACATCGAGCCGCGCGCGGTCGGTGCCAACATCCGCATGGACGCCCGGCCACGAGACGCTGCCCTTGCCGTCGTAGTGGCCGTGACACTGCGCACATCCGACACGCCACGAGTTGAACAGTTCGCGGCCTTGTGCCGCGAGCGCGTGGTCGATGGCATAGGGGTAACGCGGCGGGCGGAGGTGCCGGATCACGGACTCGAACTCCCGTTTGATCGTGGGAATCACCTCGTCCACCAGCGCATCGAACGACCGATCCTTTTCGAGCTCCATCGACGAGGCCATGAGCGGGAATGTCCCGTGAAAGCTGCCGTCCGTATACCAACGCTTGCCGGGCATTTTCGCCACGGTGTGCCAGAGCGGCGGCGTCTTCACGTCGCCTCTGCCGACTTCATCGATCCCCGGCACGGCGCCGCCGTGAGGCCGCATGTACAGCTCGACATGCGATGCGGCAAACGCCGTGGACCGCGCGCGCGTGAGCGAATCGATCTTGTCGTGATGATGCGCCGTGAGAATGCGGTTGGCGTGTGCCGCCACGGCGCGACTCGCGGGATCGCGCGTCATGAGCGGCAACCATCGCTCGCTGGTCAACGTCTTGAGCGATTTGCCGAGCCACAGGTCATCGAACACCTTCGTTCCAGCGCCGAGATATGCCACGCCGTCGATTTCGGCCGTATGGCAGACGAGGCAATTCACCGTCCATTCGAGTGACTTGCCTGGTTGGAGGTTCGGCGCCATCCCATACGCCGGGATCAACCCGTTCTCGGGCCATCGGACGAGACCGACCTTCTCGCGCACAATCGTGTCGATGTCGCCAACAACCGCCTGCGTCGCCAGGTTGCCCTCGAAGATCGCGTGTGGAACCCATGCCGAGGTGTTGTACGTCTGATGCACAAACTCGAAGAGCGCGGCATGGCGCGCCTGCTGCGGTCGCAAGTCATGCGGATCCCACTGGTAACTCAGATTGCGGATATCGGAGTCGAAGCCAGCCAACAGGGTGTCGCGTGTCATCGGAGGCGTTGACGCGGCCACCCACCATTGCGCGATCCCACAGACCACGATGCAGGCGCCCAGCATCAGGCGGAGAGCGACGCGAAGCCGCGCAGACGGAGTCATCGGCGTTGCTCCTTCGCCTGTTGTGTTGACGCGAGCAGCGTTCGAGCGCGCGCACGCGCTTTCTGCCACTGCTCCTCTTCTCGATACGCTTTAGGGCGTGGATCGTGCCCGAACCGCGCGAAGCCTTCGTCGAGCTCGCCGAGCGCTTCGGCCGCCCGCCCAGCGCGCAGAGCCGCGCTCCCGGCTTCGAGCCAGAAAAGCCGATTGCGTGGATACATCCCTTGGAGCTGTCTGGCGATGCGCAGCGCTTCGTCGTCACGTCCCTCGCGACTGCACATGAGCAGCTGCGTCAGCAGGGCACTGGTTTGTGCGTTGCTCGGATATCGGGCGGCGTCCGCCACGAGCGTCAGGCCGACGCTGCGCCCGCCCTCGAAGCCGGCCAGGCGCGCCATCAATCGCGTCGGCAGTGGCAGGCTGGCGACGGTGTAACGGTACAGACCGACGATCAAGCCCGCATCCTTCCGTGATGGATCCAGCGCGATCGTACGCTTGTGCTCGGTGTAGGCGCGCCGGCCAGGTCCAAGGCTGTCGAAGACACGGCCCTCGATGGTCGCCACGTACGACGCGCGCAGAGCCGCGGCAGCACCGAGTTGAAAATGGGCGTCCGCGTCGAGGGGATTGTTGCGCACGAGTTGTTCCCCGAGCGCGATCGCCTCGTTCACGTGTTGGTTGAACGCCTCGACGAGGTCGGCGGGAGGCGTCCGCCGTGCCACCCCTTGGAGCGCGCCTGTCCGAGGTAGTCTTCAACGGTGACTGCGCCCTGATGAAACAACAGGCGCGTCCAGATGGTTGCGGCGGCCAGCCGATGCGCCGTCGCATCCCTCGGGTCGA
The DNA here is from genome assembly GCA_963762925.1 of uncultured Acidobacteriota bacterium. Lineage (GTDB taxonomy): Bacteria > Acidobacteriota > Vicinamibacteria > Vicinamibacterales > UBA2999 > DASPWV01. The sequence goes on along the minus strand of CAVXMP010000009.1, from coordinate 235,160 downwards.
TCGCGATCGCTTCTTCGAAGGCGGCAAGAGCTTCCGGGTGATCGAGGTTGTAACCGTAGTCGAGGCCGCGCCGCCAACGCGCCTCTGCGGAGGAGCGTCCCAGGCCATCGGCACTGAATTCGCGTTGAGCACTGAGACTGGTCATCGACATCATCAGGGACGAGAGGATGACGACGTGGTGGAGGCGACAGAGCCAAGCGGCGGGATTCGCCATAGTTCCTGGCAGCGTAGGGCGCACCTGGTGCTGAAGTCGTGACCAAAACCATGAGAAAGCGTGATTTACGCACGCGTCACCGTGCCGGAGGGACACTTGCCGCGATCTCGGCCTGGCTGCTCTGTTTGGGCTGCGGTGGCGCAGCGGACCTCGCCCCGCCGTCGCAACTGGTGGAAAGCAGCGCCGTCCGAATGGGATCGGAGCTTCGGCTCACGGCTTGGATCGCCGACGAGCAGAGAGCCCACGCGGCCTTTGACGAGGTGTTTCGCGAATTCGAGCGGCTGGACGCGCTGATGAGCGTGTGGCGGGCGGGCAGCGATGTCGCGCGGATCAACGCCGCCGCAGGTCAGCGGCCAATACTGGTGAGCACGGAGGTTCGCGCGGTGCTGCGCGATGCGCGCCGCGTGAGCGACTGGACGGCCGGCAAGTTCGATGTGACGTTCGGTGCGCTGAGCGACCTGTGGAGGTTCGATCATGATCAAGACAATCGCATCCCCGAGGAACCAGACGTGCGCGCCCGCCTACCGCTGGTCGACTACAGACAAGTCGAAATCGATGACAACGCCGCCACAGCGTTTCTCACGCGTCGGGGCATGCGCATCCACCTGGGCGGGATTGGCAAGGGATACGCCATCGACCGTGCCGCTTCCCTCCTGCGCGCACACGGCATTGCCGATTTCATGATCCAGTCCGGCGGCGATCTCTACGTCGGTGGTCATCGTGGCGATCGCCCGTGGCGTGTGGCCATTCGCGATCCGCGCGGGCCCGCAGACCGCTCCTTCGCGACGCTCGATCTGTCTGATGGCACCTTCAGCACCTCCGGTGACTACGAGCGGTTCTTTCTTCACGGGGGGCGGCGCTACCATCACATCCTCGATCCCGACATTGGCGAGCCCGCACGCGGCTGTCGCAGCGTGACCATCGTCACCGATCGCGCGATCATCGCTGACGGCTTGTCGACTGGTGTGTTCGCGCTTGGTCCAGCCGAGGGCATGGCGCTCATCGAGCGGCTCCCCAACGTCGAGGGCGTGATCGTCACCGCCCACAACGAAGTGCTCGTCTCGTCCGGGCTCAGAGACCGGCTCCTGATGCTGCAGTTGCCCACGGACGCACCGTGACGTGGCGCCGGCTGCTTGCGGTGCCTCGCCAGGCGCGATACGGCGATCGGGTGCAAGCGGTCGCGAACCTGCGCTAAGATCGCTGCCTTGCAACCATCCCGCCGATGATCGGCCAAACTGTCTCGCATTACGTTGTTCGCGAGAAGCTTGGGCATGGGGGCATGGGCGTCGTGTACAAGGCCGAGGACACGAGGCTCAAGCGGCCCGTCGCGCTGAAGTTCCTCTCCCCCGATCTCGAACACGACGCGCAGGCCATTGAACGATTCGAGCGCGAAGCGCGGGCCGCGTCTGGCCTGAATCATCCCAACATCTGCGCGGTTCACGACATCGGCGAGCATGCGGGCCGACACTTCATCGTGATGGAGTTACTGGAAGGTACGCCGCTGGACCTGCAGGTCGGTGGCGGGCCGCTCGCGACCGATCGGATCGTCGAGCTCGGGATCCAGCTCGCCGACGCACTCCAGGCCGCCCATGCCCAGGGACTCCTGCATCGTGACGTCAAACCCGCCAACGTGTTCGTCACCACGCGTGGTCAGGCCAAACTCCTCGACTTCGGTCTCGCCAAACCTCACGGCTCTTTTCTCGCCGGCGCCGAGTCGACGCAGGGCCTTCTCACCGGCAGGGGCGAGGTATTGGGCACCGTCGCATTCATGTCGCCGGAACAAGTGCGTGGTGAAGCGCTGGACGTCCGCACCGATCTCTTTTCGCTTGGCGCTGTTCTTTACGAGATGGCCACCGGCAAGCACGCGTTTGCGGGCGCGACGTCGGGAACTGTCCAGGACATGATCCTGAACCGGCCGTCGATCCCCGCCGGGCGCGTCAATCCTGAGCTTCCGCCGCGGCTGGAAGACATCATCAACAAAGCGCTCGAAAAAGATCGCTCGCTACGCTATCAAACCGCCGCCGACCTGCAGACCGATCTGCTGCGAGTGAAGCGCGATCTGGATTCGGCGCGCCTCTCCGTCGGGAGTGCCACCGCTGGTCCTGATACGCGAGCGCGCTGGGCGAAGACGCGACCGGCGCTGCTCATATCCGCAACCGCGCTTGTCGCCCTTACGGCGGCTGGAGCGTGGTTCGCATTGTCGCGCCCCTCAGGCGAAGCGATCGAATCGGTGGCTGTGTTGCCATTTGTCAACAGCAGCGGCAATCCCGAAACCGAATATCTGAGTGACGGCATCACTGAGAGCCTGATCAACAACCTGTCGCAATTCCCCACGCTTCGCGTCAGCGCCCGCAGCACCGTATTCCGATACAAGGGACAGCAAGCCGATCCACAGAAAGTCGGCAAAGACTTGAACGTGCGTGCTGTGTTGTCCGGCAGATTGCTGCAGCGCGGCGACATGCTCGTCCTGCGCACCGAGCTGATGGATGTGGCCAACGGCTCGCAGCTCTGGGGCCACGAGTACACTCGCAGAACAGACGACGTATTCGGCTTGCAGGAAGAACTCTCGACCGAGATCTCTGAACGATTACGGCTGCGTCTCACCAACGAAGACAGGGATCGCCTGACCAAACGGTCGACGCAGGATCCGGAGGTGTACCGACTCTATCTGCAGGGACGCTATCACTGGTACAAACGAACACCCGAGGGGACGATGAGAGCCGCGGAGTACTTGCGGCAGGCGATCGACAAGGATCCACGTTACGCGCTCGCATACGCGGCTCTCGCCGATGCCTACAATTCGGGATCATTTTTCAATGTCGTGCCTCCGCGCGAGTTGATGGAAAAAGCGAAGGCCGCAGGCGAAAAGGCGCTCGCCATTGACGACGAGCTTGCAGAAGCACACGCCGCGCTCGGATATGCCAGCTTTACCTACGACTGGGATTGGACCGCCGCAACAAAGCATTTCGACCGTGCGCTCGCGTTGGACGCGACGATCGTTTCGAACTATAGCTACTATCCTTTCTATCTCACCGTCGGCGGGCATTCCGACGAGGCGATCCGGGTAGCCAAACGGGCGCTGGACCGCGATCCCGTTTCTGCGGCGCTCAGCCACAACCTCGCCGTCCAGTTGATCCTGGCCAAGCAGTACGACGCGGCGATTGAGGAATGCCGTCGCACGATCGATCTTGACCCGGGTTTCGGCATCGCCTACGAGGTCATGGCTGGAGCCTATGCCGCGAAAGGTCGTTATCAAGAGGCGCTGCCGTTGATGGCACGCGCGGTGGAGATCAATCCGGCAAACGCGTTTGCGGTCGGCCAACTTGGATCTATCCGTGGCCGACTGGGGCAGCGACCCGAGGCGCTTCACGTCCTCGATCAACTCACCCGTGCTGCGAACGAACGCTATGTCCCGGCCCTTGCCTACGCTGTCGTCCATGTCGGGCTGGGCAACACCGACCTCGCCCTGGACTGGCTCGACAAAGCGTACGAGGAACGCTCCAACCGCCTGGCGTACCTCGGACTCGAGCCTGTATGGGAGCCCCTCCGCTCGGATGCACGCTTTAACGATCTGCTGCGCCGCATCGGGTTGCCACGCTAGGAAAACGAAGACGCGGGGCGACTAGCGCGCCCCACGACTGATGACGCGCCACCACGTCCGCCTACTCGTGATCCTCTTCATCGGGTTGCGGTTCGTAAAACACACCGTGCGGGCGAGTCCCGCCGTTCGGGTACGGATATGTTGTGACGAGACTACGCAGGCGATTGTCCACGACGCCGATCTGGCCCGGGCTCTCCAGCGCGATGAACGTGAACGCACCGTTGCGGGAGAGCCATTGATGGCCGGTCAAGGTCCCCGGCAGGCTCAAATAGCGGGTCGTCATCGTTTCCGTATCGATGAACGCCATCCGCGCGGGACTGCCGCGGAGGCCGACGATGAGCGTGTCGGAGTCATTCGTGAGGGAAAGGGTGTCCGGCATGAAGTCGGCGGCGGTCTGTTTGAGAAAGACCGGCAACGGGCCGGTCACATCGTACGATCGGATGACGTGCTCGTTGCGAACCGAGACGTAGGCGATCCCGTCAGCCACGAGCACCTCGCTGGGGCGAATGCCGACGGGGTGTTCCCAGATGAGCGTCCCTGTACGCGCGTCGAGCTTTGAGAACGTGCCCGGGTCGGATGGAAGGGGACCTTCGTTTGTCGCGTAAAGATCCTTTCCGTTGTTCGAGATCCATACCGCGTGCGTTTTCGCTCTCGGGTTGAAGCTGGCGGTGAAGTCGGCGACGTTCTCGTCGCGCTGTGTGTCGACGACGCCGATCTTGTTCGAGCCATATTCGCCGACGTAGATGAATTGACCGTTGCGACTGGCCATCAAGTGGTGCGGCCTTGAACCGGCGCCCATGGGAATCGTCGCGATGACTTGGACGCTGTCCTTATCAATCACGGAGAGCTGGTCTGCCGCTTCGTCCGACGAGTAGACCTTGTGTGCACCTCGGGGCGCCGTGATGCCAATGGGCATGTTGCCGACCGGTGTGATCCCGCGCGACGCGCCGGTCGCGGAATCGATGGCCGCGACGGTGCTGTTGCCGCTCGTTCGTTCGGTCACCCAAATCGTGCCGCCCGGTACCGGCGCCCGCGCGAGTGTCGCCGCCACGGCCGAACCGACGAAAATTGCACTGCACAACCAATAGTTCCTGCGCATGATCGTTCCTCCTGATATAGGAAACGCGTAAGCGCAGGCAAACCGGTATCATTGCGTCCCTCGTAGGGTGTAACCGACCCATTTCGGAGGACCATGGCTCAATCCGACGTGACGGGGCTGCTTGCTGCGTGGACCAATGGCGACGGCGACGCGAGCGCCGACCTGATGGGGGCCGTTTACGGCGAACTGCGGCGGCTGGCTCGCGGCTATGTTCGCCGGGAACGCGGGGATCACTCACTGCCGCCAACGGCCCTCGTCCACGAGGCGTATCTGAGGCTCGTAGACCAGCGTCACGTTTCCTGGCAGAACCGCGCGCATTTCTTTGCCATCGCCGCGCACCTCATGCGCCGCATCCTCGTCGATCATGCGCGGGCTCGCGGCGCCGCAAAGCGTGGCGCAAGCGTGACCGTCCCTCTCGAGGACCTCGACGAGGCTGTCAATCCACCCGATGTCGACGTGCTCGCACTTGACGTCGCACTCGACAAACTTGCCTCGATCGACGACCGTCAGCGGCGCCTGGTGGAGCTTCGGTTCTTCGGTGGGCTTAAGGTTGAGGAAGCAGCGGCGGTCCTTGGGATTGCACCGATCACGGTCAAACGGGACTGGGCGTTGGCGCGAGCGTGGCTGTATCGGGAATTGCGAGGAGCCCCGCGATGATCGCGCCTGCCAAATGGGAGCGCGTCAGGGCGCTCTTTCACGAGGCGCTGGAACGGCCGGCGCAGGGCCGCGCTCAGTTCCTGCGCGACCAGAGCGGCGGCGACGACGAGCTCTATCGTGAAGCGGAATCGCTGCTCGCTGCGCACGGTCAGGCCGACGGGTTTCTGAGCGGCTCACTGATCACCGCCGAGGACACCGGAACAACGATCGCAGCCCTGACGAGCGGCAGCCGGGTCGGCACCTTCGAAATCCTGGAATTGCTCGGGTCTGGGGGGATGGGGCACGTCTATCGCGCCCGTGACACCCGCCTCGATCGAATGGTGGCCCTCAAAGTGCTCTCAACTGATGTTGCGAGCGATCCGAATGGCCGGGAACGGTTCGACCGCGAGGCACGGCTCCTCTCGAGGGCGACGCACCCGAATATCTGCACGCTCTTCGATATCGGCTCTGTCGGCGTCGAGGGTCGCGACCTGCAGTTCCTGGTCATGGAGCTGTTGGAAGGAGAAACGCTCGCTGGGCGGCTGCGCCGTGGCCCCGTGCCGATTCCGCAAGCCTTGACGTTCGCGACCGAGATCCTCGATGCCCTCGCCGCCGCGCACGCGTTGGGCATCGTGCATCGTGACCTCAAGCCCGCCAACATCGTGCTGACCAAATCGGGCGTGAAGCTGCTCGATTTCGGACTGGCGCGTCTGCGGGCACCATCGACAGCACGCTCGCAGCACGGTTCCGCCGAGTTCACCGATCCAGTGACCACCGAGGGATCGCTCGTCGGCACGCTGCCGTACATGGCGCCGGAGCAAGTCCGAGGCGAAGAGGCCGACACCCGCGCCGACCTTTTTGCGTTTGGCGCCGTGCTCTACGAGATGATTACCGGAGCGCGCGCATTTGCCGCCGCGTCGCAAGCGGAGTTGGTCGCCGCCATCCTGGAGCGCGAACCGCGTCCGCTCACGACGCGTCAGCCACTCGCGCCACCTGCCCTCGAACGGCTGGTGAGCGCATGTCTTGCAAAGGATCCTGGCGAACGTTGGCAGACGGCGCGCGATCTCCGGCGCGAGCTGTCGCGTGTACGAGACGGCGATATCGCAAGCGGATCTGCGCCAGCGGCACGCATGCGCCGCTTCAACCGCGTCGTATTGTGGGCGGGTGCGGTCGTGATTGCAGCACTCGCAAGCATGGCGATCTATTCGTCGCGCCAGACGCCGGCCGCGGCCGCCCAGACCATCACGTTTTCCATCTATCCGCCACCGGGCACCACGTTTCCTCGGGGGACTGCCGAACTGGCGGTCTCACCGGACGGCAACCGTTTGGCTTTCGTCGCGCTTTCCGCCGATGGCTCACGACATCTCTGGATCCGGCGATTCGATGCTGTGGCCGCGCGACCGCTCGAGGGAACCGAGGCCGCGCGCCATCCATTTTGGTCGCCCGATGGCCGGTCGATCGGTTTCTTCGCTCACGGAAAGCTGAAGCGTGTCGCCGAAGGCGGTGGCTCGCCCCAGGTTCTGTGCGAAGCAATCTATGGGGCGGGTGGAAGCTGGAACGGCGACGGGACCATTCTGTTTGGCGACGGTGTCGGGCCCGATCAAGCGCGTGCAGGATAGCGGCGGCGAGACCACACCACTCACGACCCTCGACGCCCGACGCAAGGAACGATCGCATGCGTGGCCCGTCTTTGTGGCTGATGGGCGACACTTTCTCTACTTCGCGCGCAGCAACGATCGGGAGCAGACGGGGATCTACCAGGGCTCGCTCGATTCCGCACGAACCGAACGCCTGTTTGGCGCCGACGCGAACGTCGCTGTGGCCGGGCCGTACCTCTTTTCGCATCGCAACAACGCGCTCGTTGCGCAAGCCTACGACCCTCGTCGCGCACAGTTGGTCGGGGCGCCGATCACCGTGGCCGAGCCCATCGCACTCGACAGCCCACTCCGTTCGGGCGGTGCGTTTGCCGTGGGCGCAACTGGTGTGCTCGCCTATCGAAGCGCGAGTCCTGAGAGCCGACTGATCTGGTTCGATCGAAGCGGTAAGGAGCTTGGTGCTTTTCCGACCGTCGCCGACTATCACAACCCCTGGTTGTCGCCCGACCAGAATCGGCTTGCAGTCGAGAAGACCGATGCGGTCACGGGACGGCACACGATCTGGATCCTCGATTTGCTGCGTGGCACCACGTCGCGGCTCGTCTTCGATGCCGCGGGTGCGCATGGTCCCGGCTGGTCGCCCGATGGGAGTCGCGTGGCGTTTGCGTCGAATCGGCTGGGGGGCGTCGACCTGTACTCGATCCGTGCGGACGGGGCCGGGGCCGACGGCCTCGTTCTCAGTTCCCCCGAGAAGGCTCAATTCGTGCTCAATGATTGGTCACGCGACGGACGACTACTGCTCTACCAGTCGCTTCGCCGGGGACAACAGGACCTCTGGACAGTACCGGTTTTTCCCAACAAAGAGCCGCAGCCCTTCGTCGAGACGGTGGCGGATGAGCGTCACGGCCAGTTCTCACCTGACGTGCGCTGGATTGCCTACTCGTCCGACGAGTCCGGTGTGCCGGAGATCTATGTTCGACGGTTTCCCAGTGCCGAGGGCAAGTGGCAGGTCTCGACGCACGGCGGCGCCCAACCACGATGGCGTCGCGACGGCAAAGAGTTGTTCTACCTCGCGCCCGACGGCAAGCTGATGACTGCGGTCGTGAAGAGCAGCGATTCGCGGTTCGAGACCGACGCACCACGCGTGCTGTTCGACACCCGTGTCAGGACGTCGTTCATCGATCGCACGAACCACTATGTCGTGACGCAGGACGGCGAGCGCTTCCTGGTGAATCTCAGCGCGGAGGACGAGAATTCGGCGCCGATCACGGTCGTCGTGAATTGGCAGGCGACGCTCAACAAGTAGTCGCCTGGTGCCGCGTCTCCTGGTAGCGTCACCGTCCGCCCGGGCGCGCCGCGGTGACTGGCGTACGACTCGGCAGCTGTTGAAGCAGCTCGCGCACGGCGGTATCAAGCTGTGTGTCACGGCCTGAATACGACTCACCGACCGGGCGTTTGATGGCAACATCCACGGGCCGGGGCTGCTGCTCCATCACCTTGCCGCTGCTGTCTTCGACGCGTGTCGACGGCAGCCGCACCACCGTCCCGTCAATCAGCGGCATGTTCGACGTGTAGACAATCCATCCGGCCGTAGGCTCACCGACGACTTTGCCGAGCTTGAGCGCACGGTAGCCTTCGGTGAAGTCCTCCGCGTCCGACAGCGAATGCTGGTTGGTTACCAGGATCGTCGGCGCACCGAGCGCCCGCTGGCCGAGCACGCTGCGACCCGGCGCCGACGGTCCGCCGCGACTCGTCATCGTCAAGTAGTTCTGCCGCGAGAACACGTCGAGCGCGTACATGTTGACGAAGCCACCATTGTTGTTCCTGACGTCGATGACGACCCCATCGCGCGACTGGTTCTCGGCGTCGAGATCGAGGTGGAGCTGATTGAGGGCGGCTTCGGACATGTCGAACATGTGCACGTAACCGAGCCGGCCGTTGCTCGCTTTGGTGACATAGGCCCGGTTGTCCTCGACCCACTGCCGGTAGGCAAGATTCTTCTCCGTCGCCTGATTGACCGGCCTCAGCGCGACGACTCGCCGGTTCGCGCCGCTAGCATCTGTGGCGAGCGCGATGTCGACGCGGCGATTGATTTTGTGACTGAGTACCGCGTCGAGATTGACGCGCGGCCCGATCGCAACCCCGTCGACGTCGAGGACGAATTCGCCTGGTTTGATGCCAGCCACGGCTCCCGGCCCAAGCGGGATGACCTGCGTCACCCGAAGGCGACCGTTCTGTTCGTACTCGCGTCGGTCGAATCGCAGACCGAGCTTGCCGACGGCTGGGCCGCCACCGGCCGGCGCCGTTACGCCCGAATGCGACGCGTTCAATTCACCGACCATGAGATTGAGGAGGCGGCGCATCTCGTCGCGCGTCGCCGAACCGGCGATCAATGGCCGGTACTGATCGCGCACGGCCGTCCAGTTGATGCCATTGAACCGCGCGTCGAAAAAGTTCGCGTTGAGATAGCTCCACGCCTGGTTGAACACTTCCATCTTTTCGCGGGCAAAATCCACGTCCATTTCGGCGGACACGGCAACGCGTCGCGCCACGCGCGTTTCCACCGTCATGGCGCTCACCCGGCCTTGTTCCAGGTAGAACACTTCTTTGCCATCCGGTGTGAACTGCGCGGCGCTTTTGGCGCCCGGCGTCGACGTCAATTGGCGCGCGACAGCCGGCTCGCGCGACAGTTCGTCGATGGAAAACGTGTAGATATTCTGTTGCCCGGCTGCTCGGGCGATGAGGAGCAGCGTCTTGCCGTCGGGGCTGATTCGTTGCGACCCGGCATCGACACCCGTTGGCAGGAGCGTCAGCCGCCGGCGAATGTCGTCGAACACGATTTGCACGTTCGCGGCGGTCGGCTTCGCCGCAACGTCAGGAGTGACAGCCTCGGCTGGCGGTGCCTCTTTCGGCGGATTGGCCGGCGGCGCCGGGCGGACCGGCTCCTCCTTGAACAGATCGCGGAATTGATCTTCCCGGAACTGCGGCGTCCGCGGCAGCAGGTCGATGCGCGCAATCTGGCGCGACTCTGTGCGTTGACCCGTGTCGAAGAAGATCGCTTTCCCATCCGGGCTCCACGAAAGCGTGTTGGCGAAGGAGTTCGCGACAAAGCTGATCGCCCTCGTATTGGTGCCATCGGCAGCCGCGACGTTCACATTGGTGAAGCCTTTTGGGCCGGTCGACAGGAACGCGATCCAGCGATTGTCGGGCGCCCATGCAAACGGCGGTGCAGCAGCAAACGGTGGGCGATCGAACACCCCTCGCGCCAGCGTGCGCTCCTGTTTGGATGCAAGCTCGAGCACGCGGATCTCGTTGTCGCCGCGGACGAAGGCCAACAGCTTGCCGTCGGGCGAAAACATCGCCGAGTGATCGGTTTCGCCGCCGCTCGTCAGTCGCGATTCGGAAGCGGACGCGAAGCTGTAGAGAAAAAGATGGGCCGCCGAATCCCGTTCCGAGGCGTAGACCAGCGTTCGGCTGTCGGGCGACCAGGTGATGTGCGACTCGTTTTCCGGCGTGCGGCTGATGCGCGCGGCGTCGCCGCCATCTTTCGCGGACGCGGCGAACACTTCGCCTCGGACAATAAACGCAATCTTCTTCCCATCCGGCGAGAGCGCAAGCTCCGATATCTCATCGGTCAGCGTCATGTGTTCGACGCCGGCACTCGCGGGAGCACCTCGCCGTGTGATCGCGACGCGCGACGCCTGATTGCTGGTGGTGTCCAGAGTCCAAATGTCGAAATCGTGTTCGAACGCGATCAGACGACCGTCGCCGGAAATCGACGGCCACAGCACCCGCCCGCTCTTGAACGTGGTGAGTTGCCGGGGCGCGCTGCCGGCGCCAATACTCTTGCTCCACACATTCTGCGCGCCGCTGCGATCGGAAACGTAGAAGAGCGATTTGCCGTCCGCCGACCACATCGGCCACATCTCTTTGGCACCGCCGTTGGTGATCGCTTCGTACTGAGGCGGCGCGCCGTCCCGTACGATCCAGATCTCCGCTTCGTCGAGATGGCTGCGGCCGTTGCGCCACCATTGTGCCGAGGCCGTGGCCCGTGCCGTGATGGCGAGGATCGACCCATCGGGAGACGGCGAAGAGAAGTATTCGTTGGTGTATCGATCGGCGACGACTTCCATCGGCGTGCCGCCGTCGATACTGACGCGGAGCACGTCGTTCATACCGGCGATATCGCGGCTGGTGGACGAAAAGTAGATCCAGCGCCCGTCGCGCGACCAGCCATCGAGTTGCTCGAGCCCGTCGTCATACGTCAGGCGCGCGACCTCACCGGACGCGAAGGTGAACAGGTAAATGTCACCACCGCCAGTGCGGTTTGACACGAACGCGAGCTTGCGCCCGTCGGGCGAGTACATCGGCCGCGATTCATTGGCCGAATGAGAAATCAGCAACCGTGCCTCGCCACCGCCCGCCGGCACCGCCCAGATGTCTCCGCCCGACACGAAGGCGATCTCCGCGCGATCCGGTGAGATCGACGGATCAGTGAAATACGGGCGAGAGACGACGCCGGCGACCTGACCGTTGACAGCAACGACGAGCGCGGCGAGGACGGGAACGATCAACAGGTTTCGCATGGCGCTATCCTTTTTCTGCGATTCAACCGGGCACGCGGCGCTACGGTACGCGTAAGGGCGGAGTCACGTCAACGAGCCGGATCGCCTTCCGCCCGAGGATGATCCAGTGCGGACACTTCTTCGTGTCGGCATACAGTCGTTCGCAATCGTCACAGCGGACGCACTCGGTCGTCAGGATGCGCGGACCGCGGATCGCGCCCCATTCGCATGTCTTCTCGCAGATGCGGCAGGTGTTGCACTCGGCCCACCGTTTGATGCGAAACACCGAGATCGTCGACAGCAAGCCAAGTGCGGCGCCGAGCGGACAGAGAAATCGGCAATACAGATTGCGTACGAACACCGTGGCCACAAGCAGCACGCTGAGGCCGATCCACATCGCGGTGGTCGCCTGACCGCCGAACATCCAGAACGGCTCGACGTACCGGTAGATCGATGGATCGCGCGTCACGAGGAAATACGTCACGGTGGCGGCGAGAATCCCGTACTTGATGAGCGACGCGCGTGTCTCCAGGCGGCGCGGCACGTTGACGCGCAGTTTTGCCGGGACGATGCGATCCAGGAGCTGCGTCAGGGCGCCGTACGCGCAGACGCGTCCGCAGTACAACCGCCCCCAGAGCACGGTCGAGGCCACCGCGAAGCCCGCGAACAAATACCACGCCAGGCTGTAGCGGAAGACGGGCAGGGTCCCCGTCAGCAGGCCGAAGACGTTGACGATCGACAGGAGCTGGCTCTTGGCAAAACCAAGGTAGAGAACCGACGCCACCAGCGTGAGGTACTTGAGCGGCACACTCCGGCGACGAAAGCCGACGAGCGTCAGGGCGGCGAAGGCTGCGAACAACGCGAGATCGAGGCCCTGGTCGGATAAAAGCGTGCTCCACGTGACGAGATCGGCTTCGTCCGCGGGGAAGTTCCAGGGGTCGACTTCCGGCTGCATCATGGCTGTGCGGGTGGTGTGAGCAACTGGCGCGCGACACGACGCGCGCTGTTTCTGATCGCGCGGGACGCGCTCGACACCGTCATCGTGGCTCTCGACACCGCGTCGATGTCGCCACCCACCTTGAACGGGTCGCGGATATTCTTGCCGCGAAACTGCGCGGCAAACGCCGGCGGCTCGATCGAAAAGTTTCCGTATGGCTCGTTGTGCTGGACGAGGATGATGCCCGTCAGGATGCCTTTCGGATCCATCCCGACGAGAATCTTGATCGGTCCGTCGAACCCGCGTTCGAGCGGCTCGAGCTCGGTCGTCCAGAACGCGTAGCCGATGGCCGGCGCACCCGACGCATCTGCCGCGTACGCCTTGAAATGCGGCGGCTCCCCGCCTTTTGCCGAGAACGCTTTCGCCGCCGGAAAGAGCTGCGTCAGCTGTGCGCGCAGCTTCGCATCGGCGGCGACCTGTTGCTGGCCGGCAGCGACCATCGATGCCGCGAGGAGGAGCGCCGTCACGAACGAGACTTTCATCCGTGTAAAGTATCCACCGCGGAGGGAGGCGTGTCGATGTTGAGCAGCGGCGCACACATAGCGGTTCTGATCGTCTTGTCGGCGGCAGTGGGCAAGGCACAGGCGCCGAACGCCCCCTCACCGCGTCTCGCCAACGCGGCGACGCTGAGATGCACGTTCACGATTCAGGCAACCGGGACGTGGAAGGCGGGCGAATCTGAAGCGTCGATCAAGCCGGCGAAGGTGTCCGTGGCCTACAACGCCGTGGACGCGCAGGAGGGCACGGCGGAGGCGGTTGGCGACGCCGGCAAGTCGCACATCACCGTGCGCCTGCTCGGCTCGTATCTGCACTTCATGCAGCTCGATCCATACGGCGCGCTGTATGTGACCACGGTGATGGACACGGAAACGCGCGACGGAAAGCTGCAGGCTGTACACACGCGGCACGAATACACGCCCGTGTCGCTGCCCGGTCTGACCTCACGCCCCGAGCAGTATTACGGCGAGTGTCAGATCGTCGCACGGTGAGCACGGTCTGGTGGGGCGGGTCGGCTGGTCGGTCTGGTGGGTCTGGTAGGTCTGGTGGTGATTACGCGGACGCATCGGCGAAATACCAACCCGACTTACCCGACCACCTGACCTACCCGACCTTACGCGCCGCGCTGCGAAAACCGGCCGCGGCGAACGCGGGCGAGGGGTGAGGCGGTTCCACGCAAGAACGCGCGCAACTCCGCGGCCACGAGGTCGGGCGCGTCTTCCTGCAGGTTGTGCCCCGCCGGAATCGAGCGTCCGCCCACGGTGTTGGCGCGCTCACGCCAGATCGACAGCACATCGTACAGCCGGCCCATCGGCGCCTTCGCACCCCACAAGGCCAGCACCGGACACGCAATCTTCTTGTCCAGATCGGCCTTGTCGTGTTCGAGATCGATCGAGGCGCCGGCGCGATAGTCCTCACACATCCCGTGGATATTGGCGGGGTCGCGGCGGACACGCAGATACTCGGCCTCAACCTCCGACGTCATGCGCGCGGCCTGCCGCTCGATCTCCTCTTTGAGTTGGTTCTCCGGGCCGGGCGCGGGCCGCAGATAGTTGAACCAGTGAAAATACGCCTGCACGAACTCAATCGTCACGTGGGTGTAGAGGTAGTACGTGGGAACGATGTCGAGAACGGCCAGACGGGTCAGCCGGTCGGGATGATCGAGCGCGAGCCGATGTGCGACGCGGCCTCCGCGGTCGTGACCGATCACGGCAAAGCGGTCGAACCCAAGCGTCCGCATGACGTCGACCTGGTCGAGCGCCATCGCGCGCTTCGAGTAGTTGGCGTGCTTGTCGCCATCCGCCGGTTTGCTGCTGTCGCCGTAGCCGCGCAGGTCGGTGACCACCACGGTATGGTCGTTCGCCAAATCCGGCGCCACCAACCGCCACGAAATCATCGATTGCGGCGCCCCATGCAGGAGAAGCACCGGTGGCCCCTGCCCCGCCATCACGCCGTTGATGGTCACGCCGTTGACGTCGATGGTGAGTGGTTTGAACCCGGGGAAGAACCGCGCTCCAGTCGCCGCTGCCGGCGGCGACGCGCCCGTGGCCTCGGCGCCGGCCCCGGGCAGGGCCGCGGCGGTGACGACCGCCGTCATCTGCCGCAACATGTCGCGGCGGGTGACGGATTCGCCGTGCGTTACTGGGACCTTCGCCACAGTAAGAGATTACACCGAACCTCGCGGAACGGCAGATTGCACGGCTTTCTCGCGTGGTTCTCGACCGGCGCGGCTCGCGGTTTCGCCCGTGCCGGCGCCCGTGCGGGGACGCGCGGCGGCCCCGTCTCGCCCCGGCGCTCATTACCTCGAGTTGCGTCATCAGTACGCCGACTACCGTAATGATACCGTTCCTGCGCCTCGTCATTTTACCTTGATCTGCGTCATCATGACGTAATATAGCGTAATGGAGCCGGGCAACCCCTTTATCTACGGCGAGATTGTCACCGCGCCGGCGTTTGCCGACCGCGAGGACGAGCGTGAGCGCCTGCGCCGCGATCTCGCGGCGGCGCAGAAAGTGTTCCTGATCTCTCCGCGTCGCTACGGCAAGTCGTCGCTCATCCGCGACGTGATGCGCGGGCTCGGCGCGGCAACGCATCCTCACGGTGGAAGTGACCGTCGCCGCGTCGAGCTCGTATGTCGGTTTTCTCGAATCGTACGCGCGGGCGCTGGTGGCGGCGGAAACGCCGACCGGCAAGATCCGACGCTGGGCCGGCGACTTGCTGCAGTCGCTCAAGCCGGAATTGCGATTCGAGCCGCAGAGCGGCGGGGACGCGGGCTTTTCGCTCGCCTTTCCCGGGGTCCGCACCGCACGTGACGCCGCCCGGCTCGCCGCCGAAGTGTTCGCGCTCCCCGGCCGGATTGCCGCGGCGCGCAAACAGAACCTGGCGATCGCGCTCGACGAGTTTCAGGCCATCGGATCCTTTAACGGCGGCAGCGTGGAGCACGCCCTTCGCGCGGCAGTCCAGGATCAACGCACGGTTGGCTACGTGTTCGCCGGCTCCGAACCATCGCTGATGGAGCGGATGCTCGGACCACGCCGGCCGTTTTACAAGGCCGGACCGGTCATGCGACTCGAAAAGATCCCCGACGCGCTGTTTGCGTCGTTTCTCGAGGCGCGCTTGACCGCGAGCGGGGTGCGCCCTGAGCCCGGGTTGGGCGCGGCGATCGTCGAGCTCGGCGGCAACGTGCCCTACGACGTCCAGCGCCTCGCCCATGAGATGTGGGACGACATCAAGGCGGCCGGACGCCGCGCCGCGGGGCTCGACAACCTGCACAGCACGCTCGTCCGCCTGCTCGGCGAGCATCACACGGTCTTTGAAGAATCGTGGCAACGCCTCACGCTCGCCCAACGCGCCGCGCTGCGTGCCGTCGTGATCGAAGACGGCCGCGAATTGCTGTCCGCCGATGTACGGACCCGGCACCGCCTCGCAGGCGCCTCGAGCGTGCAGTCGGCCCTCGCCGCGCTGGTGCGCGAAGAGATTGTGTCGAAGGAAGGGACGCGCTACGTAGTCGGCGACTCGCTCTACCGGGAATGGGTGGCGCGGAAGACGTTTTAGGTCCGCCGCGCCGCCCCGCACCATGCGGCGCGTCTGCAGGTTCGCGCGCGCACTCGGGCCCTCACCTACAGGCTCACCACCGAGGCTGCGCAGCGCCGCCTCGAGCACCGTGATCGCGCGCCAGTACCTATTGAGCGACAGGTGCTCGTGCGGCGTGTGATCGAGCGCGCTGTCACCCGGCCCGTACGCGACGATCGGGCAACGCCAGACGGGCGCCACCACGTTCATGTCGCTCGTGCCGGTCTTGAGCACGAAGCCGGGTTGCACGTGCGGATCCGCATCGCGGATCGCCGACAGAAAGCTCCGCACCAACCCGTTGTGGCGATCGCCGCGCCACGGTTGCTCGACGCCGTGAAACCGGCACTCGATCCTCGTGCGCGCGCCGCCAATCGCGGCGGCCGCGGCGACCATCTCCGTCATGAACCCATCGCTGTCGAACCCGAGCGGCAGGCGCCACGCGAATTGCGCCTCGGCCGTGTCCAGCATCTCGAGCGTGGTGGAGGTGACAAACCGCCGCAAACTTGGACTGAGCTGATCGAAGGCCTTGTCGCGGCCGTGATTGATGCGCGCAGCGTGGGCTGTCACCCAGTTCCACACCTCCACCACGACGGCCGCGACGCTGGCATCGGGCCCCGCCGTGTGCGCCATCGGTTGGCAAGCCACAACATCCAGCAAGAGCCGGCCCTTGTAACCAAGCGTGATCCGGTGCCAGTGACTTGGTTCGCCGATGACGCACGCATCGGGCACGGGCTCGTGTTTGCCGTCGAACCGCGCCGCCACAAATCGCGCGCCCTTGCTCGTCGCCGCTTCCTCCTCGACCGCGCCGACGACCACGATGCGAATGCCCTGGGCGTGCGCCCAGGCGGCGCCCAACCGCGCGACGGCCGCAGCAAACGTCGCCAACGGTCCTTTGGCATCGACGCTTCCCCGCCCGTAGAGCATCTCTCCCGCAGACGTGGATTCGATGCGAACGGGAATCGCGCCCGGGACGGTATCGATGTGCCCCAGGAGGATGACGGTACGCGGAGCGTCGGGGGCGCCGATCTCACCAACGGCGTTGCCGGCTTCATCCACGAAGGCGCGGTCGTAACCCGCGTTGCGCATGCGCTCGGCGAGCCAACGCGCTGCCGCGGCTTCGCCGCGTGACAGCGACGGGATGTCGACAAGGCCGCGAACGAGGTCCACGGCGGCGGCGCGATCCATTAGACGGAGAGGCCTCTAATCGTGGCCGCAATCGCGCGCACACCGAGATCGATTTCAGCTTCATCGATCACGAGCGGCGGAAGGAGGCGAAGGATCGTCGCGCCGGCAGGCAACGCGATTACGCCATGTTCGATCATCAATGTCTTGAGCACAGGCGCCACCTTGGTGCGCAGTTCCACCGCCAGCATCAGTCCAAGCCCGCGAACGTCACGTACCATCGTGACGTCGCTGAGCGCCGCGCCGAGCGCCAACAGCATCCGCTCGCCCAACCGGGCGCTTCGTGCGACGAGGTCCTCATCCCGATAGACGGACAGCGCCGCAAGACCCGCCGCGCATGCGAGCGGCGACCCGCCGAACGTGCTCCCATGCGCCCCGTGATAGAGCGCGGCGCGAACCGCCGCTGTGTAGGCCAGCGCGCCCATGGGAAATCCGCCGCCGAGGCCTTTGGCCATGACACACGATGTCGGGCTCGATACCCGCGTGCTCGAACCCAAACCAGCGGCCGGTGCGGCCAAACCCGGTTTGAATCTCGTCGAGGATCAGCAGCGCTCCGCGATCGCGACAGAAGCGCTGCGCCGCTTGCAGAAATTCAGGGGAGCCGATGTTGACGCCGCTCTCGCCCTGCACGGGTTCGACGACGAACGCGGCTGTGGTGTCGCCAATTGCACGGTCCAGCGCCGCAATATTGTTGAACGGCACATGCTGCGCGTCGAGCAGCGGCAAAAACCCGTCGCGGTACTTCGGTTCCCACGTGACCGAGAGCGCCCCCATGGTGCGGCCGTGGAACCCTTGTGCCGTGGAGACGAACGTCGGCCGCCTGGTGACGAGACGCGCGAACTTGAGCGCGCCGTCGACCGCTTCCCCGCCGCTATTGGCGAGAAACGCGTGCGGCAGATGCGGCGGGAGCACCGCCGCGAGGGCCTCGGCAAAGGCCGCGCGTACGTCGTTGTACAAGTAATTCGGACAGAGGGTGAGCGTCTGTGCCTGGCGCGCGATCGCCTCCGACACCCGCGGGTGGCAATGGCCAAGCATCGCGACACCCTGCGCAGCCGCGAGGTCGAGGTAGCGTCGTCCGTCCGAGGCGACCAGCCAGCAGCCTTCACCGCGCACAAACACCGTGTCGCCGCGCCGCGCGGTGGTGCCGCCGAGGATGCGTTCTTCGATTGCCGCGCGCGGATCGCCCATGCTGTCGACCCTAGGCGATGTGCGTGCCGGCGCCGCCGAGTGCGCGCGAAATCGGCGCCGCGAGCGGCCATCCGCGAAGATCACCGTTCCCACGCCTTCGCCGATCGCCTCGACGGCGCCCATCACCTTCTTCTTCATGCGCCCTTCGGCGAAGGACATGAAGCGGTCGGCCTCGTGCTTGGCAATGCGCGTGATGAGTGTGGATTCGTCGGGAAAGGTTCGCAGCAAGCCAGGTGTGTCGGTCAGGATGACCAGCGCCTCCGCCGTGAATGCACCGGCAACCATCGCCGCGGCGCGGTCGCCGTCGACGTTGATGGCTTCGCCGTTTGTCGACGCTCCCGGTGGCGTCAGCACCGGGAAATATCCAGCGCCGATCGAGTAGCTTGAGGAGCGTCGTGTTGACGCGATCGACAGTGCCCGTCCAATCGTCGCGCAGCACCATACGCCGGCCCTCGACGCGTATGCGGATCGTGTCTTTGCGCGTGCCTTCGAAAATGCGCCCGTCGAGCCCGGATAGGCCAACCGCGTTCACGCCCGCCCGCTGGAGCTTTTCGACCCACATTTTATTGAGCTGGCCGCAATAGACCATCTCGAAGATTTCGAGTGTGCGTCGATCGGTACGGCGGCTGACGTGTCCGGTTTCACTGGTGACAAACTGCGGCGGGTGGCCGAGTGCTGTCGGCGACGGCATTGGTGGTTTGCGCGCCGCCGTGCACGAGCAGCAGTTCCGTACCCTTCGCGCGGAGCGCCACGATATCAGCCACCACGGCGTCGCTATCGAGCGACGTGCCACCCCCAACCTTGACGACGATCATTAGATTGGATGCAGCCCGGAAAATTCGAGACCCTGGGTCTCGTCCCATCCCATCATCAGGTTGAGGCACTGCACCGCCGTGCCGGCGGCGCCCTTCATCAGATTATCAATGGCGCACATCGCCACCACGCGCCCGCTCGACGAGTCGAGCTCGAAGCCGACGTCCGCATAATTGCTGCCGGCGAGAATCTTCGGTTCGGGGTAGCGATACAGGCCCGCGCGTTCTTTGACGATGCGGACAAATGGTTCGGCCGTGTAGGCGTCACGATACGCCTTCCACAGATCCTTTTCGCTCACACCACGCGTCACAAACGCATGGGCCGTGGCGAGCACGCCGCGCACGTTGTCGATCGCGGTCGCGCTCAGATGGACCTCGGTTTCGAACCCGCGCAGGCGGAGCGCCTGCAGCACTTCCGCGGTGTGGCGATGTCCGGTCGGTGCGAAACTGCGCATCACACCGGCGCGTTCGGGATGATGCGACGCGTCGCTCGATGCGGCACCACCTTCACTGCTCCCCACCTTCACTTCGCACACGATGCCGCGCGCCGGCTCGAGTAGCCCCGCCACCGCCAGTGGCCAAACCGCGAGCGTGGTCGCTGTTGCGTTGCAGCCAACCCCACTCACGTAGCGTCGCGCCGGCAATCTCGCGCACGATGCACTTCAGGCAATCCGTACACGAACCGGTCGAGCCATGCCGGGTTCGTGTGCGCCTTCCCGTACCAGCGCACGTAATCGTCGCTCCGCCTCAGCCGGAAGTCGGCGCTCGAGATCGACGATGCGGTCGGCCAGCGAGGCGAGCTGATCGATGCGCGACATCGCGCTGCCGTGCGGCAGGCAGAGAAACAACACGTCCACATGCTCGAGCGCCTCAGCACGCGCGAACTTGAGGGTCGTTCGCCGCCGCAGGTTGGGATGGGTGAAGTGAACGAACTGGCCGTCCAAACGTTCGCTGGTGACCTGGGTCACGGCCACCCGTGGATGGTCGAGCAGCAGTCGAAGCAGTTCCCCGCCGGTGTACCCAGAGCCGCCGACAATGGCGGCGGAAAGACGATCGCTCATCCCGGACTCGGCGCGACGGGCTAGACCGACGCGCCTTCGGCGAGCGAAATGGCGGTCACGTGCGGCGTCGTCCCGGCCGGCCATCCGTTGGCAGCGTTCCATCCTCAGCCGCGACCGCCAAACAGAAGTCGACCATGCGCTCCGGAATGTTCACGTTGGTGGGCGCGATGCTGTTGCGGAACTCCATCGTGTAGTTGACCTCGTTGACCAGAAGACCACGATCGGGATCCTCGAAGAGATCGAGCGCCACGAGGCCGCCACCGACAGCGCGCGCCGCGCGCGTGCACAGATCGGCGAGTTCCGGCGTGACCGGACAGTTGCTCGAGCTGCCGCCGCGTGCCGTGTTGGTGATCCAGTTTGGTGAGGTGCGATAGATCGCGCAGATCGTCTCGCGCGCCCACTTGAAACGCCCGGATGTCGCGGCCCGGCTTCTTCACGTACTCCTGGATGTAAAAAATGCTGTGGTGGTAGCTGCCGAGTGTTTCTTTGTGCTCGAGAATGGCCTCGGCCGCGTCGCGATCGTTCACTTTACTCAGCAACCGCCCCCAGGACCCGACCGTCGGCTTGAGCACCGCGGGATACCCGAGCTGCTCGATGGCGTGCAGTGCGCTCTCCGGTGTGTAGGCAACCAGCACTTTCGGCTGCGGCACACCGGCCGCGGCCAGCGCACTCGTGGTCATCAGCTTGTTGCCGCACACGTCAGCGACCAGCGCCGTGTTGACCGTTCTGACCCCCTGATCGTTGAGGATCTTCAGACTGTAGAGCGCGCGGCTGTGATTGATGCAGCGCTCGACGATGACGTCGTAGTCGCGATAGGGGTGATTGGCGACGTCAGTGATGTCGAAGATCAGTTTCTGATCGTCGAGCAGATCGAGCGTGACGCCGCGCCGCTCGAACGCTTCGAACAGGAGCTTCTCTTCGACACGCACGCGGCTGTAGAGCACGCCGACGCGGAGCTTACTCACCCCAGTCCTCTTCTTCTTGCGGCGCGACCGCGAGCGTCAGGGGCGCGACCGCGATCACCTCCAGCTCCGCGCCGCAGCCAGGACACTGCGTGATTTCGTTCTGCATCACGTTGGTGAGCTCCACCTCGGCGAAACACTCCGGGCATTGCGTTTGCCCACTGACAGTCTGAACAGGCATAACGACTCCACCGAATTTGTAGATTTGTTGATCTGGCGATTTGGAGATTTATCACCATCTCCAAATCGCAAATCTCCAGATCTCCAGATCTCCAGATCTCCAGATCTCCAGATCTCCAGATACAGTTTCTGCTATTTGGTTTGGTTACTAATCTGCAAATCCCACCCATCAGGATCGCGCACGTGCCAGCTCTTGAAGTTGTCGCCGACCATGTCGGGCCGGGGAGTCAACCCGCGCTTCTTCAATTCGCTTTCCACTTTGTCGGTATCCCAGGGCTCGATGCCCCACGAAATGTGATTGATGACACCCGTGATCGGCGCGCGCGCGGCCTGAGCCGCAGGTTGCGTATTCGGCGGCGCGCCCGGCGGGGCTGCCCCGGCCGCGGGCGCCGCACCTGCCCTGCCTGCGGCGGCCGCTGCGCCGCCGGCATTCGTGCCCGGCGCACGTTGCTGCCGGATGATGATGCCGCCGATGCCGTTGATGTCGAGCGTGGCCTGGCTCTCGCCGTTGTCGTTCTGGACGGTCCAACCCATTAAATCGCGGTAGAAAGCCGCGCTCCGTCGATAATCCGACACCGAGTAGGAAATGTGATCGAGCCAGACGGTCTTCCATCCGGTTGGTTCGAAGGCGCTAGGAATCGGCGGCGGCGGGGTCCTGGTCTGGGCGATGGCCGACCCGGCTGGAGCCGCGACGGCGGCGACGACCGCCAGGCTCTGAATCAGCTGTCGGCGCGTCATCTTTCCGTCCTCGAATTCCCCGAGGAGTCTGGCAATCTCACTTTCCATGGCGGGCCTCCCTGCAGCGCGAAATATATCGCACTCGGCCGGCCGCTCAATTACCTCGGCGGTAGCGATCGACGCTCAGATGTTTGTGGTTGATGCAACCCGCGCCATAATGGTCGCTGCGGAAGGGTCACCGGTTTGGACCCAAGGAGACTTCATGGCAGCTACGAACGGGACGATCAAGCGGTTGGTGAGCGACAAGGGATTTGGCTTCGTTGCGGCGCAGGACGGCAGCGAGGACTTTTTCCATCAATCGGCGTGCGTGGAGACGCGGTTCGACGAATTGCGCGAAGGGCAAGCCGTAACATTCGACAAGGGTCAGGGACCCAAGGGTCCGCGCGCCGAGAACGTTCGCCCGGCATAAAATCCCACCATCACACGCTCGAGCGGCCGGCTGCGCGCGTCGCGCGATTCACAATCGCGCGTGCGGTAAGCCGGCCTCTGCGTTGTCGCCCGACTGGAGCGGCGCCACGAGGACGGCTTGACGCGTGCGCCACGGCTGCGTCGCGATCAACAGCGACGCAATTTCCGCATCACCGGGGCGGGAAAAATAGAAGCCCTGCGCGTACTCGCACCCAAGGCCGCGCAACTGCGCCAGTTGTTCTCCGGTCTCGACACCCTCCGCGACCACGTCCATCCCGAGGTTGTGTGAAAGCGTCACAATCGCGCGCACCATTTCGGTGCGGCTCTCGGCGCAGGCGATGCCGCTGACGAACGCACGATCGACTTTGACTGTCTCCACGGGAAGCATGTGCAGATAGCTGAGCGAGGAATACCCGGTGCCGAAGTCGTCCAGGCTCCAGCGCACACCCATCGCATGGACGCGGCGCAACGTGACCTGCGCCGCGGGAAGGTCCTTGAGGAACGCACTCTCCGTGATTTCCAGCTTCAAGCACGCCGGATTGAGGTTGGTACGAGCGAGAGCGCCAGCGATGTGGTCGGCGAGATGAACATCCGCAAACTGACGGCTCGAGACGTTGACGCACATCAGGGCGGGTGCGGCGTCGCCAAACTGCTGCTGCCAGAGGGTCATCTGGCGGCAAGACTCGTCGAGAATCCAGCGCCCGATCGGGACGATGAGCCCTGTTTCTTCGGCCACGCTGATGAACTCTCCGGGTGCGAGCAGCCCTCGCACGGGATGACGCCAGCGCAGCAGCGCTTCGAAGGCCGCGACCTCGCCGGTTTCGACCGCGATGATCGGCTGGTACTGCACTTCAAACTGTGAGGTGGCGATCGCGCCGCGCAAATCCGTTTCCATCTGCAGTCGCGACATGGCGCGATGTCTCATCACGGGATCGAACAGCTCGCACCTGGAAGTCCCGTCGGACTTGGCGCGGTGGAGCGCAATCGTTCCGTCTCGCAGAATCTCGTCGGGCCGCGTATAGCCGGTCGCGCTGATCGCAATCCCGACGCCTGCCGATGCGAACACGATCTGACCGTCGACGTTGAACGGCTTTTCCAGAGCCATGCGCAAGCGTTCCGCCACACGCATCGCGTCACTCGCATCGGTAATGTCGTCGAGCAGCACGGTGAACTCGTCGCCGCCGATGCGCGCGAGCGTGAACGCCCCTTCCCCACGGCTGATCGCATCGGTCGCGCGCAGGCTCGCGTGCAGCCGGCGCGCCACCGCCACCAGCAGCCGGTCGGCGGCAGGCCGGCCGAGGCTTTCGTTGACCGCCTTGAAGCGATCGAGACCGAGCACGAGCAACGCGAACAGATAATCGCTGCGCCGCTCCGCGCGTTTGATCGCACGGTCGAGCAATTCGTCGAACAGCAGCCGGTTGGGCAGGCCGGTCAGCGCATCCGCGACACGAGACTCGGTAATGTCGGTCAGGGAGCCGGCCAGGCGGGTGGCGATCCGACGGTCGTTGCGAATCGCGGCGCCGCGACACCGCACCCAACGGTAGGTCCCGTCGCGGTGGAGAATGCGATGTTCGTGTTCGTAATGTTCGGTCTCGCCGTCCAGATGCGCGGACAATGCTGTCCGGGCGCCCGCCAGATCATCGTGATGGACGCGGGAAAACCACTCCTCCGGATTGACGGTGACCTCCGCGTCGGCGTAGCCGAGCATCGATTTCCATCGCGACGACCAGTAGACCTGATTGGTCGTGAGGTTCCAGTCCCAGAGGCCGTCGTTGGCGCCGAGCATGGCGAGGGCGTAGCGCTCCTCGCTCTCGTGCAGCTTCTCCACCGCGCGCTTGTGCGCGACGTGCGTCGCGATACGGGCGAGTGCGACGGCGACGTCGATCGGTTTGGCAATGTGATCGTTCGCACCGAGACGCAAGGCCTCCACCACGTCGGTGCCCTGCGATCGCGCGGTGACCATGATGATCGGCAGGTCGGTTTCCGATCGAGTGGCGCGCAGTCGCGTGAGCACGTCGAAACCGGTCAGACCCGGCATCTCGATGTCGAGGAGCACCAGATCGTACGCGGCGGCTGATGTTGCGGCAAGCGCCTCTTCGCCGTTTGACGCCACGTCAACGTCGTAGCCGCGCTGCCGGAGCAGGCGTGATAGCCCATCTCGGTTCGCGTCGTTGTCGTCGACGACGAGTAGTAACCCGGGTGTCGTGTTCATAAGCGCGCTTTCGTGGCGATGAGCAAGGCGATCTTGTCGAGCAGTTGTTGAAACCTGACGGGCTTGGTGTCGAAGTCGTCGCCGCCGGCCTCGAGCGCCATCTTCCGGTCATTGGTCATCGCGTGCGCGCTCAACACGATGATCGGGATGTGTTGGGTCAGCGCATCCGATTTGAGCCGCCGTGTCGCTTCCCATCCGTCGATGCCCGGCAGGGCGAGATCCATCACGATCAAATCGGGCACGGTTTGCCGCCCCACGGCCACCGCCTCGAGTCCGTCCTGTGCGACGACGACGGTGTACCCGCGCCGCTCGAGCCGGCGCGTGAGGGCGTCGCGACTTGGCTCGTTGTCTTCGACGACCATGATCATTGCCATTGCATGTGGTCCGCCTCGGCTCAGGCGGCGCTCGCCGCAGCCACGAGCGGCTCGGACGCGTCGAGAACGGCCGCTGGTAACAGGACGGTGAAGGTTGCCCCTTGTTCGGGCGCGCTTTCCACGCTCACGCTGCCACCCATCAACTGACAGAAGCGCAGCACCAGCGCCAGGCCAAGGCCGGTGCCGCCGTATTTCCGACTGGTATCGGGATTCGCCTGCGTAAACGCTTCGAAGATCGTTCCAGCTTGCGCGCTCGTCATCCCCACGCCCGTGTCGGTGACGGCAAACTCGATGGTCGGCACGCCGCGCGCGACCGCACGCCGCGCGGCGAGGGTGATCGCGCCGCCTTCAGTGAACTTCGCCGCGTTGCTCAACAGGTTGAGAAGGATTTGCCGCGTCCGCATCGAATCGGCGTACATCTGTCCGAGATCGGCGCTGCAGTGAACCGTGAGGGTGTTCTTGTTCTTCTGAACCAGCGGTCTGACGGTGTCGGCGAGCCCGTGGACCAGCAACCCGACATCGAACGATTCGAGAAACATCGCCATCTTGCCAGCCTCGATCTTGGAGAGATCGAGGATGCCGTTGATCAGATCGAGGAGATGCTTTCCGGCGGAATTGATCCGTTGGAGGTCGACGATCGATGAAGCCTCGCCTCGGTCCTGCGCGAGTTCTTCGAGGAGCTCGCTGTACAGAATGATCGCGTTGAGCGGCGTGCGGAGCTCGTGACTCATGCTCGCCAGAAACTCGCTCTTCGCCCTCGTCGCCGACTCGGCGTGTCGCTGCGTGACGCGGAGTTCGTCAACCAGGAGCGTCAATTGCTTCGCGTTCTCCCGCTGCAACTCGTGTGCGTGCGAGGCTTCAATCTCGGCGAGCTGCCGAGTGCGGATTTCCTGTTCCAGCGCGGCTGTGCGGAACGCGGTCTCACGCATTTCGAGCACGCTCCTGCGGCAGGCCATGAACAGAAAAATGTCCTCGAAGAGCACCCAGGCGGCGTGTTCGAGCCAGCGCCACTGGCTGGCCACCAACACGCCGTAGACCGATTGGGGCCAGAAAACGCCGCGCAACATATGATCCAACGCCACCACCACCGTGGCCGGGATCAGCACGCGCCAATCTCGGTAAAACGCGAGAAAGGCCAGTGAGCCAAAGACATGGAAGTGCGTTTCGAGGCGGGCCCCCCGTGAGGTGGATGAGGAGGCCCCCCATCAGCATCTGCGCAGTCGCGATGGTGTAGCGCGTCGACGGCGCGCCAGGCGGCACCATTGCCAGCGCTGCCGGGAAGATCGAGATCGCACTGCCGAGGAACACCGCGGCCCACACATGCACGTGCGTGCTGCTCTCGGTCCCCGCCCACGCCAGCGGCGACACCAGCAACGCAAACGCAATCCCGCCAAACCACTGCACGATCATCAGACCCGCAAACAGCCGATCGGTTCGACAATGGATGTCGTGCTTGTACTGCGAGAACAAGTCAGTTGCGCGAGCGGCGATTGCCATCGTGGGCATCGTCGTGCTCTAGCTTTCCCCGCGGAACAGAGCACATCCAAAGACTGGCGTCGAGGGTTGCGCGGAAACGGCGAGCCGGTTCAGGAGTGCGAGCACTTGTACGCGGCCTGCGTTCTCAGAAGGATCGCGGTAAATAGAGCGGTCCGGTCAAACTTCACCAAAGTTGGACGTGCAATAGTGAAGCCCCAAATGACGAGCTTGTCGGCAACCGGGTTAAGTTGTCTGATCGGAGTGACTTACGCCGAGTCGGCGAAGAGGTTTCGGCGCGCTGAGCTGGCCGCTCGTGTCCGAGAAAGGCACATGCCGCGACGAATCACGGCATGTGTGGCGGGTAAACGCTTTCGTTGAGGCTGGTTAGGCCGTGTGCTGTTTCGAGACTGCGGGCCCCGCGGTTGGAACAGCGCGCCTACTGACGCGTCGCCGTAAACGTGCCGCCGGAGCCGCCTTTGATTGTGCCCTTTATCACCTTGCCGTCAACGTGACCCGTGTAGGTCGCATTTCCAGCGGTGAACGTGATCTCTTCGCCGCGCACACGCCCGGCGGAAATCGGCGTCGAGCCAAGCGTGCCTGACACCATTTGGAACTCTTGTTTGAGCGCGAGTGTATTTGCTCCTACTTTCCACGTCCCCTCGACTTTTGCCGGCACGATCCACAACAGCGCCGTGCACCAGTTCGAGCACTCGCCGCTGATCGTCTCTGTTTCGTCGGCACTCCACTCTTCCATCGTGAAGGTGTTGGAGACGATGCGGGTGCCGGGCTTGAGATCGAGGAGCTTCGGGCGCAGTTTCAGGTTGATCGACGGCAGCAGGAACATGGTGATGACCTGCGCTTTCGAGAAGTCGCTCTCGAAGAGGTCGGCCTTGGCGAAGGTGGCACGATCGGCGACACCAGCGGCGGCAGCATTCTTTTTGGACAACTCCACCATGTCGGGGTTGTACTCGATGCCCATCGCGCGGGAGCCGCGCTTGGCCGCCGTGATGACGGTGCGGCCGTCGCCGGATCCAAGATCGATGACGAAGTCCTGCGGCGTGACTTTGGCCATATCGAGCATTTTGTCGACGAGTGCCTGCGACGTCGGCACCCACACGACATCCTTGCCCTCCTGACCAACTTGCGGTTCGAATGGCTTTTGCGTGGCGGTTTGCCGCGCTCCCGCGGATACTCCCGACACCGCAATCGCGATCAGCACCACGAACGAGCGAAACACGTGACGTCCTATCATGAAGAGCCTCATTGAGATGGGGACGCGGCCGATGAGCCGCGCCGCGACTCGCGATTATACGACTGGAATGGAACGTGCACGGTTAACCCTTCGGAATGTCACACGAGTTGGCCGGCTCGCCCATCGCTCACGAACTCCGGCCGTGGGTGGCGCGCACGGTGCGAGTCGGATACGCCGCGAAGGGCGTGATCTATTTACTCATCGGCACGCTCGCGTTCCGCCTCGCCGCCGGCCTCGACGGCGGGCGCATCCTCGATCCGGTGGGCGCGCTGCGAGTCATCGTGCGTCAGCCCTTCGGGGTAATTCTGCTTGGGATTGTGGC
The DNA here is from genome assembly GCA_963762925.1 of uncultured Acidobacteriota bacterium. Taxonomy (GTDB): domain Bacteria; phylum Acidobacteriota; class Vicinamibacteria; order Vicinamibacterales; family UBA2999; genus DASPWV01. The sequence goes on along the minus strand of CAVXMP010000009.1, from coordinate 206,716 downwards.
TGTCGGCATCCTCGTCTACTCTGCCTGGCAGTTGATCGAAGGCGTGTGGGACACGCGCGGCAAGGGCGGTGGCTGGCGCGGGTGGTCGAAGCGCGCGCTCACCATCATCAAGGGGGCGGCGTACGCCACAGTCGGCTGGCAGGCAGCGCGAATGCTGTTCGGAAGACGTGGTTCGCAAAATCCAGATGCCATGGCGGCCAACGTTATGAGCGTGCCGCTGGGCGATATCTTCCTGCTGCTGGTCGGAGTGGGCGTGGCGGTCTATGGAGTCTTCGAAATCAAAGACGCGTGGCAGTCTCGATTCGGTGAGGATCTCGATAGCCGCCGGCTGCGGCGCGAAGCCGGCCGTTGGGCCGTCCATCTGGGCCGCATCGGTAACGGCGCCCGTGGCGTGATTTTGACGACGATGGGCGTCGCATTTGCGAGCGCCGCGATCGAGCACGATCCCTCCGCAGCCGGTTCGATCGCCGACGCGCTGAGGACGTTGTTCACACAGCCGTACGGCTGGGCTATCGTCGCCGCGACCGCTGCCGGACTCGCTTGCTTTGGCCTGTTCCAGCTGCTGCACGCCCGCTACGCGCGGCTCTAGTTGACCAATTACCGCGCGCCAATGCGATAGAGATGCGTATCGGTGCGGATGAAAAATGCGCCGTCCGATACCGCGATCGACGACAGGATCGCCCCTTCGAGCGCGTTTGTCGCGACCCGGCGAAACTCCTTCCCCGGCACCAGCACCGTCGTGACACCCTGTTCAGCCGAAAAGTAGAGACGCCCGTCCACGTACAGGGGCGATGCTGAATAGGAGCCGCCCAGACGCTGCTGCCAGAGCACGGCTCCGGTCTTGGCCTCAACGCACGAAAGAATGCCGCCGTCGTTGACGACGTAGAGTTCGTGACCAACCAGGATCGGAGACGGCGTCAGCGGCGCCCCGCGCTTGAGCTCCCAGGCGATGTGCGTTTTGGTCACGTCACCGGTGCCGTCAGGCCGCACGGCGATCAGGGATGGCTGCTGAAATCCCGTCGCGATGTAGACCAATCCGTCGCCGAAGACTGGACGCGGGACATTGGAAAACCCGTCGGCGTAACTCGCACGCCAGATTTCCTTCCCGGTCACCGGATCGTAGGCCGCAGCACGGTAGGCGCCGACACTGACGATCTGGTCGCGGCCACCGACCTGGATCGCGAGCGGCGTCGTGTACGCCTGATCCGCGGGAGAGCGTCGAGATGTTTTCCACCGTGTTTTGCCCGTCTGCTTATCGAGCGCAATCAGAAACGCCGTGTCACTACCGTCGCAGCTGAAGATGAGCAGATCGCCGAACAGCACCGGTGACCCCCCCGCACCGTGCTGCGATTCGTAGGGAAACTTGGACTTCCACAAAACCTCGCCGGAAGAGGTGAGTGCAGCCGTGCCATCGGCGCCGAAATGCACGAACACGCGATCACCATCGAGGAGCGGTGTGGGCGACGCCCAACTATTTTTGGGATTGATGTCGCGCGCGTTCTTGAGTCGGAAGACTTCGACGTTCAGCAGTTCCTTGCCGGTGTTCGCGTCAAACGCCAGGACCCGGAGCGACACATCGCGTTCGCCGGTCGCGGTCGTGAGCCAGACGCGGCCACCTGAGACAACGGGCGAGGACCACCCGAGACCCGGAACGGCAGTTTTCCACGCGATGTTTTTTGATTCGTTCCACTCGACCGGCACGTGCTGCTCGGTGGAGTGACCCTGACCCGTCGGTCCGCGAAACTCTGGCCAGTCCTGCGCAAGTGACGGGGTTGCGCAGACGAGGGCCAGCAGCGAAACGGCGCACAGATGGCGGCGCACGGCGTCAGACGTTCGATGGCTCGATCGGCATTGGCGGCGTCGCCGCGGGCTTCCGTCGGAGGCGACGCGGAGTGCGGCGCGCTCTCAGGAGATCGGCGATCACGGCGGCGACTGCGCCAGTTGCGATCGGTTTGGGGCGATAGGCGTCAAATCCGTGGGCGAGCGTGCGCTGCTCTGTGTCGCGTCCGGTGTATGCCGTCACGGCGAGAACCGGCAGGCGCCGCTGCGCGCCAGGCAACGCGCGAATCTGACGAATCAACACATACCCGTCTTCGTTGGGAAGTCCGATATCGGCGACGACCACGTCGGGGCGGTTGGGTCCGCCCTTCGAAATGATCCCCAGTGCCTCATGCGCTGTCGCCATCACCATGACGTCGGCACCGCGCGCCCGCAGCGCGGTTTGCAACAAATCGCGCCAGTCCTCGTCGTCGTCGACGACCAGCACGCAGTAGCCGTCGAGGGCGCCTTCGTCGCCGCGATTCGCACGTGCGGGTGGTAGCGCCATGGCTTCGGCCGCGACCGCAGGAAACGCGACGGTAAATGTCGCGCCACGATTGATGCCTTCGCTCGTGACGGCGATGTGGCCCCCGTGCATCTCGACGAGTTGACGAGCGAGCGCGAGGCCGAGCCCGAGCCCTCCTTCCGTTCTGCTCACCGTCGAATTCGCCTGACGAAATCGCTCGAAGACGTGCGGCAGAAAGTCCGGAGCAATGCCTTTCCCAGTATCAGAAATCACCAGGCATACGGCGTCGGCCGCCGCTTCGATGCGAACGGTGATCGTCCCTCCCGGCGGCGTGAACTTGACCGCATTCGACAGCACGTTCCACGCAATCTGCTGAACACGGTCGGCGTCAGCCATGATCGGCCGTGGATTCGCACCGAGCGACTGCTCAATCCGGAGAGTCTTCGCATCCGCGGCCGGGGCAACAACGTCGATCGCGGCGAGCGTTGCGGCGACCAAATCGACGGGACCCATTTGAAGCCGGAGTTTGCCGCTGACGATGCGCGCCATGTCGAGCATGTCGTCGATGAGCCGCGCCTGTGCGGCGGCGTTCCGATCGATGACGCGCAACGCGCGATTCAGCATCTCGGGGTCGACCGACTGACCGAGCAGAATGTTCGTCCATCCCAGCACGGCGTTGAGCGGTGTCCGGAGCTCGTGTGAGAGCGTGGCGAGAAATTCGTCCTTGACGCGGAGCGCTTCTTCGGCGATCGCGCGAGCCTCCTCGGCGGCCGCAATTTGCCGCCGCAATTCCGCCTCGCTGTTCACCCGCTCGCTGACGTCGTCGACGACCGTGATGGTGCCGACGATCGCGTCGCCGTCGGCAAGCGGCGCCACGCGCGCGCTCTGCGGCATATCGCCTGCCGGCCCCGCAATGCGCACAAGGTGACCATGGAAGCGGTGCGCGAGGACACTCACTTCACCACGCAACGCCGCTGTGTAGTGGCGATCGAGGCTCCGGGCCACGATCTCAGGAAAGACCTCGAACAACGGGCGGCCGACGACCGACGCCTCAGAGCGGCCCGTCGCCTTCTCCAACCATGTATTCCAGCTTTGGATGACGAGCGCCGTGTCCGTCGTAAACACGCCGGCCATGGCCATGTCGTGCAGCCATCGCACCATTGCGGTGTGCAGAAGCGGCGCAGACATCTTAAGCGCCCGCCTCGCGCTGCTCCCAAACTTCAACCGCTCGTATCAGCTTGTCGAGCGATGCCACGCTCAGCACGATTACGAGCACGCCTCGCACTTCGGCGTCGCGTAGCCTGAATCCCGCATGCACCACGAGCGCGTAACGCATTCCCTCGCGGCCGATGGTGAGGGACTGCAGCACGCTGTGCAGCGTGTCGAGGCTGAGCCTGGGCACCGAAAACGAGACCTGGACCTGAAGAAGGTTGCCGAAGCTGCCCAGACACGCGTTGAGCAGGATGTTGCCGACTTCAGTCAACACCTCTCGCGCCGATGCATCGACGGCGAGGGGGAGCGACGGCTCGTCGGTGAGCAACTGCTTCAACATTCCTGCAGCCGTGTGATTGAGGATGAGCAATGCGTCGCCAGCCACCGGGCCGGAGAAAATCTGATGGACGCTGGCGACGTCCTCGCTCGTCGCGCCTTTCAGGGCTGCGGCCAGGCTCGTGATCGGATGGATCGAGACCTCGGGCACTTCGAGAACAACGCGGTGGCCTGTCAACCCCGAGAGCGCGGCGCCCGCGCGTCCGAAACCGATGTTGAGCAGCTCGACGAGGGCATCCTGCTGCAGTGCGGTAAGTTCCATCAATGACCTGCGGCCATCGCCTGACGGACGGCGGAGACGATGTCTTCGGGTTTCGCTGGTTTATTCAGAAATCCTGCGGCGCCAGCGGCGGTCACCAGATCACGCGACGTCGTCTGGATGTCGGCGGAGATCACGATCACGCGCGCGGCGGATCCATCTCACGCAGTTTGGTCAAGCACATCAAGACCATACATACCCTTCATCACCAGATCGAGTAACACCACCGCCGGCTTTTCGACGAAGTACCGCTCCAGCGCCGACAATCCCTCATCGGCCTCGACGACTTCGTAACCGGCCGCTTCGAGAACGCGGCGCGTGCTGCGGCGCGCAAGACCTGAGTCGTCGACGACGAGAATCTTGGCGCTCATAGCCGATCCATTATCGCCTGTGCCATCTCATCGAGCGGCACACTCTGGTCGCTGAGTCCGGCTTCAACAATCGCGCGCGGCATGCCGTATACGACACATGAGCTTTCGGCCTCGGTGAGCACAATGCCGCCTTTCGCCTTGATCCATGCGGCGCCTTCTCGCCCGTCGGCGCCCATGCCGGTGAGCACGACTGCCACCAGGCGGTTGCCATACATCTCGGCGGCCGCGTGAAACAACACATCAACCGAGGGCCGGTGGGGCGTGTCGAGCGGGCGCACGTCGAGGTGCGTTCGCACCACGCCGTCGCCTGCGCGCTTGAACGTGAGGTGCCGGCCGGCAGGTGCGAGGTAGGCGACGCCCGGCATCACTTCTTCTCCCCCCTGCGCTTCGATAACAGACAAGCCGGACAATTCGTCCAGCTTGCGGGCATACAACTCGGTGTAGCCCACCGGCATGTGCAGCACGATGGCGACGGCTGCTGGGCAATCGGCGGGCAGGCTGCCGACGACACGTCTTCAGCGCCTGCGGACCGCCCGTCGAGGCCCCGATCACGATGATCTCGGGCGATGGCACCCGCGATCGACGCGGTCGCGCGACCACGGCAGCCGCCGGTGACGGCTGCGTCGCCGGTCGGGTCCGGACTGGGGACTGGGCGGCCGCCTTGACTTTCTCGACCAGCTCGTCACCGATTTCGAGCAGCTTGTCGGTGGCGAGTGCGGTCGGCTTTTGCACGAAATCGATGGCGCCGGCGTCGAGCGCCGCCAGCACCTGTTCGCCGGCCCCGCTCGCGATGCTGATGACGATGATCGGCAACGGCCGCCGCGACATTTGGGTTCGAATAAAGTCGATGCCGTTCATGACCGGCATATTCAGGTCGCAGGTCACGACGTCGGGCGCAAGCTCTGCGACGAGCTCCAACGCTTCGGCGCCATCGCGCGCCGTCCCGACCACCTCGATGAACGGGCTGCGCTGCAGCATTTCCTTGACGACTTTGCGGACGTAGGCCGAGTCGTCAACCACGAGAACGCGGGCAAGATTAGTCACTTCCCTGGTTTGACATACATGAAGGCACCGCCGATCTCTTCGAGCTCGAACCGACGGTGACTCGCAAAAGCGATTCCGAGGCGCCGACACACAAATAGCCTGGCGTTGGCATGTGATCCGCAAAGAATTGACCACGCGCCGGATTCCCTTGTCCGAGAAATAGATGAAGACGTTGCGGCAAAACACGATGTCGCACGCGCGACGATGGCGGCGTCTTCGCGCGACATGAGATTGATCTGCCGCCACATGCGGACACGCGCGTGCAGCGCCGGATCGACGTGCCACCCGTCGGCGCATTGTGAAGTAGCGATCGCGAGGTGCCCCGGCAGCACCCGAAAGGCACGGTCGCGATAGACGCCGGCACGCGCACGAGCAATGCCGCGCCGCTGGCATCCGCGGCCCTGAGGTCGATCGACAGCCGGTCGAACCATCCACCTTCCTCGAGCGCCATCGCTATGGTCAGCGGTTCCTCGCCCCTCGGCGCACGGGACGCACCAGATGCGGATTGGCAGCTGCGCGCGTGCACCTTGCCAACGTCGGGATCACCTCGCGCACCACGGCTTGTATCTGGTCGATCTCTCGCCAGAAGTACGATTCAGGAACGCTGAGCGCATCCATGACGCGGTCCCATTCCCGATCGGCAGCGGCGTCGTACTTGAGGAAATAGAAATAGTCGAGAAATGATCCGAATCCTCGATCGGTCACGAGCGGTGCCAGGCGATCGACCAGGGCGTCGAAGCGGTTCTCGGCGAAATGCACGCCGAGGCGCTCGTGGATGAGGTCGCGCAGGAGCGATGTGGCGGCGGGTTGCAGCCCAAGGCTATCGGCATCGAATGGCATCGATCAGGCTCGCAGCCGCGACAACGCCGTGCTCGCCGCCCGGCGCACCACCTTTGCAGGATCGTGCGCCGCGAGTCGGGCTAACGTGTCTTCCAGCCCCCGCGCGCCAATCCGGCCGAGCGTAAGGATGGTGGCTTCGCGAACCGCCGGGGAAGCGTCGTGCAGCGCCGTTTGGATCACACGCGTCGCTTCCTCACGCTGCATGCGCCCGAGCGCTTCGACAATCCCTGTTCTCACTTCGGGGTGGGCGTGCTCGAGCCCGCGCGCCATTGCGGGAATCCATGCGCTCGGGAGTTTTGCCAGCACGGCAACGGACTCCTCCCGGGTCGTTTTGTCGCTCAACAGTGTGATGAGACCGTCGAGCGCGGCGCGTGCGCCTTTGGCGTCGGCCGCGACAATCGCCGCCAGCCCTTCAATCGCGGTGCGAGACACTTCCGCCTCGGGATCCGCGGCTGCGGCCCATTCGAGCGACCCTGCCGCATCGGCCGAGCCCTGCGATGCCAGAGCGCGAACAGCCGCCAGACGCCGCGCCGGCACGTCTGCCCTGGCGGCGTGTTGAAGTTGGGAGAGACCGCGCGCATCGGCAAGCCGGCCGAGGCCGCTCAGCGCGCTCGCGGCGATTTCGGCGTTGGTATGCACGGCGAGTCGCTCGAGCGTCTCAAACGCAGCCGCCGAGCCCTGGTTGCCGAGCGCATCGGTCGCGGCGATCCTGACCTGCGCAGCGGGATCGTGTTCGGCGCACGCGCACAGCCGCTCGACAGCAGCCGGATGAGGGCGCATCGCCAGCCCGCGTGCGGCAAAGTATCTGACCCACGCGTCGGTGTCGCCGAGCGCGTCGCAGAGCGCCTCGCCAGCGGTGGGCGAATCGACACGCGCCAGCGCCCGGGCGGCGGCGCCACGGACCTCAGCGGCCTCGGCACGCAGGGCACGCTGGAGAGCCGGCAACACACGCTCATCGTCGAGGTAGGGAAGGTGTTCGATCGCAGCGCGGCGGACGATGTCGTCGGCGTCACCGGTCAGCTCGAAAATGCGGTCGACCGTTTCGCGATAGCCGAAATAACCGGCGATCCGGACGGCCGACTCCCGTACGAGCGGATTGTCCTCCTGCAGCAACTGCGTGACCCGCGCCGGCAGCTCGGGGTGGCCAATCGAATTGAGTGCACCGACAACGCTCTTTCGAATGCTCGCATCCGTATGCCCGAGGAGTGCCAGCAGTGGCTCGAACGCCATGCGATCGCCAATGCGCGCGAGGGCACCCGCGGCAGCGACGACCACATCCTTCTCGCTGTCGAGCATCTCGATAGAGACGCCGTCGCGCGAGGACTGCCCACCCGCCCGAGCGCCGCGATCGCGGCGTGGCGCGTTTCGCGGTCCTCGACGAACAGTTGGTCGACCAGGAGATCGACGACACGATCGCCGTGACGCACGAGGGCTTCGACGACTTCGCTGCGCGCCGTCGGTTCGCTCAGGAGCTGCGTCAATGCCCGATCGATCGCCGGACCGTCGAGCCATCCCAGCACACGCACAAGGGCGTTGAGATCGGCCTTCGCCGCATTGCCGCAACGGCGTCGAGGAGATGGCGCTCGCCACTTGCGGTGATCGATTGACGAACCAGGTCGACGATGCGGCTGGCGTCCTGGTTACTGACGGGCAAAGCGGTCGTGGATACGGACCACCGCAGCGGCGGCAGGCACCACGGCGCCGGCGGATGTATTCAACGATGCGACGAGCGGAGCAACGACGTGCTCGTCTCCCATCGTCCCCAAGCGCGTCGGCGACCGGTACGGCGAGGTTGGCGTTGTCGAGCAGCGGCACCAGGCGCGCGCGCGACCCGCGGGTCGTCCGATCGCCGCCAAGGCGTCGAGCGCGGCGAACGCGAGGAAGAAGTCCTCCGACTCGACGATGCTGACCAAGGCGTCGACCGCGGCGTCGGCACGAAGGCGGCCGAGGGATTCGATCGCCTGGAACCGGACGTTGGGATCGGGATCGTCGAGCGCCTGCAGCAGTGGCGCCACCGCGGCGGGATCCTGTTGGTCGCCAAGCGCAAGCGCCGCCTGTATGCGCAGATCGCTGTCGGCGTCTTGCAAGAGCTCCGTCAGTGGCGCGGTGACATCGACGTCGGTCACCGAGAGCAACTTCAGCGCGCTGCTCAGCAGGCTGAATTTGCGATGCTCATCGCGCAAGCTCGACACGAGCGAGGCGATGAAGTGCTGATCGGCGGCGGGGGCGAGCCCGCTGACCGCCGCCTGGCGGATCCGCCAGTCTTCGGCGGCGAGCGCCGGATGAAACGCGGTCGGTTCAGTCGAGCCGTCCCGGCGGCTGCGATCGGCATCGGCCGCGGCGCGGCGTGTTGCCGGATCGCCGCTCGCGAGCGCCTCGGCGAGATCGCGCTCGGATTCGACGCGTGCGGTCACGTCTTCGATCGCGACGATGACGCCGGCGATCCTGGCGTCTTCGCGCACCGGCCCGATGGTGACGCGCTGCTGCATCCGCGCGAAATCGCGTCGAGGGCGAACGCGTCGGACATTCGATCAGGTAGTGGTGAAACGCGGGTGCGAGCACGTGCACCGCGCCGGTCGTCAGCACCTCGTGAAAGCGCTGCAACAACCCGCGCGCCTCGATGTCCGGCAGCAACTCGGTCAAGGCGCGGCCAACCGCGGCGTCGCGCGCGATCCCGGTCGCGTCGGCGAGCCAGCGTCCCACGTACGAACGACGAGCGTCTCGTCGGTCGTGAAGATTCCGATTTCCGCCGGTGAACTCATCGAGGGGTCAGCGCGACCCGTTTCGTCGCTCGCGGCCATTCGCGCCGTTGGATCGGCCGGCTCGCGCCATCAGACCCTTAGTGTCTCCGCTTGGGTGACGAGATCGGTTGTCGTGCCCTGGGTCTGTTTCACACCCACGACGTTGCGGTCGGTGATGCGGCGGATCTCGACCATCTGCTTCATCAAATCGGTTGCGGCGGATGTCTGCTCACCGGTGGCGGCGTAATCAGCTTGATCTGTTTCAGCGTGTTCGACGAGCTCCTGGCAATGTCCTGCACCGCGCGCGACTGTTCGGCCACCGCCTTTGCCGCCTGGTCGGTCTGCTGCCGCATGTTGACGACGTCATGGCTGATCTGGGTCGCGGCGGCGGTCTGCTCGGACATGGCGCGGGACACGTGCACCGCTCTGACTTCGTCAGTGCCTCCGCCGACCTTGAGAATCTGGTCGGCTCGCCACGCCTGCTCGGCGATGGCACGCGCCGTGCTGTCGCCGCGCCGCGCCGCATCGTATCGACCGCTTGCGTGATCTCGGCGGCGCTCTTGCGCCTGCTCGGCTGTCGCCTTCCGCACCTGCACGGCGAGCTTGGTCGTGCTCTGCGACGCCTTGATGATGTCTCGTGCTCGCGCGGCCCTGCTCGCCGACCGCTTTGGTCGACCTCCTGCGCGATCTTCCGCATCTGGCGCGTCGCCTGCACGATGGTTGCCGCGGTGGTCGCCTGCTCGCTGGTCGCGCTGGCGACCTGCCGCGCCTGCTCGGTGGTCGACGCGATCGCCGGTCACGACGATCTGGGCCGCGCCTTTCTGCTCTTCGGTGGCGCGCGCGATCTGCGCGACGAGCGTCGTCGTTTCGCGACAGCCGCTAGAGATCTTCCGCAGAGCCCGCCGCGCCTCCTTCCGCAAGCGCGTTGCTCTCGTCGGCGATACGCAGACCGTCGTTGGTCGACGCAACCGCCTCCTGCGACACCTCCTGCAGGGACCGGATGATGCTGGCGATGTCCGATGTCGCCTTCGCCGAACGGTCGGCGAGATTGCGGATCTCTTCGGCGACAACGGCGAAGCCGCGCCCGGCGTCCCCGGCCCGCGCCGCTTCGATCGACGCGTTCAACGACAGCAGATTGGTGCGCTCGGCGATCAGATTGATGGTGTCGACGATCGACGTGATGTCGCTCGTCCGCTTGCCCATCTCGTCGCATCACGCGTCGCCGACTGGCCCATGGCGTCGCGCAACCGGCCGATGCCCTGGATCGAGCGCTGGATCGTCTCGCCCCCTTCTTGCGCGTCACGTGCGGCGCGCGTGGTCACTTCGTCGGCGCGGCGCGCCATGTTGGCCACCGCTTCGGTCGATCGCTCCATCTCGGTGGCGCTCGACGCCGCGCCCATCGCGATCTCGGTGATGCGCCGGCCGTTGGCTGCGACGGCCTGCACCGAGCGCGACATCTCTTCGATCGACGTCGCGTTCTGTTCGACCGCGGTGGCGAGGCTTTCGGTCATCGCGCCGACCTCCTCAACCGATGCCGCCATCTCGTTGATTGACGACGAGGTCTGTTCGGCGGCTGTGGCAAGGTCGTCGGCGTTGGCCGACACGCCGCGAACCGACTGCGGAGACCTCTTCGATCGCCGCGCCGGTTTCGGCGACCGCGGAATTCGAGGTTTTCCGTGTCACGGCCGACCGCTTTGATCGAGCTCGCCATCTCGGTTGATTGCGCTTGTGACCTGGGTCGACGCCGTGGCCATTTCCTGTGCCGTCGTGGTGACGGCGCTGGATCGAGGCGCTCGTTTCCTGCACCGCCGCCGCCGTCTGTGCGACCGGCGCCGCGAGACTGCCGGTGTTCGACGTCACCTGCTCGATCGACGCACCGATCTCGTTGATCGCGGCGACCAGCTCTTCGGCCGATGCGGCGATCGAATCCGCCTGCGCGTTCGTCTCTTTGAGCGATGCCGACATCTCGTTGACGGCGCTGACCGCATCGTCGAGTGCGCGCAGCTGAATCTCGGCGCCGGATGCGACATCGTCGCTAATCCGCACGATTGCGCCTGCCGACGTGGTCAGGAGATCGGCCTGCTCGAGCACAAGACGCGGATTGAAGGCGTGTGACGTACCGTTATCGCGGCCGTTTGTGCGTGTCTGTCTTGCCATTACTGAATCTCCTGCGGATGCGAGGTCGCGAGCCCGCCCGACGCGGCGAGTGCGTGGGTGTCCGGGGTCCAACAGCGCGTCCAAGTCGAGGACGACGATCATCCTGTCGCCGAGCGTCGCGATGCCGCGAAGATACCTGCCGCTCAATCCCGCGAGCGCTTCATTCGGCGGTTTGATCGCGGCTTCCGGGATCGTGAGGAATTCGCGCGCCGCGTCGACGATCAGGCCCGACGGCGCGCCCGCTCGCGTGCACGACCAACAACCGCGTGCGCGTGTCGTTGGCGACGCGGTCGAATCCAAATCGTGCGCGCAGGCTCAACGCCGGGCACCACTTCCCCGCGCGAGAACACGACGCCGTCGACGAAATGCGGCGCGTTGGGCACGCGGGTGACCTCGTCCACCATCTCGATGTGGCCACCTGCTGGCTCGGTAATGCGTACGACGTGCCCGCGACGGAGAAGATGATGTAGTTGATTCGTCATACCGCGCTCCGCAGCGGGCGCTCTTTGTTCTGCTCGGCGATCGCGTTGCGCATCGAGGATCAGCACCACACGACCGTCGCCGAGATCGGTCGCGCCGACAATGCCCGGCACTTTGACCAGCGTGTCTGCCAGCGTTCGCACGACGATCTCGCGCTGGCCGACGATACGGTCGACCGCGAGTCCGACCGCCGCCAGTCCGTGGCCGACCACAAACACGTGCAGCGCGCGGCCCGGTTTCGCTTCGAGTCCAAACACATCGGCCAGTCGGACGATCGGCAACACGCCATCGCGGTAGGGCGCGATCTCGTTGCGCTCCAACGTGCGGAGAGCGGTCGGGTCGACCTCCATCACCTCGCGCACCGCCGACTGCGCGACGGCAAAGGTCTGGATGCCCGACGCGCGCGATGATCGCGTCGGTGATCGCCAAGCGTGAGCGGCAGCTCGATGATGAAGCGCGTGCCCTGGCCTGGCGCGCTGTCGAGCGACAAGCGGCCCCCCAGCTCCTGCACCGTCGTTTGCACCACGGCCATGCCCGACGCCGCGCCCGCTCGCGCGATCGGCGGTGTCTCGTGTCGAAAAGCCCGGCGCGCAGAGAATCTGGAGCAACGTGTCCGCGTCGACCGGCTCGTCGACCGAGCAGACCCGCCTTGCGCGCGCGCGCCACGACCTCCACCGCGTCCACGCCGCGGCCGTCATCGGCAATTTCGAACACCACCACGTCGCCCACGCTCGCGGCGCTCAAACTGATGACGGCGCGCTCAGGCTTGCCAGCGGCGGCGCGCTCGGCCGGCGTTTCAATGCCGTGACTGACCGCATTCCTCACCAGGTGAAGAACCGGATCGAGCATGCGCTCGATGAGGAACTTGTCGATCTCGGTATCCTGGCCGCGCACCTCGAGTTCGATGTTCTTGCCCGCCTCTCGCGCCAGATCGCGCACCACGAACGGCATGCGGCGAAAAATCTCTCCCACCGGGACGAGCCGGACGCGCATGACGCCTTCGCGCAAATCGCGCAAGTGTCGTTCGATGACGAGCGCCGTTTCCTGGACCGCGCGCCATTCGACGGGCGGGACGCGCGGCTCGACGCGCGCGAGGGCATCGCCAAGGCGCGCGCGCGCGATGACGAAATCGCCGATCATGCGCATCAGATCGTCGAGGCGAGCGAGGTCCACGCGAACGTAATGCGACGGCGCGAGCAGTGCGGGCTGGGCGGCGGACTCCGACGACGGCGCGGCGATACCGGCTTGCGGCGGGGCGAGAATCGGTGTGAGCGTGATGCCCTGCTCGGCCCACGTGGCTTCGTCGGTTGGATCGAGGCTGCCCTCGACCTCGAACTCGAATCGAATACTTCCGTCGGCGCCAATGCGCGGCACGGCGTCGACGATTTCGCCGGCCTCGCGCAGGAGTCCGCGAACACGGTCGACACCGATCCCGCGCGCCGACAGCTCACTGGACGGCGAAAAGACCACGCGCCAGCGCTGTCGTGCGGCGTCAGTGTTGGCGGACGAACCCAGCGTCACGCGGGCGGCGGCGGGAACTTCGGCTGATGCAGCCAGCGCCTCGAGCTTCTGCACCGTGCGTTCGATCGAGGGTGCGGGCTGCTCGGCGCGGCGTGCGGCGATCACCTGTTCAAGCATGTGGGTCCCTTCGACGAGGGCGCCCAGGGCTGCGGCCGACGGACCCGCACGCGTTCCACGCAGCGCGCGGAGATAGCTTTCCATGTGATGCGCGAGAAGCTCGGCTTCACGCAGTTCCACCATGCCCGACAGCCCCTTGAGCGAATGGATGCTGCGAAACAGCTCCTCGAGCGCAGCGGCAGAAAGGCCGGTTTGATCGGCGGCAAGAACGATTCTTCTGATTGCCGTCAAGTGCTCGTCGCACTCGGCGAAGTAGTCCGCCATGAACGCGCCGAAGAACGGATCGTTCGGCGGTTCACCGTTCGACACGGCTCTGCTCCGACTTCTGGCCCGGGGTCCGGGCGTTGAGCGCCTCGCGCGCGTGATCCGCCAGGACCGACGGCACGAACGGCTTGGTCAGATACAGCGTCGCCCCGGCGCGCATGGCCGCCTCGCGACTGCTCTCGTCGCCCCGTGTGGTGAGCACGATCACCGGAAGCGCTTTGTACGACGGGTGACGGCGCAGGAACGTCGAGCACTTCGATCCCGTGCATGTCCGGCATGTTCAAATCGAGCACCATCAACGACGGCGGCGACAGCGTCAGCTGCTCGATGGCTTCGAGGCCGCTCGCGGCTTCGGTAAAGTCCGTGCTCGCTGACGTCGGCCAGCGCGACCTTGACCATCCGACGCATCGTGGGCGAGTCGTCGACTATCAGGATGGTTCTCATCACGTCTTTTCCGCCAGGTCGCCCATCGGCTGCACGGGATAGCGATGCAGGACCCGACGCGATCACCGGGGGGCTTTTGACGCTATCACTCTCGGGAACGGACGCAAGGGAAGATTACGGATGAGTCGCGGGCCAACTCATCCGTAACGATGACTGATCATACCGGGTTACTGGCTGGTGTCGCTCCGGCTTGCGACCCGGCGGCCAATGTCGATGGCTTTGAAGCCGGCGTCCCCCCAGTTCATGACGAACACGCTGAAGCCTTGCTTCATGCGCATCTCGATGTCGTCCGCGTTGGCCGGATACCCGCAGGCGATTTTGAACTCCTTGCACGCGGAAAGGACTTGCTGGATCGCATTTTCCCAAGCGGCCGGATCGGGCTGGCGCTGTCCATTTGCGTCGGTCGTGGAAAAGACGCCGCGCAGCGTGCCGGCTCCCGGCCACAGCACGCCGATGCCCGGGACGGCGGCGATTTCTCGCACGTGGGCCAGGCCTTCCTTGCTCTCGATAATTGTCCAGTTGATGAGTTCGCCGTCCGGATTGAGCGGCCAAAGATCGGCCTTTTGGCGGTACTCGGCTTCCGACAGGCCCCAATACGCCGGCGCTGACCCAACGCTGTCGGGCCGTGTGCCGCCCTTGGACTTGAAGCGCATCGCCGCGATGCCGGCTTTGACCTCGTCAGCGCTCTCCGCCTTGACGAACATGATGCCGCTCACCCCGAGATTCAGCTGCTTGCTGATCGCCTCGGCCGCCTTGGCTGGGTTCGGTGCGATCTCCTCCATTTTGACGACGAGCGGATGCGTGAGCCGGGCGAACGGCGATTTGCGCAGGGCGCCGGCTTCCTGCATCCCCTTGACGAATTCCGTGTAGGCCGGCAACCCGCGGTCAACGCCGCCTTCCATGCTGCCGTCGAAGATGAAGTCCGCCGACTTATAAGCGACGGCTTCCTTCGCCAGCTCCAGCGGCGTTTTCTGTGGGGGCGCCGGGGTCTGCGCCGCCACCGGTGCAGCCGCTCCGCCGGGCCCGCGTCCGCCGGGCCGCCGATTGCTCGGTGCGTACAACCCGAACACCGGCTTCTTTTGTTCCAGCAGCTCAATCATCGGATTGAGGCGTTGCTTCTTGGGCGCTTGCGCGTGCATCAGAACGAACCCACTGAGCAGCGCACCAGCTAAAACGACGAATGTCAGGCGATTACGCACGTTTCCTCCTCGTGAGCCACCGCCAAGTATACGAGAAGGGTTCGGCGGGCGGTGATAGGGCC
The DNA here is from genome assembly GCA_963762925.1 of uncultured Acidobacteriota bacterium. GTDB lineage: Bacteria > Acidobacteriota > Vicinamibacteria > Vicinamibacterales > UBA2999 > DASPWV01. Next base: position 191,385 of record CAVXMP010000009.1, on the reverse strand, counting down.
GACACCCCATCACCGCAGCCGACGCGGTCGCTACCGGCGGTAATCGCCCTCGCGATAGCCGTCCTGATAACCGGCCTCGAAGCCGCTCCGATACGCGTTCTTGTAGCGTGTTTTGTCGCCGTAGGAATCGATGTAGCCGCGGTCGCCCGACCGATACCGGCCGTGCCGCGTGGCGTCGAACCTGTCGCGATCGCGGCCGTCTTCGAGTCCCTGCACGCGACCGTCGCGGAAGCCGTTTTCGTACGCCGTATCGTTGTAACGACCGCCCGGCGCGTTCGGATAGATCGTGCCGTAGACGCCGCTCGGCGCGCGATTGCGGCCGGGGACGCGATTGACGCCGCGATCGTAGTCGGGGTAGGGATACCGATCCGGTGTTGTTGCCGTAAACGCCGTTGCGCCCGTAGCGCGCAACGCGGTCGTAGGCGTCGGTGCCGTAGATCACTCGCGCGTTGCGCTCACGTGAGGCGATGGCTTCGGCTTGCCGACAGCTCGTCGCCCGCGGCTGCCGTCCCGCAGGCTGGCCGTTGTACCGAGACTCGACACATGTCGTCCGGCGGCAGTTGTCCCGGAGGAACGCCCTGCGCGCGCGCGACCTCTTGTCGATCCCGACCGCGGCTCTGCGCCTCAACGGCGGAGGCCAGCGGCATCAAGGCAAGAGCTAAAAGGATGGTGGTCATTCGAAACATGGCGTTCACCTCGTTGTGACGGGCCATCTGGAACACGGCCCTTTTACCTGCTACTGCACGTCGAGTACCAATCTTCGATTCGCCGCGGAGGTGCGCGAACGCCGCCATGAAAACCCCGGCAATTATCGGCCGTCCTCTGCTGCGGACGCGAGCCATGGTCATGTACCATGGGGTCAATCCATCGTGATTCCCTACCACGACGAGAACGCGACCCAGCGACCAGCCGTCGTCACCCTCGCAATCATTGCGGCCTGCGCGCTGATGTGGGTCCTGGTGCAAGGCGCAGGGGCCAGCAGCCGGACACTGGCCGCATCGGTCTGCACCCTCGGTCTGATCCCTGGCGAGCTCACCGGGTTGCTGCGGCCGGGCACGCAATTCCCGCTAGGCGAAGGGCTCGTGTGCGTGATCGATTCCGGCGCGCAGACCTCGAACATCTTCACCTCGATGTTTCTCCATGGCTCCTGGATGCATTTGATCGGGAACATGTGGTTCCTCTGGCTGTTCGGTAATAACATCGAAGATTCGATGACGCGCCCGCGCTTCATCGCGTTCTATCTGCTCTGTGGCATCGCCGCTGCGCTCCTGCAGGTGTTCATGGAACCGGGTTCCGGTGTGCCGATGGTCGGCGCCTCCGGCGCGATCAGCGGTGTGATGGGCGGTTACCTTGTGCTCTACCCGCGTGTGCGCGTCTACACGCTGCTGCCGCTCGGCTTTTTCATCACAACCGTGGCGCTACCGGCGTGGGCAATGTTGATTTACTGGATGGTGCTGCAGATCGCCGGTGGAGTGGTCGGTGTTTTCTCAGACGCGAGCGGCGGCGTTGCCTTCTGGGCACACATCGGCGGTTTCCTCGCGGGCGTTGTCCTCATCAAGGTCTTCGCCAAACCCAATCACATCGCGCAGCATCAAAGCCACACGTGGCGGCCTCGCCAGGTGGGCTGGCCGTCGTGAAAATTGGGCTGACGACTGGAGATTTACCAAGGTCTCTCCGCGGGACGGGGCGAGTGGCGTGTCGTCGCATTTGACGCATCTGCTGCCCCGTCGCCGCGCTGACCGTCCGATACGCTGATGCTCTCGAACGTCACTCGGCAACGCGTCGACCGGTGGCTGCACGAACGATCGGAAACCGCCGCTGCCCAACCCGCGACGGTGCATCGCGCGGCTTGGTGGAAGGTGATGTGCCTGACCGGGGTCGATTACTTCTCCACCCTCGGCTATCAACCCGGCATCGCCTTTCTCGCCGCCGGCCTGCTGTCCCCGCTCGCCACGCTCATTCTCGTTCTCCTCACCGTCTTCGGTGCGCTGCCGGTGTACCGCCGCATCGCCGAGGAGAGCCCGCACGGCCAGGGAAGCATCGCTGTCCTCGAGCACCTGCTCCCCAGGTGGCGCGGCAAGGTCTTCGTGCTCGTGCTTCTCGGCTTTGCCGCGACAAGCTGGATCATCACCATCACCCTGTCGGCAGCCGACGCGACGGCTCACATCATCGAGAACCCGTTTGTCCCGCGGTGGATGAACCGCCCCGTCGACGTCACACTGCTGCTGCTCGTGTCGCTGAGCGCGATTTTCCTGAAGGGGTTCAAAGAAGCGATCGGCCTTGCCGTGGCCCTGGTCGCGATTTATCTGGTCTTGAATGTTGTCGTCGTGGGCTGGGGCTTCTCTACATCGCGCAGCACCCTGATGTCATTCGCGCCTGGCAGAGTGGCCTGAGCCTCGAGTACAGCAGCCCGGCCCGAGCGGTCGTCGCCGCGGCGCTTTTGTTTCCGCGCCTCGCGCTTGGCCTCTCAGGTTTCGAAACCGGCGTCGCCGTCATGCCGCTGGTCGAAGGCGGCAGTTCTGAGCCGACACAGGCGATCGCGGGACGCATCCGCAACACCAAAAAGCTGCTGATCTCGGCCGCGCTCATCATGAGCGTGATGCTGATGACGAGCAGCTTTGTCTCGACGCTGCTCATCCCGGCCGAGGAGTTCCTGCCCGGCGGCGCCGCGAACGGACGCGCCCTGGCCTACCTTGCTCACGAGCACCTCGGCGAAGTGTTTGGCACCCTCTACGACCTCAGCACCATCGCCATTCTGTGGTTTGCCGGCGCATCCGCCGTCGCCGGATTGCTGAATCTGGTGCCCCGCTACCTGCCCCGGTACGGCATGGCGCCGGAGTGGGCGAAATCGCGCAGGCCGCTGGTGATCGTGATCGGGGCCATTTCGTGCGCGATCACGATCGTGTTTGACGCGAGCGTCGACAATCAGGCGGGCGCTTACGCGACAGGAGTGCTGGTGCTCATCACATCGTCGGCGGTCGCGGTGATGTTGAGCGCGCGCCGCGCCGCCAAGCCGTGGCTTGGATTCGGCGTCGTCACGGCCATCTTCGTCTACACCACGATGGTCAACATCGTGGAGCGACCCGAGGGCATCAAGATCGCGTCGATTTTTATTGCGGGCATCATCCTGGTGTCGATGCTGTCGCGCGCCATGCGCGTGACGGAGCTCCGCGTGCATGACGTCAACCTCGACCCGACGGCGGAACAGTTCGTCAACGACGCCAGTGCCGGTCATACCGTGCGCATCATTGCCAACCGGCCCGACACCGGACTCAGGGAGGAGTACGACAGCAAGCTCCGCGAGGCGCTCGATTCACATCATCTCAATCCGGCAGATCCGCTTCTCTTTGTGGAGGTGCGACTCGGCGACGCCTCGGAGTTCAGTGGCACGCTCGACGTCTACGGCGTGGATGTGGCGGGTCATCGCGTGCTGCGCTGTAAGGGGCCGGCCGTGCCAAATGCAATTGCCGCACTGCTCCTCAACATCCGCGATCGGACCAAGCTGATTCCGCATGCGTACTTCGGATGGACCGAGGGGAATCCGATTACCTATGTGCTCAAGTACCTGGCGCTCGGGGAAGGCGACACCGCGCCGGTCACGCGGGAGGTGCTGCGTCAGGCTGAGCGCGACCCGCACTTGCGGCCCCGCATCCACCTCGGCTGATCATGATCCCGGGGACCGGCACATAATGCTCCGCAGATGAAAGTTGGGATTCCCCGAGAACGACGCCCGGGCGAACGTCGCGTTGCCTGCACACCCGAAACCACCCGTCGTCTGCTGAAGCTGGGTTTCGAGGTCTCGATCGAAACCAACGCCGGGGCGGCCGCCTCCTTTGGCGACGAGGACTACCGGGCGGCAGGCGCCACGGTCACGAGCGATGCGCGCACGCTGTGGCACGAGGCCGACGTCGTCCTCAAAGTACAGCCGCCCAACGAATACGCCGACCTCGGAGCTCACGAGGTCGACCTGCTTCGGCCCGGTGCCACGCTGATCTGTTTTCTGTGGCCAGGCAAGAACGCCGAGCTGGTCCAGCGGCTCGCCGCGCGCCAGGTCAGCGCCGATAGCGATCGATCAAATCCCGCGCATCACGCGCGCCCAGAAAATGGACGCGCTGTCGTCGATGGCCAACATCGCCGGCTATCGCGCCGTGATCGAAGCCGCGAGCTTTTACGGACGATTCTTTACCGGACAGATGACCGCGGCGGGCCGGGTGCCGCCGGCCAAAGTGCTCGTCATCGGCGCCGGCGTCGCCGGTCTCGCGGCAATCGGCGCGGCGCGCGGTCTGGGCGCGATCGTCCGTGCATTCGACACGCGACCGACGGTGAAGGAGCAGGTCCTGAGCATGGGCGCCGAGTTTCTCGAGCTCAACGTGCTGGAAGACGGCGAAGGCGGCGGCGGCTACGCGAAGGAGATGAGCCCGGCGTTCATCAAGGCCGAGATGGACGCTCTTCGCCGCGCAAGCGCGCGACGTCGACATCATCATCACGACCGCGCTGATTCCCGAACCGGCCCGCGCCGATCCTGATCACCGAGGAGATGGTGCGAGTCGATGAAGAAGGGATCGGTCATCGTCGACCTCGCGGCCGAGAACGGCGGCAACTGCGCGCTGACCGTGCCCGAGGCCGGTGGTCGAACGCCACGGCGTGCACATCATCGGCTACATCGATCTTCCGAGCCGGCTCGCGCCAACCGCGAGCCTGCTCTACGGCAACAACCTGGTGAACCTGCTCGACCGACATGGGCGGCGCCGCCGACTTCAAGATCGATCGCGACGATGCGGTGGTGCGGAGCGCGCTCGATCGTGCACGACGGCGAGATCACCTGGCCGCCGCCGCGAAGGACCGACGCCGCGCCGCCAGACCGAGCCGCCGCGACCGCCGTCGGTCGACATCCGGCGCCGCCCGAGCCGGCGCGAGAAGAGCCCGGGCTCGGCCATCGCGCTGCTCGCGCTCGCGGCGGCGGCGCTCATCGGCCTCGGCCTGGTCGCGCCGCCGGCGTTCCTTTCGCATCTCACCGTGTTCGCGCTGGCGTGCGTCGTCGGCTGGCAGGTCGTCTGGAACGTGACGCCGGCGCTGCACACGCCGCTGATGAGCGTCACCAACGCGATCAGCGGCATCATCGTCGATCGGCGGGATGCTGCAGTTGAACGGTCCGCCGGCATCTGCCGCGGTGATGCTCGGCGCCACCGCCATCCTGCTGTCGACGATCAACATCGCGGGCGGCTTTCTCGTGACGCAGCGCATGCTGCGCATGTTCCATCGTTAGGCAACCGGCAATGCCTGACACCCTCGTCTCGATCGCGTATCTCGCCGCCGGGCTTCTCTTCATCCTCAGCCTCGGCGGACTGTCGGCGCAGGCCTCGGCGCGGCGCGGCAATCTGTACGGCATCACCGGCATGCTCATCGCGATCCTCGCGACCACGTTCGGGCCGGGCGCCGGCAACTACCCGCTTCTCGTTCGCGATGTTGGCGGTCGGCGGCGCGATGGGTGCCCTCGTCGCCGCGCGCGTGCAGATGACCGCGATGCCGCAGCTGGTCGCGATCCTCCACAGCTTCGTCGGCGCCGCCGCGGTTCTGGTCGGGTTTCGCGTCACCCTGCACCCGCGCGGTGCACCTCACGGGCGTCGAGGCGCGGATCCACGCAGGTCGAAACATTCCTCGGCATCTTCATCGGCGCCGTCACGTTTACGGGATCGATCGTCGCGTTCGGGAAGCTGCAAGGCGTCATCCGCAGCAAGCCGCTGCTGCTCCCGGGACGGCATGTGATCAATCTCGCCGCGCTCGGCGGCGTGCCTCGTGCTCGGCAGCGCTGTTTGTCGGCGCCGGAGACGACGGCGCCGTTGTGGCCGCTCCTCGCCGTCACGGCGATTGCGGCACTGCTCGGCATCCATCTGGTGATGGCCATCGGCGGCGCCGACATGCCGGTCGTCGTCTCGATGCTCAACAGCTATTCAGGATGGGCGGCCGCGGCGGCGGGCTTCATGCTGTCGAACGATCTGCTCATCATCACGGGAGCGCTCGTCGGATCGAGCGGCGCGATTCTGAGCTACATCATGTGCCACGCGATGAACCGTTCGTTCCTGAGCGTGATCCTCGGCGGCTTTGGCGCCGACGAAGGCGCGGCGCCTGCAGCGGGCGCCGTGCCGGCCGGCGAAGTGCACAGCATCACGGCGCCGGAACGCGGCGCAGATGCTCCTCGACGCACGCAACGTGATCATCGTCCCTGGCTACGGCATGGCCGTCGCGCAGGCGCAGCACCCGCTGCACGAGCTGACCGAACTGCTGCGCGCAGCGCGGCACACAGGTGCGCTTCGCGATCCATCCGGTGGCCGGCCGGCTGCCCGGGTCACATGAACGTGCTGCTCGCGGAAGCGCGCGTCCCGTACGACATCGTGCACGAGATGGAAGAGATCAACCCCGACTTCCCCGAGACCGACGTCGCGATCGTCATCGGCGCCAACGACATCGTCAACCCTGGCGCGCTCGACGATCCGTCGAGCCCCATCTACGGGATGCCGATCCTCGAGGTCTGGAAGGCGAAAGTCTGCGTCGTCTCGAAGCGCGGCATGGCGAGCGGATACGCCGGCGTCGAGAACCCGCTTTTCTACAAGAACAACACGCAGATGCTGTTCGGCGACGCGCGCAAGATGGTCGAAGCGGTCCTCGCCGAGATCCGCGAGCTGACGCTGTCGAAGACCGCCTGACGACCATCACGATCGCGATCAATTCGGGTAGGATCGGCGGCGCTCATCGTTTTTCAGGGGGGATACATGCGCCGCATCGTTCTATTCGTCCTTCTCGCGACCGCGCCGTGCCTGGCGCAGTCGAGCCAGTCAGTTTCACGAGAAACGACGGGCCCTGACCCGTGGTTTTCGACGTTTTCCATCATCGCCTTCGATCCGGCGACGAAGGAATTTGGCGTCGGGGTGCAGTCGCGCGCGTTTGGGGCAGGCGCGGCTGTTCCGTACATCGAGCCGGGGTCGGCGCGGTTGCGACGCAGGCATCCGCAAACCGCCAATACGGTCCGAAGGCGATGACGCTGCTGAAGCAAGGGCTTTCGCCGGAGGAAGTGCTCAAACGCATCACCGACGAAGACCCGGGCCGCGACACACGGCAAGTTGCCGTCATCGATGCGCAGGGCGTTCGGCGGTCTACACGGGCAAACGCGTCATCGAGCGCAATTTCGACAAGAACGACCCCGTCCATCTCGGCGGCTTCGCCGGACATTGCCCGGGTCAAACTTTTCTGCCCAGGGCAACACGCTCGCAAGCGAAGAAGTGGTCAAGGCGATGGCCGCAGCGTATGAGAGCGGGAAGGGATCGATGGCCGAGCGTCTCATGGACGCGCTCGACGCCGGTCAGTCCAAAGGCGGCGACACGCGCGGCATGCAGTCGGCCGGCATCCTCGTCGTGCGGCCGTTGCCGGCGAACTCCGAGTCGACCGTCGAGCGCATTGTCGATATTCGAGTGGACGATTCGGAGAATCCGTTCAAGGAGCTGCGGCGGCTGCTCTATATGACGACCGGCGTGCCGAACCGCCTGACCGAACGTGCGGCTGCGCTCGGCAAGGAGGGCAAGTGGGCCGAGGCGATCGCCGAACAAAAAAAGGCGCTCGACATCAACCCCCGCGCCGAGCAGTTGCAGTACGCGCTGGCGCAGCTCTACGCGCAGTCCGGCGACACGTCGAATGCGATCGCGATGCTTGGCCAGACGATTCAGCGGCAGCCGAAAGTATGGAAGCCGCGCGCGGCACAGGACGCCACGTTCGCGAAAATCAGGGAGTCAGCCGAGTTCAAACGTCTCGTGGCGCCGTGAGACGGCCCGCGAGCGCAGCAGCCGATTGAGCACCGCGGTCGCGATGAGGAGCAGCGCCGCCCCCATCGCGACACGCATCCAGCTTCGATACACCCACCGCTGCACGATGACGATGGCAATCATGCTGCCCGCCATCGTGACGACCATCCAGATCATCATGAGAGCGTTGCCTGTGGCCTTTGCCGGAGGTGCCGCAAACGGCAACCGCGGGCTCACAAGCACCGCCGACTGGAGTGCCAGCATGCCCAGCATCAACAGAAATCCCGCGTGTACCAAGGCATGACCGGGATGCCCAAAACGCCAGCTCAGAGCAACCACGAGAAAGATTCCATAGGGCACCATGAAAAACGTGACCACCACGTTTTTCGCGGCGACGACCAACGCCGCGCGGTCTGCAGGCGTCGCGAAGTAGATCCAGGCCGCCCGATACGCATCGCTTCCGGCCAGTTGCTGCACGAGAATCGCGGGAAAGAGCAGCACGGCGTACGACATCAGATCGAACTGGCCGCTGGAGGGTACACCCACGAAGGGATCGGCGGTATCGCCATCACGCGCGCCGATATACATGTAAAGCAGCGTCAGGGGAACGATCGAAAGCACGCCCAAGTCGTACGCGCATGTCGTAGCGAAACTGCGCGCGCACGAGCAGGGCAACCGCGCGCGCTTCGTCGCGCGTAAAGAAGAACGCCGGCCTCGTGGATGGCGCTGATGCGGTCGCCGACGTCACCGCTGCCAATTGACCAAGACGATCTCCATAGTCGGCCGCCAACGGCCCACGCAGCAGCACGAAGACGCCTGCGAGGAAGACGATGGAGAGCGCGGCGCGCAACCAGACGTCGGCACCGGTGATTCCGGAGGCGAGTTCCAGATAGCTGGCAAACCATGCCGGCGGCACAAAAAACAGCCACACCCCGCGCGGCATCGTCGCCGCGGTGAGTGTCGAGCGGCGAATCACCTGCATCATGAAGATGACGCCGACATAGGCCAGCAGTCCCACGCCGATTTGCATGTAGCCGAGGAGGCGCTGCAGTCGCATCGGCCCGACGAGCCGCAGAACGGTGCTGTAGCTGGCGACCACGGCCGCCGCACACGCGATGGAGAAACCGAACAGAGCCGCCAGTGCCGCGACACCGCGAGCGATGTTGACCCCGTGCGCGAACGTCTGCGCCACGATCACCGGCCATCCCATCAGCGTGGTCAGCACCGTGGCGTGGAAGAGGACGTTGGTCAGACGCACCGCCAGGAAGGTCCGCGACGACACGGGGCGCGGCCCAAGGATGGCGTAGTCGGTCGTCGATACGACGGTGGCGGCATGCTGCGTCAGTAGCGCCGTCGTGAGGAGCATGGCGAGGTAGGTCAGCGTCAACGTGCCGGTGAGGAGCACGTCTGAATTGAGGAATGTGATGAGCGCGGCGCCGGCACCGAACAGTCCGTAAATGAAGACCATCGCGAGCAAGCCGCCAACCGTTCTCAGCGAGTAGTTTTTGGTCGACTGCGCTCCCGGCGGGCGGAAGTCACTTCGCAGGAGGGTACGGGTGACAGCCTTCCACTGGTCGTAGTCGACGCCGGCGCGCGCAAAGAGCGCTCTCACTTGCGCTCCAGCGCGCGCACGATGTCGTCGGAAATCTGGCCGGCGTCGCGCACGCCCGTCAGCTTGGCGAACGCGTCGTCCAGGGTGCTCGTTCCGGTAAACGCGGCGATCTGCGCCGGGGTGCCGGCGGAAATCTCGCGGCCTTTGTCGATCACGACGATGCGCGTGCACACACGCTCGACCACTTCGAGAATGTGCGAGCAGAACAAGATCGCGCACCCCTGGGCGGCGAGCGTGCGCAGGAGTTCCTTGACGACCCGCGCGGTGTTGGCGTCGAGGCCGTCGAGCGGTTCGTCGAGGATGAGGACCTGCGGCCGGTGGATGAGCGCGGCCGCGAGCACCACTTTCTGCTTCATCCCCTTGGAGAACCCGCTGAGCCGTTGATGCCGGGCGTCGCCAAGGCCGAAGAGGTCGAGAAGCTCGTCGCGCCGGCTGGCGGTTGACGCCGGATCGAGATGGTGCAGACAGGAAATCAACTCGAGGAATTCGGCGGCCGTAAGGGTCTCGTACAGGACCGGTTGCTCCGGGACGTATCCGAGGCGCTGCTTGGCTTCGAGCGGTTGCTCAACGATGTCGAAGCCCGCGACTTCGGCGCGCCCCGAGGTGGGCCGAATCAGCCCGGTGAGAATCTTGACCGTCGTGGATTTCCCGGCCCCGTTCGGCCCGAGAAAGCCGAGAATCTCACCTGGTTCGACGCGTAGATTCAGGTCGTACAGCGCCCACTTCTCGCCGTAAGCACGCGACAGCTGTCGTGTCTGAATCATCGGACGGTCGAGTGTACGTCACTGACGATTCGACATGGCCCCGCGCATAGAATGACAACGACATTCCGGAGAACAGCCTTGAAGCATGTCTTGTTGGCGGCGGTGATCCCGCATCGTGATGGCGACGACGGCGCTTGCGCAGGCGCCTGGAGGCGGCGGCGGTCAGCGGCCGCCGATGACCAGCCCGAGCAACAGGCGGAAGCGGCCAAACGGCGAGAGGCGGAGATGAACGCGCCGCGGCCCATCGAGGCGCTCGACAGCGTCTGGATGGAAGAGCTCACCTGGATGGAGATTCGTGACGCGGTTAAAGACGGCAAAACGACGGCGCTCATCCTCACCGGTGGTGTCGAGTCCGAACGGGCCGTATCTCGCCACCGGTAAACACAACTTCGTGCTCAAGGTGATGGGCGAGGCGATCGCGCGCAAACTCGGCAACGCGCTTGTCGCGCCGATCCTGACGCTCGAACCGGGACGCCCTGGTCCGACGGGCCACGCGTGGCGCCCGGAAGCGTCGTCCTGTCGCAGGAAACCTACCGCGCCGTGCTTAACCGACATGGCGACGAGCCTCCGGGGCATGGGCTTCGCCAACGTCATCCTGATGGGCGACAGCGGCGGCAATCAGACGGCGATGAAAGAAGTGGCGGCAGCGCTCGATGCCAAATATCAGGCCGACGGCAAGCGCTTTTACTTCATTCCCGAATACTACAAGTACGCAGGCCGTCCAGAAATTGATCAAGGACAGCGGCATCCCGGAACAAATCGAGCTCGACTGGCGCCAGCCAGGGATCTCGACCGCATCCACGATGAGTATGGGATCGACGCGCTGATGGCGCTCTACGATCCGAATCTCAATCCGCATCGAGCAACGCAAGAAGGCGAACAAGACCACGATCAATGGCGTATCGCTTTTGCCGATGGACAAGACGCTCGCGATGGGCAAGAAGATCGTCGAGCTCCAGGACGAAGATGACGGTGGATGCGATTCAAAAGGCTATGGGCGCGCGGTAGAGGCCAGCCGTCAGCCGTCAGCTATCAGGAATCAGGGATCGGAGATCAGGGACAGGGAGCAGGTGTCAGGTTCAGGTGTCGAGGAAGACGAGTAGCGCGGGCCTTTAGTCGAGGTCCGCGTGTCAGGCTCCAGGCCAAGATAGCGAACGGCCAACGTTTTCAATTCAACACCAGCGCCATCCCAGGAGATCGGTTTCGGCAACCGGTCTCCGTCGAGGTGGCGACACCCGAGGTCGCGGTCTTCGGCGATGACGCCGGTGTCTTCACCTCAGGTGACTACTTCGACGGCAACATCGGTGGCGCCGTGCTGCGCGACTATCGAATCTTCCTGGATTATCGCGGTCGACAACTCATCCTGGAACGCTAGCGTTCGTTTCGGAGGTAGCGAGCTCCGGTCAGTGTTTTGCATTCCGTCATGGTGGAGACGGAGGGACAAATGGCTGACATGTGGACCAACGAAGAAGAGTTCTGGCGCGATAGCTACGCGACTCGACCTTACGCGCGCGGCAAGACGTTCGACACGTTGAGCAGCGGCTACCGATACGGAGTCGACGCAGCGAATCGCTATCCTGGACGCGCGTGGAACGACGTCGAGTCGGATTTGCGCCGCGGCTGGGATAGCTATGAGTATCGCGGTCAGAGCACCTGGGAAGACATGAAAGACGCCGTCCGCGACGCGTGGGATCGCATGACCGGTCGACAGAGTCGCACCATGTAATACGCGGCTCGGCGTTTGAACCATTTTCAGGGAGCTCCGCCACATCAGCTGCGCGGAGCTCCTCTGTTCTCCAGATCGTTCGTCGAGCGAACACCGGTCAACGCGACCGATCAGTCCACACCCGCGGTGTGAATCCACCGGTCGCTCCACGCCTAGGCTCCCGCCTGCTGCTCCATGCTCTTGAAGAACTCCGCGGCACGCTGCTGGATTTCGTCGTGCGTCAGATCTTCCTTGCGTGTGGCGATCCACCAGGTATAGCCGGCCGGATCAGCCACGGCACCCGCCCTGTCGCCCCAGAACTGATCGGCCATCGGCATTTGCACCTGCGCGCCGGCGCTGACCGCGCGATCGAAGAGCGAGTCACTGTTGTCGACATACAGCCAGAACGATGCGGGTGATCCGCCCATGGCCTTCGGTCCCTTACCGGGCCCCATCACATCGTTGACCATGAAGCGCGAGTTGCCGACCTTGAGCTCGGCATGCATGATCTTGCCGTCGGGACCTAGACCGCGGCTCACTTCTTCGACACCGAGCGCTCGCTTATACCAGTCAATCGTCTCCGCCGCGTTGTCCAACGTCAGCTGCGGCGTCATCGTCTGAAATCCGTCGGGCACGGGCCTCGCTGCTTTCGCCATTGGGAGCCTCCTGGTTACCATCGAACAAGAACGTGAACCGCATCCTCGCGTGAAACTGTCACTATGATTTGAGTGGCAAAACGACGCAAGCTGAACGTTGACTCCCGTCTCAGGTCGAATACCGCACTCGCACGCCGGCTGGAAAGACCCTCGTCCCCTCCAATGTGACCCCCGGCAAACTGTCCAGCGCAACCTCGCGCAGGCGTGGCAGGCCCGCGAGATACACGAGACCTGCATCGGTGACGCCGTTGCATTCGTAGAGTTCTACTTCTTCGAGCGACGGCATGCGGCCGAGAATCTCGAGACTCCGATCGGTGATGAGCGTCAGACCCGCGTAGTAGAAGCGCAGCTGCAGTCCGGCCAGGTGCTCGGTCGCAGCGTCGGTCGTCTCGCGGCAGTACATGCACGTCACTCGTTCGAGCCGCGCGCAGCGGCCGATGTGACGGAAGCCGGCGTCCGTCAATCCGATGGACGTGAGCTCTCGCAGCGCCGGAAAGAGGGGAAACGTCGATAACGCCGCGTCGTCCACGCCTTTGCAGCCGACACCGAGTGAGCGGAGCGCGGGCATCTTCGAAAAGGCAACAAACCCCCGGCTGCCGAAGTTCGGGCACTCACGCCCCCAGAAGCGCTCGAGCGTGTTCGAGCGGCTCAACGCCTCGAAGCCCTCGTCTGTGGCGACGGCCTCCTGGGCTCGCAGGCGGCGCAGCCGCGGGAAAGCCGCGATGTGCCGCATCGCGACGTCGTCGCTCAGCCGGCCATCGGCGCCCAGTGCCGCAAGGTTCGGCAGCTCGCGGAGCGGCGCAAAGCCATCCGACGTCATGCCGGTGACGTGCCAGAACAGATCGAGATCGACGACACCCTCGAGACCAGCGAGGCTCGCCAGGCCCTCGTTTGTGAAGGGACCGTCAATGAGCAGTGCCGCGCCGCTGCCGGCCGCCTCATCGTCCGAGCCCGTTGTGCTGTCACGGTGCCGGTGTTTCAACCGCGGGAAATTGTGAAAAAGGGTCAACCCGGCGTCGGTGACCCGTCTGCCGCTCTTGAAGTCACGGAGCTCGGGATGTCCCTGTAAGGCTTCGATGGCGCCGTCACCAGTCGGCGACCCCATCAAGTTGACGCGCTCGAGCCGAGGGCAAAACCGCAGATTTGACACACCCGCGTCAGTGATGCCGCGCTGCCACGTCATGGCAAACGTGCGGAGGTTGGGCAAGTTCCGTAGGACCTCCAGACCGCGATCGGTCAGCTTACCGCCGGGATACTCACTCAAGTCGAGATGTTCCAACTGCGGCATGCGCGCAAGCTGGAGCAGCCCGTCGTCCGACAGTTGGCGCGAGCCTCCGAGTGCGAGGGACGTCACCTGATCGAGCGCTGCGACGCGCGCGAGTACAACATCATTCATCAAGCCATCTGCGGACAGTGCTGCGATGCGGCGCTCTTTCATGACGGCGATGAGCTCGTCCCACTCGGCGTGGCTTAGCTGTCGCCGGGGCGCGATGCGGTTCTTCGCCGTCTCGATGACGTACGGAGGAACGGGTGGTGCGCCGGTTGCGATGGCCCGCGTCAGAGCCGCCCAACTTCCATAGCCCGTGTCTTGGGCGATGAGCGTCTGGGCTTCCTCGAGCCGCAAATAGTTTTGTGGCACCTTGGACGATCGCTGCCGAAAGGCATAAACGCGACGCCAGATCTCGGCCGATAAATCATCGAAGGTAAAGGCACGGTCGTAGTGCGCGTTGAGACGCTGCAGAGCAGCTTCGTCGTGCGTATCGAACGCGAGGACGAAGTCGTGCGCGAGTCGCTCGAATTGGACGGCGCTGAGCAGCGGGCGTGCCGCTGAGGCATCGTCCGTGGGAGGACTATCAACAGCCTGCTTCAGCGCGATCCAGCTTTCATGGCCGTACTCACGTGCCAGCGCTTGTTGGACGTCGCGCAGTGTGGGAGTGGCTGCCGGCGGCGTCGACAGCGCATGCTCGAACCGCGCGCGCGCGTCGGGACGAGCGGCACGCAGCGCTTTTAGCCAGCGCTTGGCTTCCTTTCGCAAATGGTCGAGAGAAGTGGCGGGCGTGAGCGTGCGCGGCATTGAAACCTTCCTTCCGTGGTGCCCGGAGTCCGCTTAGTCAGGGCCGGAAGAAGGTTCGTCTGCGATGCGAACCAGGTTGGGTGGGAGCCAGCTCCCTTGCCGCGGACAGGAGGCGCCCCAGCGCGCACTGAGGCAAAGTCTCCGTCCACTCTTGTGCCGATGTCAACTCCGTCCCGCGACGCGTCAGTATGGAACCGGGCACGGCCACCGCTTGGTTGAGCATCTGCAGCGCGGCGTCGAAGTGGGGGCTTGGGGCTTGGGGCTTGAGGCTTGAGGCTTGAGGCTTGAGGCTTGTGATACTGAAAAAGGCCAGCACGGGAAACCCGGCCCGCCCACCTGATACCTGATACCTGATACCTAATGCCTGACCCCTGACCCCTGATCCCTGATCCCTGATCCCTGACCCCTGACCCCAGTTCCATATCCTCGAATGTCATGATGGGGAATGGCCTCTTCACTGCGTGGCACTCGAGTGGTCGTTGTTGGCGCAGGACTCGCGGGCTTGACCGCGGCACGCGACCTCGCGCGACAGGGCGCGGAGGTCCGGGTGGTCGAAGCACGCGAGCGTCTTGGCGGACGCGTGTGGACGATGCGCGAAGATGACTTCTCGACCGAACCGGTGGAAGCCGGCGGCGAGTTCATCGACGGCGATCACACCGCGATCCGCGAGCTCGCACGCGCGCTCGGCGTTCCGCTCGTGCGCGTCATTCGCGGAGGATTCGGGTTGGCGCTGGAAACCAACGGCCGCTTCAAGATCCACGCGACGCAGCAGCCGGTTTGGAAAGCCTTCCAGCGCGCGCTCGCACCCGACGCGAATGCCTTTCGCTCCGACGGCTGCAATTGGAATGGATCGCTGGCGGCGACGGTGGCGCGGCGCTCCCTTGACGCGCTGCTGCTGGCGAGAAATGCGCGTGCCGATGTACGTGCGATGGCGGCGGCGCTGCGCGGGTTCTTTCTGGCGGATTCGGATGCGTTATCAGCACTCGTCGGTGTCGAACTCTCGATGGAAAATACCGATCCTGGGGACGTGCCTATGTACCGTGTGAACGGCGGCAACGACTTGCTGATCAATGCCCTCGCGCGAAATAAGAATCTCACCTTCTCGCTTCGGCGCGCGGTTAAGCGCGTGGAGCAAAACGCCGAGGAGGTCACGCTGTCGGTGGTGGAACCCGACGGCCGACTCGAAACACTTCGCGCCGAGTACGTGGTGGTCACCGTGCCACCGCCGGTTTTGCGAACCTGGACGTTTTCTCCGGCACTCCCGCCGGAGCAACGGCGTGCGTTCGAGCGCCTGTCCTATGGCTTCGGAACAAAAGCGTTGCTCCGATTCGACACGCGCTGGTGGCGGGCTGCGAACCGGCCACGCGCGTTCGGAACAAATCTTCCAATTGGTGCCGTATGGGAGGCCACCGAACGGCGCGGTGGACCGGCGATCCTCACGCTTCTCGCGGGCGGTCGCGCCAGCGAGCAGTTGCAGGAGATTTTGGAGAAGGAGGGCGGCGGTGAGGCCGTCGTCAACCGGCTTTGGTGGTTGGGCACGCCGTCGCCCTTGCGAGAGATCCGTAGCATGACGTGGGAGCGCGATCGCTGGGCACGGGGAGGCTACGCCTTCTTCGGTCCGAGCTTCGAGCCGTCGTGGCGCGACGACCTGTCGCGCGCGTTTGGGCGCATCGTGTTTGCCGGCGACCACACAAGCCGCGAGTGGCAGGGCTATATGAACGGCGCGGTTGAAAGCGGCCAGCGCGCAGCGAAGGAAGTCGCCGCCCTGCACTCGCTGGCGTAAGCGGTCGCGCCCCCGCACCTCCCCCGGCACCCTCGGCACCTCCGGCACCTCCGGCACCTTCGGAGAGGCCCGCTCTATAGCCATTGACAATATATCCATAGTGGCTATATCGTCGCGGCATGGCCGCCCCGTCACCGGAGTCGCTGTTGCCGCTGCCGCCGGCGACCTTCCACATCCTCATGGCCGTGGCCGACGAGGACCGCCACGGCTACGCCATCATCCAGGAAATCGCGGCGCGCACGGCGGGCGAGCTCAAGATGAGCGCCGGCACCTTGTATCGCTCGATCCAACGCATGATCGAGCAGGACCTGATCGTCGAAGCGCACGAACGGCCGGCGCCGGAATTCGACGATGAAAGGCGACGCTATTACCGGATTACGCGGTTCGGCACCTCGGTGGCGAAGGCTGAAGCGCGGCGACTTCGGACTGGTGCGTCTGGCCCGCGCCAGCGGGTTCGTGCCCCGGAGCGCGTCGTGAAGGTGTACCGAGCACTTCTGTTCTTGTATCCGAAGTCGTTTCGCGCCGATTTCGGGCGCGAAATGGACGCCATCTACGCGCTTCGCGCGCAACAGGCAACGCGCGCGGCGCGATTCATGCTTTGGGCCGAAGCCTTCGCCGACGTGCTGACCAACGCACCGTCGGTGCACTGGGACATCCTCAAGCAGGACGTGCGCGACGCCGTCCGCTCGATCGCGCGATTGCCGATGTTCAGCGCGACGGTGATGGTTGTGGCCGCGCTCGGCATTGGCGCGACGACCGCGGCGTTCACCGTCGCGGATCACGTACTGATGCGCCCGCTGCCGTTTCCGCGTGCGGATCGGCTGGTCAAGGTGTGGCAGACGGCCAACACCCGTGGCTATGGCCGTCTCGAGATCTCACCGGGCAACTTTCGCGACTGGAAGGTACAGAGCCACCTCGTTCGACGAGCTCGCGGCGTACAACGCGTCCTATTCGGCCAACCTGATCGACAGCGGCGACCCGCTTCGGCTCGACGGCGCGCGCGTCACCGGTAACTTGTTCGGTGTGCTGCAATCGCGGGCCGCCATTGGTCGCGTGATCCGGTCCGACGATGATCAGGAAACTGCCGCGCGCACCGTGGTGTTGAGCGACGCGTTGTGGCGCAATCGTTTCAATGCCGATGCCGGCGTGATCGGCAGGACGATCATCCTCGACGATGCGCCGCGTACCGTGATCGGCGTGATGCCGTCCTCGTTTCAGTTTCCCAACCGAATCGTCAGCTTTTGGGTACCGTTTCAGTTCGCGCCTGCTGAGTACGAAGACCGGACCAACGTCTACCTCTATGGGATCGCGCGCCTGAAAGACGATGTCACAATCGATCAGGCGCGGTCCGAGATGGCGACGATCGCGCAGAACCTGGCGCGCGCGTACCCCGACGCCAATCGCCTCGTGGGCGCCACCGTGATCACGATGCGCGACGAGCTGTCGCAGCAGTCGCGATTGCTGCTCTGGGGCGTCGTCGCGGCGTCGGTCGGCGTGCTGCTCATCGCATGTGTCAACCTCGCCAATCTGCTCCTGGCAAGGGCGCTCTCGCGCCAGCGCGAGCTCGCGGTCCGCTCGGCCCTTGGGGCAGGCCGCGATCGTCTCGTTCGGCAACTCTTTACCGAAAGCCTGTTGCTGTCCACGCTCGGCGGTGCCGCCGGTGTCGTCTTGGCGCTCGTCGTGATTCCGCTGGTCGCGCGGCTCGTGCCCACGACGTTGCCGATCGCCGACACACCCGGGGTGGACGCACGAATGCTCGCGGTGGCGGCCTTCGCCACGCTTGCCACCGCCATCGGATTTGGAGTGATTCCCGCGATGCGCGCGGGGCGTCTTGCCGATGCCAGCGCGTTGCGCGAGGGACAACGTGCAGGCTCGAGCCGGCGGACCGAACGTCTGCGCGCTGTCCTCGTGATCGTCGAGGTTACCGCCTCAGTGGTCTTGCTGGTGTCTTCAGGACTGCTCGCTCGGGCGTTGTGGAAGGTGCAGCAAACGGACCCCGGATTCAGCACCGACGGCGTGCTCACGATGCGCACGGCACTACCGGTACCCAAATACGCTCCGACCGAACGAAAGCTGCAGTTCTACAACCAGGTTCTGAGCGATATTCGGGCGCTTCCCGGCGTGACGCAGGCCGCGTATATCAGTTTCATGCCGATGATCTGGAAGGGCGGGGTGTGGGCGGTCAGCGTCGACGGGAAACCCGGCGAAGCGAGCGAGAGGAGCACGGTCTTGCTGCGCCTTGCCACACCTGGTTTCTTCGACACGCTTCGCATACCCGTCAAGCTTGGCCGCGACTTGAATGACAGCGATACGTTGAATTCATCACGATCGGCGGTGGTGAGTGAATCCTTCGTGCGCAGTCATTGGGACGGCCGTAACCCGCTCGGCCGCCAGTTCACGCTCGCCGGCATGCAATGGACCGTCGTCGGTGTGGCGGGCGATATCAGGCTGCGCGGGCTCGAGCGCGAAACCGAGCCGCAGGTGTATCTGTCGCCCGCGCAGATTCCCGACGGCAACCTGGGGTTCTACAACCCGAAAGATCTGGCGGTCAAAAGCTCACTGCCTCCGGCGTCGCTGGTACCGGCGATTCGAGCGATCATCAGCCGCGCCGACCCGCAGCAACCGATTTCGGATGTCCAGACCTTGTCCGATGTCCTCACCAACGAAACCGCACCGCGGAGCGTGCAGGTCCGTGTGCTTGGCGCCTTTGCCGCGATCGCGTTTCTGCTCGCCGGTATCGGTCTGCATGGTCTGCTCGCCTTCAACGTGTCGGCTCAGGCGCGCGATATCGGCGTACGCATGGCGCTCGGCGCCGAGAGGCGCACGATCATCACGATGGTGGTGGGTTACGCGCTGACGCTCACAGGCATCGGCGTGATCCTCGGCGGCGTCCTCGCCTATGCCGCGGGACGCACACTGCAAGCGCTCCTTGCAGGTGTGAGTCCGACCGACGCCGGGACCTTCGCGGCGGTGGTGACGCTATCACTCGTGATGACGCTTGCCGGAAGTTTGCTCCCGGCGCGGCGCGCGGTGCGGGTCGATCCGATTACGGTGATGCGATCGGAGTGACCGGAATGGGCGCTCCACTGTCGATGGTCGAGCGCGAATGATGCACGATTTGTCGGCGCTGGCGCGCGGGCTTACATGCGACGCCGACGGTATTTGGCGTACACGTACGACGTCGCCGGTCGATTACCCGGACGAGGCGAACGCCTTCTGTTTCTCGATTGAAGACGGATCATTCTGGTTCCACCACCGCAATGCCGTGATCGCCGACGTCGTCGAGCGCTTTCCGCCTGGCGGGTTTATCGCAGACATCGGCGCGGGAAACGGCTATGTCTCGCTCGGGCTGCACGCTGCGGGCTTCGAAACACTCGTCATCGAGCCCGGTCCGCGCGGCATTCGCAACGCACAGACGCGCGGACTTGCGCCGCTCGTGTGTGCGACGCTGCAGGATGCGGGTTTCTTACCCGGCTCACTCCCGGCCGCGGGCCTGTTCGACGTCCTCGAACACATTGAGGACGACCGCGGCGTGCTCGCGCTGCTGCATAGGCTCATCGCGCCCGGCGGCCGCATCTACCTCACGGTGCCCTCTTTCGGTTTCCTGTGGTCGAGCGAAGACGACCTGGCCGGCCACCACCGGCGCTATACGATCGAGACGTTGAGCGCACGCCTGCGCGAATCGGCGTTCACGCCGGAATTCGCCACCTATATGTTCGCGCCGCTGCCGCTGCCGATCTTCTTACTCCGATCGATCCCCTCGCGGCTTGGACGACGGACGACGCTCGAACCCGGCCAGATCTCCGCGGAGCTTCGCCCCAGGGACACTGTCGCGATTCGCCTCGTCAAGTCGGTCCTCGCCCGCGAACGTGCGTTGATTCGTCGCGGATGGCGCATTCCAATCGGATCGAGCTGCGTCGTCGTCGCACGTCGCCCGTAACGATTACGCGGAAGTAGGATCCGCGGATCCTCAAATCCGCGTAATCTAGGGCGCGTGGGCGACGTTCCGTATCGACTGTGGAGTGAGAAAGCGCCGGCACCGCTGCCGCCGAAACAAACCATCATCGCAAAATTGAAACCGACGACGGCCGAGGGCCGGCGCGCGACGTTCGGTGCGCGCAGCGAACGCGAGCGTAGCAGCCGCCGGCCCGAATCCGACGAACGCGACTCACATCTGGCCCGCCTCGTGCAAAACGCGCGCGTCCGGGCGATCCGTCCGGTGTTTCCGGACGAACCGGATGGCACTGCAGGCGCCCCACGTCGCCATCCCAAAGCGCCGCTCTCGCCGAGTCGGGGCGGGTACCGGGGATCCGGCGCGCTCGCGGCCTTGTCGTCCTCGAGATCCCACGCAACGAGGATCCAAAGCAACTCGCCCGGCATGTCGATGGACTTGGTGCCGAGGTCGAGTACGCCTATGTGCCGCCGCCTCGGCGCATGTTCGCAAAGAAGAAAACGACGACGGCGCAGGCGAAGCCGCCGAAGAAAGTCGACCCGTTGCTGTCGCGCCAATGGGGTCATGTCGCGGTCAGGATCGCCGCTGCAAGGAAGCTCGCGGGTTTCAACGAGGCCACGGAGATCACCGTAGCGGTTGCCGACAGCGGCGTGGACGAAGACCACCCGGACCTCGGCTCGGTGATTGTCGAATACAAGAATTTTCTCATGGGCGAAGGCAAGCGCGATTACGAAGGGCACGGCACGCATGTGTCGGGAATCATCGCCGCACAGATGAACAACGGCGTCGGCGTCGCCGGGCTCTGTGCCGCCAGGATTCTTGCGCTCAAAGTGCTGCCCAGCCGCGTCGACTGGGACGCCGCCGCCTATTACCGCGCCCTGACCTACTGCGTCGGCCGCGCGCGCGTGCTCAACTTGAGTCTCGGGTCTGAATCCTTCGATCCTGGTGAACGCGACGTCATCCTCGACCTGATCGACGACGGTATCGTCGTCGTTGCGGCAATGGGCAACGAGTTCGAGGAGGGCAATCCGGTTGAATATCCGGCGGCGCTCAAAGGTGTGTGCGCCGTGGGCGCCACCGATCACGCGGATCGCCGCGGAGAGTTCTCGAGTACCGGCAAGCACATTGCGCTCAGCGCACCTGGCGTGGCAATTGTGTCGACGACACCCACTTATAAGTATGCACAAGGCAAGAGTGACTACGACGCGTGGGACGGTACGTCGATGGCCACGCCGCACGTGTCAGCGGCCGCGGCACTCGTGCTCGCCGACGATCCGACGCTGACATCCGCCAAAGTGATCAAGCGGCTGCAACAAACGGCCGACAAGGTGCCGGGGATGACCAAACGGCCGAACGATCGCTTCGGCTGGGGACGGTTGAACATCGAAGCTGCGCTACGGTAAGTAGGCGTCAGGTGTCAGGTGTCAGGTATCAGGTGTCAGGTATCAGGTATCAGGAAGAGACATGTCGGCGGAGCTCTTTAGGCCGCGAAGAATCAGGTGTCACGTGTCAGAAGGAAGAATGCAGATAACCGTCAAGGTTCGTCCGCGTCCCGACGCGACGCCTGCGGCTCTCGTGCGTAAAACGCTGGCGTCCTGTCATCCCGATGTTCGCGACGCGTCCGAGGTCGAGGAGGTCTTTCCCGGTCTCACGAGCGGCCGACGCGCCGGCATGGTGACGGTACACTTGCCGAAGAACCTCTCAGACGAGGCGTCACAAGCCGTCCTGCGTGCCTTACGAGAGAACGACGACATCGAATACGCGGAACCGGCCGCCCCGCGCGGCTCCAAGAAACCTTGATGCACGTCGTCGCGTGCGTGCTGCTGGCTGCGCTCACGTGCAGTTGTTCACCGCGCGGCAACCCCTTGATCGATGGCCGCCGGGTGTCGCTGCTGATCGAAGCCCCCATCGATACGGTTCCTTCCGTGACGGGCGATTTCACCGCCTGGAAGCCGGTTGCGGCGACACGTCTGTCGCGGCCAGGTTGGTATCAGTTCGACACGACGCTCGAACCGGACGCCCGCGTGGAGTACCTGATCGCCTACGGTGCGAACGACTTCCGCATCGATCCCCGGAATCCGCGGCGCGTGCCTAGCGTCGGCGGTGATGCGTCGGAGATCGTGATGCCGGCGGCGGAAATGCATCCGGAGTTACTGAACGACGATCAACCGCTCGCCGGGGTGTTGGAAGAGCACCCCTTCGCCACGCCGTCGGGCACGTCACGAAGAGTTGCCGTCTATCGACCAGCCGGGAACAGGGACAGGTTACCTATCGTGTACTTCCACGACGGTTCGTTGATGATCGACAAGGGACGAGTGCCGCAGATCCTCGATCGCCTCGTCGCGGCCGGACGTCTGCCAGCGTTCACCGCCGTGTTCGTCGATCCTGTTTCACGGAGTGACGACTACAAGGCTGAGCCCGCGTTCCGCAACTGGTTCATCTCCGAACTGGTGCCGACGATCGAGGCAATGCTGCCGGCGCCACCCACCTCGCGCACTGTCGTCGGCGTTTCTCGCGGGGCGATCGCGGCCATCGATCTCGCGATCACGCGACCAGATCTGTTCAACCGCTGCGGGCTGCTCATTCCTTCAACGCACCCCACCGACTTGGTGGCGACGATCGCCGGCGGACCCAGAAAACCCGTTCGGTTTGCCATCGTTGCGGGGCGCTACGACGAGCGCTGGCTCGGCGACGGCCGTGCACTGCGCGAGGTGCTCGATGCGGCCGGATATCACGTGACCTATCGCGAAGTGCCCGAAGGGCACAACGTGCAGACGTGGCGAGCACATCTCGACGACGTGCTCGTGGGGTTACAGCTTGGCGGCCGCTAACGGCTGTAGACCGACCACCGAAAGCGCGTGACCACGAACGCTGCGGCCCCACTCGTCACCAGCGCCGCGACCGTTGCAACCAGGAACGCGAGCATGCCAAACGATGGGAGCCACGTCGCGACCACCAGAAAGAACATCGCAAAGCCAACTAAACTCGCCAGCAGTCCGCGCGCATAGAGCACGGCCACGGCGCCGCCGCTGAGACGATGACTGAACACCGCCATCACCAACGTGAACACTGGGAACGGCGAGAGCAGGCCGCTGAGGGTTGGCCCGAGCCGTTCCGCGAGCGCAGTGATGGTCAAGACCATGGCCACGGCCGCGCCGATACGAAACGGCAGATCCCACGCCGGCACGTTCTGGCTGGTTGTTACCGTCATCGTGACGCTCGGCAGGATCGCAATCGACCCAAGGAGCACAACCATGGTGCAGGCGAACGCCGCAATCGGTGACGGCTCCAGATTGCTCAGCGCCGCCGCCGTGGCGAAAAACGCCAGGACGCTTGCCGCCGTCGTCGTACTCCACTGCCACGTGCGCGCCAGCAGCGCGTAGGTCACGACCGTGGCGGCGACGGCGTTGATCCCGAGAATCGTCGACAACGCGGCTCGGGCGGCGAACGCAGGGCCGTGCTCGAGCGCGAGAAAGAAGGCGATCGGACCGGAGGTGAGCGGGAGTCCGACGATCCAGCCGCCCACGGCCGGTCCCCATCGCCGGGCCGCCCACGTCGCGCCCACCATGAGGGCCGGCGTCAGCGCGAGCTTGAGTGCGAGCGTATTCAGCGTGTGGTTACTGCAGCCGCGGCGGAACGGGTGTCCACTCGCGCGATCCGTAGTCGACCATCGTCAGGCTGAGCAGGATCACCAGGAAGAAAAATCCGCACACGACCACGAGCTTGGTCAGACGGCTGCTGTACTTCACGTGCATGAAGTACAGGATCACGAGCGTCGCCTTGAGGGTCGCGATGCCGAGCGCGACAACCTTGTTCAACTGACCGAGATTGACGTAGGCGGCAAGCACCGTGATGACGGTCAAGACCATCAGTGTGGCGAAGATGCCGACGTAGGACTTGACCGAAGCAATGTGCGCCATGGCAATCAGGACCGATCGATGAGGTAGAGGAGCGGGAACAGATAGATCCAGACGATGTCGACGAAGTGCCAGTAGAGGCCGCTCATCTCCACCGGCGTGTAGTAGTGCGCGTCGAACTTGCCTTGCCACGCCATCCAGGTGATCACCATCATGAGTGCGATGCCGATGATCATGTGCAGCGCGTGCAAACCCGTCATCGTGAAATACAGGCTGAAGAAAATCTGCGTGTGCTCCTGCAGCGCGGGGTCGCGAGACGCCGCCGCAGCCGCATGAGTGGCAGGCGCGGCGGCGGTACCCGTGCTCTGCGCCGCCTGCTGCTGGAGCCGCGCCGCCCTCCACGACACCGCCTTCGGCGCCTGCAGGATGTGATTCCCAGACGAAATCAGGGCCAGGGACGTGATGGTGCTCGAACTTGTCGGCGTACTCGATGACCTTCACGCCGAGAAAGACGGCCCCGAGAATCATCGTCAGGATCAGCCAGACAACCGTGGCTTTGCGTTGATTCGTCTGCGCGGAGCGTACGGCCAACGCCATGGTCAGCGAGCTGCCGATCAGGACGACCGTGTTGAGCGCGCCCCAGAAGAGCGTGATCGAGGAACTCGCCGCGACAAATGCGTCGTGGTACCAAATGCGGTACAGCATGTAGGCCATGAACAGCCCACCGAAAAACAGGATTTCGGTGATCAGAAAGGTCCACATGCCAAGGACGGCGGCTTCCTTCTGCTGCGGCATCGACTCGAAGTGATGCTGCAGCGCCGGATGGTGCGCCGCGTGGGCGTGGCCGTGAGCGTCGGCTTCAACGACCGCGTCAGACAACCTTCATCTCCGTCGCCAGTTGGCGCGTATATTCGTAGGGCTCGGTCGTCACTCGAGGCGTGACCGCGAAGTTTTCCGTCGGGGGCGGCGACGGCATCTGCCATTCCAGGCCGGCGGCGCCCCAGGGATTCGGTCCAGCGATGGCGCCTTTCTTCAGGGAATAGAGAAGGTAAATCGCCGGGATCACATACCCGAGCCCGAGCACACTCGCGCCGGCCGACGACATCACATTCAACACCTGGAACTCCTCAGGATAGGCGTGATATCGCCGCGGCATGCCCACGTAGCCGACGAAGAACTGCGGCAAGAACGTGAGGTTGAAGCCGACGAACACGATGATGGCTGCGATTTTCGAGAAGAACTCGCTGTACATGCGGCCCGTCATTTTCGGCCACCAGTAATGCAGGCCGCCGAGGTATCCCATGATGGCGCCGCCGACCATGATGTAGTGGAAATGCGCCACCACGAAATACGTGTCGTGAAGGTGAACATCGGTGCCCAGCGTGGCGAGGATGAGCCCGGTGAGACCGCCAATCGAAAACAAGCCGAGGAAGCCGTAGGCATAGAGCATCGGGGTTTCGAACGAGTTCGATCCCTTATACAGGGTGGCGGTCCAGTTGAAGACCTTCACGGCCGACGGGATGGCGACAGAAAAGCTGAGGAACGAGAACACCATCGCCGCATACACGGAGATCCCGGCGACAAACATGTGGTGCGCCCACACGATGAAGCCGAACACGGCAATGGCGAGGCTCGAAAACGCGACGAAGCTGTAGCCGAAGATCTTCTTGCGCGAAAACGCGGCGATGAGCTCGCTCTGCACGCCAAGCGCCGGCAGAATCATGATGTACACGGCAGGGTGCGAGTAGAACCAGAAGAGGTGCTGGAACAGCACGGGGTCGCCGCCGCGCGTGGGATCGAAGATCCCGAACCCGAAGGCGCGTTCGACGAACAACATCAGAATCGTGATCGCGATGACCGGCGTGCCCAGCACCTGAATCAAGCTCGTCGCATAGTGCGCCCACACGAACAGCGGCAAACGGAACCACGTCATGCCAGGCGCCCGCATCCGGTGGATGGTGACAATGAAGTTGAGGCCGGTCAGGATCGATGAGAAACCTGCGATAAAGACGCCGAGGGCGGTGGGGACGACGTTGGTATTCGACGCCGAGGCGCTGTAGGGCGTGTAAAACGTCCAGCCCGTATCGACCCCGCCATTCACCATCGCATAAACCGTGAAGATCCCGCCGACGACATAGATGTACCAGCTCAGAAGATTGATGCGCGGAAAGGCGAGATCTTTTGCGCCAATCATCGGCGGAATGAGAAAGTTGCCCAGCGTGGCGGGAATCGACGGAATGAGGAAGAAGAACACCATGATCACGCCGTGCAGCGTAAACGCTTTGTTATAAGCGTCGGTGCCGAGCAGGTCGCCTTGCGGGGTCGCAAGCTCGAGACGGATGAGCACCCCCATCAGGCCGCCGAGGAAGAAAAAGATCGAGATCGAGATGAGGTAGAGGATCGCGATCCGCTTGTGATCCTTCGTCAGCAGCCAGGACTTCAAGCCATGGCCGTTGTTGAGATAGTGCAAAGCCGGCAGTGTGTGCGTCTCGTTCATTTCCGCTTCCTATTGTTTCGGCGACCGCGGCAATGATGGCGCCGACGGTGCCGCCGTCGGGCCGGCGGTGCCAGTCGGTAGTGCCGCAGCCGGTGCGCCTGCCGTCGGCGATAACGATTTCACGTGCTCGATGAGCGCGATCAAGCCCTCCTCGCTGATCAGGCCTTGGAAGGTCGGCATCAGCGGCTGGAACCCCTTTACGATCTTCGCCTGCGACGTGAGAATCGATTCGCGCAGGTACGCCTCGTTGACGACGGTCGTTGATCCGTCCTGTAACTCGACGGGCCTGCCGTAAATATCCTTGAGCGAAGGGCCACGGCCCTGGCCGGTATCGAGGTGGCACGAGTTGCAGGCCAGCTGTTGGAAGAGCGCCGAACCACGCTGCGCCAGCGACCCTTCTCCGCCGCCGGCGAGCCACGACTGATAGGCCGTCGGCTCGAGCACGACGACCTGACCGATCATCCGCGAGTGATTGGTGCCACAGTATTCGGCGCAGAAAATGTGATACGTCCCTACTTTGGTCGCTTCGAACCAGAGGGTGGTGTAGCGGCCGGGTATGACGTCCATCTTCTGCCGGAAGGAGGGAAAGTAGAGGCTGTGGATGACGTCCTCTGACGTCATCGTGATCTTCACGGCGCGACCGAGCGGCACGTGCAGCTCGTTGATCTCTCGCTGTCCCTCGAGGTGCTGAAACTTCCACATCCATTGCTTACCGACGGCGTACACCTGCACGGCTTCGTCCGGGGTCCGTCGCAAGTGGTAATACACCGACGCGCCCCACCCGAACATGACCATCGAAATAATCGTGGGAATCACGCTCCA
Source organism: uncultured Acidobacteriota bacterium (assembly GCA_963762925.1). GTDB lineage: Bacteria > Acidobacteriota > Vicinamibacteria > Vicinamibacterales > UBA2999 > DASPWV01. Next base: position 163,870 of record CAVXMP010000009.1, on the reverse strand, counting down.
CAAGAGCTCCAGCGGCAGGTTGCCTTCGATCCGTGCGCCGACTTCCACGGCATGCCGGCGGCGGTACTTGACGCCAAAAAAAATCACCAAAGCCGCAACCACCAAGGCAAAGAGCGCCGAAACGGCGATGACAAAGAAATACAGCGCATCGACGTCGGCCGCGAAGCTCGATGCCTGCTGGGGGAATAATCTGAATCCAACATCCATATCGTTTACCCGGCTGGTCTTCCGCCTCCGCCAACGCTTCGGCAGACCGCCGTAGCCTTGGCGAAGGCGTTAGACCGGCCGTTGGGTCGTGTCGCGCCGCAGCGCCACGACGATAAATCCGACGAGCGCAAAAAGAGTGACGGCGCCGCCTGCGCGCACCGTATTCATCGCCACCAACGCGTACGAACCGGTCTCCGGGTCATAGTGGTAGCAGTACAGGACGAGCTTATCGATCGCGCTCCCGATGCGGCCAGCCGACGACTCGATCAGCGCAAACTTCAGATCGCGCGGCGCGAATTCGATCCCGAAAAAGTAGCGTGACAGCCGGCCTTCGGGCGTCGCGACCACGATGCCGCTCGCGTGCGCAAACTGCTGCGTTTGATCGTCCCATGCGTAGTGAAAGCCGGCGGCATCGGTCACGCGGCGAATCGACGCCTCGTCTCCGGTCAGGAAGTGCCACCCGGATTCGGTCCCTGGCCGCTGATACCGATCGACATACGCCTTCTTCTTGCCGGCCGCGAGCGCGGGTGTTTCGCGCGAATCGAAGCTGATGACGACGACCTCGAAGTCCTTGCTCACCGACTCGGTGAGCACCGTCAGGGCGCTCGCGAGGCCGTTGAGCACCTGTGTGCACAGCATTGGACATTCGTAATACGCGAAGGCGAGGACGACCGGCTTGGTGCCGAAATATTCGCCCAGCGTCACCACCTGCCCGCTCTCATCTTTCAAGGTCGCATCGAGGGGCAGTTGTTGGTTGAGTCGCTGATCGAAGCTCACGTTCTTGAGGATTCCTGGCATCTGGCTCGCGGGCGTCCCTTGCTCCGGACGAACGCCCTGCGCGCCGTCCTGCGCAAACGCGCCGACACCGACCCCCAACATCACGACGACAGCAAAACCCAGTGTGCGCACGTTGATACTTCGTTCCTTCTCAGTCTTCAGTCGACAGTCGACAGTCGACGGTCCCTGATCCCTGACCCCTGACCCCTGACCCCTGACGACCTACCGCGGCACGGCGACGCGCCCGGCGGAACTATCCGTGACTACCTGATCGAAGCCCTGCGACTCGGTCGTGCGTGGACGAAGCTCGCCGCGCTGCAGCAGAAGATTCATGGCATCCTCCACGGGAATGTGTGCGGCACCGGTGTTCTTGTCGACCCACCCATAGCCGGTCAGCCTTTCCTGTTCACTCGCGCGCAGCGTAAAGATGTCCTTGAACGGCTGCGTCTGCAGATGCGGTGTCGGCGGTTCCTTGACCTGTCCGACTGCCAGCGGAAACACCTGCGCCTCTCGGTTCGCGGTGACCTGCCGCCCTTCGAAAAACCAGAAGATGCCGTACACAATCGCGACGGAAATCAACACCGACACGGCGAGCCACGAGGCGAACCGCCAGGCGATGGATGGCTCGATGTCCGTGTACTCACGCGTCGCATCCGGCGGAGTCGGCCCGTATTCAAGATCGTCGTCGTGCGCCGCGTCGTGGGTTGCCATAGGTTCAATTCTTCAGTCCACGGTCGACAGTCAACGGTCGACTGTCGACAGGTTTCTCGTTCTCAGTGCACGTGATGGTGCAGCGCCTTTGCGAGACCCGGGTCGTTGATGGGCAGAATCGGCCGCCCGCGTAGTTGCATGGCGAAAAGCGCCAGGAACACACCGCCGAGAGCGATCGGTAACGCGACATCGAGCAGCGTGACACTCAGCCGGTCGTGCATTTCCGGGGCGACCAGCCAGAAGTAATCAGCAAGCCGAATGAAGACGAGCCACGCCGCAACCGCCCGAATCCTTGTTCGGTCACGCTTGACATCGCGCGACAGCAGCAGCGCGTAGGGCACGGCGAAATGCAGAATGATGAGCGTCCAGGCGAGCCATCCATAGCCGCCCTGCATGCGAACGAGATAGTGCGGGATCTCCTCCGTCAGATTCGCCGACCAGATGATCAAGTATTGCGAAAAGGTCAGATACGCCCAGAGCATCAGAAACGCAAAGAGCAGCTTGCCAAGATCGTGCAAGTGATGCGCGGTGATGATGCGGTTGAGCGGCGGGTCCTGCGCCAGCATCACCAGGACCACGATGGCAAACGCGAGCGCTGACAGTGCTTGGCCAACCAGGAACAGCAACCCCCAAATCGTCGAGAACCAGTGCGGGTTGACGGACATCGCCCAGTCGACCGTCGCAAACGTGACGATTAGGCCGTGCAGTCACGAGCCCGCCGGCCGACAAGCGCTCGAGTTTCGACACGAGCGCCGGATCACCCGTCCGATCCTGTTCGGCCGACCAGCGATTGAGCAGCATCGCGAGCACTGACCACACGACGAAGTAGAACACCTGCCGCGCCAGAAAGAAGGGCGTGTTCAGGTAGGCCGCTTTCTGCGCGATCACCGGGTCGTTCAAGGCCTCGGGATGCGTCCAGTGATAGAGATGGCCCATGCCCAACACGATCGGAAGAAACAGAATCGCCATCACCGGAATGGTGCGCGTTGCCGCTTCGAGCGGCCTTCGAATCACCAGACCCCATGCCCCGCCGGTGAGATGAATCACCATGAGGATCGCGAGGCTGCCCAGCGCAATACCAACCCAGAAGATGTAGGCCACGAGATAAGCCTGATAAAAGCGCTCGACACGCACGTCGCTTCCAAGCAACACGAAGCCGAGAACGCTCAGAACAACGCCGACAAGTGCGGCGGCCATGCCCAGACGCTGAACGCGCGAGATGCCCTCTGGCGGCGAGTACGTTTCAATGGTCGCCATTACCGTTCCAGCGCTCCCCGCTTGTCTGCCGGCACGTCGTCGACCTTCGCGTTCTGGCTGAGTTGCAGCGCACGGACATACGCGACGATCAGCCAGCGATCGCGGACGGGCACCTGGTCTGCATATCCCTGCATCGCACCGAAGCCGTTCGTGATCACATCGTAGAAGTACCCGAGCTTTTCCTGTCGCAGGCGATCGTTGTGATACGACGCCGCTTGGCGAAGGCCGCGCTGGACCACCATGCCGTTGCCGTCGCCCAGCCGGCCGTGGCACGGCGAACAGTAGATGTTGAATCGCTGCTGACCGCGCTTGAGGTCGTCGTGCGAAATCGCAAACGGAAATGCATCCACGAGCTGGCCGTCAACCTTCCCGGCGTACAGCGCTTCGTCGTCACGGAGCCATCCCCGCGCGACGGTTCCGGCAGGAGCGGCGCGGGATCCGCGATTGTCCGCGAAGAAGTCGCTCGCCTCGTACGGTTCGATGCGCGGCGCATCGTGCATGTCCTGACGGCACGCCGCCAGGGCAAGTGCCGCGAGCACCAGCGCACTAAGCCGGAACGTCATACACTCCCTTCGCGCCCGTTGCGGTGAGGAACCGTGCGGTGAGTTGCGCGTCGAACTTCGGGTCGTCGGCTTCAACCACCAGAAAGAACTTGTCGGAGCTCGCCAGCGAAAATCGCGGCACGTTGAACACGGGGTGATACGGCTGCGGCAGCCCGTTGGCGGCGATCATCGCAATCGTCGCGGTGAGTGCGGAAAAGAGAATCGTCAGCTCGTACGACGGCACGATAAAGGCGGTCCAACTCGCCAACGGCCGCCCGCCGATATTCAACGGGTATTCGATCACCGACGCCCAATACTGCAACGCGAACCCCGACGCCATGCCGGTCAGCCCGCCGGCCAGGACAAAGCGCGACAGCCGCGTGCGCGTGCGGTGAATGATGTCGTTGAGCTCTTCGATTGGCACGGGCGTGTACGCCTCAACATGCGTGAAGCCGTCGGCCATGGTGCGGCGTGCGGCGTCGACCAGGGCCTGCGCCGAGTCAAACTCCGCCATCACACCGTAGAGCAAGCCGCCGGTTGTGTCGTTGACGTGTGTCGTCATAGTCAGTGCGCCTCGACATCAACAGCACCCGGACCGTGTGCCGCCCCATGCGCCGGGCCGTGCTCGGTTCGCGCCTGCGGCAAGAGCGTCCGCACTTCGAACATCGAGATCATCGGCACGAATTTCATGAACAAGAAGAACATCGTCACGAACAGGCCGATCGTTCCGAAGTAGGTGAGAAAGTCCCAGAACGTCGGGTAGTAGTTGCCCCACGACGACGGCAGAAAGTCGCGCGCGAGCGAGGTCACGACGATGACGAAGCGCTCGAGCCACATACCGACGTTGAAGATGAGCGAGAGCACGAAGAGCAGCTTGGTATTCAGCCGCACGCTCCTGAACCACAGGAGCTGGACCAGTCCGATATTGATGAAGATCAGCACCCAATACGACCAGCCATAGGGCCCGAACATGCGATTCCACATCATGAACCGCTCGTACGGGGCGCCGCTGTACCACGAGAAGAAGGCCTCCATCAGGTAGCCATAGCCAACGATGAGTGCCGTGGCCAGCATGACCTTCGCCATGTTGTCGATGTGCCGCATGGTGATGAGGTCTTGCAGACCGTATGCGGCGCGAATCGGAATCGCGAGCGTGAGCACCATCGCGAATCCGGAATAGATGGCGCCCGCGACGAAGTACGGCGGAAAGATCGTGGCGTGCCATCCGGGAATGACCGACACCGCGAAGTCGAAGCTCACGACGGTGTGCACGGAGAGCACGAGCGGCGTCGATAAGCCCGCGAGAATCAACGACGCGACTTCATATCGATGCCAGTGGCGTGCGGCGCCGCGCCAGCCGAGCGCAAAGATGCCGAATATGACGCGCTTGGTTTTCGACACCGCGCGGTCGCGCATCGTCGCCAAGTCGGGAATCAGTCCCACGTACCAAAACACGACGGATACCGTCGCGTACGTCGAAACCGCAAACACGTCCCAGATCAGCGGGCTGCGGAACTGCGGCCACAAGCCCATCGTGTTCGGATACGGAAAGAGCCAATACGCGGCAAGCCACGGCCGCCCCGTATGGATCACGGGGAAAATGGCGGCGCACAGGACGGCAAAGATCGTCATCGCCTCGGCGAAGCGGCTGATCGACATGCGCCACTGTTGCTTGAAGAGCATCAGGATCGCGGAGATCAACGTTCCGGCGTGGCCGATGCCGATCCACCAGACGAAGTTGACGATCGGAAAGGCCCATCCGACAGGGATGTTGGTGCCCCAAATCCCGACGCCCATGAGAAAGAGATAGCCGAGGGCAAGGTTGAGACCCATCAGCAGCGTCACGCCGATCAGGAATCCGAACCCCCATCCGAGCGTCGTGCGCGACGACGGGGAATTTGCGCGACGGCTTCGGTGACCGTCTCGAAGTCATGGCCGGGCGCGATCACAGGGCCGATCACGGCCGTGGAGCCTGGTTGCACGCGGACGTGGTTGGCCATCAGTGCTGTCCTGGTCGAGGCTGTTCGAGAAGTTCGCGCTCGTGGCCGTCGCCGGGTGCCGTGCCCGTATGGTGGCCACCCGCAGCGCCGGCCCACGGCAGCGCGGGATTCGGATTGCGTACCGCGGCGAGGTAGGTCGTGCGCGGACGCGTGTTCAGGTCCTCGAGCACGGCGTAGTTACGCGGGCTGCCCTTGAGCTGCGCCACGCGGCTGTTTGGATCCTTGATGTTGCCGAACACGATGGCGTCGGTGGGGCAGGCCGACTGGCAGGCCGTGAGCACCTCGCCGTCGCGAATGTCGCGGTCTTCCCGCTTCGCCTGAATGCGTCCGGCGTTGATGCGCTGCACGCAATAGGTGCACTTCTCCATCACGCCGCGGCTGCGCACGGTGACATCAGGATTGCGCTGCAGCTTCAAGGTGGCGGTATTCCAGTCCTGGTAGAGGAAGAAATTGAAGCGCCGGACCTTGTACGGACAGTTGTTGGAACAGTAACGCGTGCCGACGCAGCGGTTGTAGACCATGTCGTTCAGGCCCTCGGCGCTGTGTGCGGTCGCCGCCACCGGGCACACGACTTCGCACGGCGCGTTCTCGCATTGCTGACACGGCATCGGCTGGTGATACGTCTCCGGGTTGTCGATGTCGCCGGTGTAGTAGCGGTCGATGCGCAGCCAATGCATTTCACGGTTGCGTTCGACCTGCACTTTGCCGACAACCGGAATATTGTTCTCGGCGACGCACGCAATGACACACGACCCGCAGCCCGTGCAGGTGTTCATGTCGATGGCCATGCCCCACTGCGGGCTGCTGCTGTAGTCGTGCGCGGGATACAGGGAGATTGGCTTATCGAGTTTGATGTGCTCCATCTCCTTGGCGAAAGCCGGCGTGGTCTTGAACTCCTCGAGCGGCGCCGAGCGCACGATGTTGCGGCCTTCGATTGTCCAGTGTTCTTGCGTGTTCACGAGACCGTAGACGTCTCCTGTTTTCCTGATTTCCGCCGCGCCAAACGCCGGCGCGGTCGTGCCCCGCAAGCACATACGCGTTGAACCCGGTGGCGTTACCGACACGGCCGGCGCGGGTGCGGCCGTACCCGAGCGTGATCGTGATGGCATCCTGTGCGTGGCCGGGGTTGATCCACACCGGGACGCGCAAGCGGCGCCCTTCGTGTTGCACTTCGACGATGTCGCCGCTTTCAAGATCGAGTCGTTCCGCCGTACCGGGCGCAATGAGCGCGGCGTTGTCCCAGGTGAGCTTGGTGATTGGCTTGGGCAGTTCCTGCAACCAGCTGTTATTGGCGAAGCGACCGTCGTAGATCGTCGGGTCGCGGCGGAAGTTCACTTCGAAAGCGGGCGCAACGATGGGGGCACTGGGTAACGCGGGTGCCACGGTGCAGCGCAGGTGCCGCGGGTGCCGAAGGTGCCGAAGGTGCGGGCGTGACAGTGCTGAAGCCCATCACGTTCGGCACCTCCGCACCCCGGCGCACCGCACCTTGTGAACCTTGTGGATTCTGGAACCCTGTTCCTCCAATAAAGCCGTCGTGGAGCCATTTCCGCCATGTGCGTTCGAACTGCGCGGCGGCGCGCTGCTCCGCGGTCATCGGCGGCGGCGCGGTTTGCGCAGCCACCATCGCGGCGACGTCCTGCTCCGACGGCTGCGTGCCCCGCTCGCCCCCGCCAGCCTGTCCCTGTGGCGACGGCCGCACGCTGGGCGTCGCTCGTTGCGCAGCCATCGCACCTCCGGCACCTCCCGCACCGGCGGCACCTGCGGCACCTGCGGCACTTGCGGCACTTGCGGCACTTGCGGCCGGTGCATTTGCCGTCCAGTACTCGCGCAGGATGTCGTACCCGTTCCGCTCCGGGCGCTCGGACAGCGTCGCGATCACTTCGTGCGCCGACTTGCCGCCATACATCGGCTGAATCAGCGGCTGCACGATCGTGATCGTCCCGTCGAAGCTGCGCGCGTCACTCCACGCCTCGAGGTAATGCGCCGCCGGCACGTGCCAGTGGCACAACGTCGCGGTCTCGTCGAGGAACAGTCCCGAATGCATCCGCAGCCCGACTTTCGCCATCGCGTCGGCAAAATTCAAATCCGCCGGCGCCGTGTAGACGGGATTCGACTCGCCGATGATCACCAGCATCTGGACGCGGCCCGCCTCCATGTCCGTGACGAGATCACGCAGGGCGGTGTGCTGTTCGGTCGGCACAATTTCCGCCGGGGGCTGATAGCGAACGGTTGCGCCGACATTTCCCAGAGTCTGATTGATCGCGTGGACGATGCGCATGGACCGCCGGCGGCTGCCCTTCGCCCGCAACCACCAGCGACGTGCCGCGATGTGCCGACAAATCGGCCGAGATCGCGTCGACATATCTTTCGGTACCGCCTGGGACGGGACCGGTGGCCCCGAGCGCCGCGCCTGCACCGAGTTTGCTCCCAATCGCCCGGGCGAAGCTTTCGATCTCGCTTGCCTTCATCGGCACGCGGTGATCCGCATTCGCGCCAGTCACCGTCGGAGTGGGCTCGGCCACATAGAGGCGGTTCAAACGGTCCGGTTGGGCGTCAAGCCGGCGGCGGGACGCAAACTGCCGCGAGTAATAGAGGTTGGCGCCGCCTTCCGACGCGAGAAAGTCGGCGTGTAACGAGAGGACAACGTCGGCCTTCGTGAAATCGTAGACCGGCGCGAGGTATTGACCGTGCGCCATGCGCGAGCCTGCGCGCTCGTTATCGCGCGTGACCGGTTCCCACTGAATCCACTTCGCCCCAGGATTCGCCGCGAGGACCTGCTGAATCTGCGCGGCGAGCGTCGGCGAGTTGACCGTTTCGGTCAGAATGCGAAGACCGGCGCCTTTCACCGCTGACTGTGCCGACAACCCAGCGCGGACTCCTGCGATAAAGCGGCTCCACGGGCGAATTTCACCGAGCTGCAGAATCGAAGTCGATCGATCGGGGTCGTACAGAGTGAGAACCGACGCCTGGGCGAACAAGTCCGTGGCGCCCAGGCTGGCGGGATGATCGGGATTGCCCTCCACCTTCGTCGGCCGTCCTTCGTGACTCTCGACCAGCAGGCCCTGCGCCTCGCCGCCGAGCGTCATCGCCGTTGCGAAAAAGAGCGGCCGCCCGGGAATCTCCTCCTCCGGCTGACGTACGTAGGGAACGATCAGCTCCTCGGGCTGCGCCGTGCACGCGCTGCCGACGCCGGCCAGTGCGAGCGACGCGCCCATCAATTTCAAGAAGCTGCGGCGACCGACCGGGTCGATCCACTCGGTGGCGTTTTCGGGAAACTCGCGGTGCAGGTACTCCTGAAACTCGGGGGTCTGGGCGACTTCCTCGAGGCTCTTCCAGTACTGCTTTCCGGACACGCTGCGAAGCCGCGCGCGGATCGCGGTGATGTCGGTTCCCGCCATTGTCCCCTTCTGCTCTTTCCTCAAATCCGCTGCGGGCCCATCGCCGGGCGCCGCCTGTGGTGCGCTACCGGTGGCAAACCGAACAACTCGTCAAATGCTCCACGGTCCCAACCTTGTATTCCTCGACCAACCGTGGCCCGAGTTCTCGTTGACTCACCGCCGGCCTGTAGTCCATCGTCGTGATCTCGTCACGCGGGCGAATGTATTTCGCCGGATCGCGATGACAGTCGAGGCACCATTCCATCTGCAGCGAGCTTTCCTGGAGCATGAGCGGCATGCGATCGACGCGCCCATGGCAGGTCTCGCAGCCGACACCTTTCTTCACGTGAATGCTGTGATTGAAGTACACGAAATCCGGCAGATCGTGCACGCGCACCCATTGCAGCGGTTTGTCGTCGCGGAAGCTGGCGCGCACCGGTTCCAGGAACGGACTGGTCGCCCAGATTTGCGAATGGCAATTGATGCAGGTCTTGGTGGGCGGAATGCCGGCCGACGGCGACACTTCGACCGACGTGTGGCAGTAGCGGCAATCGAGGCCGACGCCTCCGACGTGGTGTTGATGCGAGAACTGGACGGGCTGCTCACGAAACGTGTTCGCGCTCGTCACGTAATCCGATCGCTGGATGACCAGCACGAGCCATCCGAGACTGAGCACCAGGAACCCGATGCCGACGATGGCTGCGCGCGACCACTGGTTCGCGCTCTTGCGGAAGACCTGCGACATGTAGTCCGTACACTCCCGCCGTTTGGTGGGGACAACCCGGGCCTAACTGCTGCGACGATCAAACCAACGCAAATCGAAGCACTTTACCTCGATTTATATGCGCGTTCGACCTTGTGAAAAATTTCTCAATGTCAGTTTTATCATATACCGACACGTGCTGCAAAACCTCCAGCCCCGTCTATAAATCCGCGCGGCGCCTCCAATCGTTACTCTAAAGTAGTCTTGATATGAGGCCGTGCGAAGTTGCACCGACGGCCGACCCGGTGTAAGTCTGCCATTCGAGGATGGCAGGCTGCGTCGACGGTGACGACGGACACTAGGCTTTGCGATGACAAGGAGCTGAGCATGCGCGGGACACGGGAACAGGTTGTGGCTGGCGGCTGGGCTAGTCGCGGTGTTGGGCTGGCCGGGCGTTGCCGTTGCCGCCTCGACCAGTCACCGGAACCATCACCTTCGCCGGGAAACCCCCAGCTCTCAAGCCGCTCGCCATGGACGCCGACCCCGCGTGCGCCAAGAAGCACGCGAAGCCCGTGCCGGGCGAGATGCTGGTGCTCGGCAGCGGCAACACCATGGGGAACATCATGGTCTGGGTCTCGAAGGGGCTCCCGGCCGGGAAGACCTTTCCCGCTCCCAAGACCCCGGTGACTCTCGATCAGAACGGCTGCGTGTACGTGCCGCACGTGATGGGGATCATGGTCGGCCAGGCCTACAGGATCCTCAACTCCGACGGCATCCTCCACAACATCCACACGCTTCCCAAGATCAACCCTTCATTCAACCGGGCGATGCCGGCGACGCGTCAAGGAAACGACCACGACGTTCGACAAGCCGGAGGCGATCTTCCACATCAAGTGCGACGTCCATCCTTGGATGAGCGCGTATATCGGCGTCTTCACGCATCCCTTCTTCTCGGTGACGAGCACGGACGGGAAGTTCACGATCGCGGGCCTCGACGCGGGAACCTACGAGATCACCGCCTGGCACGAGAAGCTGGGGACGCAGACGGCCTCGGTCACGGTGAGCGGCCACCGATACGAAGACCCAAGACTTCAAGTTCGCCGTTCCCGCGAAGTAGCGATCCGGAGCAAAGACCTCATGAGTCAGCCGGGAACTGTCGCCGCACCGCACGCCGCACGTCGCGCACGAAGCCCATCACGAGGAGCTCGGCTTCTGGCGCAAGTACAGTCTTCTCCACCGACCACAAGGTCATCGGCATCCAGTACGCCATTACCGGCCTGCTGTTCCTCCTCTTCGGCTTCTCGCTGATGATGCTGATGCGCTGGCAGCTCGCCTACCCGGGTGCTCGCGCTGCCGCTGATCGGCAATCTGCTCGGCGAGGCGCGCATGCCGGGCGGGACGATGCTCCCCGAGTTCTACAACGAGCTCGGGGCGATGCACGGCACCATCATGGTCTTCCTCGGGGTGGTGCCCCTCGCCGTCGGAGGATTCGGGAACTTCGTGCTCCCGCTCCAGATTGGCGCGCCGGACATGGCGTTCCCGAAGCTGAACATGGCGAGCTACTGGTGCCTCTTCCTCGGCGGCGTCACGATGCTGGCCAGCTTTTTCGTGCCCGGCGGAGCCGCGCAGTCCGGGTGGACCTCCTACACGCCCCTCTCCATCATCGCGGGCGCGGGCCAGACGTGTGGCTCATCGGGATGATCTTCCTGATCACCTCGTCGCTGCTCGGCGCGATCAACTTCATCACGACCACGATCCAGCTCCGCGCGAAGGGGCTCACCTTCATGCGATTCCCCTTCTTCGTGTGGGCCCAGTTCGTCACGGCCTTCCTCCTGCTGCTGGCCTTCCCGCCGCTCGAGGCCGCGGGCGTCATGCAGCTGATGGATCGCGTGGCCGGCACGAGCTTCTTCCTCCCGAGCGGCCTCGTCGTCAGCGGCCAGGTCCTTGACGTGGCCGGCGGAGGCAACCCGCTGCTCTGGCAGCACCTGTTCTGGTTCCTGGCGCACCCGGAAGTCTACGTCCTGATCCTTCCGGCGATGGGCATCGTGGCCGAGATCATCGCGAACAACACGCGGAAGCCGCTGTGGGGCTACCGGTCGATGGTCTACTCGCTCGTCTTCCTCGGCTTCATGTCGTTCATCGTCTGGGCGCACCACATGTTCATGACCGGCATGGGGACGGCGATGGCGGCGTTCTTCCAGACGACGACGATGATCATCTCGATCCCGTCGGTCGTGATCCTCACGGCCCTGATCATCTCGCTCTGGGGCGGATCGATCCGCTTCAACACGCCGATGCTCTTCGCGCTCGGCTTTCTCCCGATGTTCGGCATCGGCGGGCTCACGGGGCTTCCGCTCGGCTTGAACATCGCGGACATCCCGCTGCACGACACCTACTACGTCATCGGCCACTTCCACTACGTCGTCGCGCCGGGGACGATCTTCGCCCTCTTCGCGGGGATCTACTACTGGTATCCGAAGGCAACCGGGCGGAAGATGAACGAGACGCTCGGCAAGATCCATTTCGTCGGCTCGTTCATCTGCATGAACGTCATCTTCATGCCGATGTTCCTCATCGGGCTGGCCGGCGTCTCGCGGCGCCTGTTCGACGGCGGGCAGGCTTACGACTTCGCGCAGCCGGTCCTCCACTTGAACGTCGTCTCCTCGTGGGGCGCGTGGATCCTCGCGCTCTTCCAGATTCCGTTCATCTTCAATTTCTTCTGGAGCATCTGGAAGGGAGAGAAGACCGAGGACAACCCGTGGGAGGCCACGACGATCGAGTGGGCGGCTCCTTCGCCTCCGCCGCACGGCAATTTCGCCACGGCCCCGCAGGCATACCGCGGGCCCTACGAGTACAGCGTTCCCGGCGCGGCCAAGGACTTCCTGCCGCAGCACGAGGCCTGATTCGCGATGGACATTCCCTACACCGTAGAGGTGCGCCGCGACACCGGTCTGACCAACGGCAAGATCGGCATCTGGCTCTTCCTGGCCTCGGAGGTCATGCTGTTCGGCGCCCTGTTTGCGAGCTACATCCTGATCCGGACGGGCGCGCCGAGCTGGCCGCGCGGAGACACGATCCTGGACGTCCCGCATCGCCACGTTCAACACGATCGTCCTGATTGGGTCCTCCGTCACGATGGTGATGGCCTGGGCGTCGCTGATGCGCCGCCGCTTCGGGACCTTTCGGCTCTACATGGGGGCGACGATCCTGCTCGGGTTCGTCTTCCTCGTCGTCAAGTACTTCGAATACAGCCACCATCTCCACCTGGGGGAATATCCCCAGCACCAACAACTTCCTCGCCATCTACTACACCCTGACCGGCCTGCACATGCTCCACGTGGCCGGCGGGATGGCGGTGAACGCGTATTTCTGGGGCCCCGGCGCGAAGCTCTGGAAGACGAATCCGGTGTGGTTCACCAACCGGGTCGAGCACTCGGGCCTCTTCTGGCATTTCGTGGATCTGGTCTGGATCTTCCTCTTCCCGACGCTGTATCTTCTGTAGGCGGCATCCATGACGAGCGACCACGCAGCGACGAGCGACCACGCAGTTGACATCGGTCACGATCCGGCTGACATCGACAAACACGTCAGGGTCTACATCACCGTCTTCGTCGCGCTCATGGTGCTGACGATCATCACGGTGGCGATCTCGTATCTCGACCTGTCCATGCCGGTGGCCGTTGCCGTGGCGCTGCTCGTCGCGACCATCAAGGGATCGCTGGTGGCGTGCTACTTCATGCACCTGATCTCCGAGAAGAAGCTGATCTACGCGGTGCTCGCGCATCACCGTGTTCTTCTTCGTCGCGCTGCTGGCCCTTCCCGTGCTCACCCACAGCAACGGCTACTGGATTCCGAATGAACCTCAGGCTGTTCCACGCGCTGCTGATCCTGCTCTCCGCGGCGCTCGCGGTGCTGTTCGGTGTCTGGTGCCTGGGCCTGTACGGGCGGGGGGACGGGGTCGCGAGCCTGCCTGCGGCCGTCGCGGCGTTCGCCGTGTCGTCGGCCTGGTCGTCTACGACTCGTGGTTCCTGCGCAAGACGAGGACGCTGTGATGAACCGCCTTCGCACGCTTCGATGCTCGGGCGGCAGGCTCGTCACGACCGCGGCGGCCGTGATGATCGGCGGCAGCTCGAGCGTCCTCGCCTGCCCGGTGTGCTTCGGGGCGGAGGAGACCTCGATGATCGACGGGACGAAGCTCGGCGTCCTGGTGATGCTGGCGCATCATGCTTGCGGTGCAGGGCGGGTTCGTGGGCTTCTTTCTCTATCTCCGCAAGCGCGCGAAGCGCATCGCGGACATCGAGCTCGACACTGAATGGTCGGAGCTCCAGGGGGCGCCGAGAACATCATGACTGGACTGGCTCGGACTCCCGGCGCTCGCCGCGACTCACGGCGGGCAGATCGACAGCCTGATCGGCTGGATTCACGTGTTCATGCTCATCCTGTTCGTCGGGTGGGGAGGGTTCTTCATCTACTGCCTGGTCCGCTTCCGGCGATCGCGGAATCCGGTGGCGGACTACACGGGCGTCAAGTCGCACGCGTCGAACTATTCCGAGATCGGCGTGGCCGTGGTCGAAGCGGTTCTCCTGTTCGGATTCGCGATCCCGCTCTGGGCCGCGAGGGTCGATGGCATGCCCCCGGAGAGCGAAGCGCTGGTCGTTCAGGTCACCGGCGAGCAGTTCGCCTGGAACGTCCACTATGCCGGCCCCGACGGGGTATTCGGCCGCACGGACATCAAGCTGCTCGATCTCCAGTCGAATCCGCTGGGACTCGATCGCGCCGATCCGGCCGCGAAGGACGACGTCACGACGCTCAATCAGCTCTATCTGCCCGTGAACAAGCCGATCATCGTGAGGCTCAGGAGCAAGGACGTCATCCACAGCTTCGGCGTGCCCGAGTTTCGCGTGAAGCAGGACGCCATCCCCGGCCTCACGATTCCCATCTGGTTCGTCCCCACCGTCACGACCGCGGAGATGCGGACCCGGACGGGGAATCCCGAGTTCCAGTACCAGATCGCCTGCGCGCAGCTCTGCGGTCTGGGCCACTGCCGGATGCGGGGATTCGTCACCGTCCAGACCGCCGAGGAGTTCCAGAAGTGGCTGGACGCGAACGAGATCAAGGAGCAGAGCGCACCGGACCCCTTCCGGTAACCCGCCTTCGCACTTGCCCGGCCGCTACCGGGCCGGGCAGGCGTCCGGCGCGCGGGCGCTAGCGCCGCGCGCCCCGCGCCTCGTCTATACCCGGCTTCGTGTAGCGAACGGCACTCTCGGCGCTCATCATAACTTCCGGCACATCAGGTCCGATATCGCTGTGGCCGCGTGGCTTGAACCACGTGAACCACGTGTGGCCGTGCGCCTTGCCCCGGCGTATTTCATACACGAGGTACGGCACGAGGATCAACAGAAACAGCGCCGTCCCTACCCACAGTCCGGTGGCGAGGTCCATCGTCAGTCCTCCTCCACGAGATCGCTGCAAGGCTAAAGCCAAACAGGCCGCGCTGTTGAGCCTTAACTAGCCGAAGATCTTCGGCGTCGGCATCCGCGCGCGGATCCGCTCGAGCTCTTCGACGGTCACGCGGTCGAGGCCGTTCTTGCGGCACGACTCCTCGACGGCCCTGACGACCATGCCCCGGACGAACGCGGGGATCTTCTTCATGCGCGCGGCGGCCGCATCGTCCCACGCGATCGTCGGCGGCGATTCGGGGCCGTACTCGATCGCGGGCGTCCTCGCCGCGCCGCTCCGCAGGACGGACGCCACGGCCCGCGGAGGCGCGAGCAGGGGCGCCCCGGCGAACTTCCCGGGGTGTGCGTGCAGAGCGGATCTTCGGCCATCAGATCGCCGGTCATCCCGTAGGCCCGGGCGCGGCAGCCCCCGCAGTGGCCGTTCATCTCGCACTCGCCGCATCGCCCGCCGAGCGAGGTGCGGCGGCGAATGTCGGTGAACAGCTCCGACGACGTCCAGAGGTCCGCGAGACTCGCGCTGCGAAGTGTCCCCGCGAACACCGGGAGATAGGGGCAAGGCGTGACATCCCCGTTCGGCCGGATCCCCATGTAGTGCGTCCCCGCCGGGCATCCGCCGGCGCCTCCGGAGTAGATCCTGATCGCGGACAGACCGGGCGTCGACGCGCGCCCTGCGCCGCTTCGATGGGCCGGCGTACGACTCGGCTGGATCGCGCCGAGCGCCGTCGCCCGATCGTCCGGCGTAGGCGGCATTCTCCAGAACGGTCTTGATGTAGTGCGGCGCGCACTTCGCGTTCACGAGCATCCGGCGGTCGTACTTCCTCTGGATCCGGTAGAGCGAGGCGAGCACCTCGTCGTACTGCGCCGGGTGTCATGTCCGACACGAACTGCCCGCGCCCCGTCGGCACCAGGAAGTAGAGGTTCCAGACCTTGGCGGCGAGGCGATCGTGCGCGAAGTCGGCGATCGCGTCGAGCTCGCCGAGATTGTGCGAGCCCGCGGTCGTCTGCACGATGAAGGGGAGCCCGGTCCTGTTGAGGATCTCCGCTCCCTCCACCGTGTTCCGCCAGGCGCCGCGCACCTTCCTGAAGCGGTCGTGACGATCGGGATCGAGCGCATCGAGCGAAAGCGACAGTCCCGCGCGCGCCGGCCTCCGCCAGGCGCCTCGCCACGTTCTCCGTGATGCGCACGCCGTTGGTGCCGACGACGACCCACAGTCCACGCTCTGACGCGCGCCGGACGATCTCGAGGATGTCGCGCCGCAGGAGCGGCTCGCCGCCCGTCAGGATCGTCACGCATTCAGGCGCGAACGCGGCGATGTCGTCGATGACCCTGAAGCATTCCTCGGTGCCGAGCTCGCTGCGGTCGGCGAAGTTCTCCGTGCCGACCAGCGGCGCGCCGCCGGCGTCGAGATAGCAGTGCTCGCAGGCGAGGTTGCAGCGGTAGGTGAGGTTCCAGGAGACGACGTAGGGCCGGGCGAACCCTTCGACTCGCGCAGTTCCCGCGCTGGCGCGCTCGATTCGGATGCGGCACGTTCATCACAGATCACATGCCGAAGAATTCGCGGGCCGCGTCGAGGATCTTCTCGTCTACTTCCACGGCCCCTCTCTCTCGGGCGAATTTCTCGATGCCGGTCCGCGCCATGGGGCGGACGAACTCGGGAATGTTCGCAAGCCGGGCTTCCGCGGCGGCAGTCCATCGGACGGGGATCGGCTCGCTGGCCGCGCTCGGTTTCACGTCCCCGTTCCCGGAATCATCGCGGTGAACGGACAGCTACCGCCGGACGTGCTCGCCGCTGCCGCGCCTCGACCTGCGGGCCGATCTTGCACGCCGAGTGACTGGACGACCTGCGTTTCGTACGCATTGGTGAGCATCGCCATCTCGTAGCCGCACTCAGGACAGGAGTAGACGACCGAGAGCGAGCCGCGCTCGGGCGGGGCGACGGTTTGCAGCTTCATCGGGCTATCGCAAGGGACGCAGAGGAACTTCATCGACGAGGCTCCTTGCCGGCGTAGCTCACTTGAGTCATGAGCGAAGGCGGGCGGTTTCGATTCGAGGCTGTCCAGAAGTTGCTGCGCAACATGCTCCAGCGCGCGGCCGACGGGCGTGTTCGGGCAATTCCGCAAGAGGGATCCCGCGATCGCAGTGCCGTGCCAGCTCGGGATCGAACGGGACGGTCCCGAGGCAGGGGATCTCCAGGCCGGATGGCCCGGATGAGTCGAAGAGCGGCTTGATGGCGTTGCAGTCGCGGCAGTAGTAGCCGCTCATGTTCTCGACGTAACCGAGAATGCGATTGACCTGCCCTGAGCTCCGTCGAAGGGCCCCTTCGACAGAGCTGCCACCGAGCGCGCGACCACGCCCCGTGACACCTCGGAAGGGATCGTCACGAGCAGGAACGAGACGCGCGGCTTGCCCTGAGCCACGTCGAAGGACCCGAGAAAATCGGCGTACTGGACGGTGCGCTCGGCTCCCGGCGGCAGATCGAACATCAGCAGATCGAGCGCTCCCCATTCGAAGGACCCGAGGATCTCGCCGAGGAGCGCAAACTCCCTCGTCGCGCGCCACGTATGGGACTCTCCGTGCGCGGCGCTCTCGAACTCGAGCGCCTCCGACTCCGGGATCAGCGACCCCATCGAGAAGACCGCGATCCCGTTCCTGGTCCGCGGGAGCGTGACCTTGTGGCTGCCGGGAACCAACGGCGCTCCCTGGACACCCGCCATGCGCGCCTGTGAGGGGCCGTTGAAGTCCGCGTCCAGGATCGCAATCCGAAGCCCGCGGGCGCGTAGAGCACCCGCGAGATGCAGCGTCAACGTGCTCTTGCCGACCCCGCCCTTGCCGGAGCCTACGGCCACGAGATGGCGCACGCCGGCGAGCCCGTCGCTGATGCGGGTGCGCTGCTCGGCAACTTGCTCGAGGATTCTCGAGCCTCCGTCGCCGACGATGTCGTGGTAGCGCTTCATCGATTCGACGCGAGCCCTTAGCCTACACCGAGCGGACTGTCTCGAGAGAATAAGGCCAGAGCGCCAATGGCGCGCCAGGCCCTCTGTGACCGCCTGACCATATATTCGTCAGCAGAGATCCTGTGTCGTCGAAGAATGCGCTGTGATCGGAGAGACGCTCGAACTCTACCGGATCGACGAGCGGCTCGGCGCCGGACGCGGGCGTCCCCAGGAACATGACGACCGTAACCAGGCACGATGCCGCGACCAACGACGTGCGCCGCGCAGTGAAAGCCTCGCCATACGTGATCCTCTTCTCAGTGTCGATTTCCGTGTTCCAGGATGCGGCGGGAACGGTGGAGCGAGCGCCAGTACGCAAGAACGAAACTATTAGAGCAGCACGCGGATTCGGCGCAAGACTGGATTGACGTAAGTTCTTGGTGCCCTGCAGGGCGGAATAAATCCGAAGAGGCAGAAACAGTGAGACCTACTCGGACCGCGCCCTCGCTGCGTAAAGTAGATGCCCGCCGGCAGGGCGGAAACCGCCTGTCTCCAGTACTTCTTCGAGACTTCGGATGGACCTTCGCGAATCGGCAGGTCCCCATGCCTCGCGCGCGAAGGTGAGCGAGCAGTTGCGTCAGGCCGCAACGCCGATATCGCCTGGCTCGGATCCGCCGCGTCCAGGAAGCTGTTTGTGTGGCGTCGGGAAACGACCAGTATAGGCGGCAAGCTGTGCCATACTGCTGGGCCTCGAAGTCCACGCTGTGCGCAAGGGCGCCATAGACGGGGAAACGCTAATGGTCTTCCACTCCTGCGACAGACGGTGTCTCGCGTTTTGTCTTGGATTGTCGGCCGCCGTGTGCATCGCGCTCGGCGCGCTGGCACACCGTTCGCCACGCGCAATCGCGCAACCGCGTGGAATCACCGACGCGGCCCTACGGCTGCCCATAGCCTTCGAGCCAAATCGCGGGCAGGTCGCCAGCGGTGATCAATTTCTGGCGCGAGGTCCGGGATTCGATCTTGCCCTGTCGAACCTCGGTGCCCGGCTTCTCCTTGCCGGTCCCGATGGTCCGTGGCAGGTCACCGTCTCACCTGAAGATGCGAATGGCTCGGCAAGCATCATCCCAGAGCGGCCACTTCCCGGACGCGTCAACTATCTCATCGGAAATGACCCTCGGACCTGGCAGCGCGACGTGCCGACGTATGAACGTATTCGCTACGAGCAGATCTACCCGGGCGTCGACCTCGTCTTCTACGGCAACCAGCAACAGCTCGAGTACGACTATGTCCTTGCGCCAGGTGCTGACCCGGCACGTATTCGCTTGCGAGTCCTGGGTGCAGATTCACTCTCGATCGACGATGCCGGCGACCTCGTGATGTCTCGCGCATCGAGCACCGCCATCCAGCGTCGACCGATCATCTACCAGGAAGTCGACGGTGTGCGCAGAGACGTGCAGGGAGGTTACAGACTCATCGGCGACGATCTCATCGGGTTCGAAGTCGCCGGGTACGATACAGCCAGACCGCTGGTGATCGATCCCATCCTGGCGTTCTCAACATATCTCGGTAGCGCAGTTAGCGACGTTCGCGGCATCGCCGTGGACGACGCCGGTTTCGTGTATGTCACTGGCTCGACGACGTCCCCGAGCTTTCCCAGCGTCGGCGGCTTGCCGGGCGGCTACCGCGGTGGCAGCGCCGACGGCTTCGTCACGAAGATGACGCCAACAGGCGATCAGATCATCTATTCCACGTTCATTGGCGGGTCATTCGGCGGCCCAACCGGCTATGGTGCAGGTCTAGACTATGGGCAGCGAATTGCGGTGGATGCCTCCGGCCAAGCACACGTCATCGGCTCGACGCTCTCACGCGACTTCCCGATCGTAAACCCCTTCCAAGCGGCCTTAGACGGTTACCCCGATGTGTTCGTCGCCAAACTGAACGCCTTAGGGAATGACCTTGTGTTCTCGACGTATCTGGGCGGGCTTCAGGGAGAACAGCCGGTGGACATCGCACTCGACGCGGCCGGGAACACGTATGCGATTGGCGGCACGATGTCAACGAATTTTCCGGTTCTCAATGCGATCCAGGCGGCGAAGAAGCTCGCTGTCGACGAAACCCTGGCCCGTCCGTTGCGACCAGATGTGTTCATCACCAAGCTGTCACCAACGGGTGCAGGTATCTTCTCGACTTACTTTGGCGGAATCGGGCACGAGTACGCACAGGCGGCCGCCGTCGACGCCGCAGGAAACCTGGTCTTTGCCGGGACTGGCGATTCAGACGATTACCCGACGGTCAATCCGCTCTTCGATTGTCCCGCACGAGGATTCATCACCCGATTGAATGCCGCCGGAAACGCCATCCTGTACTCGACATGCTTCCCTGGGGACATCAACGGTCTGGCACTCGATTCGGCAGGAGCCATTTACGTCGCTGGCTATCAGAGTACGCCGGAAGGCACGCTCCCGACGACACAAGGTGCGTATCAAACGTCGTTCGGCCGCATGTTTGCCGCGAAGCTCACGCCGATCGGCGATGCGCTCCTCTACGCGACGTACATCGGTCCAGGCTTTGACGAAAGCGTGAATTCCATGGCGGTTGATGCGGCAGGCTTCGCCTACCTCGTCGGCAGCACCAGCGGAATCGATTTCCCAGTCGTCGACGCCGTCCAGCCAATGGCGGGGCGCGCACGCGGTCGCGGTTCGAACCAAGTCGTTGTCATCAAAGTGGCTCCCGGCGGCGGATCGCTGGAATACGCCACGTACCTCGGTGGGACTTTCGGTGGGACTGTGGGTTGGGGCGGGTCTCCGTTGGACGTTGCCGTCGACGCATCTGCCAACGCATTTATCGTCGGCTGGACCGACGGCGGCTTTCCAATTACGCCGGGCGTCATCCAACCGACTGCCACTGGACGCGTTGGATTCGTCAGCAGAATCTCGAACGGCGGCAATGCCAGCTGCACGCGCTCTTTCAGCAACTCCACGTCGATCGTGGGACCGAATGGTGGTCCAGGAGAGGTCGGCATTGGCGCCTTCGCGAGCAACTGTGCATGGACGGTCATGAGCTCGGCGGCGTGGCTGATCCCGACCACCAGTGTGACCGGATCCGGCATCGGAACGATCGGCTACACCGTCGCCTTCAACAGCGGGCCGTCGCGAATTGCGACGCTCACTCTGACTGGCGGCGCGACCTTTACGGTGGAACAGCAAGGGCCGGCGGGGACCTGCCCGTTCTCGTTCTCTCCGAACAGCGCAAATGTAAACGCGTCAGGTGCCACCGGGTCTACGGTGTTGACGACATCGGGGGGCTGCGCGTGGCTGGCCGCGAGCAATGCGTCGTGGTTGACCATCACAAGCGGCACATCGGGCAGCGGCTCGGGCACGGTGAGCTATTCGGTGGCCGCCAACAGCGGCAGTACTTCCAGGTTCGCCAACATCACCGCCGGCGGTACATCGTTCAATGTCGAGCAGAGTGGAATCACGGCGACGACGACGCCCCCACCGAGCAGTCTGCAGGCGGCGGTGAACGGCAACAGCGTTCAATTGACGTGGACCGCGCCCGTTGGGGCCACGCCGACCGGGTACGTCATCGATGCCGGCACCGCTCCCGGGCTGTCGAACCTCACGACGCAGGCGACAGGTTCGACCGCGACGGTGTTCAACGCCGGCGCGCCAAATGGGACTTATTACTTGCGGGTACGTGCCCTGTATCCGACGGGGACGAGCAGCGCCTCGAACGAGGTAACCGTTGTGGTCGGCTGCACGAGTCCACCTCAATCTCCAACTGGATTAAACGTCCAACTCGCCGGTAGTCAACTCACGCTCACCTGGATACGCCCGGCGAGCACTGTCACGCAGTTCCTGCTGGAAGCCGGCAGCGGTCCTGGCCGTACGGACCTCGCATCCGTCCCCATCCCGGGGTCTCAAGGCACCTTCAATGCGTCGGCGCCAGCAGGCACCTACTACGTCCGCATACGCGCGAGCAACGCATGCGGTACCAGTCGTCCATCGGGTGAAATTTTCTTTACGGTTGGCACCGGAGTGGCGTTGCCGGGAGCGCCGGCTGGCCTATCGGCGAGCGTCGTCAATCGCAACGTTCGGCTCACGTGGACGGCACCGACCGGGTCGATTACCGGCTACCTGCTTGAAGCAGGAACGTCTGCAGGGCTCGCTAATCTCGTTTCGTTCGTCGTCGGCACGACGCCGGTCTTCGACACCACGAACGTGCCGCCCGGCACTTATTACGTGCGGGTGCGCGCGATTACCGCTGCGGGCACAGGAGCGCCAACGGCCGATGTCGCCGTGATCGTTCCCTGAACGAGCAACACCGATGTGCCCACCGGCTCGAGCTGCGGCGAACCGGCATTGCCAATTCCTCTGTTGCCGCGCAGGGTGAAGGGAGTGTGCTGCACGGGTGGATCTGGCGTGCCAAAACAGTCGAGGGATTTCTGCCCATCCCGAAACGCATCGCGGCCCCAGTCAGCTCGTGCTAGGCGTCGCCGGCCAGTTCGCGTACCGTCGGATCGGCATTACGCAGGATAAGGGCAGCCCGGCGATCTCGGCGGAGGATCGCGAGGGGCTGCTCGAGGAGCTCGACAGCGCGCCGTGATACGTCCACCCCATGATTCGCGCCATCGCCGAGGATCCCGCGGGCTTCCGCCAGCGCATGTTCACGATCATGCCGCGCGTGTTTTTCGCGCTGTTGCCGGTGTTCGCCGCCGTGGTGGCACTGTTCTATCGGAAGCGGCGTTTCCCGACGGCGCGCGTTTTCGCGGTTCACCTCCACGCTTTCGCGTTCATCGTGTTTGCAATCTCAGAAGCGTTCAAGTTCACCGGCAACGAACATCTGGCAGATCGGGTCGGCGGGCTCCTGGCGATCATCTTCGCCATCTACGCGCTGAAGTCATTTCGGACGGTCTACGGCGGCGGCTGGCCGATGACGATGCTCAAGGCGGCAGGCATCGGTATCTTGTATTTGATTACGGCGGTGCCGGCGTTTATCGTGATCATCCTGTGGGCGTCGTGGACGTGAGAGTGTGATGCCAAAGGCCTTCTCGAAACCGATTGCGGCGTCGCGCAGAGGCCGTCTCGCCCGCGAACGGCCGCCAGCGCTCGCATGTACGGCGGGCACCGCGATGTCACGCGATCGGGGCGAAAACTCTCCGGAGCCGCCCGGTTCAGCATTGCAGACAAATCGCGCGCCGCACCTTGCGCGGCGGCCGCGTAAGCCGGTCCCAACGACACACCGCAGCGTTGGTCAGACGATTAGCGGCCGACGCGCGAAGCGGGAGGACCTGCGGGCGGGGCAGCGATTTGGTCGAGGCGGCGCCGGGGCCCCCGACGCGCGTCGTCTGCGCGTTGGGGTGGGGCGGAGGCGAGTTTCTCGCCACGAATGCGTGACATCTAGTCGGATCGCGCCCTCGCCGCGTAGAGTCTATGCCCTCCGGCGGGACGGAACCCGAGCGTCTCCAGGCACACTTTCGAGATTTCGGCCGGATGGACCTTCGGGAAACGGCAAGTCGCCATGCCTCGCGCGCGAAGAAGAGAGAGCAGTTGCGTCAGACGGGCCCCACCGTCCTCGATGAAGGAGCGCAGCGACATTATCTCCGTCTCCCCCGCTCCACCTTTCACATAAAGAAGGTAGGCCTCGATTCGCTCGTCGGAGGCGATGGCGAGTCCTTCGATGTCGGCCTTCCTTGCCCTGAGGGTCTCGACCGAGCGCTCCCAGCAAACCTGCGAATCCTCGAGTAGGCCGTTGGCGGCAAGATCGTCCACCGTAATAGGAATTACGAAACCCATTCGGCTCGCGCCTCTCTCTTCCAGTTCCGAGCACCCGCTTTTCCCGTGGACCGTCGACCGTGGCCCGCCTTGGCCGCCGGGTTGGTCCGTCTCGGCGGCTTCGGCGAGGTCACGCCGAAGCTCGCGAACTGACGCAGCGCGAGCGGAGGCGGAACCGTCGACCTCAGTGAACATGCCCGCTTCCAAGACGTAGTCGGTCAGTACCGTTTCCTGGGCATACCCGCTTGCGCTGAACAACCCGGAGGCAGCCGCGAACGTCTCCGGAACTTCGGCGGCGATCCGCGGAGGACCGAGAATCGCGAGCTTCGACCCGAGCGAATCGAGCAAGTGACGGCCATGACCTTGCCGCACATGATCGGGATGAACAGCGATCCTATGGATCAACGTCCCCGAAGGCCGCTTGGCACCGATCAGGACGCCTACCGGGTCGGAGCCCGAGAAGGCGACCATGCAGCTGCTGCACCACACCTGAAGATCTCGGATCGACCGCTTGAACGCGGCCGGCGACATGGGCTCTTCGTCGGGAAAGTGCGGGCGCCAGCAGCGATTCACTGCGTCGACGAGAAGCCCGATGTCGTCCGTGCGGCAGAAGCGATAAGCACTCATCCACTCTCGGCGGGTCGCGCTGTCAGCGGGCTCACCTCGTTGAGGTTGTGCTTCGGGCTCGTCGATGCGGGAGGGGAGTAGGTCGCGATCATTTCGGCCATCATCTTCTTCCCGATCTCGATGCCATCCTCGACGAGCGCAAGGTCGATCACTCCCGCAGCGCGCTCCCGCGCCAACTCCTCGATCCGCTCCTGCGTCTTGTTCCGCATGAAACCGGCCGGCACGCGCAGGATTCGCTGCGTGGCTTCCGCCGTCCAGTCGAAGGTCGAGATCAGCGGGTTCTTCTTGTCGTCGCGAGCAACGAGCCTGGCCTCGGTTGATGCTGGAACGGCTTCGGTGGCCTGCGCTCCCTTCACGTCGGGTCGCGCCGGGACGCCGATCTCCAGCGGCGCCCCCGTCTCCTCCTCGATCACGTGTCGTGCGAATTCGAGCGTGATCGCGTCGAGCTTCATCATGCGCGCGCGTTTCTCGACACGCGCCTTCACGCGACGGCGCTGATACGCGTTCTTCATGCTCCAGAGGCCCTTCCTGGCGTCCTCCGTCCAGCGAAGCTTGCGCCCGTCGTAGGTCGTCTCTTCCTGAAGACCTCCCTCCACCGCGGCGATCTTCTCGATCATCTCCTGTGAGATCACCTCGAAATCCGCAGCGCCGCAGACGGAGCACTTCACCGCACCACTCTGCGTGGCCGTGACGCCGCAGGCCCGGCACATCGACACAGGCCCGGACTTCGCGCGTTCGAGCGCGACGCCCTCGGCCAGCGCCTTGGTCAGCGCCGAGGCGCTCTTCGGCATGAACCGATCCATCGCGTCGTCGATCACGGCGCTCGTGATCACCGAATGCCCTTTCTCGAGCGCCAGGCGAAGGACGCCTGTGCGGGCGATCCCCTTGACCTGCTCGGGGACGTGCGTCATCCGCTCCTCGGCTTCGGGGGTCCAGCGGATGGTCTCCTCGGCGCGCACGTCGAGCCGGGGCACCTCGAGACGCGTGGAGAGGAGGACGTCGCAGGGCGCGGCCCGAAGGATGTTCTCCGTGTTGCTTCCGAGCGCCGTCTCGTCGCCCGGGCTGTGAACGCCGATCCGCCCGAGCACGATGAGCCAGGGATTCGTTTTGCGGGCGTGATCGATGATCTTCTGGAAGGGCTTGCCGTCGAGCAGCGTCTTCTTGATCTCGATGCCCGCCTCGTTCGCCATCCGCTCGCCCACTTCGAGATGCGACTGATAGATCTGCGCCAGCCCGGTGTCGATAATCTCCTCGTGGAGCTGATTCTGCTCTTCGAAGCGGAAGACCTTCGCCGCCTGCTCGGTGAGGACGTTGACGATGCCGTTGAAGACGGAGTAGTGCAGATAGGGGTCATAGACGGCGATCGCTTCGACCTTCTTGCCGAACTTGCCGGCCAGATCGATGGCTGTCATGAGCGCGCCGAAAGACTGGGGGCTGCCGTCGACGCCGACCAGGATCGTGTCACGCTCCGCCTCGCCCGGCTCGGGGACATGCTTGACGACCCAGACATCGCGGTCGGATTGGCGGGCGACGCGCTCGCAGACGGAGCCGATCACGCTGTCACGCGCGCGCCCGATCCCCAGTGCGCCGATGACGACCAGGTCGTGCTGTGAGCCGACGAGATCCTTGAGGATCTCGGTGTGATGCTTCCCGTCCATCATCCGTGGCTCGAACTCGATGCTCGACTCTCTGCAGAGGCGCGACATGCCATCGAGATAGCTGTCGGAGATGAGCTTGAGACCCATCGTGATGAGGCTGTCGTGGATCTTGCGCTGGCGCTCGAGCTCGACCTCGTCGATGTACTCCTCGGGCAGCGTGTACTCCATCTGTCTGAAGCGGTAGTCGTGCAGCTTTGCCGCGTAGACATGGCAGCCGACCAGTTTCGCGGAGAACTCCTTGCCGAGCGCGAGGGCGCAGGCGACAGCGCGGTTGGAGTGGTCCGAGTTATCGACGGGAACGTAGATGCTTTTGTACATAAGATCCTCCGAATCGCCCGGCCTTCGCTCGCACGCCCATGGTCGCGAGCTTCGGCGGGCAAGCCCGACAGCTCACGCCCTGGTGGCTGCCGAGTGGCCCGGCTCACCGTCCGCCTTCGCGCGCATACCGTTCACCTGCGCTCCGGCGAGACCTCGCCGAAGCCGCTTCGCGGCGGAGGCGGGCCGAGCTCCCCGCGAGCGCTATAGCTATAACGTCGCCGCACCAAGCCGATCACGGCCAGTTCGAAAACGAGAATGAGCAGGGCCGTCCTCACCATCGGGCCAACGGCGGATGGGACCACTTCCGGCTCGACGTAGATGGAATACCACGACGTGAGCCCTCGCCTGTTGCCACGCTCGCGCGAGAACCCGTCCCAGACGGAGAAGGCGACCGGCAAGAACTCTCCGGGCACGAACGGCGCACCCGAGCTTGCGCGAAGTGGCCGCTTGAAGATGACCGACCATTCTCCCTGGTCGTAGCTCGCGACACCGGTGAGATCCCCTGTGTCGTTCGCCGCGATGGCCGCACTTCCCCGGCCGGTGAACTGAAGGGGATCGGGGCGCGCGAGATCGAAGAACCAGAGATCCACGGCGTTCTGGCCGTCGCCAAAGATGAAGTAGGGCTTGCGGGCGCTCGTCGGTGTCTGTGTCGGAATCTGAATCGCGACGGCGTCAGAGAACTCTGATGGGGCGGCCGTCGCCGCTGCCGGCTCTGCAAAGGGATCCGCCGCGGGAGGCTGAGCACCTGTTGCCGGAGCCTGGACTTCCTGATCGCCGAACACGCTCCCCGACGGCGAGCCGCTGCCCGCCGCAGCCCCTCGTGTCACCACTTCCTCCTCTAGCGGCACGGGCAGCGTCGGATCGTTCTTTCCCGTCTTATCAGCGCCCATGTCGTGCCATTTAACGAGGAGGGCGATCGACTCGGCATCGTAGATGGCCTGCACGGTCACGGAGGTGGCGGGAGGACTGAACTGGCGGCCGGGCTCCATGATCTGTCCGACGATCGGAAAGCGGGCCACAGGCGCGGACTCGAAGCTCGCGGCGCCCTTCGCCAGATCGATCGGATCGAAGGCGTACTTGGCGACGACAAGGTTGGTATAGCCAGGCCCGTCGCTCCCCGAGAGAGAGGCGATGAAGTCGGTGATCGCCCATCGCTGCTCGGGCGTCAAGGCGTCGGCGAACGAGGGCATCGGCGTGCCGTTGAGACCCGTCGTCATCGTCCTGAAGATGTCCTCGCGGGACGGACCTCCGCGGAAGGTCCAAGGCTGCGTGAGGTTCGCCGCGCGTATCGGGTGGCCCAAGTCGTCAACCAGCGTTGACGCCGACGGTCCGTCGCCCCGCCCCACTGCGCCGTGGCACTTGAGACAGCCGTTCTCCTCGTAGAGTTTCTTCCCGAGCTCGATCGTCTCGTTCGTAACGGCCGGCGCGCTCGGAAGTTCCAGGGGCTTCGGGACATTCTCGGCGACCGAGAAATCAGGGGAAAAGGTCTTCGTGAAGTAGGCGAGATCCGACACTTCCTGATCGGACAGGCCCGGCCAGGCGGGCATCGATGTGTAGGGCATGCCGCGCCTGATGATGTTGACGAGGTCCTGATGCGTCGGGAGCGCTCCGCTCGGAGTCGTGCGAACCTTGAACTTCCCGGTCGTGAAGTCGCGCGGCCTTACGAACAGGTGCGGGGTCGCGTAACCCTCACCGTCGCCCTTCTCGCCGTGGCATTGCGCACAGTTCTTGAGGTAGAGCGTCTTGCCCGACTCGCGCTGCGCGTCAGTGCCGAGGTCGGGACCCTGCGCCTGCAGCTGCGTCCCCGTCGGGCCCATCGGCCAGGCACACATCAAGGCGAACAGGAACAGCTACGAACGCGAGTGATATCAGGCGGGAGATCATTGGTGCGTCTCCAAGGCCCGAGGCCTCTCGCCCGTGAAATCGTAGAGAAAGAGGAGAACATCCCAGATCTCGTCTTCCTTCAGGAAGTTCTCCCAGGCCGGCATGGCCGAGTCCCAGGGGCCGCCCTCTTCCGGCAATCCCGGGCCTCCCTTGGCAGCCCGCCAGAACAGAAACGTCTCTTGAAGATTTGCAATCGTGTCTCCGTCGGCGAAGTTGGTCGGGATCGGGTCGAGCCCGTGCACGAACATGCCATTGCCGGCCAGGTTGTCGCCGTGGCAAAAGACGCAGTTCTGGTAGTAGACGCGGCGCCCATTCTCGACGTGTTTGCGGAACTCTGGCGGGTTTGACGTTTCGAGACCCCGGAAGGGACTGTCTCCGGTCTCGATCGCGATCTTCTTGTCGTGAACTGTGATCTCGGGAGGCGATGCCGGATGAATCGTCCGGGGGAAGAACGGAGGCTCGAGCGGGACGTTCGTCTGGACGTAAACGTTCGCGGCGGCGAGCGCTGGGATCGCGATGACCGTCGCAAAGAGCAGCGGTGCGTACTTCTTCTCCGTCATCAGCCGGACGAGCGGGCGCGAGACTTCTTCACGACGCTGCTCGCTCGAGGACACGAACGCCACGATCGCGATCGAGACGATTCCCATGTACATCGCGATCACCGACGCGGGAATCGGCGCCGTGAATCCAAATCGGAAAAAGACGTAGCAGCCGACCCACCATGCGATCGCCCAAGCGAACAGGTTGGCCCGACGGAACCGAAGGACCCCGAACACGACAAGGATGCGCGAGGACGACGAGGATGTTCATCGCGTCATGCGCCTTTCTTCGCGGGAGGGGCGGGCGGCTGCGCCCCGACTGGCGTGCTGTTGCCTGGATTGAGGAGAGGCAGTTTCTCGCCAGGCTCGGCTTTCTCGTCCGGCTTCTCGCCAGGCGTCGCGCCTGGTGGCGTGTAAAAGCTGTGGCTCGTCTGGAGCGTCACCGTCGGCGTGCCGCCGAGAGACTGGAGGGCCGCAATCACGGTGAGGATTTCCTGATCGGTGAGGCCGATCGGAGGCTTGTTGATGACTGGCATTCCCGGGTTGAAGCCCTCGACGATGAAGGTGTCGGGTGCGTACAGCGACTGCGCGAAGTACTCGACATCGTTCAGGCCCGGCACGCGCGTCGCCGCGCGAGCAGCCACGCCATCGAGGTCGGGAAAGCGTAGCGCCCCTGACCTGCCGATCGTGTGGCAGGTCATGCAGAGACCCTTCCCCTCCATGATCTGGCGGCCGACAGGAACCATATCGGCGGTGGTCAGGTCGGCGCTCAGGATCGTTTCCTGAGGAGGAAGCACTTCCTTCTGGGGCACCAACTGGCCGACATAGGTATAGAACGCGGTGCTCGCGAGGACGAGCGCGCCGATCCGGGCGGGGAGCGGGACCATCATGACGTCCGCCTATGTTCGCCCGGAGTTTCCACGGCGAACTCCGACGAGGTCGAAGGGCCGGAGCCGTGGCCAACGTGGGCCTTGGTTCCCGCATCGAAATCCGGACGGTCGTGCAGGCTCGCGAGCCAGAAGACGAATCCGATCAGCACGAAGAACACCAGCACGGTCGCTGAAACTACCTGCGTCGCGAAGCCGAGGGTGGGTGTGAAGGCGTCGGGCGAGGTGTCCCGAATCACACCGTAGACATGCCAGTGCTGGCGGAGCCCGGACCGCACGTAGCCCATGAGCCCCATGAGCCAGGTGAAGGTGACCGCGATGAAGATCAGCACGTACTGGGAGATCGCCGGCATCCTTCCCCAGCGCGTTTCGCCGGTGTGCTTCGGCTTGCGGAAGAGAAAGACGTCGATCGCGGTGATGGCCACCATGGCGAACAGCACCGAGCTGACCTGGGGCACCGAGAGGCCGATCCTGACGCTCGCTTCGACGAAGTATCCGTAGATGCCGAGGAAAATGACGAAGATCGCCGCGGCCGCAAAGATCAGCAGCTGCACCGCCTGACCCGTCTTCGCCCATGACACGGTTGCAATCTTCCCGGTCCGGCGGTAGAGGAGGAAGCTCATGAAGGTCGTGAGGATCAGGATGTTCACCGCGGTGTTCTTCGCGGACATCACACCGAGGAAGCCGAGAATCGGATGCGTCCCTCCCCCCATCGCCCGGATCTCGGAGACCGTCGCGATGATCGACCGGGGCGTCGCCCAGATCATGAAACAGAGCACGATCGCGGCGAGCAGATACTTGACGAACCTCTGGAACGGCTGCGCGCCCTCGACGCGCCCCATGCCGAGCCAGAGATAGTAGTTCGCCCCGAGGAAGAGGTTCCCGATGAGGACCGCCTGGATGATAAAGAGCCACGAGAACGCCCCGCCCATCATCGTGAGCCCGAGTGTCTGCGAATAGGCGTAGATCTCCTTCGCGAGCCAGTAGCCGGCGAAGGGAAGCGGGAGGAAGGAGATGATGGCGACGAAGTTCCCGATGTATCCCATCCAGTCGTAATGCGCCCGCTCCTCGTCGGTCTCCGCATTCAGGAACTTGAATGCCGCGTAGGCCGCGGCAACCGATCCGCCGAAGGCGACGTTCGCGATGACCCGATGCACGTTGATCGGCATCCAGGTGTAGTTGGTAATCGCGTCCGAGACGGAGATGACCGCCCCCGTGTCCGAGATCCCGGCCGGCGACATCATGAACGTGAGCCAGGCATTAGCGATCAGCATGATGCCCGTGCCCACGACGTTGAGGCCGATCCCCAAGCCAAGGTGCACCAGGGGATGAAACTTCCCCCAACCGTAGTAATAGGCGTAGAGGAAGAAAGCCTCGAAGAAGAAGAGCAGCACGTACGGGAGAAACGTCGGCGAGAACACGCTCATCAGGTAGTTGGTGAACTTCGGGTAGAGAGCGATGAGCATGAACGTGAGGAACGCTCCGAAGGTCGCAGTGAGCGAGAACGAGACCGAAAGGAGCTTCGTGAACTCGTAGGCAAGCCGGTCGTATCGCTTATCACCCGTCTTGTAGCCAATCGCCTCGATCAGGACCGCGAAGATCGGGACGGCCAGGACGAACGCCGCGAACAGCAGGTGGAGCTGCGCAACCGCCCAGATGGCGACGCGGCTCCCGACGACGGGGAAACGCCGGTATTCGGCCTCGACGTACGGCGTTGCCCGAGCCGACGCCTCCGCTGCTGCTCTCTCGGCCTCCAGTCCTGCGGCGCGCGGTGTTGGGTCGACGATCGCGGCTGGAGCGCGGTACGGCTCCTTGTACTCGCGGTTGGTCAGGAACATGGCGATGAGCACGACGCCGGCGAACATCACCAGACCGGTGACGGGACCGAGGATGAACAGCAGTTTGCGGTTCATGATGCCGTTCATCACGCCATTACTCACGCGACCTCCCTCACTTGATGCCCGCGGGCTTGCCTGCCGGCTTGTCCGCCGTAGCGTTGGCGGGGGCGGAAGCGGCGGCGGTCGCGGTTGGGGCGCTTGCCAGCCGCCTCCGCGCGAGCTCTCGCACGTGGGCAACGATCGCCCACCGGTCCGCAGGGGGGATCGGCCAGCGGTACGCGGGCATCAGCCCAACGCCGTTCGTGATGACGTCGAAAATCTGCCCGTCCGGATACTTCAGGATCTTCTCCTGGTGGAAAGTGGCGGTGGGGACGTTGCCTCGCTGGAACAGGATCCCCCTGCCGTCTCCCCGAGCGTCGTGGCAAGGCTGGCAATAGATCACATACCGCTGGCGGCCGCGCTCCATGACCGCCTCGTTCACGGTCACGGGGATCGCCGCAACGAACTGCCCGTCCGCTCCCTTGCCGGTGAAGAAGGCCGCGTCCTCTTTCAGCCCGCCGATCGCGACCGTTCCGGGAATGGGCTGGCGCATGGACGCGCCGTCGAAGAAGAACGTGCTGGCCGTCTGGGCGCGCACCTTCGGCTGGTCGTCCATGCTCGGATTGAGATGGATCGGCGGGCGGCTCGACGTGCAGCCGCGCGCGCAGCCGGTGAGGCAGACGATCGAGGCGACCGTGAGCACACCCAGCACGCGCGTCCGAGTGTGGGTCATGCGGGCACGCCTTCGAGCTCAGGATTCGGGTTCCGCACCTTGGCCAGATAGGTCGTCCGGGGCTTGGTGTTCAGCTCCTCGAGGAGCGCGTAGTTGCGCGGATCGGACTTGGCCTTCACGACCCGGCTCGATGCGTCCCGAAGATCTCCGAACTCGATCGCCGAGGCCGGGCATGCCTGCTGGCAGGCCGTTTTGACGTCGCCGTCACGAACCTCGCGCCCGGCGAGCCTCGCATCGATCTTCACCCGATTGATCCGCTGCGTGCAGTAGGTGCACTTCTCCATCACGCCCCTCGCGCGGACCGTGACGTCCGGGTTCATCGCGAGCTTGAGGATGTCGGGCGTGTCCTTGGTGAAGTTGAAGAAATTGAAGTGGCGCACCTTGTAGGGACAGTTGTTCGAGCAGTAGCGGGTCCCGATGCACCGGTTGTAGACCATCACGTTGAGGCCCTCCGCGTTGTGAACAGTGGCTGCCACGGGGCAGACCTGCTCGCAGGGAGCGTCCTCGCAGTGCATGCAGGGAACGGGCTGGAAGACAGTCTCCGGGCTGCCGGAGGGCTCGCCGGAGAAGTACCGATCGACCCGGATCCAGTGCATCTCGCGCCCCTTCGCAACCTGGACCTTGCCGACGATCGGCACGTTGTTCTCGCTCTGGCAGGCGACCATGCACGCGTTGCACCCGATGCACGAGTTGAGGTCGATCGTCATCCCCCACTGGTGGCCCTGATCGTAGGAATGCTCCTTCCAGAGTGAGAAGTGTTCCGGGTCCTCTGCGAAGACACCGAGTGCGCCGGGGCTCCTCCCTCTTTCGGGGCTGCTGGGGGATCCCCCGCATGCGCGCCCTCGGCCGGCGCCGCCCCGGCAGCCGGTTTGTCTCGCCGTAGCCTGGCGGAGGCGGAAGCCTTGGCGGAAGTGGACTTCGACTGAAGCTCGGTCAGGGTCGACTCGCGCACGACGGGGCGCCCCTCCATGCTGCCGTGCTCCTGGGTCGCCGAGAGCGGGTACTTGCGTCCCAACTTGGTGAGGCGGACGCCGCTGTCGAAGCCAGGTGCCTGGGATCCTCGGACGGTGAACGTGTCAAACCCGACGCCAGATCCAATTCGTCCCGCGCTCACACGACCGTAGCCAAGGGTGAGGGCGACGACACCGTCCGCCATGCCTGGGAGAATCCAGACGGGAAGCTCGAGCGAGCGGCCCGCATAGTCGAGACGGACCACATCCTCGCTCGCAAGACCGAGCGTCTCGGCGGTCTTCGGGCTCAGGAGCGCGGGGTTGTCCCAAGTGAGCTTGGTGAGGGGATCCGGAAGCTCTTGCAGCCACCCGTCGTTCGCGAAGCGGCCGTCGTGAAGCGCGGGGGAGGGAAGGAACACGATCTCCAAATCACCCGAAGACTGCGGCGCGGCCTGGCTCGCCGAAGCGCCTCCGGCGCGAAGGCGGCCGAGCTCCGCCAGGGGCTGCGCGGTGAGATTGGGGACAACCTCGGGAAGCTCGCTGCCGGAAAGAAACCCATCATGCAGGACGCGGTTCCACTTCGTGTCGAACTCGCCCTCGCCCAGGATCGGTTTCCAGGTTTCCCGCACGATGTCGTAGCCGGAACGTTCCTCTTTCGCCGGAGACGGGCCCGCCTTGCTCGAATCAAGCTGACCCCCGACCATCAGCCCCAGCACTTCGACGGGGGTTCGTCCACCGAACAGGGGGAGGATCAGCGGCTGGACGACACTGAGCGTGCCTCCAACCGCGCGGGTGTCTCCCCACGATTCGAGGTAGTGCGCGCGGGGCAGGTGCCACTCCGCCTTGGAGGATGTTTCGTCGACCGTGTGCCCGAGCGCGATCGAGTGAGGCACCTTCGCCATGGCCGAGGCGAAGTCGAGATCGGCGGGGGCATCGAACACAGGATTGCCCCCGAGGACAACGAGCGTCTGTATCGCGCCCGCTTTCATCGCGGAGACGAGTGAGGTGAGCGAACTGACGCTCGGAAGCGCCGCGTCCTTCGTCTCGTAGTAGCTGACCGTTTTGCCGGTGTTGCCGAGAGACGTGTTCAGGGCGCAGACCGCGGCGTGGACGACGGCGGGCTGGCGCTCCCCAGCCACGATCAACCCCTTGCCGCGATTCGCCAGAAGGTCCTTGGCAACGGCGTCGATCCAGCGCGAGTCGACACCAGGGACGTCGGCTCCTGCCGGGCTTGCGGCTCCGGCCGCGGACGGAACAAGACGTGCCGCGAGGGCCGCGAGGAAGGGGGCGATCAGTCGGCTCTCGAGGCGGAGCCGATGATCCGCCATGGCGCCGGTCAGCGAGTAGACCCCTTCCACGGCGTAGAGTCGGTTCATCGCGCCACCCGAGGTGCCCGCACGTCGTCCGGCCGCAAAGCCTTGCGTGTGACGGATCATCTCGGGGTCGGTCAGGAGCGGGTCGGCGTCGAGGGCGAGGATGACGGACGCTTGATCGAACCGGAGCATGAGGTCGAGGTCGCGCCCCGTGGCGGATCGCAGGCCGGCGAGCCGGTTCTCGTCGCTGACCGCCTCGTACGTCGCCCAGGTCGCCCGCGGGTAACCGGCGCGGAACTCGGATGCCAGGCGCGCCAGCGTAGGAGAGGAGAAGGATTCGGAGAGGACCGCAAGACCCGCACCACCATCCGCAACATGAGCCTTGGACAGTTCGTCCCAGGCCGTCACGAAATCGCTCCAGGACTTCGACGCCCCTTTGAGCCTGACCGCCTGCGAGCGGTCGGCATCGTACAAGCCGAGCACGGACGCCTGGATCCGCGCGCTCGACGCCCCGAGGGTCGCGGGGTGACCGGGGTTCCCCTCGATCTTGGTCGGTCGCCCTTCGTGGCTTTCGACGATGAGGCCGTAGGCGCTCCGGCGGAACGGCATGCTCGTCGCGTAGTAGCGCGGGATCCCGGGGACGACATCCTCGGGAGCGGTGACATAGGGGACGATCTCTTCGACGGGACGCCGGCACCCCGCGAGCCCCGCGAGCGACAACGAGGCGCCCAGGAGCATCATCATGTCGCGACGGGTGATCCCTTCGGGGAGCTCCGAGGCGCCCTCCGGGAACTCCCGCTCGAGAAAGGCGCGGGATTCGGGGCTCTCCTCGAGCTGGGCGAGACTTCGCCAATATGTCGGCGTCAACGGTGGCACCCCGAACAGTCAGTCGGCGGATTGACCGGTCGATCGCGATCGAGCTGCGCCGCGAGCACCGCGACATCTCGGGGAGGCGCCCACTTCATGTTGGTGACCTCCGAGACCGGGCGTCTGTTGGGACCGGGGTTGCGGTGGCAGTCGAGACACCAGCTCATGCTGAGAGGCGTCATCTGGGTGACCGTTTCCATCTCGTCGACGCGGCCGTGGCAAGTGACGCAGCCGATTCCTGCCGCCACGTGCGCGTTGTGGGCGAAATACGCGTAGTCGGGAAGCTTGTGGACGCGAATCCAGCGCATCGGCCGGCCGCTGCTGACGCTGTCCCGAATCGGTGCGAGCAGCACGCTGTCCCTCTTCACGACCTGATGGCAGTTCATGCACGTCTGCGTGGGCGGAACGTTGGCGACTGTCGATATCTCGACCGAGGCGTGACAGTACCGGCAATCGAGACCGAGCTCGCCGACGTGGAGCTTGTGGCTGTACGGGACGGGCTGCTCGGGACGGTAGCCCACGTCCGTGTACCACGGGGAAAACAGGTACCAAATGCCCGCAATCGCAAGCAGCGGAACGAGGCTGCCCGCGACGGCGACCATGATCGGGAGCTTGTTCCACCAAGGGGAGAATATCTGGGCCAATGGCTAGAACTCCGGAGCGCCGGAGGAATGTTCTACCCCGGGTTGCCCAAGCCGCAAGTCCGCAACGGGTTTATGAAACATGCTCGCGCACGGAAGAATTTTTTGCAGGAAACGACCGGAATGCCATCGATCGGAAGCCGGAATCTTATCCACGAACTCGGACTTGGGTCAAGCGCTCTGGCGAACCGGTCAGACGTTCTCGAAGGCCAGCGATTCCGCAAGCCTCGGGTCGCGCACTGGAACGAGCGCCTGCCGTCGCATCAGCCAAGTGGCCGCCGCGACGAAGCATCCGCCGACAGTCAGGAACGCTGCGACGTCAAGCAGCGACGGACTGAACCCCTCGGGATGGAGCGTCGGCATGACCTGCCAGTAGAGATCCACGAAGTGCATACCGAGGACCCACGCTCCCCCCACGGCCAGGGTCGCTCCGTTCCGCTTGACGCTCCGTCCCATCAAGTAGAAGAACGGCGCGAAGAAGTGTCCAAACAGCAAGAGGAGCGAGACCGTCAACCAGGACCCCTCCATCCGCGCCTTGTAGAAGATCGTCTCTTCCGGCATGTTCCCGTACCACATCAGGAAGAACTGGGAGAAGGCGATATAGGCCCAGAACGCGGTGAAGGCGAACAGGAACTTCCCGATATCCTGCAGGTGCTCGGCGCTGATCACCGTGTCGAGCAGCCTTGCCCCGCGCATCGCCGGCACGACGACCGAGAGAAGCGCGATGAACCCCACCCAGGAGCCCGCGAAGAAATAGACGCCGAACATGGTCGAGTACCAGTGCGGCGTGAGCGACATGATCCAGTCGATCGAGGCGAAGGTCTGGGTCAGCGCAAGGACGATGATCGCCGGCCCGGCGAATTTGCGCAGGCGCGCCGACACCGTGGGATCGCCCGTCGCGTCCTGAGAGCGCGAGCCGCGGTAATAGACGACGGCGATGAAGGACCAGATGCCAAAGAACAGCGCCGCCCGGATCAAGAAAAACGGCACGTTGAGGTATGGCGCCTTCCAGCGAAGCAGCGCGTCGTGCTCGACTGCGTCGGCGTGGGACCATTCGTAGAGATCGTGCAGGCCGAAGAGCAGCGGGACGAACAGGGCCGCCATCACTGGAAGCGTGGAGAAAATCGTCTCCCCGATTCGCCGCAGCACCACCCCCCAGCCTCCCTGGGCCGCGTACTGGATCAGCACGAAAAAGAGCCCGCCAATGGCCAGGCTCAGGAAGAACAGGAACGACACGAGCCACGAGAAGAAGAATTGCTTCGGATTCCCCGCTCCCAGAATCGCGCAGGCCACCGCCCCCAATAAGGCGATGGCGCCGGCAATGAGCGGAATGCGGTTCCACGCGTGCCCCGGCGGGATCGTGGCCTGCTCGGGCCGCAGCGCGACGAGATGATGTTCGGAAGTCATCAGGATTCCAGGAGCTCGACGCTTCGTGCGCCCAGCGACTTCAGCAGTGTTGCCGTGGCCGACGGATCGAACCGCGGATCCCACGATTCGATCGAGATGAAGAAGGCGTCGTCGCTCGCCCGCTCGAAGACCTTGGATTGGAAGAGCGGATGGTGGTGCATCGGGAGCTGGTTCAGGCCCAACATACCGAAGACGGCGCCGAGCGCGCCGAAGAGCACAGAGACCTCGAAAGTGACCGGGATGAACGCGGGCCAGGTGAAAAACGGCTTGCCGCTGATCACGAGGGGGTAGGCGCTCGTGTGGACCCACCACTGCAGGATGAACCCGAGCGCGGCCCCCGTCAGTGCCATGACGAGGACGATCCAGGGAAGCGTGGACCGTCGGAGCCCCATCGCTCCGCTGAGGCCGTGCATGGGGAACGGGCTGTGGGCGTCCCAACGCGTGAAGCCGGCGTCCCGCACGCGCTCGCACGCGTGATAGAGATCCGCCGGCGTCGCGAATTCGGCAAGGATTCCGTAGTGCGGCCCCTTCGGGAGCCGCGGGACCATCGGCAGCTCAAAACTCCATCGCGAGCGGGCTTCGTCGGCCAAGGGGGACTGCGGCGACTGGGTGGTCCTTGATCTCGCGGACGGGGACCTCCCGTTCGGGGCCGCGCTGCCCATGCGGATTGGCCTGCGGCAGGACGCCCTTGACTTCTGCGGTCGCCACCATCGGAAGAAAGCGCACGAACAGGCAGAACATCGTGAAGAAGAGCCCGAAGCTTCCGAGCAGGCACATCACGTCCCACATCGTGGGCGTGAAGTAGCCCCAGGATGAGGGCAGGAAGTCGCGGTGCAGCGACGTCACGATGATCACGAACCGCTCGAACCACATGCCGATGTTGATGACGATCGACACAGCGAACAGGATCGGGATGCTCGTGCGCGCCTTCTTGAACCAGAAGATCTGGGGGCTGATCACGTTGCAGCTGACCATGATCCAGTAGGCCCAGGCGTACGGTCCGAATGCGCGGTTGAGGAACGCGTAGAGCTCGTACGGGTTTCCGCTGTACCACGCCGTGAAGAACTCCGTGGCATAGGCGTAGCCGACCATCGTCCCGGTCACGAGCATGATCTTCGCCATGTAGTCGAAGTGCCGGAGCGTGATGATGTGCCCGAGGCCGAACGCCCAGCGGCAGATCACCATGAGCGTCAGCACCATGGCAAACCCGGAGAAGATCGCGCCAGCGACGAAGTAGGGCGGGAAGACCGTCGTATGCCATCCGGGGAGCAGCGAGACGGCGAAATCCATCGAGACGATCGAATGCACCGAGAGGACGAGCGGGGTTGCGAGGGCCGCGAGAATCAGGTACGCGGTTTCGTAGTGATGCCATTGCCGCTGCGAGCCCCGCCATCCGAGCGCGAAAATCCCGTAGACGAACTGCCGGGTGCGGGTTTTCGCCCGATCGCGCATCGTCGCCAGGTCCGGGATCAGGCCGACGTACCAGAACAGCACCGAGACGGTTCCGTAGATGCTGACCGCGAAGACGTCCCAGAGGAGAGGGCTCCTGAAATTGGGCCACATGCCCATCTGGTTCGGGAGCGGGAACATCCAGTAGGCGACCCAGACGCGTCCCACGTGGATCCCCGGGAACGTCAGGGCGCACATGACCGCGAAGATGGTCATCGCCTCCGCCGAACGATTGATCGAGGTGCGCCAGGTCTGGCGGAAGAGAAACAGGATCGCCGAGATGAGCGTTCCGGCGTGCCCGATGCCGACCCAGAACACGAAGTTCGTGATATCCCACGCCCAGCCAACCGGCTGGTTGAGGCCCCAGATGCCGATTCCCTCCCAGAACAGCCACGAGACGGCGATGCCGAGAAGGCTGAGGAGCCCGAGCGAAGGGATGAAGAAGAGCCACCATCCGATCGGTGTGCTCCGCTCGACCGGCTCCGCAACGGCCTCGGTGATGGAGTGGAAATCGGGCGAGCGCAGGATGAGCGTGGGATAGCCCGCAACAGGGTTGTCGAGCAGTTCTGCTTCCGTCTGGGCCAATACGAGTTCCCCGCTTCGAGGTTAAGAGGTTGAAAAGTGGCCGTTTGTACCATCGCGCATGGCGCGAGTCAAGCGGCTCGCGCGAAGCGTACGGCGGTCGGCGCCAGCTCGCGCCACGGCGCGGTAAGACCGATCTGCCGGAGCAGCGGTTCGAGTTCGTCGCCCGAGGCCGGAATGCAGGCGACGATTCTTGCCCGGGCCTCGCGGACCCAGGGTCCGCGCCCGGAAGCGCGCGCACCTCACTGCCGGCACCCAAGAGCCTTTGCCACGCCTCGTGCGTCTCGGTGGCGAACTCCTGAAGGAGCGCAGCCGTTCCCCCCGTGCGCAGGATCTGCGAGATGCGCGCCGCCAGATCGCGCGCTTCCACCAGCCCCGAGTTCATGCTGTGCACGCCGACCGGAGCGGCTTGGTGCGCGGCGTCGCCGATGAGCCAGACTCCTCCTTTGCCGAAGCTCCGTGCCACGCGGCTCTCGAACAGGCCGAGCGTCGACCAGTAAATCTGCGTCGGCCGCGCCGTGTACCAGGGCGCCCTCGCGGCGAGCAGCTGCTCGAGGCGCTCCATCGATGCCTTGTGTTCAGATGCGTCCTGAATCTGGAATCCCCAGCGGCATCGCCCCTCCTCGAGGGGCCAGTAGACGCTCGTCAGGTCCGGATCGAGAATGACGCGCACTTCCGCGGGAAGCTCCCCCGCCGCCTCAATCTCGTAGACGGAGAACAACTGGCCCGCGCCGTGTTCCTCCATCTCGATGCCGGCCATCCGCCGTACGGCCGAGTCGTACCCGTCGGCGCCGATGACGTAGGCCGGCCGGATCGTCTCGCTTCGCACGACCACCCACTCGGAACGCGCGACGGGGTAGCCGCTCGCCACCTGGTCGAGCTTCGCCACCTCCACCCGGGGTGTGGTGTCGTTCGCGGTAAGGGACTGGAGACGGTGTCCCCAGAGGACCGTGAGCTTCTTCTGACGGAGCGCCTCCTCGGCGGCCCTCTCCAGCAGGCTTTGTCGGAGGACGAGAAGATACGGATGCTTGGAAGCGAGGCCCGAATAGTCGATCTCGGCGCGCCTCTCCCGTCCTTCGTAGTAGGCGACCTTCGTCAGCTTCTGGCCCGCGCCGATCAGTCCTTCGGAGAGTCCTGCCTCGTCGAGAGCCCGGAGCGTACGCGGATGGATCGCCAGGGCGTAGCTGTGCTGGGTCGTCCGCTGGTTCGTGTCGATGATCTCCACACGGACCCCCTGCTGCTGCAGGAACAGGGCCGCGACGAGACCGACCGGACCGGCGCCGACGACGAGAACTTCAGGATCGGAGTGACGAAACATCGAGCGTGCTCCCCGCGCGCATTGCGCACGTGATTTCGAACCTCGGTTCGCTTCGGTCGAGAAGGCGGCGTCGCTAATCCATGTTCGCCAGCTGCGCCAGGATCGCGTCAATGGGCGTCTTCGCGCACGTGAACATCGGCGTGTCGCGCTGCGTGTAGAGGCTCGCCTCCGTGTAGCGCAGCCGCCCCACCAGATCGACGAACTCCTGCGGGTAATCCGAGTCGAACGCGACCACGAATTCCTGATCGTCGATGCCGTAACTGTAGCTCGTGTTCAGGCGGACGCCTTTGAACGGCGCGGAGGCGGCAATGTGCTCGTCCATCATCCCCTGACGCGCGTGCGGCGACAGGCGGTACCACGACCGTGTCTTCGTGAAGGGGTACACGAACAGGTACTTGCCCTCACCCGGCAGCAGTTCGACGCCCTCGCCGGAGCCCTTCATCTTGTTGACGTACGGCGACCGGCGCTGCAGCGAAAGCAGGCTGTACACCTGCGACAGATAGGCGCCCAGCCGCGATCGCCTGATCGCCGCTTCCATCGACTGGAAACACAGGGGGTCGAACGCGATCCGCCACAGCATGAAGTCGACGTCCGCGCGCAGGCCCACGAGCGAGTAGGTGCGGAGGATCAGGTCGTCCGAAGACTCCCAGGTCCGCACCAGCTCGATGAACTCGGCCGCCGCGGCTCGACGCTCGTCGACGGGGATCCGCCGGAACACCGGGTCCAGCCGGTAGAACGAATAGTTCAGGAACTGGCGGCGCTCCCTGTCCGCGCCCTTGCCCGTGACGATCCCGTGCGGATCGAGGTCGACGGAGGGGCCGCGGCGAGGTGGCGGGGCCCCCGACGCGTCCGCAGCCCGACCGCTGCTGCTGTCGGACGCGTTGGGGACCCGCGGCGGGCCGGGGCGCTCGGGAGCGTGCTCCATCGTCATACCTAGGTGGCGGCCAGAGACCGAACGTCGCGCGAACGGGGCGCCTGGATGCGCTCGTACTCGGCCTCGCTGAGTGCCCGGCGCATGATAGCAAACATGCGACGGGTATCCACGTTGACCGAATCGATGCGAAGTGCGTGCGCGGATGGATAGCTACTGGCCGGCAGTCGTCGTCTTCAGCGGCTCCTTCTTCTCGTCGCCGGGGACCTTCTCCCACTCGTAGGGGCGGTTGTGCACCCACTTCTCGAACCACTCCATCTCCACCTGCAGCTTGAAGAGGCGATGACGAAGCTCGTTCCACCCATGGCCCTCCCGCGGCGCGACATACAACTTCGTGGGCACGCCGTTGTATTTGAGCGCGCGATACATCTCGACCGATTG
Organism: uncultured Acidobacteriota bacterium; assembly: GCA_963762925.1. Taxonomy (GTDB): domain Bacteria; phylum Acidobacteriota; class Vicinamibacteria; order Vicinamibacterales; family UBA2999; genus DASPWV01. Next base: position 121,767 of record CAVXMP010000009.1, on the reverse strand, counting down.
CGGCATCGGCACGCGCGGATCCTGCTCGCCGACGAGAAAGATCGTCGGCGTCTTGACGTTGGACACGTCCTTCAGCGGTGAGTTGTTCCAGTACAGGTCGATAGGCGCGTTCTTCTGCCACGGCGTGCCGCCAAACCACGGCGTCCGGAACTCGCGATGATCACTCTGGGCGTACATCGAAATCCAATTGGCCGCACCCGCACCGCTGCTCGCGGCCTTGAAGCGATCGGTGAAGGTGATGATTTTGTTGGTCATGTGACCGCCCGCGCTCCAGCCCATTTTCACGAGCTTGCTCGGATCGGCGAGGCCCATCGCAATCACCGCGTCGGTCCCCGTCATGATGTCGAGATGCGCCTGCTTGAAGTAGCCGTTGACCATGTCGCGCAGGAACGGATCGCCGTAGCCTGTGCTGCCGCGATAATTCGGGCGAAGCACCGCGTAGCCCTTGCCTGCGTACACCTGCACGTCGCTGCTGAAACCGAACTTGTCGGATGCCGCCGGACCGCCGTGGGTATAGACAATCAGCGGGTAGCGCTGACCCTGCTGGTAATCGACGGGATAGTAAAGAAGACCTTCGACCTGCTGGCCGTCCTGGCCCTTCCAGGTGATCCGCTCCTGACGCGCGATCTTGAACTGCTCCCCGACGTAATCGAACACGCTGGTCACCCGCCGCGGCTCGGTGCCGCCCGCGGCCGGCAGCAGATGTACTTCGCTCGGACGCGTCGGCGTGTTGCGCGTGAAGACGTGCACGTTGGCCGACTTGGAGAAGCGCCAGTTGGCGATGTTGTGCTCGCCCTTGGTCAGGTTCGTGATCTGCTGCGTTGCGACATCCACGCGCAGGAGCTCGTTGTGAATGCCCATGTTGGCCGACACCAACAGCGACGTGCCATCCGGCGCCCACACGGCGCGTTCGACCTCGAATGTCGCGTTTGGCAACAGCATCCGCGGACTGCCGCCGGCCACCGGTACGAGGAAAATCTTGTCGTTGTAATAGCTGTCGAATTTGTCGTTGACGCCGGCTGAGAAGACCACGGTGGAGCCATCTGGCGACAGCGACGCATTGCCTTCGACGACCTCATTTTTCGTGAGCGCCTTGGCGCTGCTGCCGTCGGCATCGCTGATCCACACCTCGGCGAAGCGTGAATGCTCGAGGAGCGGAGATGTCGATCGCACCGTGACGAGCTTCTTGCCGTCGTTCGACAGGTCGAAGGAGGTGACGTTGAAATCACCGTCGGTGATCTTCTTCGTCTTACCGGTCAGGTCCGTGACCCACACGTGCCGCTGTTTGAAGTTTGTCTCTTCGAACGTATACACGTCGTCCTGAAGGCGCTCCTTTTCGCGTTCGTCTGCGGACTTGGCATCGCTTGCCGCGAACCAGATCGATTTGCCGTCCGGATCCCACGTCAGGTCGTTCGGCGCCGCGCCGTGGTTGGTGAGCCTGCGCGCTTCGCCGGCATCGGTCTCGAGCAGGTAGATCTGATTGTTGGCGTCCGGGTCGCGCCTGGCCGTAAACGCAATGGTCTTTCCGTCCGGCGACCAGCGCGGGTTCGATTCACCGCGCTCGCCGAACGTCAGTTGCACCTGATTGGAGCCATCCGCGTTGATGCGATGGATATGACCGACGCGCCGGTTGTTCTTCCAATCCGGCTTGTCCATCACGAAGAGGACCTGTTTGCCGTCGGGGGACACCTGCGGGTCGGAGAGTGTCGGCATGTCGATCGTGTCGACGAACGAAAGCGCACGCTTGCCCTGCGCGACAACTCCGTGCGACGCGGCAGCGACGAGGATCGCGCCGACGCATGAGAAACGTCGTGGTATGACGCAGGCGCATGTGACGGCTCCTTGAGGGGAACATGATTCTATCGGCAAATCCCATGCTTATCTCTCCATTTGTCCCTCCATTTGTGCGTCGCCGGGACCGCCGTTCGAGCACCGGCCCCGCTATCGCTGAATTTGGAGATATGCAGATCTGGCGATTTGGAGATTTAGAGCAAGTGCAACTTCGCTCTTAAATCTCCAGATCCCAAATCTCCAATTCTCGAAATCCCGAATCCCGTTCGTGCGTCTACAATGGCGCGACGCCGCACAGAACGACGCGGCTTGCTGGGATGAACGAATCCGCTCACGCGACGACGGCCGTGCCCTGGCGCAGGGTCGCGTTGATCGTGGCGACCGCCTTCGCCGTCAAGTTGGTCGTGCTCATGCAGCTGTGGAACCACCCGCTGCTGCAGCCGCACGGTGAGCTCGACACCGCGTACTACATCGCCCTTGGCCGACGTATCGCCCTGGAAGGCGTGCTGGCGCCCATCGGGGCGTTCTTTGTGTCGCCGTTATACGTGTACTTCCTCGCAGCCATCTTCGCCGCCGGGGGCTCCTTGCTGGCGGCGCAACTGATCCAGATCGGCTTGGGCGCTGCGGCGGTGGGAATGTTGTTCGCCACCGCACGGCATTGGTTTGGACAACGAGCGGCTCTCGTGGCCGCCGGGCTCGCGATTTTGACGGGCGCCTTCACGTTCAACGAGATCCTGATCCTTCAGTCAGCGTTGGATCCTTTCCTCGTGTCGTGCGCGCTCTACGCGCTCACCCGGACCATGGCGGGCGGAGGGACATGGGCGTTTGCCGCGGCTGGCGCGTTCCTGGGGTTGCTCGCGCTGAACCGCCCCAATGCGCTGGTGTTCGGGGTGGCCGCGGCCGCCGCGGTGTGCGTGATCCAGTGGCGGCGCACGGCCGTCGATCAGAAAGCGCGGGGCCCGCGCCGGTGGTGGACTCGGGTCAACCACGCCACGGTGCTCGTGGCATCCCTGGCCACCGTCCTCGCGGCCAACGCGGCGCGCAACTACGCCGTGTCCGGGGACGTCGTCTTGATTGCATCGCACGGTGGGCTGAATCTCTACATCGGCAATCACGATCGCGCCGACGGGACCTACACGCCCGTGCCAGGCATCACTCCATCGATCGCAGGACAGGCGGGCGATTCGACCCGCGTAGCCGAGTCGAGTGTCGGCCGAAGCTCTCTCCCGGGGAAGTCTCCGACTATTTCGCGCGCCGAGCCATCGACTGGGTGACCGAACATCCAGCCGACGCGCTCAGATTGACGATTCGCAAGATCGGTATTCTGCTCAACCGCGTCGACGTTCCGCTCAATTACAGTTACGCCTTTTACGCGGGCGAGCCGTCGTCGTTTCTCCGGGTGCTGGCAGTCGGTCCCTGGCTGCTCTTGCCGTTTGGCCTGGTCGGGTTGTTCTGGCCGGCGCTGCGTGCCCACCGCTCCGGGTACTGGGTCTGGGCGATGTTCGTTCCGGTATACGGAGCAGCAGTGGTCCTCTTCTTCGTCACGGACCGGTACCGGATGCCGCTGTTCGTGCCCCTCTGCGCGACCGCTGGCGCAGCCCTCCTCCGCTTGTTCGATTTGGTGCGCGCGCGCCAGTTCGTCCCACTACTGCTCCCAGCCGGTGCCGTCTTGGTGGCTGCGCTGGTGGCGTTCGCGAATCTCGGTCTCGACAACGGGATTGGTGGGGAGCAGACGCGCAAGGCCGTTTGGATGGTCGAGCAGGGCTCGTTCGACGAGGCACACCGATTCGTCCAACAGATCGCACACGAGCATAGTCATCCAGGGGTTTTGCGGTTCCGCGTCGGTCAGGCTCTTCTCGATGCGGGGCGACAGGCGGATGCGGCTCCCCTCCTGACCGAGGCGATGGCGATTGACGGGCCGCGACCCGCCATCCAGCTCGCTTTGGGCGAAGCGCTGCTGAATACGGGCCGTGCAACAGAGGCCGTGGGACATTTGCTAGCCGCCCACGACAGCGGGTACGACATCAACGTCTCCGGGCCACTGCTCGTGCGTGCGCTCGTCCTTTCGGGCCGGATAGACGATGCGGTCAAGCGACTGGCGGGGATGCCGGATTCAGTTGCGGCGGCGGCCTCTCGTGAGGACGTCGCGCTCGACTTCGGCACGCTGGCCCTCGAACACCGTGCCACGGCCGACGCCGTCCGATGGCTGCAAATAGCAGTCGCACGCGCGCCCGATCGGGCCGAGGCCCACGAGAAGCTGGGTCTGGCGATCTTCCTGCAGGGCGATCCTCGTTCGGCCCTTCCGCATCTCGAGCGCGCCCGGAGCCTCGATCCGGCAAGCGCCAGTGCCCACCTCAATCTCGCCGCGCTCTACGCCGAACTCGGGAGCTTCGCGGCGGCACGAAGTCTTGCAGAGACGGCGCTGCGCCTCGACCCCGCCGAGCCTCGCGCGGCAGCCCTTCTCAAAGCCCTCCCGAAGTGACTTTACCGGTCCCAGACTTCATTCGATTGAAGCGTCGAAACCGCCCGCTCGCGGACAGGTTCCGCTGTATCATCCGTCAACCGTCGACTTCTTGGATGGGAACCTGAGTCGTTGTCGGCCGTTGTTTTGACATGACGTCGACTGCGGCCTCCACAGGTGTGGTTGTCGTGTCGAGGGAGGAATATGCCATGAGGCGCATTGCGCGATCCGGAGTATTCCTGCTCGTCGCATCGATGACGAGCGTGTTTTTCGCAGAGGCGCAGACCAGCAGCAGCCTGCGCGGCTACGTGAAGGATAACCAGGGCGGGATCCTGCCGGGCGTCACCGTGACGGCGACGAGCCCCGACATGATCACACCGTCCACGGCCGTCACCGATGCCACGGGCTACTACCGTTTGATCAATTTGCCACCCGGCGAGTACGCAGTCACCGCGGAACTGACCGGGTTCTCGACCTACAAGCGCGATGGAATTCTGCTCCGCGCGGCCGTGAACTTTCAAGTCGATATCACGCTGTCGCTCGGCACACTCCAGGAGACCATCACGGTCACGGGCGAATCGCCCATGCTGGAAGTGAGCAAGCCGGGCAACGTGCTCAACATCGACGGCGAGTTCCAGAAACAGATGCCGCTCGCCGCCCGGAAAAACTGGACGGACTTCCTCGAACAGACCCCCGGCGTCCACTCGAGACCGTTCGACGACGGCAGCGGGCGATCGGTCTACTTCGGACACGCCACCGAGCACTTCGCCCACGTCGTCCAACTGGAGGGCATGCAGGCGGGTAACTACAACGACTTCCAGCTCACCTACGTGCAGATGGGGTCGGACATGATTCAGGACACGCAGGTCAAGACCGGCGGCTCCGACGCCTCCACGCCCATGGGGACCGGGCTGGCGATCAATGTGATCACGAAGAGCGGGGGCAACACATTCAAAGGGACGGCGGGTACGCGTACCAGCCGCTCGACTGGAGCAGCAACAACACGCATCACAAGACCGTTTTTGGTCTCTCCGGGCCGCTCGCCACGCATACGACCTGCCCGAACAAGGAGTGCACTTCAACTGGCGGCACGCCGGTGCAGGCCGACATCGGTCAGTTCGACGGCTCGTTCGGCGGCCCGATCAAGAGGGACCGCGTCTGGTTCTTCACCTCGTTCCGCAAGTCAGCCGTCGAGACCGCGATCAGCCGCAACCAGAAGAGCGTGGACGACATCCAGGCCTACTATCCCGACGCCGAGTTGTTCCCCCAGCAGATCAAGGGCTACCAGCCGTACGTCAAGGTCACCTCGCGTCTCGGAGCCGGCCACGAGCTGTCGGCTTTCTTCCAACGCGACCGCACCCACGGCCAGAGCAACTGGAACTACTACTTCGATCCCATCAACGTGTATTCGAATGGCGGCAACGTTTACAGCGTCAAGCTCACGTCGGCATGGGGCTCGAGACTGACGACCACGTTATCGGCCGGCTACAACAACAAGAGCGGCAACGATAACGACACCTATGGGCGTTTGGGTTCGACGCCTACGGGACCGAATATCGTCATCTATGACGGCACACGCATCTCCAGCGGATTTATCACCGGCAACTCCCTCATCCTCGAGGGCGGCAACAACCCGACCCGGACCTTTGTGCCCGCGTCGTTGTCTCTGATCCGCGGCGACATGACGTACTACCAGGATGGCTGGATGGGCTCGCACGAATTCGGCACAGGGTTCTTCATTGAGCCGCAGAACATCTACGATCAGCGAACCGATTACACCAACGACGGCTTCTTCCGCGAGTACCGGACGGTGGTCGACGTCACCAATCCCTCGAGAGGCACCGTGCCGTACCGGCGTGACTACGCCAGCCCGATCAGCCTGCAGACCCGCCAGGCACGCGACAGCAACTACGCGTTCTATCTGCAGGACGGGTGGAAGCCGAACGCCCGGTTGACGGCAAACATCGGGATGCGGTTCGACTACGTCAAACGCGTTGACGAGGTGAGGGGCATCACGCGGCAGAAATCCTGGGCGGTGCAGCCGCGTCTTGGAGCGACCTACCTCGTGACGACGACGCGAAGAATGTCCTGCGCGCCAGTTACTCCCGCCTGGGCGAACAGGTGATGGGCCGCGACGGGGTCACCACCTTCGGCACGACGACACGGTGTCCTTCCGCCGCGAGTACGACAACAACCTCGACGGCGTGTTCGAAACGGCTCAGCCTCTTGCCCTCGTCGTCGGCCGCCCTGGCTGGCCAGCAGATCGCGCCCGGTCTGCATCAGCCGTTCCTTGACGAGTTCATCGTGGGATTCCGGCGGCAGTTCGGCTGGCAGATGGGACTTGACGTGGGCTATATCAACCGCGCGTATAAGGACATGTGGGCGCGGGTCGACATCAACGGCATCTATCCCAGCGCCCCGGGTCAGCCGTTCCTCGGTTTTGGCAAGGTCGACCCGACCCAGGGAATCGTCTTGCAGCAGACCAACAACACGTGGAGCCAGCTGAAATACCAAGCCATTGAGATGACCGTGACGAAAAACATGTCGCACGGCTTCCAGTTCATCGCCGGCATCAACCGGCAGTGGCACAAGATCGACGGCACGTGGAACCCGACCGATCCGGCGCGCTTCGTTCAACCGGATCACTTCGCCAACAACGCCAATCTCTACATGCCGCGCGGCAACAACGACGACAATTCGCTGCCAGATACGGGCAATGCGTTGAGCTATGGGCCGACGTGGATGAAGTATCGCGGCAACTTCGGCGCGGTCTGGCAGGCGCCGTGGGGCATCAACGTGGCAGGCAACGTCACGATTCAGGCGGGACCCTGGTCGGGTTCACCGTTGTACCAGTTGGCAGCAAACGATCCCGACGTCCTCAAGTACGGTCCGGCCAGTATCACGCTCGCGAATGGAACGACGCAGCCCAACCCGTTGGCGACGCGCAATCGGTATGTCTTCAGTGATCGCGGGGAAGGCCAAGTCAAAGCACCGACGATCAACACGGTCGGCTTGAAACTGGGCAAGGTAATCAAGTGGCAGCGTTACCAGGTCGAAGTGGCGGGGAACATCTTCAACCTCCTCAACGCGGGTGACTACACCCAATACAGTTACAACAGTGCGTATCAGAGCTGGAGCTCGAATTTCCTGCTGATGGTCAATCAGCAGCCGGCGCGCGCGTTCCAGTTGACGATTGTCGGACGCTTCTAGAGGCACGAAAGCACGAAAGGGACTATCGGGTGTCCCACGAAAACACGAAGGGACTTCGCTGTCCCACGAGGTCGCCCTGAGCAACGTCGAAGGGCGAAAACGCGAGATGCACAACGGGCCGGCTCTTATCGAGCCGGCCCGTTCCGTTTCCGGCTTGACGGATCTACGGTCCGCGCCTGAAGCCGCCTTATCGTGTCCTCGCCGCCGGCGTCGGCAGAGAGACTAGCGGCTCGCGCGTACCGGGCGTAGAATCCGCCCATGTCGAAAATCACCCGCGCACAGTTTCTTGGCTTTGGCGCGACGCTCGCCGGCGCCGGTGCGGTCGCGTCGAGCGGCCTTGCTCCACTCTCGGCAGACGCGCAGCAACCATCGACACCATCCGGGGCAGGGCCCGGTGTTGAACCCGACCTGGTTGTCGTCAACGCTCGCGTCTATACGGTCGATCCGGCGCGGCCGCGCGCGGAAGCATTTGCCGTCAAGAACGGCCGCTTCATCGCCGTCGGATCCACGGCCGACGTTCGCAATCTCGCCACGGCGCGCACGCAGGTCCTCGACGCCGCCGGCATGACCGTGACACCCGGATTCATCGACACGCATTGCCACGTGAGCGGAGTCGGCGAGCTCTACAACGTCAATGCCAATGTGCGTCGTGTGCGCGAGCTGCAGGCCAATCTCCGGGCAAAGGCCGACAAGACGCCTCCCGGGCAATGGGTCACCGCCATCATGTTCGACGACACCAAACTCGATGTCCCCCTGACCGCGCGGCATCTCGACGAAGTGTCGAAGGAACATCCGATCTCGGTCGGGCACCGTGGTGGACATACGACCTGGTACAACTCCAAGGCGTTTGAACTGGCGGGGATTACGAAGAACACGCCGGATCCGGATCATGGTCGCTTCTTCCGCGATGAAAGCGGCGAGCTCAACGGCCGCGTCGCCGAGCTCGCACGCAATGTCTTCAACAAGGTCGGCACGCGCGAGACGTTTACGCCGGAGCAGCAACGCGAGCGCGGCAGGAACGGGATGCGGCACATTTCACAATTGCTGACTGCCGCAGGCCTCACCTCTGTTCACGACGCCGGCGCGGATCGCGACCGCATCCTGGCGTACGAGGACGCGCGCGCCAACGGCGAGCTGCGTCATCGCGCGTGCTTCCTGGTCCGCGGCAACAGCACGTTCGAGGGATTCAAAGCCGCGGGCGTCTATTACGGGTTCGGCGACGAGTGGCTGCGCGTGGGCGGCGTGAAGTACGGCGCCGACGGCTCCGCGTCCGAGCGCACCATGCGCATGAGCACGCCTTACGTCGGGACCAACGACTACGGCATTCTCACCATGACGCAACAGGAGATCGATGAAGCGGTCGAGGACGCGCATCGCCACAACTTCCGCATCGCGATCCACGCCAACGGCGACGTCACGATTGACATGGTGCTCAAGGCCTACGAGAACGTGTTGCAGAAGTATCCGCGGCCGGATACACGTCACCGTATCGAGCACTGCTCGCTCGTCAATCCCGACCTACTGCGACGCATCAAAGCCATCGGCGCCATCCCCACGCCGTTCTGGACCTACGCGCATTATCACGGCGAGAAGTGGAAGGAATACGGGCAGGAGAAGATGCAGTGGATGTTCGCGCACAAATCGTTCCTCGAGACCGGCATTCCCGTGCCCGGCGCGTCTGATTACGGTCCAGGACCATTCGAGCCGCTGATGGCATTGCAGAGCATGGTGACGCGGAAGGATTACGAAGGCAACGTGTGGGGACCACGCCAGAAGGTGACGGTCGACGAGGCGTTGACCATCGCGCACCATCAACGGCGCCTGGGCATCACATGAGGAGCAGGTCAAGGGCACGATCACCGCGGGAAAATACGCCGACTTCGTCATGCTCGAAAGGGACCCGCACGACGGCAATCCCGACACGATCAAAGACATCAAGGTAGTGCGCACCGTCGTCGGCGGAAAGACTGTACACGAGCGAGCTGGAATCTGTCGGGACTGGCGCAGGTTGAAGGGCGCCCCTCGACGCGCCGGGCGACTCGGCTCGACTCAGCTCATAAGCCATCACGTAACTGTCACGCGTCGGCGACACACCTCCCATCAGCACGCCTGTCTTCGGGTGCACGATGATCGCCTTCACCGATCCAACGCCGCGTGCGTTGCGGATATCGAGCTTGTGGCCCATCGCCGCGAGCTCGTCGAGGACGTGCTTCGGAATGCTGGCAGGAATCTGCAGCGTGTTCTCGGCAGTGTGCGGATAGTACCGAGCTGCGGAACCCGGTGGTCACGATCGATGGCACTTCGAGCGCCTGCTGCACGTTCATCTCGAATTCGATGACGTTGAGGAAAAACTGCAACTGCGCCTGCGGCTGCGTGTCAGCGCCCGGCGTGCCGAAGACCATGTAGGGCTTGCCGTCCTTCAAGGCAAGTGCCGGATTAATCGTCTGACGCACCCGCTTGCCCGGCTTCAGCACATTCACGTCGTCGGCGTCGAGACCCCAATAGGCCATGCGGTTGTTGAGGAGGAAGCCCGCGCCTTCGACGACGTGGCCGCTGCCGAACAGGCTGAGGAGCGAGGACGTGATCGACACCATGTTGCGATCCTTGTCGACCACGGCGAGGTAGGTCGTGTGGCCGTCCTCTGTCGCTTCACGCACCGCCGATAGATCCGGCGCCACCTGCGGCGACGACCATGCGATGGGCTGAGTCGATGTTGGCTGCCTGGGATCCCCTGCCGGTGCCTCGCCCTGAATCGCGCGGTCGGGGTTGATCAGCGCGCGGCGCGATGTCGCGTATTCGTCCGAGAGGAGCTCGCGTATCGGGATCGGCGGCACCATGCGCGGATCGCCGTTGAATTTGTTCCGATCGGCAAACGACAGCTTGAGGGCTTCGGTCACGGCGTGCAGGTACGGCGCGCTGTTGTGACGCATGTAGCGGACGTTCATCCCTTCCAGAATGTTCATCGCTTGCAGCATCACGTGTCCCTGTGAGTTGGGTGGACACTCGTAGACCTCGACGCCCTTGTAATTGATGCGAATGGGTGCGTCCTCGACGGCTTTGTAGCCGGAGAGGTCTTTCTCGTCGAGAATGCCGCCAACGCTCTTCATATACGCGGCCGTCTTCTGCGCGATCGCGCCCTGATAGAACGCGGCGCTACCCTTCGCCCCAATCTCCCGCAGCGTCGCGGCAAGGTCGGTCTGGACGACGCGCTCGCCCATTTCGAGTGGACGGTCGCCGCTGAACCAGACTTTTCGTGACGATGGCGCCTTCGCCAGCTTGTCGCGACTGCTCTTCAACGCGCCGGCGAGAGACTCGCTAATCGGAAAGCCACGCTCGGCAAGCTCCGCGGCGGGCGCAAAGATCTCGGACAACGGTTTCGTGCCGTAGGTTTTTGCCGCGAGCTCGACGGCGCCAACCGCACCCGGCACGCTCACCGAGAGGGGCCCCTCGTCCGGCAGGCCGCCTTTGCTCTTGTAGAAATCCACGGTTGCGGCCATCGGCGCAAACCCGCTGCCGTTGATGAATTTCACCTCACGCGTTTTTGCGAGATACACGAGGATGAACATGTCGCCGCCGAGTCCCGTCATTTCGGGCTCGGTCAAGCCCTGCACCGCCCACGCGGCAAGCGCCGCGTCCACCGCATTGCCGCCGGATCGCAGCACGCGAAGACCGGCCTCGGAGGCGAGCGCATGACCCGACGCAATCATGCCGTTGTCCGACAGCACCACCGGCCGCCAGGTCGTGGTTTGCGCATGAGTTGAAATCGTGAGTGAGACAAGCAGGAGCGATGCGACCAAGAGCAGGTGCCGGCGCATACCTCACCTCGGGGAAAGGGCGGGGATCGGGCCCCCGCGAACCATCAGAAAACGAGATAGCACAGTAGCGCACCAACGACGCACATGGAAAGACCCCACGCGAGCAGTTTGTTGAACAGTGTGCGGCTTTCCTCGACGGGAGCGCCCGCGAGGCACAGCGCGCCGATCGTGGAGAGCGGCGAGACGTCCACGAGGTGGCCTCCGATGTTCATCGATGATGCGATGGCCAGGGCACTCGCGCCTGGCAGCGCCGCAGCAAGGCCGGGCACCATTGGCAGGAACGCCGGGAGGACCACCCCGGACGTGCTGCTGTACACCGAGACGATGGCGGTGAGCAGCGCCACGACAAAGGTCACCGAGTTGGCTGAGGAGACCTTCGCCACGAGCCCCACGAGCAGATCAATACCCTGCGCGCGTTCGACCAGCGCGATGAGGACCGTCACCCCGCACACCATCACAATCACGCGCCACGGCATGCGCTTCATCGCTTCGCCATCATCCGCCGATCGCGACAAGACGAGAATCGCGGCGCCGAGGAACGCGCCCATGCCGACATTGATTTGCGCGAAGATCACGCTCAGGATCAGCGTCGCGATCACGGCCATTGTGAGCCAGTGTCGACGGTCAAAGGCCCCGTCGGAACCGTCTTCGACGACGGCGGCAGCCGCCTCCCCAGTCCCAAACAACTTGAGGCCGCCGAAGATCGCGTATCCGCTGAAGGCGACGATCGCGTGCGCCGCGAGGTTGTAGAGATACGTCTGCACTTCCAAACCGGCGAGCCCGTTTCGCGCCATCAACCCATTGACGATAATCCCGGTGGGCGCAAACGGCGACAACGCCCCGGCGTTGGCGCCGTTCCCGACCATGATCGCCATCAAGAACAACGGAATGCGCGATCGCGTCGCGGTCGCCATCGCCAGCGGCGCAACCAGGGCCGCCGTCGCAATGTTCCCCGGGCCCATCGACGAGAGTGCCGCACCGAGCAAGAAAAACATCACCGGGATGACGCCGCGATTGCCGCGACACAAGCGCACCGCATGATGCGTGATCCGTCCTAACGTGCCGTTGGACTGCGCCAGCGCAAAGAGCAGCGTGACTCCCGTAAGCGTCAGGAACAGCTGACTCGGAAAGCCACCCATGACCGTCGTCACGGATTGACCGCCGATGTACACGCCAACCAGCCACGCGAGGGCGACGGCGAGCACGCCGACGTTGACCGGACTGACGCAGCTCACGATGACGGCGAGCGCCAACGCGCATACCGAAATGACGGCCAGACTCATGCAGACTCCGGAATGAGCGACTGGAGGAGTTCGGCGGCGTGCAGTGCGCGCGCCCCCGCAAAATCCGCGACCTGATGACGGCAGGAGACGCCGCTTGCCACGAGCACTGTATTCGCATCGAGATGGCGGGCAACCGGCAACAACCGGCGCTCACCGATTGCCCGGGACACGTCGTAGTGATCGCGGGTGTAGCCGAACGATCCGGCCATCCCGCAGCAACCGGTGTCGAGATCGACAACGCTGGCGCCGGGAATGCGGTTCAAGAGCGCCTTGGCCGCGGCAACACGCCCCATTGATTTCTGATGACAATGACCGTGTAACAGCACGTGCGCCGGTCCTTGCGAGAGTCGCAGGTCTGCACGATCGGCCTGACATTCCGCCTCGACGAACTCCTCGAACAACACTGCCCGATCGGCAATCGTGCGCGCACGATCCTGCGCCTCGCCACGGAGCAGTGAGGGCACGTCTTCGACGATCGCGGAAAGACAACTGGGCTCGAAGAAGACGAGCGGCCGACCTTGCGCGGCGAGAGGATACAGACGGTCCGTGTTGAGGTGTGCGAGTTGTCGGGCCCCATCGAGCAGCCCTTGCGAGATCAGCGGGCGCCCACAGCAAACGTTTGGTGCGAGGTCTGGACCGTAGCCGAGCGTCTCGAGCACGTGAAGACCTGCCATCCCGATGCCCGGATTGTAATAGTTCGTAAAGGTGTCGTTGAAAAGCAGAACGGAATCGTCCTTCGCGCCGGTTCGGGCGGGGAAATCGCGTCGCAAACGGACGGTTCGTCCAGGCCGGCGGCACCCGCCGGCGATCGAGTCCCAGCACGCGTTCGTTGATCCAGCGCGCCGCGGCGCTCCGCGCGAATGTATTGGAGAGCGGCGCAAACCGGCTGCCCCATCGCGAGACGCGATGGATATTTCCCAGGAGCCGTGCGCGCAACGGCGTGCCGTGCCGCCGCCAATAGTCGGCGAGAAACTCGCTCTTGAACCGCGCGACGTCCACGCCGACGGGGCATTCGGCCTTGCACGCGCGGCACTCGAGACAGAGATCCAGCACCTGTTTGACGCCGTCGTCTCCGAGGCCCGATTCGCCAAGTTCGCCAGCCATCGCAAGGCGCAGGGCATTGGCTCGACCCCGCGTCGAGTGCGCCTCCTCACGCGTCGCCATGTAGGACGGGCACATCGTCCCGTCCACGGTCTTGCGGCACACGCCGAGGCCACTGCACATTTCCACGGCGCCGGGCATGCCGCCGTGCTCCGAGTAATCGAAAAACGTGACCGGCTGCGACGTGCGATAGCCGGCGCCGTACCGCAGATTGGACGTCAACGGCGGCGCATCGACAATCTTGCCGGGGTTGAAAATGCCGTCTGGATCGAACGTCTGTTTGATCTCCCGGAATGCCGTGTAGAGGGCCGGGCCGAACATCTTTTCCATGAACGGGCTGCGCACCAGGCCGTCGCCATGCTCACCGGAGAGCGCGCCACCGAACTCGAGCACGAGATCGGCGCTTGCCGATGCAATGTTTTCGAACTGGCGTACGCCTGCCTCGGTTTTCAGGTTGATCACAGGCCGGACGTGCAGACACCCGACCGAGGCATGCGCGTAGACTCCCGCGTGCGTGCCGTGCTGCCGAACCATGGCGAGGAACCGATCGATGTAGTCGCGCAGTCTTTCAGGAGGCACGGCCGTGTCTTCGACGAACGACAGCGACTTCGCGTCGCCCTTCATGGCCATCGACAGGCCCAGTGCCGCTTCGCGGACGCGACCAAATCGCGCTCTGTGCCGCGGCCGTCGATGGCGCGATGGTAGCGATACCCGAATCGCCGCACGGTGAGATCGCGACTCAGTGCGTCCAGCCGGGGCGGTAAGTCTTCGGCACGATCCGCATAGAACTCGACACACAACAGCGCGCCGGGATCACCCTCGACAAACGTCTCGCCGCAGGCGATGGAGTGCCGCGCTCTGCTTCGTGTGGTCGAGGATGAAGCGATCCATCACCTCAACGGCAGAGGGACCGTGCGCGAGAATCGCGCGGCGTCGCCTCGAGGGCCTCCAGGAGATCGGCGAACTGAATCGCCAGCACGGCCTTCGCCTCAGGCAGCGGCACAAGCGAAATCTTTGCTTCGAGCACCACGCCCAGCGTCCCTTCGGAGCCGACCATCAACTTCGCCATGTTGAATGGCTCGCCGACCGACGAACGCGTCAAGGTTGTAGCCGCCCACCCGGCGCAAGACTTTCGGGAAACGGCGATTGATTTCCTCGCGCGCATTCGCCGACCACGCGTCGCACGGTCCGGTAGCACTGCGGCTTCGAGCGTTTCGCCCACGCTGGCGGCCTCGAGCTCATTCGCGCGTCGAGCGCGCGAAACCACGCCAGCGATCCGTCCGACAGCACGACGTGCTGCTCGAGCACGTGATCGATGGTCTTGCCGTAGAGGACCGATCGCGCGCCGGCGGAGTTGTTCGCCATCATGCCGCCGATCGTGGCGCGGCTGGCCGTGGAGATGTCCGGGGCGAAGCGCAGACCGTGCGGGCGCAGCGCGGCGTTGAGCTCGTCGAGCACGATGCCAGGCTCGACCCGCGCCCAACGTTCCTGCAGGTTGAGTTCAAGAAGCCGGTTGAAATACTTCGACGTGTCGACGATCACGCCACTTGCCGATCGCCTGGCCGGCCTGTGAGGTCCCGCCGCCGCGCAGCGTCAGCGGGCAACGGTGTTGTCGGCAGATGCTGACGGTGTGCACGAGATCGTCGCGAGACTTCACGACGACGACCCCCAGTGGCTGGATTTGATAAACGCTGGCGTCGGTTGAGTAGAGCGCGCGCGGTGACGTCGTCGAAGCGGACGTCTCCTTCCAGTTGGGATTCAAGGTCGCGCCGGAGCGCTTCGACGTCGATGGCGGGCGCGGACATGCGGGTGCGCGATTGTAGCGCGTGTCTACACACCCGCGTGATGTCGCGGCGACCTTTTGCCGGTCCGCGACGCGGCGGGTGAACGTAGCGCCATCCGTCACGTCCGCGATAACATCGCTCAACTGTATCAAACCGGGCCGTCACTTCCTTCAGATCCCGGGCCGACCAATACGCCCGAGCGCGTGCTGCGAGCCATGGCGCAGCCCACTATCGATCACCGCGGTGCCGGAATTCGCGGCGCTTGGGCACGACGTATTGGAGCGGTTGAAGTCGGTCTTCCAGACCACCGCACCGGTCGTGATCTTTCCGGGCTCCGGCAGCGGCGCGTGGGAAGCGTCGCTGGTCAATACGCTCTCGCCCGGCGACGCCGTCCTCGCATTCGATATCGGCGAGTTCGCGAAGAACTGGTCCGAAGTGGCGCGGCGACTCGGGCTGGCCGTCGAGATCATGTCCGGCGATTGGCGCCACGGTGTCGATCCCGATGCCGTCGAGGCTCGCCTCGCCGCTGATCCGGAGCACCGCATTCGCGCCGTGCTCGTCGTGCACAACGAAACCTCAACGGGCGTCACCAGCCGACTTCCCGAGATCCGCCGCGCGATCGATCGTGCCGCACATCCGGCACTGCTTCTCGTCGACGCCGTCTCGTCGCTCGGGCTCGATCGAGCTGCGGCACGACGAATGGGGCCTTGATGTCACGCTTGCAGGCTCGCAAAAAGGGCTGATGCTGCCGCCCGGTCTTTGCTTCAACGCGATCAGCGAGAAGGCGCTGGCGGCGTCTCGCCTGGCGCGCCTTCCACGCTCGTATTGGGCATGGGAGCACATGCTCGCGATCAATCCGACCGGTTTCTTTCCCTACACGCCCGCGACCAATCTGCTGTTTGGCTTACGCGAAGCGCTCACCATGCTGCACGAGGAAGGGCTCGGCAACGTGTTTGCGCGGCACATCCGACTCGCCGACCGCGACACGCGCGGCCGTGCGCGCGTGGGAGCTCGACGTCGCGTGCGCGCGGCCCGACGAGTACAGCCCCGTGGTGACGACGGTGATGGTGCCCGAAGGACAGGATGCCGAGCGGCTTCGCTCAACCGTGCTGGAACGGTTCAACATGTCGCTCGGAACCGGATTGGGTCGGCTCAAAGGACGCGCCTTTCGCATCGGGCATCTTGGCGACTTCAACGAACTGATGTTGATGGGCACGCTGTGCGGTGTCGAAATGGGGCTCGGCCTTGCCGGCATCCCGTTCCGTCGCGGCGGCGTCGATGCCGCACTCGAGGCGCTCTGCCATCCCGTCGAGAGCCTTTACGCCCGGGCGCCAAAGTAACAGATCAGCGGCCGCTAAACGCCGGGCGTCGTTTCGCGAGAAATGCCGCCACGCCTTCGCGAAAATCGTCGCTCGCGTAACACGACCCAATGAGGTCGTCGATGGCGTTCGCCGGCGGCCGACGGAACTCCGCGATTCGCCGCAGGGCTTCCTTCGTCGCGCGCAGCGTGAGCGGCGCATGCGACGCGATGGTCGTCGCGCAGATCGCCGACCACGTCGTCGATGACGGCGTGATCGGCAATGCGGGTGACCAGTCCGAGGGCTTCCGCCTCGTTCGCATCGATCAGCCGCGCGGTGAAGAGGAGATCCTTGGTGCGACCCGGGCCGAGCAGGTCGACGAGACGGGACAGGTTGGCGGCCGAGAGGCAGTTACCCAGTGTCCGCGCAATCGGCACGCCAAACTGCGCGGCGGGCGTGCACACGCGCAGATCGCAGGCGAGCGCGATCGCGCAGCCGCCACCTGCGGCAACCCCGTGCACCTGCGCGATTGTCGGAACCGCAACGCGCTCGAGGCGATCGATCACCTCGTCCAGCCGGCGCTCGTAGGCGATACCATCGTCAGCGGACGTGAACTGCGCGAATTGTTGAATGTCCGTGCCCGCGGCAAACGCGTCGCCATTGGCACGCACAATCAGAACGCGGATGGCCGTGTCGCGCGTCCACGCGTTCGCACGCCTCGACGATCGCATCGTACATTGCCCACGTGATCGCGTTTTTCGCCGCGGGACGATTGAAGGTGAAGTACGCCGCGTGATCGACTGATGAAAACTGTGCTTCTGGAGTGGACATGAGCAGCGGCCCGCGAGCGCTCGAAGGAATTCGCGTCCTGGACGTCACTCAAGTGATGGCCGGTCCTTTCTGCGCGATGCAACTATGCGATATGGGCGCCGACGTGATCAAGGTCGAGCCACCCGAAGGCGACTCGACGCGGCGAATGGCAGGGGCGACCGGACAAGACAGCGCCGCGTTCAATGCCGTCAACCGCGGCAAGCGGGGCATCGTGCTCGACCTCAAGACTGCCGCGGGTCAGCAGGCGCTCCGGCGGCTGCTGCACGGCGCCGATATTCTGATCGAGAACTATCGACCGGGCGTCATGAAACGCTTCGGTCTCGATTACGCCACCGTGATGGTGGACTTCCCCGCGCTCATCTACGCGTCGATTTCCGGCTACGGGCAAACAGGGCCAGACGCCGCCAAAGGTGGATTCGATTTGATCGCACAAGGCGTGTCGGGGCTGATGTCGGTGACCGGCCAGCCAGGCGGACCGCCGATGAAGATTGGCGTGCCGATTACCGATCTCGGGGCCGCGATGTTTGCGCTCGCCGGTATTCTGGCCGCCCTTCATCATCGGCACCAGACCGGACGGGGACAATACATCGAGACCTCGCTGGTGGAGGCGGGCCTCGCATTTTCAGTCTGGGAGTCGGCTCAATATTTCGGCGAAGGGGTCACGCCGGCGCCACTCGGCTCGGCGCACCGCATGCTCGCGCCCTATCAGGCGATTCACTGCGCCGACGGCTACATCACGCTCGGTGCCGCCAACGATCGATTGTTCGAAAGGCTGAGCCGTCTGTTGGGGCACCCCGAGTGGCCGACATTGCCGACCTACGCCACCGCCACCGCGCGTGTGATCAATCGCGCCCGGCTCATTCAGGAGATCGAGGCGATTACGGCCACAGAGTCGCGGCAGCACTGGATCGCGCTGCTCGAAGCCAACAGCATTCCGTGTGGTCCGATCAACGACTACGCCGAGGCGTTTGCCGATCCGCAGGTGCGCGCGCGCGAGATGGTCGTGCCGGTCGATCATCCCACGCTCGGCCGGCTGCACACGCCTGGATCGCCGCTCAAGATGTCAGAGACGCCACCGATCGTCGGGCGCCGGGCGCCGTTGCTGGGAGAGCACACCCGCGAGGTGCTGCTCGAAGCCGGCTATACCGAAGAAGACATTGCGCGTTTATAATCCGCGTAGCTTCACCGTGAGCGATCGTAAATACAAGCAGCGCGGATATCAGGACGACGGACGCGAGCGGCCGCCGCGGCCGCAGTCGCCGGACGGGCAGGCGCGGCGTCCCGAGCGCGAACCCGGGGCGCCAGCGGGGGCGCGGCGCATCTCCTCCGAGGGCGCGAGGAACCCCAACATGCCGGGGTTTCATGCCGTCGCGCGTTGCGCGCGCTGCGGCAGCCTTGTCGACTCGCCGATTCTGTCCCGAAGCAAGTGCGCGAAGTGCCAGCAGGATCTCAGGTCGTGCGCGCAGTGTGCCCATTTCGATCCCGGCGCACGGTTCGAGTGCACCCAGGCCATCACCGCGCGCCTGTCGCCAAAAGACACGATGAACGAGTGCCCGTTCTACACCGCCAGAACGACGTGGGAGCGCGAGACCTCATCTGCGGTCAGTAGCAGTCCGGCTGAGCCGTCGGGCGCACGCAAGGCCTTCAACGACTTGTTCAAATTTTAGGCACGGAAGCACGGAAGACAAGGAAGCACCGAGGCACGGAGGCACGGAAGGCACGGAAGACAGGGAGGAAGCACGGAAGCCGACGGGAGCACGTCGATACCGTTCCGTGTGACAATTCCTGAATGGCGTTGTTGTCGGCTCAGGACGAACAAGTTCTCAAGCAGCATCTGTCCGCTATTCACAAGCCCGTCAGCCTCCTTCTCTTCACGCAGACGATCGCCGGCTCGGAAAGCGGCATCGTGGCCAAGCAGGTGCTCGACGAGCTCGCGCATCTCCACGACAAAATTACGGTCGTCGAAAAGAACTTCATCCTCGATGTGGATGATCGCGCACGCTACGGCGTCGACAAGTCGCCTGCGATCGTCGTCCTCTCCGAGGGCGCCGATACGCGCATGCGCTTTTACGGTGCGCCGACCGGATATGAGTTCGTTCCGCTTGTCGAGGCTGTGCTGCTGGCGGGCACAGGAAGCGTGGAACTCGACGAGGCGACGTTGAAGCTCCTGGCGACGGTCGACAAGCCGATGCACCTGCAGGTGTTCTCGACACCGACGTGACCGCACTGTCCCAGGGCGGTCGTCCTGGCGCACAAGATGGCGTATGCGAACCCCAATATCACCGCGTCTTCGATCGAAGCGACTGAGTTCATGGAGCTGACGCGTCGATTCCACGTCACGGGCGTGCCGAAAACGATCGTGAACGACACCATCGAGATTCTCGGCGCTCTTCCCGAGGACATGTTCGTACGGGCTGCGTTGCAGATCCCAGAGGAGGCGCCACCCGCATAGAATGGCCTCCCCACAGGAGGGTTCCATGCGTCGTGTGCTTCTCGGGCTTCTCTGCTTCCTCGCGTCCGCATCGCTCCTCAATGCGCAAACGCCTGGCAAACGCGTCTACATCTCCGTCGATCTCGAGGGCATCAGCGGTATCAACGGCGACGACCAGACCTCCGCGGGCCAGCCGGAATATGCGCGCGCGCGAAAGCTCATGGCCGAGGACGCGAATGCCGCGATCCGCGGGGCGTTCGATGGCGGCGCCACCGAGGTGGTCGTCAACGACTCGCATGGCAGCCAGCGCAATCTGCTGCCCGAGGATCTCGATCCGCGTGCACGCTTGATCTCGCACAGCTTCAAACGCTACGGGATGATGGAAGGGCTCGACGAGTCGTTCGACGCCATTGTCTTCGTCGGCTACCACGCCAAAGCCGATACTCCGCGCGGCGTCTTCGCGCACACCGGATCCGGTGTGATTCGCGATTTACAGATCAATGGGCAATCGGTCGGCGAAGGCGGCATGAACGCGGCACTCGCGGCGTGGTACGGCGTGCCGGTTGTGGTCGTCAGCGGAGATGACGTCGCGGTAGCGCAGGTCAAAGAGAACGTCCCGAGCATCAAGGCGGTCGTCGTCAAGCGCGCGATCAACATGCGCGCGGTCGAATTGAAGCCGCTGCAGCAGGCGCGTCGAGAGATCCAGGACGCGTGCCGGGACAGCGTCGCGGCGGCCCGAAAAGCGGCACCACGGCGGCAGGGACCGTATCGGGTCACGGTGCAGTATCGGAATTTTACGTTCGCGGAAGTCGCCAGTGCGTTCCAGGAGATTCAGGTGCTCGCGCCGGACACCGTCTCGTTCTCGCGCGACACGATGCCAGAAGCGTACCGTTTGATCCGGGTTCTCTACCGGTTCATCAATCCGGACTAGCCGCCAGGTGTCGACGGTCAGGTGTCTGGTGTCAGGTGTCGGGATCAGGGGGCGCGACGCAGACAATCTGCGCAACCTCCCACCCGACCTACCCGATCTACCAGACCTACTCGCCCTAGGGTCGCAGCCGCGCGTCTCGAATCCGCGCAAGCTCGGTTTCGGGCAGGACAATCGACGCACACCGAACAACGCCGCTCGCCCCGAGTTCGAAGGCCGCCTCGAACACCGTTTCGATTGGCTCCTGCGTGCCGCGCAAGCGACCGGACAACCAGCATTGCCAGCGGAGAACACCCGCCTCGTCTACTCCTGCTTCCGAGATGTCACCGCGCTGCAGCCGCGCATCAGGAACGGCATGGAGGACGGCTTTGAGCCCGAAGCGATACCCCGCCGGTCCGCGCGCGAGCATCAGCACGAGCGGATCCGACGGCGAGCGGCCCAACCGCTCCTCGAATGGCACGCCGTTCAGCACCAATTGTGTCCGGCGGTCGAACAGCCCGTCCGGTAAGTCCTCGCTGCGTCGATTGAACAGATCGATCAACTGATCGATCGCCGTCACGACGCGGGAACTGGTTTCCATCCCTTCCCTTCCTCGAGCACGAAGCGCGTGTCCTCGGGCACATCCCAGCCGGGCATCGTTGGATGCAGCGGGTCACCCGGCAATGTGAGCATCGTCTCGTGAGTGGTCTTGATGAAACGTGGCTGCACTCGCAGGATTTGTGTGACGCGTGCCCACGCGAGCATCTCTTCGACGGTCCCGAAGCGCGCGAGCTGTTTGAGTGTGGTCCACGTCGGCGGTGGCAGCCTGATCGTACCGTGGCGACACTGCTCGATCGCTTCGGCCGCGGGCAGCCAGGCGAGCGCCGTCATCTCACCGTCGTCGTGCTGGGCGACCTGTCCTTCGGGCATCCTCGCCAGAAAAAAGCGCGTGTCGTAGCGGCGCGTTTCGATCTCGGGCGTGACCCAGTGCGCAATCGGAATCAACGCGTCGATGGCGAGGATGACGCCTGCTTCCTCGTGCATCTCGCGTACGGCAGCAATACGGTAGGGCAACTCTTCCGCGCTCGACAGATCCGCGAACCGCGACGGGATCGTGTCACGCGTGCGCGCCTCGACGTCCGCCGCTGTGATATCGCTCTCGTCGACTCTTCCACCTGGGAAGACATAAGCGCCGGCCATGAACGCGACCTTGTCATTGCGGCGGACGAGCAACACGTCGACCTGCGCCGCTGGGGCTGAACGAATGAGAACGACTGTCGCTGCCGCGCGCGCCTCTGCAATGGACATGCGTGTCAAGCATAGCTGGCCGGTTGAGGCCGCTTACCGTCCTCGAGTGTGAGCGAGACAACGGTTTCGAGGTGCGTCGTATGGGGAAACATGTCGACTGGCTGCACGCGGCGCACGCCGTAGCCGTTGTCCACGATCGAGGGCAACTCGCGCGCGAGCGCCTCGGGGTTACAGGAGACGTAGACGACCGCCGGCGGTTTGAGCTCACCGAACAGCCGTTCGAGTACGGCAGGTGGACATCCGGCGCGCGGAGGATCCATGACGACGAGATCACACCGCGTGCGCGCAAGCTGTGACAACGCCTCCTCGACGCGCGCGTGCAGGAACCGTAGACGATTCCCGAGTGCGTTCAATCGTGCGTTGGCCTCGCCATCGTGGACGGCGTGATCGTTGTCCTCGACGGCGATCACGCGATGACCGCGTGCGGCGAGTGGCAGCGCAAACAGGCCGCTTCCAGAATAGAGATCGACGACTTGCAGCGGCGATGCCGATGGCGCGTGCGCGAGCACGAGATCGACGAGCATCGACGCGACGTCCGCATTCGTCTGAAAGAACGCGGTCGGTGACACCAGGAAAGCCGTGTCGCGAATGCGCTCCTTCACATGCCTGCGTCCGTCAATCGTGATCGTCTCGCGTCCCACCATGTACGGACCTGGGCGGTCATGGATGTTGAGCAAGAACCCGCTCGGGCGCTCGGCCGACGAGAGAAACTTCTTGATCGGCGTGCGGAGCGTCTTCTCGTTCCGCGTGACCACGAGCATCGCAACCGCTTCCTTCAAGTCGCGGGTGGTGCGCACGAGAAGATGGCGCAGCACACCGCGGCCAGCGGGACCGGCCGCGGCAATCCGCGCACGTGCAAGGTGCTGGTGCAGCGCAAACGCAATGCGGTTCGCGCGGTCGGCGTGCACCGGACACTCGACGATCGGAATGACGCGGTTCGAGTGTGCGCCGTAGTGGCCGATGGTGAGGACACCATCGCGCTCGCCAAACACAAACGACGCTTTGTGCCTGAAACGCCACGGCCATCCCGTGGCATCGGTCGGCATCGCGAGAACCGGCTCCACGTGTGGTGCGCGTGGGCCGAGCGATGCGCGCAGCAGATCGGCGAGGATCTGCCGCTTGCGCGCGAGCTGCTCCGCGTACGAGAGATGCTGCCAGTCGCAGCCGCCACAGGGGCCGAAGTGCCGGCAGAGCGCGTCGGCCACGGCGCTGTGACGTCCCGACCGCTACTTGACCTCGAGGAGCTCGATCTCGAAGAGCAGCGTCGCGTTGGGCGGGATCACGCCGCCGGCGCCGCGCGAACCGTAGCCCATTTCAGGCGGAATCGTGACCAGGCGCGTGCCGCCGACTTTCATGCCCGCGACACCCTCGTCCCAGCCGGTGATGACTTCGCCGGCACCGAGCCGGAACTCGAACGGATCTTTCCGATCGACCGAGCTATCGAACTTGGTGCCTTTGTGATCGGCCGTCTTCGGGTCGTACAACCAACCGGTGTAGTGCACGCGGACCGTCATGCCCTTCCGCGCCTCGGCACCGGTGCCTTCCTTCGTGTCGGTCTTTTGGAGTGTACGTAATGCCGGTATCGGCCATGGGTGGTTGCTGCCCTTCCTCCTCGGGCTCGCGAGAGCAGCCGGAGGCGATAAACGCGACGAGAATGAATGCGATCGGAAGTGTGCGGTTCACAAGGCGAAACTATCACAATTGTGGAACCGACGCCCACCGCTCTCTCGTTCTTCCGACAGCGCACGATTTCTCGTAGCGCCTCGTGGCGTCAGTTGACCGGCCGCGGGGCTCTACGATTTTTCGTGACTGCAAATACGAAAACTCGTAACATCCTCCCCGTGATTGCCAACGTCGCCCACAGTCTTCGCGCGGTTGTGACGGCGAAATCGGTCCAAGCCGTGTGCGGAGCGCTGGCGGCGACGCTTTCTTTGTCGCGATCTGTCGCTTTGGTGCGCGTGTGGGTTGCCGAGGCCGATGGCGGTTTGACGCTGATGGCGAGCGCCGGCACGCCGACAGGTGGAGGAAGTTACAACCGGCTCGACGGTGAGTTCCGCGAGATGGCAGTGGCGGATGCCACCATCGCCGCCATCGCCGACGGGCGGCAGCCGTTCGTCGTGCAAGGCATCCGCGGCGATGAGGAGTGGCTCACCAATCAGGGCTGGGCGGCGCGACAGGGTTTGCGCGCGTTTGTCGCGTTCCCGTTGGTCGAGGACGATCGCGTGGCCGGCGTCTTCGCGGTCTTCGATCGGGCGCTGCCGGGTGTCGACCTTGTCGCGGACCTGCGCCTGCTCGCCGACATCACCGCATCTCGCATTCTGGAGTTGCAGTCGCGCGACGAACAAGGGGTCCGACCCCTTTTACCGTTGGACAATGCCCACAGCGAACCTCTCGCGTTCCTCACACGCGCGGAGTTGCGCCAGCGCGAAAGACAGAACATCGAAGCCGCACTCGCAGAGACTCGCGGGAAAGTGTTTGGCGCCAGCGGCGCCGCTGCCCTGCTCGACATGCGACCGACGACGCTCGCGTCGCGAATCAAGGCGCTGAAGATCCGCTGACCGAGCTGCTGCGGCCGGGGTCGTGCCGCGGGGGTCAGGTCACGAAAAACGAATTGTGGTGTTTTCTGCGTACACCCCGCATCGTCTTGGTGCGACGAGCTTTGCGGGCGCGGCGCGTGCGGTGGACCGGGAGCGTCCCACCGGTTCGCGCGCGCGTTTGCCGGTAGTTGCGTACTTCGGTGCAGCGGATCGAGCAAATTCGTTTTTCGTGACCTGACCCCCGCGGACCCTCGCGAACCAACGAATGGGATAATCAAGGCGTCGGAGGGATGGCCGAGTGGTTGATGGCGGCGGTCTTGAAAACCGCTGTACCTGAAAGGGTATCGGGGGTTCGAATCCCTCTCCCTCCGCCAGTTGCGCGCACTCGTTTGCCTCTGCGGACGAGCGTTGATTGCGCGTGGTTCGTCGTCGTAGTCTGACTGGCTACGCCGCAGGCCGCCCTGCTCGCCCGCACGCAGACGCCACCGCGCGCAACAGGTTGTCGGCCGAAACCGGTTTGGCAACGTAGGCCTGGAAGCCCGCGAGGAGGATCGATTGGCGCTCCTGCCCACCGGCCAACGCCGTGAGCGCCACAACCGGAACGCGGCGTTTGTCCCGGTCGGATAGCCTGCGCACATCCTTGATGAACGCGAACCCGTCGCGATGCGGCATGGCGATATCAGAGACCACGACGTCCATGTCCCGATTGAGCAGGCATTGCAGACCTGTGGCTCCCGAGTCCGCAACCGCGGTGGATGCGCCAGCCGCTTCAAGGATCGTCGTCACGATCTCCCGGGTGTCCGCGTCATCGTCAACGACGAGGACGCACACGCCGCACAAGTCGGCACTCTTGGACACTGGCTGCTCCGCGGTTGCGTCTGCGCCACTGCGCTCTCCGGCACGTGCGTTATGCATCGGCAACTCGACGATGAACGTGGCACCTTGGTTGGTTCCTGCGCTGAGTGCCGTGACGGTACCGCCCTGCATCTCGATCAGCCGACGGACGACCGTGAGGCCCAGGCCGAGGCCCATGTGGTTGCGCGACGTGGACTGGTCGGCTTGAGCGAACACCGAGAAGACCTGCGGCAGGAACTCTGGCGCGATGCCAATGCCGTCGTCCGACACTTCAAGTCGAACCATCGTGCCCGATCGTTCAAGGTTGACGCGGACGATACCGCCCTCGCGCGTGAACTTGACAGCATTGGAGAGCAGGTGCCACAAGACTTGCCGAAGGCGTGCGGGATCTCCGAGAACAATCGCCGGCCCTTCGCCCCCCGCCACGATCGAAAGCTTCTTCGCCTCGGCGGCCGGTCGGACCGTTTCGATCGCGCTGCCGACGACGAGGCGCAAGTCGGTCGCCCGCGTCTCGAGTCGCAATAGCCCACCGTCGATGCTCGACACGTCGAGGAGACTCTCAATCACGCGCTCCTGTGCCAGCGCATTGCGCTTGATCGCCGCAACCCCGCGGTGGAGGAAGCCTGAGTCGCGCCCAATCATGTCGGCCCAACCGAGAATCGCGTTGAGGGGTGTCCGCAGTTCGTGCGAGACGGTCCCGAGAAGGCTCTCCTTGACGCGACCGGCCTGTTCCGCACACTCCAGCGCTCGCGTCAGATCGCGAGACCGCTCTTCGAGCGTTACCGTTTGTTTGACACACACAGCGACCTGTTCCTCGAGCGCCTTCGTCCGCTCAACCAGGGCGGCCGTGTGCGTGGCGACCGCGAGTTCCAGCCGCCGGCTGTACATGTCGTAATGGTCTCCGTAGGCTTTCAGGGCGAGGAGATTCTCTACCTGTACGCATAGCTCTGCACGATCGACCGGTTTCGACAGGAAGTCCTCAGCACCGGCTTTCAACCCTCTGATCCGATCCTCGCGGCTGTCGAGCGACGTGATCATGATGATGGGGATGTTCTGCGTGGCGACGTTCGCCTTCAGAATTGCCGCGACTTCGCAGCCGTCCATTCCAGGCATCATGACGTCCAGCAGGATGAGATGAGGCGGCTCGCGCGTGACCATCGCGAGCGCCTCTTCGCCCGTGGCCGCCGTCCGCAGGACAAAGCCCTCCGCTGCGAGCATCACGTGCAGCAACTGTCTGTTGTGGTCGTCGTCGTCTACGATCAGAATGCGCGCTGTGTGGGGGGTAATGATTTCGATAGTGTCGGCGGGAGACGCGCGAGGCATTAGTGATCGCGCCTGTTGGCGTGCCACACTGCGCATTCTTCGCCGTACACCTGAGCTAACGAAGCGTGGAGCGATATCAGGGCAAAGACAGCGTCTCTTCGAGCGGCAAAGCAGGCGGGCTGTCAAGGCTCTCTCGGACGCGGCGCAATAGTTCGTTCGGGAGAAACGGTTTCGCGAGCAACGGCACGCCATGCTCCAAGCCGGTTCTCATCGTGACCGCTTCGGCATAGCCACTCGTGTAGAGCACACGCATG
Organism: uncultured Acidobacteriota bacterium; assembly: GCA_963762925.1. Taxonomy (GTDB): domain Bacteria; phylum Acidobacteriota; class Vicinamibacteria; order Vicinamibacterales; family UBA2999; genus DASPWV01. The sequence continues at coordinate 94,578 of CAVXMP010000009.1, read as the reverse complement.
TCCGGGCGTTCGGTCGCGAGCTGCACGGCCAACTCGCGGCCGCTCAGACCGGGCATCACGACATCCGTAATCAGGAGGTTGATCTCGCGATGACGGTCGCTGCGCGCGAGCTGCAAGGCTTCTTCTCCGTCACGCGCCTCCAATACCGTGTAGCCATACTTGCGAAGCGCCATTGTCGCGAGTCGCCGCACCGCTGCGTCATCTTCCGCTAACAGAACTGTTTCGTCGCCGCCGATCAGCGCCTCGGACTCTTCGACTTGCACCAACAGTTCGACCGCTTCGTGGACGGCCGGCAGGTAAATTTCGAAAGACGTTCCACGTCCCACCTGGCTCGTCACCCCGACATACCCTCCGCTCTGCTGCACGAAGCCGTCGACCATTGCCAAACCAAGCCCGGTTCCCCTGTTGCGCTCCTTCGTCGTGAAGAATGGCTCGAAGATGTGCCGCTGGACCTCGAGGGATATTCCCATCCCGGTATCACTAATCGTCAGTCGGACATACCGGCCTGGTGGCATCAGGACCCGCCGCTGTGTGTCGAGCACGTCAACATCGACCATCTCGGTCATGAACCGGAGTGTTCCTCCGTTCGGCATCGCGTCGCGTGCATTGACGGCGAGGTTGAGCACCACCTGTTCGAGCTGGCTCGGGTCTGCACGCACCGGCTCCAACGCCGGATCGAACACCATGACAAGTTCGATGTCTTCTCCGATCGTGCGGTGCAGCAGCTTCTCGATATCGGTGACGAGCGCGTTCAGGTCGAGCACCTTGGTCTGCAGAATCTGACGCCGGCTGAACGCGAGCAGCTGTCGCGTCAACGCCGTCGCTTTTGCGGAGGCCTTCCGCACCTCATTCAAATCTGCTCGGCGCGAATCTGTTTCGTCCAAGGTGAGCAAGACGAATTCGGTGAAGCCGCTGATGGCGGTGAGCAGATTGTTGAAGTCGTGAGCGACACCGGCGGCGAGTCGGCCGACGGCCTCCATTTGTTGCGCCTGGCGGAGCTGCTCTTCCAGCTGTTTGCGGCCGGTCACGTCAGTCGTGACGCTCAGGACGGCCCGCTGCGTCTCACCATGGCCATCGGACATTTCGAAGGGAACGACATGCGAGTCGACCCAGCGCTCGAACCGGACCGGCCCACATCCGAAATTCATCTGCCTTCGGCACCATTGACGGCCGCTCTGTGTAGTTCGAGAAACACGCCGCGGTCGTCGGCATGCACCAGATCGACGATGCGGCCGTCCAGCCACCTGGTCGAGCCTTTCGGCATCGATCATTGCCAGGCCCGCGCGGTTCATTTCCAGCAGCAAGCCATCGGAAGAGACCAGCTTCACGCACGCGGGCTCCGCGTCGATGATCGTCTGCAGCCGACGTTCGCTGTGGCGGACATTTCTTCCGCCGCTTTGCGGTCGGTGATGTCTTGCGCCGTACCAATAAGGCGTACGACCTGACCCCCTTATCGAGCACGACACGGCCCTGCACATGAACGGCGCGGATCTCGCCGTCAGGGCGAATAATTCGGTTATCGCATTGAAACGGCTGATGGTCTGCGAATGCGCGATTCACGACGCTATTGACCGCCGCGTGGTCGTCCGGATGAAGGAACTGCGAGAACGCCGCGAACGACGGCTTCACAGAATTCGGTTCCACGCCGTAGATGCGATACAGCTGGTCCGACCAGGAATCGCTGCCGTCGCGAACGTTCCATTCCCAGTTGCCGATATGGGCAACTTGCTGCCCTTCTGCTAAACGTGATTCGCTCGACCGCAGCGCCCCCTCGATCTCATACCGGCGGGCGACAAGCCAGGTAAACGTCCCGGAGATGACCACAAAACCGACAAGAAACCCCAATCCGCCTTTGGCCAACGGCGGCGGGAACGATGCGTACGCGATGGCGCCAATGACCACCGCGAGAAAACCGGTCTTTCGTCCTCCGACACGGCTGCTCAGGATTGCCGCGCCAAAGCTTAAGAGGAACGGCGTGTGCTCAAAGACACGCCAGAAGGCGTGGGTCAGTAGCAGCGCGCATATCTGGCTGCCGGCGGCGATTCCCAGCCGCAAGAGCCAGGATTTTTGTGGGACGGTCACAGGAAAGGCGGTCATTTCGGCGCAGTGGATCTCAGCTCGATTCACGAGTGAGATCGCGGGCAGCATTACCGTCTATCTATCGGCGTTACCCCATCGATACGTAACCCTTTGCCATGCGCGCGATGATTCGCTTTTGTTTCGTTATCCTGGGCGGCTGAAGTTCTCCGTGCAGGGCCAGCGGACCACTCGTTCTTCGGTTTTTTGGCGGGCTTCGCTCGCCGCCTCCCGAACGGTGTGATTGCTCATGGTCGTTGCGGTGAGGGCTCGATCACCTCGCGCCCGCCCATGAACGGCGCGCAGCGCCTCCGGGATCACCACCGATCCGTCCTTCTGCTGGTAGTTCTCGAGGATCGCGATCAGCGTGCGGCCCGACGGCCAGGCCCGAGCCGTTCAGCGTGTGCACGAACTCGGCCTTGCCGGTGCCCTGCGGCCGGAACTTGATGTTGGCGCGGCGCGCCTGGAACGCCTCGCAGTTCGAGCACGACGAGATCTCGCGATAGGTCTTCTGGCTCGGCAGCCACACTTCGATGTCGTAGGTCTTCGCCGCCGAGAAGCCCATGTCGCCGGTGCACAGCACCACCGTGCGATACGGCAGCTCGAGCCGCTTCAGCACTTCTTCGGCGTTGGCGGTCAGCGCTTCGAGCTCGTCGTAGGACGTCTCGGGCGTCGTGAACTTCACCAGCTCGACCTTGTCGAACTGATGCTGCCGAATCAGCCCGCGCACATCGGCGCCGTAGCGAGCCGGCCTCGCTGCGGAAGCACGGCGTGTAGGCGGTGTATCTGATCGGCAGCAGCCGGCCGTCGAGAATCTCGCCGCGATACAGGTTCGTGACCGGCACTTCGGCGGTCGGGATCAGATACAGATCCCAGTCGCCCGCGATCTTGAACAGGTCCTGTTCGAACTTCGGCAGCTGGCCGGTGCCGAAGAGCGTCGCGCGTTGACCAGGAACGGCGGCTCGCACTTCGGTGTAGCCGTGCTCGGTCGTGTGCAGCTGCGAGCATGAAGTTGATGAGCGCGCGTTCGAGCTGCGCGCCGGCGCCCATCAGCACCGCGAAACGCGCGCCCGCGATCTTGGTCGCGCGCTCGAAGTCGATGATGCCGAGCTGCGGGCCCGAGATCCCAGTGCGGCCTGCGGCTCGAAGTCGAACGCCGCGGCTCGCCCCAGGTGCGCACGACCACGTTGTCGGCGGCGCTCTTGCCGACCGGCACGCTGTCGTGCGGCAGGTTCGGGATGGTCGCCAGCAGCCGGCTGCGCTGCATGTTCGACGGCGTCGAGCTCGATCTCCAGCTGCTTGATGCTTCTGTGAGCGCTGCTTGTTGGCTTCGAAGATCGGCCGGGCGTCGAGCCCCTGGCGCTTGGCCCGCGCCACTTCGTCGCAGGCGGTGTTCTGCTCGCGCTTGAGGCCCTCGAGCTGCGGAATGCAGCCGGCGGCGTGCGCCTCGAGCGTCGCCAGCTGCTCGAGCTCGGCCGTGAGGTCGACGCCGCGCGTCGCCGTAGCCGGCGCGGACCGCTTCGAGGTTGTCGCGAACGAAGGCGGGATCCAGCATGACGTGTGTCTCTGTGTATCCTATTACGGATGTCCCCGACGATTCGGAAGGCCGTCTTCCCTGCCGCCGGTCTCGGCACGCGCTTTCCTGCCCGCCACCAAGGCCATGCCGAAGGAAATGCTGACGCTGGTCGACAAGCCGACCATCCAGTACGGCGTCGAGGAAGCGGTGGCATCGGGGATCACCGACATCGTGCTGGTGACCGGGCGCGGCAAGAACGCCATCGAGGATCACTTCGACGTCTCGACCGAGCTCGAGAGCGTTCCTCGAACAGCCGGGCAAGCACGAGCTGCTCGAGGAGGTGAAGAAGGTCTCCAACCTGATCAACCTGTCGCTACGTGCGGCAGGGCGAGCCGCTCGGGCTCGGGCACGCCGTGCTGGTCACCAAGAACCTGGTTGGCGACGAGCCCTTTGCGGTCGTGCTCGGCGACGACATCTTCGACGCGACGCCGCCGGCGCTGCAGCAGATGCTCGACGTGTTCGACAGCGTGCGAGAGCCCGGTGATTGCCGTGGAGCGCGTGCCGCAGGACGACGTCTCGAGCTACGGCATCCTGCACGTGGAGCCGGCGCCGAGAGTCGTCGGCCCGGCGTGCACCGCATCCTCGACATGGTCGAAAAGCCGCCGCGGCGGAAGCGCCCTCGAACCTCGCGATCATCGGCCGCTACCTGCTCACCCCCGACATCTTCCCGGCGCTCGAGGCCACGGCATCGGATCGCACCGGCGAGATCCAGCTCACCAACGGCCTGAGGCGGCTGCTGCAGACGCGGCCGCTCTACGCGCTGCGAAGTCGACGGCGTGCGCCACGACGCCGGCAACAAGCTGGGCTTCCTGAAGGCGATGGTCTACTTCGCGTTGCGCCGGCCGGATCTGGCCGAGCCGTTCCGCGAGTACCTGGCGCTGCGACCTGGAGTCGCTCGAAGTCAGGGCGGGTAGCAGGAGTCACGGCGGTCAGCGGATCTGGTGGGCTCAGGGATCGTCGATCTCAGGTGCGTCCGCCGGATCAGCCGGCTCAGGACGTGGACGGCTTCGACTCGGTCTTGTGTCGGACTTCGCTCTCCGCTTCGTCTCCGACTTTGATTCGGACTTCGATGTCGGACTTCGACTCGGTCTTCGACTCGCTCTTGCTCTCCGACTGATGCCTCGCCCTTTGCCGAATCGCTCTTGCCGCCGCTGGTCGCCGTCGGGGCGGTATCGCTCTTGCCGCCGCGGCCGTAGTCGGTGAGGTAGAACCCGCTGCCCTTGAACTGAATCGCCGGCGACGAGAACAGCTTCTCGACGACGCCGCTGCACTTGCGGGCAGGCGCGACGGGCGGGTCGGAGAACTTCTGGATCACTTCGAAGCGGTGGCCGCACGCCTCGCACTCGTACTCGTACAGGGGCATCGGCTCTACTCCAGCACCTCGTCGGCGGACGCGCACTCAGACCATCGGGTGAGCTCTGAGTCAGCGCGTGGCCCGCCGAGCATCAGCTGCCGCAGCGCCCAGAACGGCGCCGCGCCGTGCGCCAGCAGCGCATCGTGGAACGCGCGCAGCGACGGCTTGCCGCCCTGCTGCTCCTGCCAGTCGTGCCGCAGCTTGAGCAGCATGAGCTTGCCGGCGGTGTAGACCACGTAGCGTCGGATCGAAGGTGCCGCGTTCGGCCTCGCGGCGCGCGTTCGCCTCCTCGAGATACGCCTCGTTGCGGAAGAAGCGCACGCCCTGCTCGACCGACCAGTCGTCGGCGTGCAGCCGGATGCCGACGATGAATCGCGCGAGCCGCACCAGCGCCTCGGCGAGCTGGCCGAGCTTGAGTGCGTGATCGCGCCGGCCGAAGCCGGCCTCGATCATCATCTGTTCGCAGTAATGCGCCCAGCCCTCGACGTAGGACGTCGGCGCGAACAGCGTCGAGCGGCGGACCTTCGACTCGACTTCGCGCAGGTGCTGGTAGTGCAGGTAGTGGCCGGGGAACACCTCGTGCATCGAGATGCTCCACAGCGTCGGGATGTTGAAGTCGCGCAGGTGCTCGCGCTTGCGCTCGTCGGGCCAGCGTCGGATCGCGTCGGTGAGGTAGTACGTCGCCCGCGACGCGCGCGGCTCGAACGGGCCCGGCGTCCACATGCTGGCCGACGACCAGCGCAGGAAGCCGGGCGTGGGCGCCACCTGCACCGTCGCGCCTTCGGGCAGTCGAGATGACGCAGTTGCGTCGAGGAACGTCTTGCAGCTCGCGCGATCTGCTCGCGCGCGGTCGCGAGCAGTTGCCCGGGCGCCGGGTGCGATTCCTGCTTGGCCTTGCGCCACGCCTCGACCGGGTCGCCGCCGTTGAGCCGGCCGGCCAGCGTGCGGAACTCCTCCTGCGTCTGCGCAGCTCGCGTTCGGCGATCGCGAGCAGCCGCTCGACGGGAAGGGCAATCCCTTCGTCGAGCTCGCAGCTTCCGCTCGAATTTCTCTCGTCCCGAGGCGGAACGAGGCCTTGGCCCTCGGGCCGCACCTCGGTTTCGAGCTACTCGACGTAGGCGCCGATCGCCTGCGTCGCCTCGGTGGACGCATCGGCGAGATCGGCCAGCAGGTGCATGTCGTCGAGCCGTCGAAAACGCCCTGGGCAGGTCGGTGTCGATGAACGTCATCACGCCGCGAAGCGTGTCGATGCCGGTCTTGACGAAGATCGCCGGCGGATCCTTGACGTTGTCGCGCGCCGCCTGGATGAGCCGTGGCACCTGGCGCAGCTTCGACAGCACGCGGCGGGCGCGGTCGGTCTCGGAGCGCGAAGTCGAAAATCGCCTGCGCGGCGAGGCTCGCCGCCAGAATCTCGGCGTAGGCGTGGGGATCGCGCTCCCACGACCGCACCTGCTCGACCTCGAACTGGCGCGACTCGATGTTCGCCGAGACGATGGCGTGCTCGACCTGTTCGGTGTCGGGCAGATCGTCGACCGGGATCGCCTCCAGCCGCCGCGCGAAGCCGGCCAGCGCGCCAGAGTGCGTGTCGATCGCCGGTTTGCGGAAGTCTTCGAGGAGGTCGTCGTGCAGATGGACGCCATCCATCGTCGCGCTCGTCGGATGCGCCTCGTAGAGATAGGTCAGATAATCGTCGATGAAGTGCGGGAAAGGCTCGGCCGCGTGCATCAATTCAGGCCCCAAGGTCACTACAGCCCCTACGCTATGGGGGGCGTCATGCGGCTGGGATCTCGGCCTTGATCTCCAGGCCAGAAAGCGCCAGCGCGCGGTGGGCAATCCTTCAATGCTACATTAAAATTCCATCGTGACGCCGGGCACGTTGTTCGTCGTGGCGACGCCCATCGGCAACCTCGAGGACATCACGCTTCGTGCGCTGCGGGTGCTCGGCGAAGTCGATCTGGTCGCCGCCGAAGACACCCGGCGCAGCGGTAACCTGCTCAGGCACTACAAGATCGAGACACCGCTCCTGAGTCTCCACGAGCACAACGAAGCGGCGCAGGGTCGACGAGATCCTGAGCCCGGCTTCGGGCCGGGCAATTCGGTCGCCCTCGTCAGCGACGCCGGCACGCCCGGGGTGTCGGATCCCGGTGCGACATTGGTCCGCGCCGTCGCGGAACGCGGGCTTCCCTGTGACGCCGATCCCTGGTGCCAGTGCGTTGACGGCGGCGATCAGCGCAAGCGGACTGGCAACGGGACGGTTTGTGTTCGCGGGTTTCCCGCCATTTCGTCAGAACGCCCGGACAAATTGGCTCAAATGGGCCTGCACGCGAACTGATGAAACAGTCGTGTTCTACGAATCGCCTCACCGGATCCAGCAAACCTTACGGGATGCAGCGTCGTTATTGGGTGAACGACCGATAATGATCGCGCGCGAGCTGACCAAATTGCATGAAGAGTGGGCCGAAGGGCCCGCCGCCGAGCTGCTCGAGCCACTTCTCCGCTCCGCTCGGCGAGTTCGTGGTGCTTGTGCCACCCGCTGATCCTGTGATTTGACGGCACTTACACCGTCAGACGATGAGATATACGCATTATTTGGTCAATTAACCAATATAGGCGGCTTCGACCGCCGTGGTGCGCTGAAGGAACTCGCCCAACGGCTGTCGATGGCGCCGAACGCAGTTTACGACGCCATTGAGCGCGCGAAAGTTTCTGGTAATTGACCCAATTACACGGCCGTGGGGGCCACGTGCGCCGCGGGTATCTCGTGTCCCGTCATTCGCGGTTTGACTCGCTGCACCCCGAGGCTACGCGGCGCGCGACCGCTAAGACGCGATACCCTAGTTGTCGCGCATTCCGTCGCGATCCCTGACATCCTGATACCTGACCTTGATGGACCTTCACATCGTCGTGCTCGCCGCCGGCAAAGGCACGCGGATGAAATCCGAAGTGCCGAAAGTGCTGCACCGCGTGGTCGGACTCGCCGTTGATCGACCACGTCCTGCGCACGGCGACCGCGCTCAACCCGACGAGCACGACACTGGTCGTGGGCCATGGCGCCGACGAGGTGCGCAGGCATCTGCGGTCGCACTCGCACCTCCAGTTCGTCGTGCAGACCCCGCAGCTCGGCACCGGCCATGCGGTGCTGCAGACTGCGCCCCTTCTACGGGGCCAGCAGGGCACTGTGCTGCTGCTCTCGGGCGATGTGCCCCTGCTCACGTCACGCGCCTTGGAGGGCCTCCTGGCGACACATCACGCCGCCAATGCGGTGGCGACGGTGTTGACCGCCGTCATCGAACGGCCCTATGGCTACGGACGAATCGTGCGCTCGCACGGCGTGATCGCGCGGATTGTCGAAGAGCGCGATGCATCGCCTGCGCAACGCGAGATCAAGGAAATCAACTCGGGAATTTATGCGTTCGCGGCCACGCCGCTGTTCGACGCGCTCGAACAAATCGGGCCGGATAATGCACAGGGCGAGTATTACCTGCCCGACCTGATCGCGATCTACCGCAAACGGCGGAAGGTCGTGACGACGTATACGATCGAAAACGCCAGTGAAATTCGCGGCATCAACAGCCGCTCCGAACTTGCCGAGGTCAGCGCCATGGTGCGACAGCAGAAGAATGAAGAGTTGATGGCCGCGGGCGTCACGCTTATCGATCCCGCGACGACGTACATCGACGAGGACGTCGAGATCGCCAGCGACACGGTCATCCATCCGTGCGTCTTTATCGAAGGCTCGACGAAGATCGGCATCGCCTGCGAGATCCACGCGGGTAGCCGGATTGTGAACTCAGAGATTGGCGATCGGGTCGTGATCCGCAACCACTCGGTGCTCACCGAGGCGCGTGTCGCCACCGGTGCGCATGTGGGTCCATTCGCGCACCTTCGTCCCGCGGCCGACGTCGGCGCCGACGCCCACGTCGGCAACTTCGTCGAGCTCAAGAAGACCACGCTCGGCGCCGCGCAGCAAAGCGAATCATCTCGCCTACCTTGGCGACGCCATCATCGGAGCCGACGTCAACGTCGGCGCCGGCACGATCACGTGCAATTACGACGGCGCGCACCAAACACGCCACGATCATCGAGGACGGTGCCTTTATCGGGAGCGATACGACGCTGGTCGCGCCCGTCACAGTCGGCCAGGGCGCCTACGTCGGTGCCGGGTCGACCGTCACCGACGATGTCCCCGCCGGGGCGCTCGCGATCGGCCGCGGGCGCCAGGAGAACAAAGCGGGATGGGTAGAAAAGCGGAAACAGGACGTGAAAGTTCAGAGTTCAAAGTTCAAAGTTCAAAGTGAAGGGCCGGAGAAGTTTGAACTCGCGAACCGGTACTCCTGAACTGATAACTCAACTTTGAACTTACAACTGGGAACTGGAAACTTTCTATGTGCGGCATTATCGGCTACATCGGTGATAAGCCCGTCGTCCCCGTCCTGATCGAGGGGCTGCGGCGGCTCGAATATCGCGGCTACGATTCGGCCGGCGTTGCCGTCGTCAACGGCAAGGGCATCGAGTTGCGGCGCAGCGCCGGCAAGCTCGCCAACCTCGAGCAAGTCATCCCGCAGGAGCCGCTGACGGGCCTGTATGGGCTTGGCCATACTCGCTGGGCGACGCACGGTCGTCCCACCGAAGAGAACGCGCATCCGCATCGCGACTGCACCGGCCGAATCGTCGTCGTTCACAACGGCATCATCGAAAACTACCTCGAGCTGAAACGCGAACTGCAGTCAAAGGGCCACAAGTTCATCACCGAGACGGATACCGAAGTCGTGGCGCACCTCGTCGAGCAGGAGTGGAACGACGACGGTCTGGAACACGCGGTGCTCCGGGCGATGGCGCGTCTCCGCGGCTTGTTTGCGATCGTGCTGATGTCGTCGGACGACGATCAGAAGATCGTCGCCGTTCGCAACGGCCCGCCGGTTGTGGTCGGTCTCGGCGAAGGCGAATGGTTCGTGGCCTCGGACATCCCCGCCATCCTCCAGCACACGCGCAACGTCGTGTTCCTCGACGATCAGGAAATGGCGGTCGTGACGCGCGGCGGCGTGAAGTTCCTGCAACCTTGCCGGGCCAGCCGATCGAGAAGAAGCCGCAGCGCGTCACGTGGGATCCGGTGCAGGCGGAAAAGGCCGGCTACAAGCACTTCATGCTCAAGGAGATCTTCGAGCAGCCGACGGCCGTGCAGCGAGACGATTCTCGGACGCGTGTCGCGCGACACCGGTCTGGTGCATCTCGACGAGATGAGCCTCACAGACGACGATTTCCGCGGCTTCAACAAGGTCCAGTTGATCGCCTGCGGCACGTCGTGGCACGCGGCGCTTGTCGGCAAGTTCCTGATGGAACAACTCGCCAAGGTCTCTGCCGAAGTCGACTACGGATCCGAATTTCGCTACCGCAGTCCGATCATCGATGACAAGACGCTGACCGTCATCATCACGCAGTCGGGCGAGACCGCCGACACGCTTGCGGCCCTGCGCGAAGCGAAGGGTCGCGGCTCGAAGAGCATCGCGATTTGCAACGTCGTCGGCAGCATGGCGACGCGCGAGGCAGACGGCACGATCTACACCCACGCGGGTCCCGAGATCGGCGTGGCATCGACCAAGGCGTTTACCTGCCAGCTGGTGGCCTTGCACCTGTTGGCGATGTACCTGGGCCAGGTGCGCGGCACCCTCAGCGAAGAAGAGCGTCGCAAGCACATTGAGGAACTGAGCCGGCTGCCGAAGCAGCTCGAACAGATTCTGCATCTGTCCAAGCACATCGAGGAGCTCGCCGCGCGGTTCCACAACCGCACGGATTTCCTGTATCTGGGGCGCGGCATCAACTATCCGATCGCGCTCGAAGGCGCGCTCAAGCTGAAAGAGATTTCGTACATTCACGCCGAGGGTTATCCCGCAGGGGAGATGAAGCACGGGCCCATCGCGCTGATCGACGAGCGCATGCCGATCGTCGCCATCGCGCCGGCCGATCACGTCTACGAGAAGATGCTCGGCAACATCCAGGAAGCCAAAGCGCGCGGCGGATCGGTGATTGCGATCACCACCGCAGGCGACGACACGCTCTGGCGCCTGCTCGATGGCAATACCGACTCGATCATCGCCATTCCTGCGATGGCGCCCGAGCTCACGCCGATCGGAATCGTCCTGCCTTTACAACTTCTTGCGTACCACATCGCAGTGCGGCGCGGTTGCGACGTCGATCAGCCGCGCAATCTCGCGAAGAGCGTGACGGTAGAATAGTAGCGAGCGAGTCTGGTCGGTCGGGTGGGTCGGGTCGGTCGGGTCCAATCGGCGTAATTCCCAACCAGCCCCACCAGACCGACCAGCCCTACCCGGCTCGCGACTATTCATGGACTTTCTCTCCGCCCTCAATCCTGAACAACAGGAAGCTGTCGATCGCACAGAAGGCGCGCTGCTGATTCTCGCCGGCGCCGGGTCGGGCAAGACGCGCGTCATCGCGCATCGCATCGCGCATCTCGTGGCCAATGGCTTTGCGGAGAGCGATCGCGTGCTCGCGGTCACCTTTACCAACAAAGCGGCGGAAGAGATGCGCGCGAGGGTCGAAACGCTCCTCGGCGTGAACTGCCGCGCGATGTGGATTTCGACTTTCCACGCCCTCTGCGCGCGACTGCTTCGCCGTGAAGCGCCCCACATTGGCCTCTCCCGCGATTTCGTCATCTACGATTCCAGCGATCAACAAGCCATCGTCAAGCAGCTCCTGAAGGAGTATCGCCTCGACGACAGTACGTATCAGCCGCGAGCCGTGTTGTCCAAGATCAGCCATGCGAAGAATCAGATGGAAGGGCCTGACGCCTTCACGAAAAGCTGGAATCCGCGCGACCGCGAGGTGGGGCGCCTCTACGAGGGGTATCAAAAGTCGCTCAAGGACGCGAGCGCGCTCGACTTCGACGACCTGCTGCTCAAGGTGGTCGAGCTCTTCGACCAGGTCCCGTCGGTGCGGGAGCGCTACGCGCGCAAGTTCAAGTATCTGATGGTTGACGAATACCAGGACACCAACCGGCCGCAGTACCTGTTCATCACCCATCTGGCCGGTGTGCATCGAAACTTGTGCGTTGTCGGCGATCCCGATCAGTCGATCTACAAGTGGCGCGGGGCCGACCTGCGCAACATCCTCGACTTCGAACACGATTTTCCCGAAGCGTTTGTGGTGCGGCTCGAGCGGAACTACCGGTCGACGCAGGTGATTCTCGATGCCGCCTCGGCGGTGATCAGCAACAACCGCAATCGCAAAGAGAAAACGCTATGGACCGATCGAAAGGGCGGCGCCAAGATCACGTACTTTCGCGGCGCCGACGAAATCGAGGAGGCCGAGTTCATCACCCGCGTCGCGCGCTCGTCGATTTCCGAGGACGTCAATGCGGTCATGGCCATCCTCTACCGCACCAACGCGCAGTCGCGCGCGCTGGAAGACGCGCTGCGTCAGGCCAATATCGGCTACGTCGTGCTCGGCGGCGTCGGGTTCTACGAGCGGAAGGAAATCAAGGACGCGCTCTCGTATTTGAAGCTGATTCTCAACCCTCACGACGACCTCGCGTTGCGGCGAATCATCAACGTGCCGGCACGCGGCATCGGCAAAGGCGTGATGGACGCGCTCGAGCAGGTCACCGTAGAGGGCGCGCCCAGCGATCAATCTCCGCTCTTCGCTGGTCTCGAGTCGGCCGTGGCGACCAACTCGCTGTGGTCGAAGTTGGTGGTCGCCACGGAACAGCGGCTGCTGAACTCACGCCAGGTCGCATCGCTGGCCGCCTTTCGCGATCTCATCGTCGGTCTGGCCGACATGGCGCGCCGCGAATCGCTGTCGATCGCCCTGGGCAAGGTGCTCGATCAATCGGGGTATCTGCGCGATCTGCGCGAGGACCACAGCGAGGAGTCGCAGGGTCGCATTGAAAACCTGATGGAACTGGTCTCGGCGGCGCGTGAGTACGAGACGCGAGAGCCCGAGCCGTCGCTCGGTGGCTTTGTCGATCGGTTGTCGCTCCTCTCCGATGTCGACAAGGAGCAGGGCACGCGCGATGCGCGCGTGATGATGATGACGATGCATTCGGCGAAAGGACTCGAGTTCCCGGTGGTCGTGATCGCGGGCCTCGAGGAAGGCCTCTTTCCACATTCGCGCGCGACCGACGACGAGGCGGAACTCGAAGAGGAACGCCGGCTCTGCTACGTTGGCCTCACGCGCGCGCGAACGCGCCTGGTGCTGACGAGCGCCGCGCGCCGGCGCGTGTTCGGCGACTACCAGGCGACGCAACCGTCGCGGTTCCTGGAGGAAATTCCCGCCGATCTGGTTGAACAGGAACTGTCCGCCTACAGCTCACCGTATGCGGCCCCGCGCGGCGGGTCAGGAGGATGGGATTACCGGCCGAACCCGTACGGGCGTGGCGGCCGCGGCGGCGGGGGAAGCTCCCGCGTGCGCGATCGCGAGGAGTCGTTCGCCTACGAACACGAGGACCAGTCGGTCACCGGCGGCCTCCGCTCCGGCGCGAAGGTTCGGCATGGTCAGTTCGGTCTTGGCACGGTGCTCAGCGTGGAACAGCTGGATGACGATCTGAAAGTGATCGTGCGCTTCGCGTCGGTGGGCACGAAGACGCTGCGTGCGAAATACGCGAAGCTGGAGATGGTCGGGTAGGTCTGGGACCTACCAGACCGACCCGCCTTACCAGACCTCCTACGCTCCCTGAATCCGGGTTATCACCCAGCGGCCCTCGCGTTGCTGGCCCTTCATCGCTCCCACAACGCGCTGCATCGTGATCACGAGCGTCTTTGGGGCGACGCTTCCATCGGGTGCTTTGACCTGCGCATCCAGGGTCACGTCTTTCGAAATCAAATCACCCTGAAACGCCGCGGGATCGAACGGCGGCTGCCCTGGCTGCGTCAGCGACGCTTCAGCGGGTCCGGTGGAATTGCCGAACGCGGTTTTCGCGGCCGCGATCGCCTTCTGATGCATGGCGGTATCCTGCCGCCACTTATCCCATTCAGCCTTCATCTTCAGCTGGTCGGGTGTCATCTTCGCCTTCGGGTCGCGTTCGAGCTTCACGATCGTCTCGAGCGCCGGCAAATTGGCGTTCTGGTATTCGATCTTCTTCTGCTTGAACTCCTCGTCCGCGGCGATAGCCTGACGTTGCGCCTCGAGCAGCGCGTTGAAATCGAGTGGCGTCCGTCGTTCGTCGCTGACCTGCTTGATTTCAAAGCTATCGACCGTGCCTTTATCGCGCGGATCGAAGGCGACAGCGGACATCATCGCAAGCGTGTTGTTATCACGCGCGCGGGCGGCCCGGAAAAACTGCGTGAGAAATTGTTGTTCGGCTGGACGGGAGCACGCGACCGCAAGCAGCGCAATCGGCGCGATAAGGAGTGTAATCGCTAAAGTGGCACGGACGGATCGTGTCATGTCGCCCTCCGAAAAAAGGCCGTGAGCTGCGCCGTCGACGACCGGCCAGGCGCGGCACGGGTCTTTGACGGCATCCCGCGCAGACCTCGAGTCCGCGACTCGGCCTTTATGGGTCGGGAGAAGCTACTACTTCTTCGTCCTTCTCCACAAGCGCAACTGACACGACGGTATCCTCGCCATCGAGGTCGATCACCCGCACCCCCTGCGTGGCGCGGCCGATGGACCGAATATGGTGCGCGGGCGTGCGCAGGATTTTGCCCTGCTGGGTGATGACCAGGAGCTCCTCGTCGTCGTGGACTTGAGCGATGGCGACGACTTCACCGTTCTTGTCGGTCACCTCGAGGTTCTTGAGGCCGAGCCCGCCGCGACTCTGGACCCGGTATGCCTCGAGGTTCGTTCGCTTCGCGTAGCCCTTCTCCGTGACCGTGAGCAGGGTTCCTCCGGGCTTCACGACTTCCATGGCGACGACGGCGTCGCCCTCCCTCAACTGGATGCCGCGGACCCCGTAAGCAGTCCGCCCCATGGGCCGGACATCCCCCTCAGGGAAGCGAATCGCCATGCCGTGGTGCGTGCCAATGAAGATCTCGCTCGCGCCGTCCGACAGCTGGACGGCAATCACGGCGTCGTTGGGCTCGACGCCCATGGCGATGATGCCGCCGGCGCGCGGATTGCTGAACGCCGACAATTCTGTCTTCTTGACGGTCCCGAGCCGCGTCCCCATCACGATGAAGTGACGCTCGTCGAACTCCTGGACGGCAATCATCGACGCGATCTTCTCACCGGCTTCCATCTGCACGAGGTTGGCGATGGCCTTGCCGCGGCCGTCCGGCCCGACATCCGGAATCTCGTGCACCCTCAGCCAGTAGGCGCGGCCGCGGTCGGAAAAAATCATCATGTAGGCGTGCGTCGAGGCTACGAAGAGGTGATTGACCACGTCCTCCTCGCGCGTGCGCATGCCGATGCGGCCCTTGCCGCCGCGCTTCTGGTTGCGGTAGGTCGAGATCGGGGTGCGCTTGATATACCCCGTATTGGTGACCGTGATGGCGACGTCTTCGTCGGCAATCAGGTCCTCGATGCGCAGCTCGCCTTCGGCTTCGAGAATGACCGTTCTGCGCTCGTCGCCGAAGCGATCGCGGATCTGTTTCAGTTCGTCGACGACGATCTGCAGCAGCAGCCGTTCGCTGGCCAGGACGGAACGCAGCCGCTCGATGAGCTTCATCAGCTCGGCGAGCTCGTCGAGCACCTTCTGGCGTTCGAGCCCGGTGAGCCGCTGCAACTGCATGTCAAGGATGGCCTGCGCCTGAATCTCGCTGAGGCCAAACTGGGCGACCAGGCCGACGCGGGCTTCCGGCGGGTTCTTGGCGTTCCTGATGAGCGTGATCACCGCGTCGAGCTGATCGAGCGCGATCCTGAGCCCTTCGAGAATATGCGCGCGTGCCTCCGCCTTCCGTAACTCGAACTCCGTGCGGCGGCGTACGACCTCGCGGCGAAATTCGATGAACTGCTCGAGCACTTCGAGCAGATTCAGCACGCGCGGACGACCACCGACGATCGCCAGCGTGATGATGCCGAAGGTCTGCTGCAGCTGCGTGTGCTTGTACAGGTTGTTGAGAATGACTTCGCTGAGCTCGCCGCGTTTCAGCTCGATCACGATCCGCATGCCGTCGCGGTCCGATTCATCGCGCAGGTCGGAAATACCTTCGATGGTTTTGTCGCGCACCAGATCGGCGATGCGCTTGATCAGCGTCGACTTGTTCACCTGATAGGGAATCTCGGTGACGATGATCTGCTGCCGGTCGCCCTTTTTGGTGGTTTCGACTTCCGCCTTGGCGCGCACCTGGATGGCGCCGCGGCCGGTGAGATAGGCCTCGTGGATGCCGCCGCGGCCGACGATCATCCCGCCGGTCGGAAAATCCGGCCCAGGAATGATCTTGATGAGCTCCTTGATCCGCTGCTCGCGCGACAGACGCGGTGTGCCCTCGGCGGCCAGGAACATGTTTTCGATCAGCCAGATCACGCCGTCGACGACTTCGCGCAGGTTGTGCGGCGGAACGTTCGTCGCCATGCCGACGGCGATGCCCGTCGAGCCGTTGACCAGAAGATTGGGAAACGGCGTCGGCAGGACGACAGGCTCTTCGAGCGTCTCGTCGTAGTTCGGTGTGAAGTCGACCGTCTCCATCGGCAGGTCGACCATCATGGTTTCGGCCAAGGCCTGCGGCCGACACTCCGTATACCGCATCGCCGCCGGCGAGTCGCCATCGACCGAGCCGAAGTTTCCCTGCCCGTTGACCAGCAGGTACCTCATGTTGAAGTTTTGCGCGAGACGCACCAGCGTGTCGTAGGCGGCCTGATCGCCGTGCGGGTGATACTTGCCGATCACTTCTCCGACAACGGCGGCGCACTTGCGAAACCCGCGGTTCGAGGCCAGGCCCATCTGCCGCATGGCAAACAGCACCCGCCGATGCGCCGGCTTGAGGCCATCGCGCACATCGGGCAGGGCGCGACCAATGATCACGCTCATCGCGTAATCCAGGTACGACCGCCGCATCTCGTCTTCGATATTGACTGGGACTCGGGACTCAGTAGTCATGCATTTAATCCCCTCAGTTCACTTGAGTGGTCGTATCCGACAGCTCGGTGAACCGGTGGTAACCGGCACAAAGCAAGCGCGTTCGAACTGATGGATCCGGCAGCCGAAGCGTGCATTGAGGGGCTAGATGTCGAGGTTGCGCACGTCGAGCGCGTGTTCCTCGATGAACTTGCGGCGGGGCTCCACCTGGTCGCCCATCAACGTGGTGAACATCTGGTCGGCTTCGGCGTGATCGTCCGCCTTGACCTGCAGCAGCGTACGCACCTCTGGGTTCATGGTCGTCGTCCACAAGGTGTCGGGGTTCATCTCCCCCAGACCCTTGTAGCGGTTGACTGCAATCCCCTTGCGGCCGAGCGCGATGAAGTGATCGACGAACTCATCGAGCGAGCGCATTTGCAGCGGCCCGGTCTTGCCTGGCGTCGCCGCCGGCGCGGGTGCGGCCGGCGCGGGCGCGGCCTCACTGCTCTCGGGAGTTTGCGACTCGGGCGTGTCGGCGGTCTCGGGTTCTTCTTCCGGCTCGCTGCCGAGCGTGCGGACCTCGATCGGACCCTTTCGCAGGCCTCTCACCACATCGCGTACTTCGGCGTAGGTCGCGGCGAGCGTGCGGTAGTCGCCGGCGGCGATGAAATCGGCGCCGATGTGAACCGTCCGTTGATAACCGCTCGACCGATCTTCGATCCGCAGCATCCACGCGTTGTGTTCGTCGTCGCGCACGGCGATCACGTCGCGTGACGGCGTGCTGAGCTGGGCGGCGACAGTCTTCAGGGCTTCCTCGTCCTCGAAGAACGTCTTGTTCCGCACGTCGCGATCGAGAAGCGCTTCGACGACGTCGCGCGCATAGCCGCGACGCTCGACCGTCTGCATGACTTTCTGGTAACCCATCATGCGGTGAAGCAACTTTTCGAGCGCCTCGCCGAAGAGCTCCTGGCCATCGGCGAGTTTGACGAGTCGCGATTCGACCGCGCGATGGACGAGGAAGTTCTCGAGCGCCCGTTCGTCCTTGATGAACGTTTCGCTGCGTCCGCGCTTGGCCCGGAAGAGCGGCGGCTGCGCGATGAACACGTGGCCGGCTTCGATCAGCGCGGGCATCTGCCGGTAAAAAAACGTGAGCAGCAGCGTACGGATGTGCGACCCGTCGACATCCGCGTCGGTCATGATGATCACGCGGTGGTAGCGGAGCTTACTGAGATCAAAATCCTCGGTTCCGATGCCGCAGCCGAGCGCCGAAATCATGGTTTTGATCTCTTCACTGCCCAGCATCTTGTCGAGGCGCGCCTTTTCAACGTTGAGGATCTTGCCGCGAATCGGCAGGATCGCCTGGAACCTGCGATCGCGGCCCTGCTTTGCCGACCCGCCGGCGGAATCGCCTTCGACGATGTAGATCTCGGCTTGCGAAGGATCGGTTTCCTGGCAATCGGCAAGTTTGCCGGGCAGTGAGCCTCCATCAAGCGCGCCCTTGCGCCGCACCAGGTCGCGGGCTTTGCGGGCTGCCTCACGCGCGCGCGCGCGTCCGCGGACTTCGACACCACGCGCTTGGCCACTTGCGGGTTCTCTTCGAGAAACGCGCCGAGCTTGTCGTTGACGATGGCTTCGACGATGCCCTTCACCTCGGTGTTACCGAGTTTGGTTTTCGTCTGCCCTTCAAACTGCGGGCTCCGCAGCTTGACGCTGATCACCGCCGTCATGCCCTCCCGGATGTCGTCGCCGCTGATGTTCGCGTCCTTGAGATCCTTGGTGAGGTTGCTCCTCTGCGCATAGGAGTTGATGGTGCGCGTGAGCGCTGATCGGAAGCCCGAGAGGTGCGTTCCGCCCTCGTGCGTGTTGATGTTGTTGGCGAACGAATATTCCTGCGGGTTGTACCCGTCGTTCCACTGCAGCGCGATTTCGGCATCAATGCCCTCACGCTCGCCATGCATGTAGATCGCCTTCTCGTTGACGAGACCTTTGTTCTTGTTGAGGTGCTCGACAAACGACACGATCCCGCCGTCGTAGTGAAAGTGATGATTCTTGTTGTCCTCGCGCTCGTCGGTGAGCGTGATGGTTACGCCGGCATTGAGAAAGGCGAGCTCGCGGAGACGCTGCGCCAACGTGTCGAAGCTGAACTCCGACGTTTCGAAGATCTGCGAGTCGGGCAGGAACGTGACTTTGGTGCCGCGCTTTTTCGTCGTGCCGGTGATCGCGAGATCGGCGACAGGCTTGCCGCGCTCGTAACACTGCTGGTAGACCTGCTCGTTGCGCCAGATCTCCAGATCCAGGCGCTCCGACAAGGCATTGACAACGGAGATGCCAACGCCGTGCAGGCCGCCCGACACCTTGTAGCTGTTGTTGTCGAACTTGCCACCCGCGTGCAGCACGGTAAGCACGACTTCCGCTGCGATCGACCGCTTTCGTGCTGATCCACCGGAATACCGCGACCGTTATCGACGACCGTTACGGAGTTGTCGATGTGAATCGTGGCGTGGATTTCGGTCGCAAATCCGGCAAGTGCTTCGTCGATCGAGTTGTCGACGACTTCGTACACCAGATGGTGCAGTCCCGAGGGTCCGGTCGAACCGATGTACATCGCGGGCCGTTTACGAACGGCCTCGAGGCCTTCGAGAACCTTGATGCTTTCGGCGCCGTACTCGTCGGTAACGACTCGCCCGCCGTTACCGTTGATAAACGTTTCTTCTGTTGTTGACATGCCCCTCTTCATACCCTCATCGGCATGATCACGTAGGTGTAGTCGTAGCCGTCGACACCCACGGGCTTCATCACGGCCTGGCTCACGTCATCTTTGAGCTCCAAGGCAATCGTGTCAGCGTCGATCACGTTGAGGAAATCGAGCACGTACTGCGCGTTGAAGCAGATCGTGATCGGGGGGCCGCCGTATTCAATCGGCAGCGGCTCGCGCGCTTCGCCGAACTCGGGACTACTCGACGTCACTTCGACCTTGCTCTTGTCGAGGACGAACTTGACCGCGCGCGACCGTTCGTTCGAGAGAATCGCGACGCGGCGAACCGCTTGCGTGAGCCGATCGCGCTCGAACTCGATGCGTTTGTCGTTGTTCTTGGGAATGACCTTCTCGTACGCGGGGAACTGCCCGTCGATCATCCGCGAGATGAGCAAGCGCGGCCCGATCTCGAAGAACAAATGGTTTTCCCCGCGCTCGTAATGCACGTCGATGTCCCCGTCGCCAAGCAGACGGGAAAGTTCCGACAATGTTTTCCGCGGGAGAATGGCTTTGATGTCGTCCGCGCCCTTGACCGGCGGATCGCGCCGCGCGTTGACGAGCGCAAGACGATGCCCGTCGGTCGCGACCAGGGTCATCGAGTCGCTGCGCAGGACGAAGAGCGCGCCGTTGAGGTAATAGCGAGTGTCTTCACCCGTGATCGCAAATTGCGTCTTCGCGACCATCTCGCGCAGCACACTGCCTTTGATCGTCGACTTCGCCGCGCCGCCACCCTCGGGGAGGCTGGGAAAATCCTCGCGCGGCAGTGTCGGCATGCGCGATTCGAAGTGATCGGCCGAGACTCTGACACCGGTGCCGCCCTTTTCCGTTTCCAGCCGGACGTCGGATTCGGGCAACGCACGGACGATCTCGTACAGCTTTTTTGCCGGTAGCGTGACCGCGCCGGACTTTTCCACAGCCGCTTCGCATCGGCTGCGGAGCGCCACCTCGAGGTCGGTGGCGAGCAGCGTGAGCTCGTTGCCGGTGGACTCGATCAGCACATTGGCCAGGATCGGGATGGTGTTTTTGCGCTCAACGATCTGCTGGAAGAATTGCAGTTCCCGGACAAGATCGGCTTTCCTGGCGACGAGTTCCATGTTGAGGTTGACCTCGTCGGTGGACGGGCCTGCACGCCCTGTACAGACTCTTAAGTAGAGGTAAAGAGAGAAGACAATAAAGTATACAGGAAGAAGGTGCTGTTTAGGAAATTAACTGTGACTGTAAGTCCATTATGTCAACAGTTACCCTGTGGATTTTTCTGTGGTAGCGATGTGGATAACCGAGTGGAATTCGGGGGTCGGTTTCCGGTCGTCCGCGGCCGTCCACAGAACGTCCACAAACCGCCTGTGGAAAGCCGGTTCTCTCGGCCTCAGCATCGCCCGAAAGGGCGCGGCCGCAGCCGCGTGCGACGAAAACCGGGCGCCCGCCGCACCTACTTCACCGACTCCATCAGGTTGCCGATCAAACTGTTGAATCTCCTGTTCTTCTTCCGCATCTCTTCGACCTTCTTGATCGAGTGAATGACCGTCGAGTGGTGCTTGCCACCGAAGCTGCGGCCGATCTCGGGCAACGACGCATGCGTCAGCGTCTTGCACAGATACATCGCCACTTGGCGCGGCATGGCCACCGATTTCGAATTGTTGCGCGACTTCAACTCGGCGAGCTTCAACTGGTAGTAGTCGGCGACAAACTTCTGAATCTGCTCGATCGTCACGGCCCTGTCGTCATGGTCGCTGACGTTGCGCAGCACCTCCTGCGCCAGTTCAATCGACAAGCTCGCTGCCCGTCAGCGAGGCATAGGCGATCAGCCGAATCAGCGAGCCTTCGAGCTCGCGAATGTTGGACTTGATCCGGCTCGCGATGTAGAGCGCAACGCTGTCGGGCAGCGGCACCGCCTCGGCTTCCGCTTTCTTCTTGAGAATCGCCACCTTGGTCTCGATATCCGGCGGCTGGATGTCGGCGATGAGACCCCATTCGAATCGCGAGCGGAGGCGCTCCTCGAGCGCGGGAATTTCGTGGGGCGGGCGATCGCTGCTGATGACGATCTGTTTCTGCGCGTCGTGCAGCGCGTTGAAGGTGTGGAAAACTCGTTCTGCGTCCCTTCCTTTCCGGACGACGAACTGGATGTCGTCGACCAGCAGCACGTCGACCGTGCGATAGCGTTCGCGGAAATCGAGGATGCGGTCGAAGCGCACCGCGTTGATCATCTCGTTCATGAAGCGCTCGGACGAGATGTAGGTCAGTTTCAGACCGCGCCCGTGCTGCAGGACGTATTGACCGATGGCGTGCATCAAGTGCGTCTTGCCAAGACCGACGCCGCCGTAGATGAACAGCGGGTTGTACGAGCGCGAGGGCGCTTCCGCAACCGCACGGCATGCCGCGTGGGCAAACTGGTTCGAGGGCCCGACGATAAACGTGTCGAACGTATAGCGAGGATTCAAGCCGGCCGGTGCAGACACGGTGGCCAGGGGCTCGTGGTCGCGGCTCGGCGCGCGGTGGCGCGGGCACCTGGCTATCGACTCGGAGCCACCGGTCCTGGCGAATGGCGCTGCCTTCGGGGACGAAGATCAATTCGGCGTTCGGCCGCCCAACATCCTGCAGCGCCTCGGCGAGCACCACCGAGTAGTGCTTGGGGAGCCACTCGATAAAGAGCGGATTGGGCACCCGGATCCAGATGACCGTGCCCTCGTCGGCCAGGAGCGAGGTCGGTTTGAACCAGGTGTGGAAGCTGTGGCGGCCGACCTTGCCTCGATCCGTCCCAGGACCTGGTCCCAGAGACTCGTCTTCACAACTGCGCTCCCCGACCACCGCGAAACACCCCGAAACCCGTAACCGGGCCTCAATCCGCCACACGACAGATTGTCGTTGCTCGGACCAGACGTAAGGGATTTTCGCCAAGTGCAAGTCCATGTAAACGCCGTATGTATGGCCCTTCGCACGTCTTCGCCTTCGAAAAAGCCTGTAAAAATCGCCGTTTTTGCGCCTAACCGTTGCGACTTGTGGGTTTTTCCACAAGTTTTTCCACAGTTGTGGAAAACTCCGTCCGGCTCATTCGCACCCGAATCGTTTGTCAGTGATGTCCCTGACTAGCCGCAGTGCCTGGTAAACCCTGCGACTGCGGGTGGTACCGACGACTTTAGCATGCGGCGCAGCATTGGAGTCCTGGTGTACAATCGTTGGTTTGCGAGGACGCATGAATGGCTAAAGGGATGCGGACGTTTCAGCCGAACAACCGCCGACGGAAGAAAACGCATGGCTTCCTGGTTCGGATGGCGACTAAGGACGGCCAGCAGGTGCTCAAGCGCCGTCGCGCGAAGGGACGCAAGCGGCTGACCGTTTCAGATGAGCGCTGACACGGCGACTGCCTACGATGTTCGGACGTACGTGCGCGTGAGCAATCAGTCGTAAGCCGCCTGCCCCGAGCGACCGCCGCGAGTCCAGGGGTAAGCGTCAGCCATGAGCGCACAAACCTTTCCGCCCAACGAGCATGTTCGCCGCCGGGCCGACTTCGAGCAGATCTACGAAGCCGGCGCCCGGGTAAGCGGCCAGTTCATGACCGTTTTTGCCAGCGTCACTGGCGAGGCGACCGCGCGGCTCGGGATCGCCGCCACCCGGAAGTTCGGTGGCGCGGTGGTGCGGAATCGCGCAAAACGGCTGGTTCGCGAGCTCTTCCGGCACCAGAATCCAGCCGCGGGTTTGGATGTCGTCGTTGTTCCGCGTCGCGAATTCCTCGATGCTTCCTACGCCGTTCTCGAACGCGAATTCAGTGTCCTCCTCGAGCGTGTCCGCAGCGCCGGCGATCGACCTCGTGCCCCCCGGCCGCGCCGCGCGCGCCGCTCTGGCACTGCTTCGCGCGTATAAATACTTGATTTCACCATTACTTCCAGGCGCCTGTCGGTTTCTGCCGACGTGCGCCGACTACACAGCGGAAGCCGTCACGCGACACGGGCTGGTTCGCGGGACATGGCTCGGCGCCCGGCGGTTGAGCCGCTGTCACCCCTTCGGGGCATCGGGTTACGACCCGGTGCCGCATGACTGATCCCCTCGATGGAACGTAGAGTTCTGCTCGCCATTTCGTTGTCGTTTCTGGTGCTGTTCCTTTACCAGTGGTTTTTGCCGCCTCCGGCGCGCCGGAAGCGCCGGCCGCGAACCAGACGCCAGGGCAGGTCGACCTCCCCAGCCAGCGGCCTGCGCGCCGAGCGGGACATGTGTCGGCCGAGTCGCCGCCGCGCCCATCCCGCCGGTGGTTACCATCGTCGGCGAAGCGCAGGAACGCGACATCACCATCGAGACCGCGCGTGTGCGGCCGTGTTTACCAACCGCGGCGGCCGGCTTCGCCACTGGTGGCTGAAGGAATACAGGGACGCGCAGGGCAGATGTTGGACCTCGTTCCCGCGAACACCGCCCCCAAACCGCCCCGGCCGTTCTCGCTGCGGATTGACGATGGGGACGCACTACGCGACTGGACGAGGACATCACCACGCGACTAGAACGAGTCGGATCTACAAGGTCACCACAGTCCGACACAGATCACGTTCGATCTTGAAACCACCGACGGGCTACGGGTCGCACAAGGCGTTCGTGCTCCCGCCCGACGGTTACGACATCTACTTCACCGCGCACGTCATGCAAGGGAGTGAAGCGCTCAATCCCATGATCGAGTGGGGACCGGGCCTCGGCGACGACATCGCGCAGAGTCCGCCGGGATCGTTCATCTCGCCGAACTACATCTACCCACCGCAGGCGATCTTTCACGTCAACGGATCGCGTAATCCAGACCGCGTGGCCGAAACCGCAGTCGGCGGCCGCATGATCCGTGATGGTGCATTTCCTCTGGGCTGGGGTCGACGATCACTACTTCATCAGCGCGATCATCAAACCTCGGACGCCTGTTCATCTCGATACGCGTCGGTGGCATTTCCTTCGTCCACGCAGCCGCCGGTCGTCGGCCGCTACGTCGCGTATTCGGTGCGCCTTCCCGCCCCGCCGAAGGCGCGCGTTTTTTCTTCGGGCCCAAAGAGCTCGATGCCCTCCGCGCCGTCGACCCGGAGTTCACCAGGGCGATTTATTTCGGGATATTCGCGTTTCTAGCCGTTCCGTTGCTCGATGGGCTGAAGAAAGTCCACGGCTTCATTGGCAATTGGGGTTGGTCGATCATCGTGCTGACGATCCTCATCAACCTCGTGATGTTCCCGCTGCGTCACAAGAGCGTCGTCTCGATGCGCAGGATGCAGGAACTGCAGCCGCAGATGAAGGCCATTCAGGATCGCTACGCGCAATACAAGATTACCGATCCTGAGCGGCAGAAGATGAACCAGGAAGTCATGGAGCTGTACAAGGCGAAGGGCGTCAACCCGGCGAGCGGCTGCGTGCCGATGCTCCTGACCATGCCCGTTCCTGTTTGCCTTCTACTCGATGTTGTCGCAGGCGATCGAGATTGCGCGGTGCGGACTTCGTCGGATGGATTCACGATCTGGCGCAGCACGATCCCTACTACATCACGCCGTTGCTCATGGGCGTCGACGATGGTCTGGCAGCAGAAAATCACGCCGAGCACGGCCGATCCGACGCAGCAGAAGATCATGATGTTCATGCCGTTGATGTTCACCGTCATCTTTCTGGTCAGCCCGAGCGGCCTGGCGATCTACTGGTTCGTGAGCAATCTCTGGGCGATCGGACAGCAGTACTTCACCAACTACCTGATCGGGCCGCCCGAAAGTACATAATGTGCGGCCTGCTGCGGAACGTAAGACCAAGAAGGCCGCCGCAAACGATTAAACGACTCAACGAGAAGTGATATGGCGACACCTGCCGAAATTACCGCCTTTGTCGACAAGATCGTCACCGCGATGGGCGCGAAACTCACGCCCGAAGCGGAGGAGATGCCCGACGGCCTGCGCATCAATCTCACCGGAGAAGATGGACAGGTGCTGCTTCGCCGGCAAGGCGAGGCGCTCACCGCGCTGCAGCACATCGTGGCCGCCGTCTTCCGCCAGGAGGTCGACGAGAAGCGGCGACTCGTCGTCGACTGCATGGGGTTCCGCAAAGGTAAGGATGCCGAACTCAAGCACATGGCGACGTTTTTAGCGGAGAAAGCCAAGACGACGGGCTTGGCGCAGGAGATCGGGCCGCTCAATCCGTACGAGCGCCGCATTGTCCATCTCGCCGTCGCGGACGTTGAATCGGTGTCGTCGGAAAGCATCGGCGACGCCTTTGAGAAGACGGTCATCATTGCGGTGAAATAAGCGCGGCCAGGTTGTCAGGTGTCAGGTTTCAGGTGTCAGGTATCAGGGGGTCAGGTATCAGGTCGGAGGTTGCTGCCACCTGATAACGGTCGCTGACGGCGTAACCTTTTTGATCCTGAATCCTGACACCTGCCCCTGACACCTGAAACCTGACCGCCTGAGACCTGACTCCTGGCTCCAGTGTTTGCCACCGACGACACCATCGTCGCCATCGCCACGCCGGCTGGCCGCGGAGGGATCGGCGTCGTCCGCATCAGTGGGCCAGAGGCTGCGCGAATCGCGCGTGAGTTGATCGCGCGCGATCTTCCCTTCGAACCGCGCTACGCCACCTTCGGCCGCCGCAGTCGACCGCCGTCCAACCCGGCGACCTCCGTCCCGCCCTCGACGTTGGCGATCAGGTCGTGGTCACCATCTTCGTCGCGCCGCACTCGTACACCGGCGAAGACGTCGCAGAGATTTCCGCACACGGCAGCCCGGTTGTGCTCGAGAGCATTCTCAGGCGCTCCGTGGCGGCGGGCGCTCGCCTTGCAGAGCCCGGCGAGTTTACGCTGCGCGCGTTTCTCCATGGGAAGCTCGATCTGATTCAGGCCGAGGCTGTCGCCGATCTCATCGACGCGGTCACACCGTTGCAGGCGCGCGCCGCGTTCGACCAACTCGAAGGCACTCTAACCTCCCGGATCGTCGCGCTCGAGGATGTGCTGTTCGATCTCGTCGCCAAGCTCGAAGCTTCGCTCGACTTTCCAGACGAGGGCTACCACTTCATCGAACCCGGCAATCTCGCCACCGCGATCGCGGCGATTGTCGGCGGCGTTGATGCGCTGCTCGGAAGTGCGGCGCGTGGGCGGATGCTGCGCGAGGGCGCCCAGGTCGCGATCGTTGGCCCGCCGAACGTCGGGAAGTCGAGCCTGTTCAATGCCCTTCTCAACGCCAACCGCGCGATCGTGACACCCGTCCCGGGGACGACCAGAGATCTCTTGACCGAACGCGCGGACATGCGCGGGATGTCGGTGGTGCTTGTCGATACCGCCGGCATTCGTGAAGCGGACAACGAAGTCGAGCAGGAAGGCGTTCGGCGAGCGCGGAGTGCGTCCAGCGTCGCCGACCTGGTGCTCGTGGTCCTCGACCGACTCCCGCCCCGCTGACCGTGAAGAGGCAGCGCTCCTGGCAAGCACCGCCGCGCAATCGCGAATCGTCGTCATGAACAAGACCGATCTGCCGGCGGCGCGCGAGCATCGCGGGACCGCGATTGAAGTGTCCGTTCTCGCGGGTGAAGGTCTCGACGCGTTGACCGAGGCCATCGCCGTCGCGTTGGGATCGACACCCGATGAGCGCGATCGGCCAGGTGTGACGAATCTCCGTCACATCGGCCTGCTCGAGAACGCGCGCGCGGCGCTCACGCGCGCGCACGAGGCGCTTCGCGAGAGTGGCAACGCCATTTCAGAGGAGTTCGTGGTTGCGGATCTGATGGAGGCCGCGCATCTTCTGCAAGAGGTGACCGGCAAGCGCACATCCGACGATCTCCTCGCGCGTATTTTCGAACGGTTTTGCATCGGCAAGTGATTTCGGGCGAAGATCAAGGCACGGAAGCACGGAAGGCACGCGGAGCGCCGCGAGCCGGAAGGCACGGCAGGCGCGGAAGCCGAGCGCACGGAAGGACCGAGCTCGAGAGGGCTGGTTGTGTGCGGACCGGACGCTACATCTCGCTTTGTTATCGATTCACATTAATACATGACGAATTTCGATGTCATCGTTGTCGGTGCCGGCCATGCCGGCGTTGAAGCCGCGTGGGCCGCTGCCGAGCTCGGGTGCACGGTGGGATTGTGCACCCTGTCGCCGGAAACGGTTGCGCTGATGCCATGCAATCCCGCTATCGGCGGAACCGCTAAAGGCCACTTAGTCAAGGAGATAGACGCCTTAGGCGGCCTGATGGCGCGCGCCATCGATGCGACCGGCTTGCAGTTCAAGGTACTCAACCGGAGCCGCGGTCCTGCGGTATGGTCACCGCGCGCACAGGCGGATAAGCAGGGATACAGCGACTGGGTGCGGGCAACGTTGCAGTCGCATCCACGGATCCAATGGATTCTGGGCCGCGCCGGTCGCATTCAGGCTGATGGTGGCGCGGTCACCGGCCTTGAACTCGAGGACGGCACCCGTTACGGTTGCGCGGCTTTGGTCATCACCACGGGAACGTTTCTGAATGGTCTCGTTCATGTCGGCCTCGACCAGCGCCCGGCTGGCCGCGCCGGCGAGCCACCCTCGCGAGATCTCGCCGAATCACTCAAGGGTTTTGGCTTTGCGTGGGGACGGCTGAAGACCGGCACGCCCCCGCGACTGCGGCGGCGTTCACTTGATTTCGAGGGAGGGGTCCGCCGCGGCGTGTTCCACGTGGAACGTGGCGATACAGAACCCGTCGCCATTCTCCTATATGGCGACATCACCTCCAGTCAATCACGTCGTCTGCCACTATCTCCACACCACGGACGCAGTGCACCAACTGGTCCGCGACAATATTCACTGTTCACCGCTGTACAACGGCCAAATTGCTGGAGTGGGCCCGCGCTATTGCCCGTCGTTGGAAGACAAGGTGATGCGATTTCCGCATCGCGAGCG
The DNA here is from genome assembly GCA_963762925.1 of uncultured Acidobacteriota bacterium. Taxonomy (GTDB): domain Bacteria; phylum Acidobacteriota; class Vicinamibacteria; order Vicinamibacterales; family UBA2999; genus DASPWV01. The sequence goes on along the minus strand of CAVXMP010000009.1, from coordinate 66,018 downwards.
ACACCAATTGTTTCTTGAGCCAGAGGGGTTGGACGTCGAAGAGATCTACCTCAACGGGTTCTCGATGAGCCTGCCGGCGGAATTGCAGCTCAAACTCGTCCGTGCCCTCCCCGGCTTGGAAGAGGCCGAGATGCTGCGGCCCGGATATGCGATTGAATACGACTTCATTCAACCCACCGAGCTCCGCGCCACGCTGGAAACGCACCGGGTGGAAGGACTGTTCTTAGCGGGCCAAATCAACGGCACATCGGGTTATGAAGAGGCGGCCGGCCAAGGACTCCTGGCCGGGATCAATGCCGGTTTGCGCGCGACGCGCCGCCCATCGCTGACGCTTGGGCGTGACGAGGCGTACATCGGCATCATGGTGGACGACCTGGTCACAAAGGGCTGCCTCGAGCCGTATCGCATGTTCACGTCACGCGCGGAGCACCGGTTGCTGCTTCGTATCGACAACGCGGACCTGCGCCTTACGCCAAAAGGCCGAGAACTCGGACTTGTCTGCGACGCCCGTTTCGCGCGCTTCTCTGCTCGGCGGCAACGCTTCGACAACAACATCGAACGTCTCTCGCGCACGATGGTGCGTGTGCCGAATGGCCAGCGGGTGCCTGCCGCACAGGCGATTCAACAGCCGGAAATCACGTTGGAATCACTCGTGGCTGGAGGCGACGTGACCTTGGACGTGGCGCCCGTTGATCGTGAACTGGATCTGGTGTCGGTTCAGACAACGCTCAAATACGCCGGATATCTCCGCCGGCAGCACGACGCAGTCGCCCGCAGCCGCAAGCAGGAACACGTGAAAATACCGCTCGGCTTCCCATATACGGAGATTCCCGGGCTGTCGCGTGAGCTCGTGCAGCGCTTCCTGCAGGTCCAACCCGAAACGCTTGGCCAAGCGTTGCGCGTACCCGGGGCGACACCGGCCGCGGTGGCGGTGGTGAGCGCGTATCTCCACAAGGGTTCAGGCGATCGGCAGGAGGGCTCCGGCTTGCGACACGCAGCGCCTTCCCCGCCGTTGTCTCTTCACGAGCGACGTGGCGCCACGCGGAACGGTCGCGTTGCGCGCGGCGCAAGGACCGCCGCCACCGTCGCGGCACCGCCAGCGAGCGAGTCGCAACGCGACAACTCCCCCGTTCATCCTGTGAAACCGGCGGAATCCTATTGAGCGTCCGGGAGCTCCGCGACCGGATCCGGCGCCGCGCCCGGAAAGCCGGTGTTGAGCTGACACACCCATTGGCCGAGGCTCTCGAGAAGTATTACGTCCTATTGGCCAAGTGGAACGAGAAGATCAATCTGACCTCGCTGCGGCTGCCGGCGCATGCCGAAGACGACGCCATCGACCGCTTGTTGATTGAGCCTGTCGTGGCGGCGCGGCATGTGGCACCCGACGCCCAGACAATGCTCGATATCGGGTCGGGCGGGGGCTCACCTGCCCTCCCGTTGCGGCTTGCCGCACCAGGGCTGCGCCTGTCGATGGTCGAATCAAAGACGCGGAAGGCGGTGTTTTTGCGAGAAGCGGTGCGTGAGCTCGGCCTGGACCGCGTGACGGTCGAAACGTCGCGGTTTGAAGAACTGCTCTCGCGTCCAGAGCTCCACGAGGGCGTCGACCTTGTGACCGTCCGTGCGGGACGCAGTGGAGCCGCGCACACTGGTCACCCTGCAGGCGTTTCTCCGTCCTGGGGGTCAGCTCTTCCTGTTCCGCGGGCCCGGCGGAGAACTCGTCAACTCGCTGACGCCGCCACTCAGTTGGCTGGCGACTTACCCGTTAATTGACGGATTACGCTCGCGGCTGGTGGTGTTGAAAAAGACAGCAGTCGGACGACACTGATCCGGAGGAGGTCTGCGTTTCGGCTTACGGCTTACGGCTTACGGCTTACGGCTTACGCTTACGGCGACGGCTTACGGTACGACCGCAAATCTCGCAATGAACGTTCTGCCGGGTCTTTGACGCCTTTGCGAATTTGACACACCACGCCATCAGCGCGACGCAGGCTGCTTCGGCCTCCGGGCCTTATGTCGCCTCCGTCTCCCATCACCGACCCGATGTTCCACGTGGAACGCGCGGTTTAACCTTGCGTCTGATCGGAACTTGGGGGTAATCTTCCCGCGGCTCCAGAACCACTATTGGTCAATTAACCAACAATGATGCCGCCCGAGTTCCAGCGCCACGACACGCTTTCCCATCAAGACGCGAAACCACTGAAGGGAAAGGTGATAGCGGTTGCAAACCAGAAAGGGGGCGTCGGGAAAACGACCACCGCCATCAACGTAGCCGCCGGATTCGCAGCTGCCGGCGAGGCCACACTGCTGGTTGACGTCGACCCGCAAGGCAATGCGTCGAGCGGACTGGGACTCAAAGGACAGCGGGCGGCGGGGGGCACCATCTACGAAGCCTTGACCCGCGAGGACAGCCCCAGCCGCGCCAACGATTTTCTCCTTCCGACCGCGCTCGACAACCTCACCTTGATCCCGGCGACCCGGGACCTGGCCGGCGCGGAAATCGAACTCATTTCGGTGCAGGCGCGCGATCGCCGGCTGCGCACGTTTCTCGCACCGCTCCGCGCACGCTTCCGCTTCATTCTCCTCGACTGTCCGCCGTCCCTCGGCCTCTTGACGCTGAACGCGCTCGTCGCGGCCGATACGGTGCTCATCCCGCTGCACTGTGAGTACTTTGCCCTCGAAGGGCTCGCCGACCTGGTCTCGACCCTTCGCCGCGTGCGCGCGGCACTCAACCCGACGCTCGATATCGAGGGCGTGGTGTTGACGATGAACGACGAGCGGACCAATCTCGGACAGCAGGTCGGGCGTGACGTGCGCGAGTTCTTCAAGGAGAAGGTGTACCGCACCGTGATTCCCCGAAATGTGCGCCTGGCCGAAGCGCCGAGCCATGGCAAGCCCGTCATCACCTACGACCCGCGCTCACGAGGAGCCGAGGCATACGGGGCGCTGGTCGCAGAGTTGTTGGAGAAAAACAATGGGGGCGCCAGCCGCACCCTAACGGCGCAGAGATGATCATGGAAAAACGACCCGCACTCGGGAAGGGACTGAGCGCATTGATCGGCGACGCCGAAGACGCGTTGACGAGCCCGCGCAGCGCGCTCGACGTCGATATCGATTTGCTCGAACCGAACGACTTCCAGCCGCGTGGCGCCTTGGACGAGACCCGCCTCGACGATCTGGCGCGTTCGATTCGCAGTCACGGTGTCATTCAACCGATCGTGGCGCGCCGGCTGGATTCGGGGCGTTACCAGATCATTGCCGGCGAACGCCGTTGGCGCGCCGCGCAGCGCGCCGGTCTCCTCAAGGTGCCGGTGGTCATCAAGGAGGCCGGTGCCTCGGACGACAAGCGGCGGCTCGAGATGGCGTTGATCGAAAACATCCAGCGCGAAGACCTCAATGCGATTGAAGAAGCACTTGCCTACCAGCGGCTCGTCGACGACTTCGGGTTGCGCCAGGAAGACATCGCCGCACAGGTTGGCAAAGACCGCTCATCGATCGCCAACAGTCTGCGGCTCCTGAAGCTCCCCGACGAAGTGCGGGCGGAGGTCGCGTCGGGGCGGCTCTCGATGGGTCACGCGCGCGCGATCGTCGCGCTCACCGGCGAAGCCGATCAGCGCCGCGTGGCACGCGACGTCCTCGCACGCGGCCTGTCGGTGCGCGATACCGAAGCGCTCGTCAAGCGCATCACCACACCTGCCACCCCCGCGCCGTCGAAACCCTCGCCTGGCAAAGACGTCCACACGCGTGCAGCCGAAGAGGAACTGCACATTGCGCTCGGCACTCAGGTGACGATTGCACGACGAGGCAAAGGCGGGGTGGTTTCGATTGCGTTCGCGAACGAGGACGAACTGCAGCGGATTTACGAATATCTGACCGCACGACGGTAAGTGGCTCGCCGTGCTCATGGCTTGGGGCTCGAGGCTTGAGGCTTGCGGGACCGCGTAGCGACGGGATTTTTCCCAGCTTCCGCAGCCTGCAAGCCGTCAATCATTGTCTGCAGCATTCCTTGCAACGCGTCGTAACGTGATTCGACGACGCTGGTGTCGCTGACAAACGCAAGTCTCCTTGCGACGGTCAAAAGATAAGCCGTTTCTCGCGCCGACCCGTGCGCAATCTCCAAGAACCTGCAATAGTCAGCCGTCGACCGGCGCGACGACCCTTCGACGATATTCGAGGCGGTTGACAACGCTGCTCGTCGAATTTGCGACTGGAGCCCGTATCGTTCTTCCGTGGGTAATGTGGCGGTGAGCGGATACACGTCTAGAACCAAGGAGTCCGCTTCCGCGAATACGCGCAGCTTTCGGTAGTCTCGACTCATGGCCCGGGCTGGTGCAAGAGATTCGCCGCATCATGCCGATTGCGTAAGTTCAAGCACTCCTTCAGTTACGTACGCGAGGCGATCCGGCGGCAACGCCTGCATCGCAGAAACTGCACGCCGGTTGGTGGCGCCGCGTTGCAGAAACTGAAACAGTGTCAGCCCCAAGCCCCAAGCCCCAAGCCGCGAGCCTCACACCGCCGCGCAGTACAATTCCTTCATGTTCAAAAAGAAGCGGCTGACCGAGATGGTCAGCTGCGCAGGTTGAGCCAGTAAACTCGCCGCAGGCGAGCTCGCTCAGGTCCTGAGCCACCTACCGCCGCAGAACGACCCGCGCGTCCTCGTCGATTTCAGGACCGCAGACGATGCAGGTGTGTACGCGTGGGAGGGTGGCCCGGCGCTGGTGCAGACCGTTGATTTCTTCACCCCAATCGTCGACGACCCGTATGTGTATGGCCAGATCGCCGCGGCGAACTCCCTGAGCGACGTCTATGCGATGGGCGGCCGCCCGCTCACTGCGCTCGCCATTGCGGGCTTTCCAAAAAAAGGACTCGGCGTCGACGTCATCGCGGCGATTTTCCAGGGTGGTTACGACAAACTCGGCGAAGCCGGCGTCGCCCTTCTCGGCGGGCACACGGTGCAAGACGAGGAGATCAAATTTGGCTACGCGGTCACGGGCGCCATCGATCCGTCGCGGATTCTCACCAACGCCGGCGCCCGCGCGGGCGACGCCCTGATCCTCACCAAGCCGATCGGCACCGGTGTCATTGGCACCGCGATCAAGTTCAATCGCGCGAGCCCAGCGATCGTCGACGAAGCCGTCACCTCGATGCGCATGCTCAACGGCGCGGCGGCAAGCGTCGTGACTCGGTTTGCCGGTGTGCACGCGTGCACCGACATCACTGGGTTTGGTCTCATCGGCCACGCGATGGAAATGGCCGCGGCGAGCCGTGTGACGCTCACGATACGCGCCGCTGCCGTTCCGCTCTTCGCCGGCGTGCTCGACATCGTCAGCCGCAACCGCTCAGGCGGCATGGCGAGCAACCAGGAGCATTTCGAGGGTAGCGTCGAGCTGAGCAGTCAGGTGAGCGAGACGCTGCTCGACCTGTTATACGACCCGCAAACGTCAGGAGGCCTTCTTGTCGCGGTAGCCGAACAGGACGCGCAACCGCTTGTAGGAGCGCTACTTGCGGCCGGCGTGGCCGCCGTACAGATAGGGCAGGTTGACCCCGCCGGCGAGAGGCGCATCGTCATCAGGTGAGCGCGAACGAACGGACGTCGCCAGGCGGCCGCGAGCTGCCCACCGGCACAGAACGCGGCGTCGACGTGCGACCAGGCAGCGAAGGCGAGTGGAGCCGGCTGTGGCGAGCCAGCAAAACGAGCACTCGCGAGCCGAGCCACCTGCGGCGAGCGACCGAAACTCGGCAGAGGAAGTCGAGCCGTGATATAAAAAACTGTTTGGCTAGCTGCGCCGAGGAGTTTGCGTTGTGATCCCGGATATCACCGTAGTCTGGGTCATCCTGTTCGTGTTGACCACCGTCGTGTTGCTCAACGCGCTGGTCTTCAAGCCAATCCTGTCGGTGATTGCAGCACGGCTCAAAGCGGTGTCGGACGCGCGTGAGTTGGCCGAGTCGGCATCGGCGCGCGCGCGTGAGGCGTCGGCGGAATACAGCCACAAGCTCAACGCCGCACGCAGCCAGGTGTACGGCGCAATGGACGAGAAGCGCCGAGCCGCGCTCGAGAGCCGCGCCGCACTCGTCGGCGAAACCAAGGCCGTTGTGGAACGTGAATTGGTGGAGGCCACGACCCGGGTGCAGCAGGAGGCAGCCGCGGCGCGCGCGTCGATCGATCGCGATGCCGGCGCACTGGCCGACGCCATCGTCACCCGCGTCCTTGGACGCGCATCGTAGCTTTCCCTAACACAAGAGGCGAGGAGAAACGTGATCACTCACCCGGCGGCATCGTCACGCAGCGCTTGTGAATTTATGAACAAGCTCGTGCGAGCGCTTGCGGTGGTGATCGTGCTGCTCTGTCCTGTGGTCGCGATCGCGCAGGAACACGCGCCACCAGTGACGCCGGCAGCCAGCGGCAGCACGCCGACACAGTCCGAGCCCGCGGCGCGACAGGGCCATGTGGAAGCGCCAGCCAACGCCGGCGCGTCACAGGAACACGCCGACGAAGACCATGGTGGATTTTCCGCGTTGCTGTGGCCAACGGCAAACTTCGTCATTCTCATCGGCGCGCTCTGGTGGTTCCTGCGGGCGCCGCTCGGAACCTACCTCGCCGATCGGCACCAGTCGATTCGCAAAGATCTTGTGGACGCAGCGGCGGTGAAAACAGCCGCCGCCGCGCAACTGGCGGAGATCGACCGCAAGCTGCAGGCCTTGCCCGGCGAGCTCGAGGCGCTGAAACGACGCGGTGCAGAGGAAATCGCCGCCGAAGAACAGCGGATTGCCGCACTCGCCGCCGCCGAACGCGACCGGCTGCTCGAACAGACACGACGCGAAATCGATCTGCAGGTGCGGCTCGCCAAGCGCGCGTTGGTCGACCACGCCGCCAATCTCTCAGTGCAACTCGCCGGGGAGCGGATTCAAAAGACCATCACGCCCGCCGATCAGGAGCGCCTGGTCGATCGGTATCTGCGCGACGTCAAAGACCCACCGCCAATCGGCGGCGGGGCCTCGCCCGGAGGACCGCGCTGATGTCGCGCCGAACCTCCGCCGCCCGCTACGCGCGCGCGTTGCTCGACGTCGCGATCCAGGAATCCGATCCGGCCAAAATCGAAGAGGACCTTTCCTCGTTTGTGACGATGGTCGAGGGGAATGCCGAGTTGAAGAGCGCGCTCTTGAGCCCGCGCGTGCCTCCCGATCGTCGCCGCAGTCTCGTCACCGCGCTGCTCGAGCCATACGGCGCGCCAATGCCCCTCGTCAAGCTCCTCGGCTTGCTCGCGGACCGCGGCCGGCTCGATCTGCTCCACGACTTGCTCGACGTCTATCGCGAGCGGCGGCTCGCACATGAGAACATCGTGAAAGGAACGGTCACGTCGGCTGCGCCGATTGCGCCGGAACACGTCACAGCCCTCCAGCAAAGCCTGTCCGGCGCGACAGGCAAGCAGGTGCAGCTCGACGTCGTGGTCGATCCCGACTTTGATTGGCGGCGTCGTCGCACGCATCGGCAGCACGGTGTACGACGGCAGCATTCGCACGCAGCTCGCGCGCATGAAACAACAGTTGGTGGAGAACGCTTCATGACTCTCAAAGCGGACGAGATATCCAAGATCATTCGCGAGCAGATCGGCAGCTTCGCGGTTGACGTCGACGTGGCCGAGGTCGGCACGGTCACGTCGCTCGGCGACGGCATCGCCCGGCTGCACGGCTGCGAGCGGGCGATGTCGGGCGAGATGCTCGAGTTCCCGCACGGCGTGTTCGGCATTGCCTTGAATCTCGAAGAAGACAGCGTCGGCTGCGTGCTTCTCGGCGATACCGCGAGATCAACGAGGGCGATCCGGTCAAGCGCACCGGCCGCATCATTTCGGTTCCGGTCGGCGAGGAGATGCTGGGCCGCGTCGTCAACGCGCTCGGGCAGCCAATCGATGGCAAGGGCCCGGTGATGACCAAGCAGTTCTCCCCGATCGAACGCCTGGCGCCGGGCGTCGTCGATCGTCAGCCGGTGCGCGAGCCGATGCAGACCGGACTCAAGGCGATCGACGGGATGGTTCCGATCGGCCGGGGCCAGCGTGAGCTGATCATCGGTGATCGGCAAACCGGCAAGACCGCCGTCGCGCTCGACACCATCCTCAATCAGAAAGATACCGGCGTCATCTGCATCTACAACGCGATCGGTCAGAAGCAGTCGACGATCGCGCAGCTGGTTCGGACGCTGGACGAGAACGACGCCCTTCGCTACAGCATCGTGGTGGCCGCGGCGGCGTCGGATCCCGCGCCGATGCTCTATATCAGTCCGTATTCGGCGACGGCGATGGGGAGTACTTCCGCGACAGCGGCCGCCATGCACTGCTCATCTACGACGACCTCTCGAAGCACGCGCAGGCGTATCGCGAGATCTCGCTGTTGCTGCGACGCCCTCCCGGTCGCGAGGCGTATCCGGGTGACGTCTTCTATCTGCACTCGCGTTTGCTGGAGCGCGCGGCGAAGTTGAACGACGCCAAGGGTGGCGGATCGCTCACCTCACTTCCGATCATCGAAACGCAGGCGGGCGACCTCTCGGCGTACATCCCGACGAATGTGATCTCGATCACCGACGGGCAGATCTTCCTCGAGTCGGATCTGTTCAACCAGGGCGTGCGGCCGGCGATCAACGTCGGCAACTCCGTCTCGCGCGTTGGCGGCTCGGCGCAGATCAAAGCGATGCGGCAAGTCGCGGGGACGCTGCGGCTGGATTTGGCGCAGTATCGGGAGCTTGCCGCGTTCGCGCAGTTTGGCAGCAGCGACCTCGACAAGGCGACGCAACAGCAGCTCAATCGCGGCGCACGGCTGGTCGAGCTGCTCAAGCAGCCGCAGTACCAGCCACTCGCCGTGGAGCAACAGGTCGCGATCTTGTACGCCGGCACGCAGGGGTTGCTGGATCAGGTGCCGGTCGAGCGCGTGCGCCAGTACCAGGAGGAGTTCCTTCGGTTCATGCAGACGCGCCATGGCAACACGCTCGCAGCCATTCGGGAAAAGAAAAACATGGACGATCAGCTCAAAGGCGAATTGCTTGCCGCCGTGAAGGAGTTCAACGAGCAGTTCGCGGCGAACCGCGAGGCCGCGACCCGGTAGCCACGGAAGCCGTAAGCCGAAACGTGTAAGCCCCTATGCCATCACTGATTGATATCCGGCGGCGAGTCCGCGCGGTCAAGTCGACGCAGCAGATCACGAAAGCCATGAAGATGGTCGCTTCGTCGAAGCTGCGCCGCGCGCAAGAACGGATCGTGCGTGGGCGGCCGTACGCGCAGCAGATGTTGAGAGTCTTCAACAGCCTGGCGGCGCGGACCGATCCCGAGCGTCACGTGCTGCTGCAGGAGCAGGCGGAGGGGCGGCCGCTGTTGATTGTGATCACCGCCGATCGGGGTCTCGCCGGCAGCTTCAACGCCAACGTCGTCAAGGCGGCGGCGCAGTGGATTACCGAACGGCCTGCCGACCGTGATCGCGCGGTGGCGCTCGCCCTCGTCGGCCGCAAAGGCCGCGACTTCTTTTTGCGGCGCGGGTTCGATGTCCGTTACGAGGAAGTCGGCTTGTTCCAGAACGTCAAGTGGTCGCATGCACAGGCGATCGCCAGTACGGCGATCAAGGAATTTCTCGCGCCGGACGTGGGCTCCGTCTATCTGGTCTACAACGAGTTCCGCTCGATCTTGTCGCAGCGCGTGGTGGTCGAACGATTGCTGCCGATTCCCAAGTTGCCAACCGAGGACGCTGAGGCGCCCGCAACCGCGGCGCCGGCGATCGACTACCTGTTCGAGCCCTCGCCCGAGGAGCTGCTGAACACACTGCTGCCGTTCCATGTCATGGTGCAGATCGCTCGCGCGCTGCTCGAGTCGTCGGCGGCTGAGCATGCGGCGCGGATGACGGCCATGGACAGCGCCACGCGCAACGCGAGCGACATGGTCGAGCGCCTGACGCTGTACATGAACAAGGTTCGGCAGTCGGCGATTACGCGAGAGATTATCGAGATTGTGGCAGGCGCAGGGTCTGTGTAGGTGTCAGGTATCAGGTATCAGGTGTCAGGTGTCAGGTATCAAAGAGAGCCACAACCTGAAACCCACAGCGAGCGAAGCGAGAAACGATGGCAACAGCAGTAGAAGCAAAAAGAGTCGGCCGGATCATTCAAGTGATCGGCCCCGTCGTCGACGTCGAGTTCGAAGCCGGCCACTTGCCGAACATCTATAACGCGATTCGGATCAGCGGCAGTGTACCTGGCGGTGCAGCCGTGGACATCGTCTGCGAAGTGCAGCAGCATCTCGGCGAAAACCGCGTGCGAGCGGTTGCGATGAAGCCGACCGATGGCCTGCAGCGGGGTATGACCGCGGAGGATACGGGCGCACCGATTTTGGTGCCGGTCGGCGCGGCGACACTGGGCCGCGTGCTCAACGTGCTCGGTGAGCCGATCGACTTCCCCGATCGGCCGGTGAACGCGACCGAACATTGGCCGATTCATCGGCCGGCGCCGACACTCGAGCAACAGTCGACCGAGCTCAAGATGTTCGAGACGGGGATCAAGGTGATCGACCTGCTCGAGCCGTATCTCACGGGCGGCAAGATCGGGCTCTTCGGCGGTGCCGGCGTCGGCAAGACCGTCATCATCATGGAGCTGATTCACAACATCGCGCTCAAGCACGGAGGCGTGTCGGTGTTCGGCGGTGTTGGCGAACGCACGCGCGAGGGGAACGACCTCTGGCTCGAGTTCCAGGAGTCCGGCGTCATCAACATGGAGGATCCGTCCAAGTCGCGCGCGGCGCTGGTCTACGGACAAATGACGGAGCCGCCAGGTGCGCGTCAGCGCGTCGGACTCTCGGCGCTCACGGTCGCTGAGTACTTCCGCGACGCCGAAGGCAAGGACGTGCTCCTCTTCATCGACAATATTTTCCGCTTCACGCAAGCCGGATCCGAAGTGTCGGCGCTGCTCGGCCGCATGCCATCGGCGGTCGGATATCAGCCGACGCTGCTGACCGAGATGGGCGAGTTGCAGGAGCGCATCACGTCGACGAAGAAGGGGTCGATCACCTCGGTGCAGGCGATCTACGTTCCCGCGGACGACTACACCGATCCGGCGCCGGCGACGACATTCGCGCATCTTGATGCGACGACGAACTTGTCGCGTCAGATTGCGGAGCTCGGAATCTACCCTGCCGTCGATCCGCTTGCCTCCACGTCCCGCATTCTCGACCCGCGTGTCATTGGTCAAGAGCACTACGACGTTGCGCGTCGCGTGAAGCAGATTCTGCAGCGCTACAAGGACCTGCAGGACATCATTGCCATTCTCGGGATCGACGAGCTGTCCGAGGAAGACAAGCTCGCGGTCACGCGGGCGCGGAAAATTCAGCGCTTCCTGTCACAGCCGTTCTTCGTCGCATCGCAGTTCACGGGCCGCGAGGGCAAGTACGTCCCGATCGCCGACACGATCAAAGGGTTCAAGGAGATCGCCGACGGCAAACACGACGCCATTCCCGAGCAGGCGTTCTATCTGCAGGGGACCATCGAAGAGGCGTTGGAGAACGCGAAGACGATCAAGCAGTAGGCACGGAAGCACGGACACGGAAGCACGGAAGCACGGAAAAGACGGAAGCACGGAGATAGGGGTTACTGAGTGGCGCTCCCGACGAAACTGACACTGAATATCGTCACGCCCGACCAGTCGCTTTCGTACGAGGCGGACGAAGTGGAACTCCCGGGGCAAGAGGGTTACTTCGGTGTCCTCCCCGGTCACACGCCGATGTTCGCCGGGTTGAAGACGGGAATGATGTGGTACCGTCAGGGCCAACAAAAGCATTTCCTCGCCGTCTCGGTCGGATTCGCCGAAGTGTTGCCGGACCAGGTCACGGTGCTGGCGCAAGTGGCCGAACGCGCGGAAGATTTCGACGAAGCGCGGGCCGAGGCGGGGATGACCCGTGCCGCGGAAATGATGGAGAACAAGACGCCCCTGGAGGGCGACTTCGAGCGCGCGCGGCTGTCGCTGCTCCGCACGCTGCAGCAGCTCCAAGCCGAATCGCGCAGGGGGGTTTCACACTGAAGGTATCCGGGGTCAGGCATCAGGCGTCAAGTGGGTATCAGGTAACGGGTGGCAGGTATCGGACACGAAGGACGTCACGTTGTTCGGCATCGATATCCTGAAACCTGATTCCTGACACCTTCATGTTCCACCATCTCAGGGCCCTCATCCGCTACAGGGGCCTCATTCAGACGCTCGTCGCGCGCGATCTCAAAGCGCGGTATCGCGGATCGGTCCTCGGTTTCTTCTGGTCGTTCATCAATCCGCTCCTGCTGCTGTCGATCTATTCCTTCGTGTTCAGCACGGTGCTGCCGAGGCAAAACGATCCCGGGATGGAGCCGTACGCGCTGTTCATGTTCTGCGGCATTCTTCCGTGGACGTGGTTTTCGTCGTCGATCCTGGAAGCGTCGAACGTCCTCATTTCGGGCGGCAATCTGATCAAGAAAGTGCTCTTTCCGGCGGAGGTGCTGCCGTTTGTCACCGTCTTCGCGAACATGGTGCACTTCTTTCTTGGCCTCCCGATCCTGGCGATTTTTCTCATTTACTACAGACGACCGCTGGATCCGATCGAGCTCCTCTGGTTTCCGGTCATCATCTTTGTGCAGTTGCTCCTGCTGCTGGGGCTCTCGCTGTTTGTGTCGGCGCTGACGGTGCACTTCCGCGATCTCAAGGACATTCTCGGTAACTTGCTGACGTTGTGGTTCTTCGCGACGCCGATTATTTATCCCATGTCACAGGCGCCGGAGAAGTACAAGTGGCTTCTCAATCTCAACCCGATGACCCACCTGGCGATCTCGTATCAGGAGGTGCTCTTCTACGTCGGACCGCACGGGCACTGGAAGTGGTTGATGGCGCTGCTGGCGGGATCGTTCGGCATCTTTCTCGCCGGATACTTTGTGTTCGATCGATTGAGGGACAGCTTTGCAGAAGAAGTGTAGGTGTGCCTCATGAATGCCATAGAAGTCGTCAACGTCTCCAAGGTCTATCGCCGATACGCGCGGCGCAAGCAATTCGCGACGCTCAAATCCGCCTTGCTCAAAGGCAGCTTGATCCGCGATTTGCAACCTGACGAAACATTCCCTGCGCTGCGCGGCGTCACCTTCAGCGTGCCCAAAGGCTGCACCTATGGCGTTATCGGCAGAAACGGATCGGGCAAATCCACGCTCCTCAAGTGCGTCGCGGGTATCACCAGGCCAAACGAGGGCGCGGTCACGGTCAACGGGCGGATCTCGGCGCTCATCGAGCTTGGCGCAGGCTTTCATCCCGAAATCTCGGGCCGCGAAAACGTCTTCATCAACGGCATCATGCTCGGCCTGTCGAAGCGCGAGATCATGAAGCGCTTTGACGAAATCGTGGAATTTGCCGAGCTCAAAGACTTCATCGACGCACCGGTCAAGACTGTACTCGTCGGGCATGTACATGCGGCTCGGGTTCGCCGTGGCGATTCACGTCGACCCAGAGGTGCTGCTCATCGACGAGGTGCTGGCCGTCGGAGACCAGTCGTTCACGATGAAGTGTCTCGACAAGTTTGCGGAGTTTCGGCGGCGCAACAAAACGATTCTCCTGGTGACGCATTCGCTCGATATCGTCGAGAAGTTCTGCGACCGTGCGCTCTGGCTCGATAAGGGCAAGACCCTCGCCGAAGGCGAGCCCAAGCGCGTGATTGCCGCCTACCTCATCGACGTCGAGAAATCCGAAGAACACGAACTGGCCAGGGCCGAATCCCTTCGCCTGGCGCAGGCGGCCGCCACGGCGGTTGACAATGAACCGCACCGCGGCTTTCAACCGTCAAGCTTGAAAACCATCGAAGGCGGTGTCGACGCGGAGCCGTCTGCGCCTTCAGACATGTTCAAGGCCACCGAAGGGACGCTGGGGGTCGCGCGAATTGGAGATCACCGATGTGACGCTGGCAGGCGTGGACGGTCAGCCTGGCCACGTCTTCCAATCCGGCGAGACGATGCAGGTGCGGCTCAAGGTGCGCGCCCATCAGCCCACGCAGGATTTCGTCTTCGGCTTCGGCCTGTTCAATGCCGACGGAATTTGTTGTTACGGCACCAACACCTACATCGAAAGCTTCGATCCCTCTGAGATCACGGGCCAAGGCGACGTCACGTTTCGCGTCGACCGGCTCGACTTGGTGGAGGGCACTTACAAAATAGACGTGGCGGTGCACAAGCTCGATGGCTATCCGTACGACTACCATCGGCTGCTCTATACATTCCGGGTGAAGTCACGAGCCAAGGACGTGGGCATTTATCGGCCCGAACACTCGTGGTCGTTCTCGCCGAACATCCGGTTCAAGGCAGCGGCCGCCATCGATCAGGCTCCCACCCGATAACGCATGGTTCTCTCGCGTGGCGACGCCGTCGCACATCTCGAGGGACTCCGACGTCGGGGGATGCGCGTCGTCTTTACCAACGGCGTTTTCGACCTGCTTCACCCAGGGCATCTGCGCTATCTCCAGGAGGCGCGCAGGCTCGGCGACGTGCTGGTTGTTGGTCTCAATTCCGATCGTTCGGTCCGTGCACTGAGCAAAGGCGACGATCGCCCGATCAATGCGGAGGATGACCGCGCCGAGCTGCTCTCGGCGCTCGCGTGTGTGGACCTCGTGGTGATCTTCGACGAGGACACGCCGCACGCCCTTGTGTCCGCGCTCCAGCCCGACATTCTCGTCAAGGGCGCGGACTGGGGTGCGGACCATATCGTGGGCCGCGACGTCGTGGAGGCACGCGGCGGCCAGGTCGTACGCATTCCCGTCGTCGAGGGTTATTCGACGACGAAGCTCATCGAGCGCATCAAGGGGGCCACGAAAACACGAAAGGACGAAAACACGAAAGACCGACGAGAATACGAGCACGAAAGCTATGATTTGAATGCCATCCCTTCTTTCGTGTCCTTCGCCTTTTTTCGTGCTTTCGCAGTTACGCTCTTTGGAGTCTGAGGCGTTGAACGAAGGCGTCCGCGACATGTCACAATAGTTAGATGTCGCCGGACCCGATGCGCGGGTCTGTGGCGACGTGTCCCTACGTACGCCTGTGGCCACTGCGACTTCACTCACGCTCCGTTCCATCCTCAACGCCACGATGGCGAGAAGCCGGTTGGGTTCTCCGGCCCGCGCCATCACTGGTCTCACGCCCGCCGCCAAGGCATTGGCGGTCGCGGCGAGCGCACATCGCGCGTCGGAGGCGGTGTTGCTCTACGTGGTCCCTGGCGATCCCGATCTCGAAACCGCCACGGGCGATGTGCGGTTCTTCCTCGGCGCCTTAGAGGGGCTTTCGGACGCCGCGGCGGAGCGCGCGGTGTTGCCCTTTCCATCGCATCAAGTCGATCCGTATCGCGGGCTGGCGCCGCACTTCCGTGTGGCATCCGCGCGTGCGCGCGCCTTGCATGCGGCGGCGCTCGGCGCCGCGCGCGTCATCGTCGCCTCGGCGCAGGCTGTGCTGCCCCGCTTGCCCGCGCCCGAATCCATCGTCGCGACGTCGTTTGATCTCCGCCCCGGCGTGGAGATTGACCCGCACGCGCTCGCGGAGATCCTCGTCGACGGCGGGTACGAGCGGCAGGACCCGGTCGACGAGCACGGCGAGTTTTCACTCCGCGGAGGAATCCTCGACGTCTACCCAGCCGGCGAGACGTCGCCGGTCCGCATCGAGTTCATCGGCGACTCGGTCGAATCGATCCGGCACTTCGATCCGGGTACGCAGCGGTCGATCGAAACCCTCGATCAGTTTCAGATTGTGCCGGTTCGCGAATCGTCACCTGTGTCGGCGAGTACCGACGGCGACGACTCTCAGGCGTTTACCGCGAATGTGTTCGACTACCTTCGTGCGTCGCGATCGATGCGGGTGATGGTCGGCGAGCCTCAAGATGTTCGGGCGAGTGTCGAGAAGTGGTGGGAGCAGGTCTCCTCGTCGTATCAGGAGCGAGACGCCGCACGGCGGACGCGTCTCCCCGAAGACCTGCTGCTTCGCTGGGAGGAGGTGGCGCCCATTCTCGACAGCGGCGTGACCCTCGAGGAGCTGGCCATCGGCGCGCCAGAGGAGAACCCGGCGGCACTGCACGTGTCGTCACAACCTGCGCAGGAATTCCGCGGCCGCATTCCGGATTGGATCGTGGACATTCGCCAGGCGCGCGACCGCGGCGACAGCATTCTTTTCGTAGCGAGCACGCATGGGCGTGCCGAGCGAACGGTGGAACTGCTGCACGACTACGAACTCCGCGCGCTGCTCGCGACGACCTCGGACGAGCGTGTCGAGGGCGCCGTTGTCGTCGCCGAAGGGCTGCTCTCGCGTGGATTCCGGCTGCCCGACGCCGCGCTCAGCGTGTACGCCGAGACCGACATCTTCGAGGAAGAGCGGCGGCGCACGACGACGTCGCGCAAGCGGTCGCTGGCCGCGACATTCCTGTCCGATCTGCGGGACCTGAAAGCCGGCGATCTGATCGTGCATGTCGATCACGGCATCGCGCAGTTTGTCGGTCTCAAACAGATTTCCGTCGGGCACGGCGACGTGGTGCAGGAGTTTCTCGAGCTGCGCTATCACGGAGAGGACAAACTCTTCGTCCCGGTTGAGCGGCTCGATCTGGTTCAGAAATACACCGGCGGCACGCGCCCGCCGCTCGACCGGCTGGGTGGAACGTCCTGGGAAAAGGCGAAGACCAGAGTCAAGAAAGCCATGCGCGACATGGCCGAGGAGCTCCTCAAGCTCTACGCCGCGCGCAAAGCTGTGTCGGGGCACATCTTCAGCGCCGACTCGCACTGGCAGGAGGAGTTCGAAGGCGCCTTCGAGTGGGAATTGACGCCCGATCAGGCAACCGCGGTCGCGGACATCAAGCGCGACATGGAATCACCGACGCCGATGGACCGCCTGTTGTGCGGCGATGTTGGCTACGGCAAGACCGAAGTGGCGATGCGCGCGGCGTTCAAGACGGTGATGGACGGCAAACAGGTCGCGCTGCTCGCGCCGACCACGGTCCTCGCCTTTCAACACGTCGAGACGCTTCGACACCGATTTGCCGCGTTCCCCGTCAAGATCGATGTCGTCAACCGCTTTCGCTCCACCCAGGAAACAAAAGCGATCCTCGAGAACCTCGCGGCCGGTCGCTTGGACGTCATCGTCGGCACGCATCGGTTGTTATCGAAGGACGTGCAGTTCAAGGATCTCGGCCTCCTGATCGTGGACGAGGAGCAGCGGTTTGGCGTCGCCCACAAAGAACGCATCAAACAGATGCGCAAGAAGATCGATGTCTTGACGATGACCGCCACGCCGATTCCGCGAACGTTGAACATGTCCCTGGTGGGCATCAGAGACATGTCGGTCATCGAGACCCCGCCGAAGGATCGGCTCGCGATTCAAACCAACGTGGTGAAATTCGATTCGCAGGTCATCGCCCGCGCGATCAGGAACGAGATGGCGCGCGACGGCCAGGTGTTCTTCATCCACAACCGCATCGAGTCGATCTTCTCGATGGCCAATTTGATCCAGCGGCTCGTACCTGAGGCACGCGTGGTGATTGGCCACGGCCAGATGGGCGAACACATCCTGGAAAAAGCCATGCTCGATTTCATGGCGCATAAAGCCGACGTGCTGCTCTCGACGACGATCGTCGAGAACGGCATCGACATCCCCAACGCGAACACGATGATCATCAATCGTGCCGATCGCTACGGTCTGTCGCAGCTCTATCAGCTGCGTGGCCGCGTTGGGCGTAGCGATCGGCCGGCGTATGCATACTTGCTGATTCCGCCGGAAGAGGCGCTCTCGCCCGTCGCGCGCAAGCGGCTGTCGGCGATCAAGGAATTCAGCGATCTCGGCAGCGGCTTCCGTGTCGCCGCGCTCGACCTTGAAATTCGCGGAGCGGGCAATCTGCTCGGTGGCGAGCAAAGCGGTCAGATTGATGCCGTCGGCTTCGAGATGTACACGAAGCTGCTCGAGGAAACGATTCGAGAGCTGAAAGGCGAAGACCTCGAAGACGATCTGCGCGCCACTGTGAACCTGCGCATCGATTTCCGCATCGACGAGAGCTACGTCCCCGACATGAACCAACGGCTGATGATCTACCGCCGCATTGCCGCGGCGCGATCGGAGGACGAGCTCAACCGGATCATGGAAGAAGTTCGCGACCGCTACGGTCCCCCGCCACTGGCGGTGCTCAATCTGGCGGACTACGGCCGCATTCGCGTGCTCGCCGATGGATCTAGGGGTCGAGAGTATCGATCGCGAAGGGACAGTCGTCGCCCTGCGCTTCCGGGAAAAGGCCAAGGTCGACCCCGTGCATGTCGTGCACCTGGTCCGCGATCGGGGCGACCTGCAGCTGATCCCGCCGGTGACGATCAAGATGGACATGAAAAAGCCGCTTACCGGGCGCCTCAAGCCGTGCCGGATCCGAGGTTGAAGGCGGCCCAGGCCAGGACACAGGAGCGGTCGGGGTTCCGTCGCCGCCCGCGACCAGAGCCGGCCTGGTGGACTGTCAGGGCGACGGCGGGCGAAGTGACCCCGGGATTTTCCAAAGCGGAGATTCTTGAAGCCGAAAGAAGAAGATCCCCGCGCACCTGGTGGCATCCTGGAGCGCGTCGCCGACCTCCTGGAAGACCTTCGGGAGTAACTGGAAGACCTTCGGGAGTAACAGGGCGTCTGATCGAGAGGTCGGGTAGGGCTGGTGGGGCTGGTAGGTCGGGTAGATAGGTCGGTCCGGTCGCTGTCCGTGGGCAGTCGTGCGCCATCCCCGACCGACCTACCAGCCCTACCAGACCAACCCGACCCCCGACCCCCTGATAAACTATTCAGTTGACGGGATTTACTCCATGAAGCGCATTTTCATTTCTCTCGGGTTCGCGCTCGTCTGTGTCACCGGTCTGGCCGCTCAGCCCAACGTCATCGAGCAGATTCTCGTCAAGGTCAACGGCGACATCCTGACGAAAACCGACTTGGAGCAGCGTCAGATCGCGGCGCTTCGCCAGCGCGACCCGAATTTCCGCCCCGCGTCCGATGCCGAACTTGCAGAAGGCGCTTGTCGAAGTGACCCCGGGCGTGATTGTCGACGCCGTCGACGAGCTGCTGCTGGTCCAGCGTGGCCGCGAGCTTGGGTACACCCTCGGCAACGAGCAGTTCCAGAGCATCATCGCGAACATCAAAAAAGAAAATAAGCTCGAGTCGGACGAGCAGTTCCAGGCGGCGCTCAAGCAGGAAGGCATGACGCTCGATGATCTCCGGAAGAACCTGGAACGAAACCTCCTCGTCACCCGCGTCCAGCAGGTCGAGGTGATGGGGAAGATCAGCGTCAACGAGGAAGAGGTCGCGAAATACTACGAGGCGAACAAAGACTCGTTCACCTCAGCGCCGTCAGTCACGCTTCGAGAAATTCTGGTTGCGGTTCCCGAGAGCGACAAAGGAATCAACGTCGGCGCAGACGACGACGCGCGGGCCAAAGCCGAAGATTTGCGCAAGCGGGTGCTCGCCGGCGAGCCGTTCGCGCAACTCGCCTCTTCGTCGTCGGATTCAGGCTCCAAAGCCAACGGCGGACTAATCGGACCGATCAGTCGCGACGACTTGTCGCCGGACTTGCAGAAGAACCTGGCGTCGATGAAGCCGGGCGACGTCACGCCGATTATCCGCACCACGCGCGGGTATCAGATCATCAAGCTTGAAAACGCCACGACGGCGCACACCAAGAGCTTGGACGAGGCCCGCGCCGACGTCTCAGAAAAACTCGCGCGAAACACGTCGGTTGGGTCAGCTGCAGGAGTATCTGACCCACCTGCGCGAGCAGGCGATCATCGATTGGAAGAACGAGGAAATCAAGAAAGCGTTCGAGGTCGGCGTCAAGCAGCGGCAGACGGCCGCATCCTAATGGGACACGCGGACGTCCTCACCCCGGAGATCTCCGCGGCGGGATTCGAATGGTATGCAATCTGGACCCGTTCGCGCCACGAAAAGCTCGTGCGCGACCAGCTCGACCCAGAAGCAGGTTGACGTTTTCCTTCCGACGATCACCAAGTGGAGCCGTTGGAAAGATCGCAAGAAGAAGGTCGACTGGCCGCTCTTCCCGGGCTACGTCTTCGCCCGCTTCGATGCCAATGACCGTCTCGCCGTATTGAAATGCGGCGGTGTGGTCACGATCGTCTGGCTCTGACGGCACTCCCTCGCCCATTCCCGAGATAGAAATTCGCGGCATCCGCATCCTCGTCGAGAGTGAGCTCGCGTACGATCCATGCCCGCTTATCAAAGAAGGCATGCTGGTCGAAGTCACACACGGACCTCTCAAAGGTGTGGTCGGGACGGCTGATGCGAAAAGGCGCCCATGCCCGGCTGATTCTGTCCGTCGATCTGATCGGGCAGGCGGTCAGTGTCGAAGTGGACGCGGCGGACGTGAAACCGTACTGAATGAAGATTGGCAACGTCACACTATCGTCGCCGATGGTGGTCTCGCCGATGGCCGGCATGACCGACACGGCGTTTCGCCGTCTCGTGAAGCGTCACGGCGGCTGCGGCCTTGTCGTCACCGAGATGGTGAGCAGTGAAGGGCTGGTACGCGGCATCGATCGCACGCTGGATACGCCGATACACAGAGGAGGAGCGGCCCGTCTCGATTCAGATTTTCGGTGGCGACCCCGAACGGATGGCGGATGCCGCTCGAGTCGTCGAGGGCATGGGCGCCGACATCGTCGACGTCAACATGGGCTGTCCTGTGCCGAAATCGCGAAGCACAATGCCGGCTGCAGCTTGATGCAGGAGCCGGCGCATGCGGCGACGTCATCGCGTCCATGGTCAAAGCGGTCACCATTCCGGTGACCGTCAAGATGCGCAAGGGATGGGACGACAAGGCGCTGAACGCAGGCGACGTGGCGAGGCGCGTGCAAGATGCGGGTGCCGCCGCAATCGCCATTCATGGCCGGACCGCGAAGCAGTCTTACACGGGCATTGCGGATTGGGACATCGTCGCCTGGATCGCGAGCTCGCTGTCGATCCCTGTGTTCGGCTCGGGCGACTGTGTCGAGCCGCAGCAGATCGTCGACCGTTTGCGGCTGGGCGTGAGCGGCGTTTTTGTCGGCCGCGGTGTACTGCGCAATCCCTGGATTCTCGCGCAGGCGCAAGACATGCTCGAAGGCCGCTCTCCGCGACAGATTTCAATGGAGCAACGCGGCCGCTTCCTGCTCGAATACATCGATCTGCTGCTGAACGAGCGTGCGGACGAAGCCGCGGGTTTTCGCCACCTGCGCATCCGCCGACTCGGTACCTCTGCTCGTTGGCACGCGCTCAAGTCACGATCGCTGGGTGATCAACAAACTCCGTGCACTCTGCACCTGGTATACGAAAGGGCTCTGAGAACGGCGCGCATTTGCGGATAGCGTCAATGCCGCGCAATCGCTCGACGAACTACGCGGCTAATCGAGGACTTTTTCCGTTGTCCGCAGGACGTTGACCTGCGGATCGCGAGGCCCTCCTCGACCGCTCTTCTCGATCCGGCCTACCGCTGACTTGCATGCGTATTCCCGATCGCGTTCGGCAGATCGAACTGCCGCAGTTCGACTTGCTCAACGATCTTGCCGACGGTTGGCAGCGCCGCGGGGCCGACGTGATCCGCCTGGGTCAGGCGCTGCCTGGGTTCGATCCCCCTCCGGTCGCGATCGATGCAATGCGCGTGCCCTCGACGAGTCCTCGACGCATATCTACTCGTCCGACGCCGGCATCCCTGAGCTTCGCACAGCTCTCGCGGCATCGCTCATCCCTCTCGGCGCGGACGTCGACTACGAGACGAAATCATCATCACCGCCGGGGTAAATCAAGCATTTCAACTGGCGCTGACCACCCTTCTCGACCCGGGCGATCGAGGTCATCCTGCCGTGTCACCCTATTTTTTGAATCACGAGATGGCGGTGCGCTCTGTTGGCGCCGTGCCGGTGGAGGCACCGGTGCCTGCATCGAACAGCTTTGTGCCGTCATGGGGAGACATCGCACCGCATGTCACAAATAAGACTGCGGCCATCGTCATCGTGTCACCGAGTAATCCGACAGGCGCGGTCATCGCTGTCAGCGAGCTCCGTCGCATCGTCGCGGAATGCGCGGTGCGCGATGTGGTCGTGTGTGTTGACGAAACCTACCTGCGCTTTCGTTACGACAGCCCTTCGATCGACCGCTGCGGCGCTCAAGAATGGCGCGACAACGTCGTCGTCGTCGGCAGCTTTTCGAAGGCGTTTGCCATCACTGGCTGGCGTTGCGGCTATCTGATCGCACATGCGACGCAATCGCGGAAGCGATGAAGATTCAGGATTGCATGGTCATTTGTGCGCCAGTGCCGGTGCAGCGCGCCATCACCGCGGTGCTGGAACACGAACCCCGCTACCCCAGCGATGGCTGCCAGAACTCAAGACGCGTCGCGATTTTCTTGTCTCGGCGCTTGCCGGTATCCACGGGATCGACGCCGTGAGTCCCGCCGGAGGCTTTTTCGTCATGGCGAACGTGACGGGATGTCCAGACTCGCGAGAGCTCGCCATGGACCTCATCGACCAACAGCAGGTGGTCACCATTCCCGGACGCTTTTTTGGCCAAACCGGTGAAGGTTATCTGCGGCTGTCGTACGGCGCCGCCCCGATCGACCGCCTGCATGAGGCCTGTGCCCGTCTCGCCAGCTTTATGCGGGCCAACGCCAATTGACGCAACCACGCAACCGGATGCAGGTCGGTGCAACCGTTCGGGCTGGTGCAATCGCTATAAGATGTAGTTCAAAGTTTTCACTTCAACGTTCAGTTGAGACTCAGTTGCCAATGGCAACCGGGTTGTCGGTTCTTAACCTTGAACGTGGAACTGGCAACTGCGAACTGCCGCGTAGCGGCCGACAGGTAAGCTAAGCCACCACATGTCCCTGCGAGTCGCGTTCGACCTGGACGGAACCATTGCCGACATGTCTGCGGCTCTGCACAAAGAAGCCGAGCGGCTGTTTGGCGCCGAAGCGTTGGCCGTCGCCGTGCTCAACCAGAAAAACAGCGGCAGCGATGCCGACGACGATGGTGACAGCAAGAAGCTGATGGCGGAATTGCACCTCACCGCGAAGCAGCAGATGCAGTTGTGGGACCACGTCAAGACGGTCGACAACTTCTGGCGGAATTTGCCGGAGCTCGACACGGGCATTGTCGCGCGGATCTGGAATCTGGTCGTGAACCGGCGCTGGGAGGTCATTTTTCTGACGACGCGACCCCTCGTCGCGGGGGAAACCGTGCAGCTTCAAAGTCAACGCTGGCTGAAAGCGCACGGCTTCCTGCTGCCGAGCGTTTTTGTTGTCCAGCGTTCCCGCGGCCGGATCGCCGAGGCTCTGCACCTCGATGCCGTGGTCGACGACCGGCCCGAAAACTGTCTCGACGTGGCCGTCGAGTCCAAGGCAAAGCCGATCCTCATCTGGCAAGCCGATCCGAAACTCGTACCGCCCGGCGCGAAGCGGTTAGGCGTCCGCGTCGCCGCCTCGATTTCTGAAGCCGTTTCCGCGCTCGAAGCGCTGGACGATCTCCAGAAAGAGTCGGGCGTCGTCCGATCAATCAAAAAGCTGTTCGGGAAAGAGACGCCCGCGTAGTTCGTGTGAACGGCGTCCATCAATGAAGAGCAACTAACATGGGAGACACGTTGGCGGAGCTACGTCTCGGCATTGCGCGTGCACGACTCGGACCGGCGGCGGCGCTCATCGATCCGCAGCGGGGTGTGGGTGCGTGTGAAGAGAACCGGCTCACACGAGCGCGACAAGCGCCAACGTCCGGCCCACCAATTCTCGCGACCGCTGAACTGCTGGCCTACGTTGGCCGCAGCGACGGCGAGATCGTCGCAAGAGGCGTGGTGCGCGATCCGGATTCCGACGCATGGTACCCGCGCCCCGCGATCGAGATCGATGCCCATCACGCGCACGCCGAATATGCGTTCCGTGCCTCCACGTTCGACGATGCCCTCGTGGTGGTCTGCGATGCGAGCGTGGCGCAAGGATGGTCGGCGTGGCGATACCGCGATCGCGGCACCTCGAGTGCTGTTCCCGTGGTCGCAGACGTGGGACATTTCCCGATCGCGCGCATTTATGGCGAGCTGACCGAAGCGCTGGGGCTGCAGTCGGCTCGTGATGAGCATGTGGTCGAAGCCATGGCTCGCGCCGGTGAAGGCCGCGACAGCGCGGTAGCGGATGCGATCACGATTCGGGAGCACGGCATAGAGATTCAGGGAACGCTGAGCGCGATCCTCTCTGGCGTCGCCCAGCGAGACGACGCCGACCGCGGACACATTGCCTCGTCTGCACAGCGTCGATTGGGCGAGTGTCTCGTCGAATTATTAACGCGGCTGGCGCGTGCGACGGGGGCAAAGAATCTGTGTCTCTCCGGAGGCTTGTTTTTCAACACCCAGTTCACCACCGCGTCGCTGCAGGCGCGCGCGTTTGAGCACAGCTACATCCCGCCCCATCCCGGGCGGAGCGGCAGCGCAGTTGGGGCCGCTCTGCTCGTCGGCGACTCGCATCCGGCACCTGCGGCGCTCGGCTCACCGTACCTCGGTCCGGGGTATTCGGATGCGGACGTCAAAGCGGCACTGGAAAATTGCAAGCTCGCGTACGATCTGCAGCGCGAGGATCGCGTGCTCGCCACCGTCGTCAACGCGTTGTCACGCGGGCATTTGGTCGGATGGTTTCACGGACGCCTCGAGTGGGGACCGCGCGCGCTCGGACATCGAACCGTGCTTGCCGACCCGTTTTCGGCTCACGTCCTGGACAATCTCAACGGCTACTTGAAAAAACGGCCAGCCTATCGCACATACGGCGTGAGCGTTCCGCGTACGCGCCTCGCCGAGTTCTTCGACGGCAGCCATGAATCTCCGCACATGCAGTACGAATATCATCCGCGCGACCCTGAGAAGTTCCGCTGGATTCTGCCGCCGGGTGTGAAGACGCTCCGTGTACACACGGTTGACGAACGCACGCCGCGCTATCTGCGGCTGCTCGAACAATGGGGTGACGTGTCGGGAGCCCCAGTGCTCGTCAACACCTCGTTCAACGGCTTTCACGAACCGTTGGTCTGCTCGCCGCGAGACGCGATTCGCGTGTTTTACGGGACCGGGCTCGATCTGCTGGCGTTAGAGGACTTCATCCTGCGGAAGTAGCGATTCAGGCCTCGAACACACCGCTCATCCCGACACCCTCGGTCAACTCGAAGTCATAGGCCAGGGCCGCTTCCGCGGTTTCATAGAAGCGCCGTCCGAGCTCGTCGTGCGCTGGGTGATCGAGATAAGTGCGCAGGTCGGCCTCTGAATCAAATTCGATGATCGCCACGAATGCGAAGTCGCAACGATTCTGCTGGTCGTAGAGGCGTCCCATGATCCGCCGGACGCCGACGCGCGCGCGGCGAACCTGGGGAATGCTGGTCACGGCCTGTTCAAACGCCGCCGCAAACGATTCGCGATCCGTCGGGGCAAGGTTCGCGCGCGGTTGAAACAGCACGACGTGCGCGATCATTCTTCGTCGTCTCGGCGCTTCTTCCGACGGTCCGGCGGACCGGTCGGTCCCGACCCGAACGGCTTCTTGCGGAATCCACCAGGCCCTGCGGGTTTCGATCCCCACGGTTTACGCGAACCGCCAGGTTTCGCGCCCCATGGCTTTTGCGGTCCGCCAGGCTTTGTGCCCCACGGTTTTCGCGCGCCGCCTGGCTGGGTCCCCCACGGTTTGCGCGCGCCAGGCTTGTTGCCGAATGGCGGACGAGCCGATGGTGGCCGATCGCGGTTGTCTGGCCGCGGGCGCCACCCCCCGCGCTGTTGATCGTCGCGACCCTGCGACCACCCGCCACGACGATCGTCTCTCGGCGCGCCGGCCGGCGCGCCCACGTTCCGTCGAGGGGGTCCGCCTCCACTATCCTTGTCGCGCCGAAAATCGCGCCCGTCGTCGCGTGGTTGCCAACCGCCACGATCGCCGTCGTGACGCGGCGGTCTTGACGGACCGCGATCGCGATCCCATCCGCCGCGATCGTCCCGCGGCCGCGTGGAGGCGTTGCGATCGCGATCCCACCCGCCGCCACGATCGTTGCGCGGCGGACGTGCGGGACCACGGTCCCGATCGCCGCGGTCGCGATCCCCTCGGTCGCGATCTGCTCGGTCTCGATCCCCTCCCGCGCGATCACCCCCGAAGCGATCGCTGTCACGCGGCGGAGCCGCTGGTCCGCCCACATTGCGCCGCTCGCGCGGCGGACCATCGGGCTTGGTCATGTGCTCGCGCATCGGATCGCCATGCGGCGGTGCCGCGGGTGCCCCGACATTGCGTCGCTCACGCGGCGGACCATCAGGCTTGGCCACGTGCTCGCGCATGGGATCGCCGTGCGGCGGCGTGTATTCGCCCTCGTCCGGCACCAGTCCGTCCGGCGGGCCCGGAGGCCGACCGCGCTCTTCCCAACGCGAGCGAATGTTGTCCTTATAGCGGTCCCATTTCGCCTTCTTCGCGTCCTTGTATTTCTGCCGCGGGTCGCGGTGCTCGCCGCCCGGCCGCCACTTCTTGTCGCGCGACGGACCCTCAGTCCGATCCGGTCGAGCGCCACGTTCGCGCTCCGGCGGCGCTGGCGGAGTGCCACGGTTGCTGTCGGGATCGTTCTCGCGTTCGGGGCGAGGGCCGTTCCACCGTCGTTCGCCTTGACCCAATCCTTGCTCTCGCGCCGCATCACGCGAGTCCCAAAGCTGGCCGCGCTCGAACCACTTCAGCTGCGCGCTGGGATGTTTCTCGCGAAGGCGGTTGAAGGTGGGCAGCAACTCCTCGACGTCATGCGCTCGGAACGATGTCGGTTGATCGTCGACGATGATCGTCCAGTACGCGTGTCTCGGCGGCATAGAGGACAATCTTACGCGAGGGTGCCGCAGGTGACGCGGCGCCAGACGTGCCGGAGGTCTATGGATGTGATCGTTGTGCCAATCGATGAGCTGCGTGGCCGCATCACCAGCCGCTTCGAGGAGGCTGTTCGAGCGTCGTTGAACGCCGGTGACGATGCGCCCCAATCGCCGCGCTTCTCCTGCGGGATCACCGGCGGGTCGACCGCGCTGATTTTCCTCGGAGCGATGCGTGACGCCGATGTGCCCTGGCCGCGGATCACGCTCTACTGGGGAGACGACCGCGCGGTCCCCCCCGACCACCCCGAATCCAACTACGCGCTCGCCGAACGATTACTGATCTCACCGCTCGGCGCCCGCGCGCCGCACGCCGAGCGGATGGAGGGTGAGACCCCCGATCTGCGCGCGGCCGCGCGTGCCTACGACGCACGCCTCCCGGTAGCGCTCGATCTGATCATTCTCGGCGTCGGCGACGATGGCCATGTGTGTTCGCTGTTCCCTGGGCACAAAGCATTGCAGGTGGAGGACGAGCGCGTCCTTGCGATCGAAGATTCGCCGAAGCCGCCGCCGCGACGATTGACCTTGTCGTTGCCCTACGTGTGCCAATCGCGGCGGGTGTGGATCGTGGCGCCGGGCGAGGGAAAACGACCGGTGTTGCAGGCCGCCGTTTCAGGGGTCACGCCGACGACCACACTCGACCTCGTCATGCAGCGTGCGCGCGATGTCACGGTGTTCACCGACCAGAACATCCGAACGGACGCAATCGCCTCCTGATCGAAGATGTGCCGGATGGCGCACTCTTATGAGGCTGGAATACGTTTGAGCTTTTCGACGAGCGTCGTCCGCTTCAGACTCAAGAGTCCCGCCGCCGCCGCTTTGTTGCCCCCGGTGCGCGACAACGCCCGTTGAATCAGGTCGCGTTCGATCTGGTCGACGAGATCCGGCAGGTTGACGCCGGTATCCGGAAATTCCACTGTCGGCGTCACCGCGAGCTGCGCGAGTTGAATCTCCGGCGGCAGGTCAGTGAGGTCAATCGTCGATCGTCCACCAAGCAGTGCCAAGGCACGCTCGATCGCATTCTCGAGTTGACGCACGTTGCCCGGCCACGCGTAGGCCATCAGGCGCCGCATCGCGTCTTGCGAGACCGTCGGCGTGCTCACCCGATGCGCGGAGTTGCCGCCGCGCGGCGCAGCTTCGTCCGCCGCCGGCGCGTACCTTCTCGAGGAAGTGCTGCACGAGGAGCGGAATATCCTCGCGACGGTCGCGCAGCGGCGGCAGTTCGATTTGAATCACATTGAGGCGGTAGTACAAGTCCTCGCGGAATGAGCCCTGCCGCACCAGCTTGGCGAGATCGGTGTTGGTCGCCGCGAGAACACGCACATCCACTTTGATCGGTTTGCCATCGCCAATCCGCTCGAATTCGCGCTCCTGCAGCACCCGCAGCAGCTTCATCTGCAAGGCCATGGTCATGGTTGCGACTTCGTCGAGAAACAGTGTTCCGTGGTCCGCCTGCTCAATGCGCCCGGCGCGCGATCCCACCGCGCCGGTGAATGCGCCGCGCACGTGGCCGAAGAGTTCGGCTTCGAGCAGGGTCTCTGGAATGGCGCTGCAGTTGAGCGCGACGAACCGATGCTGCCGCCGTGGGCTCGTCAGGTGGATGGCGCGAGCAACCATCTCTTTCCCGGTGCCGGTGTCTCCGTTGATCAAGATCGTCGTGGTGGTGGCCGCGACGGTTTCGATCAACTGGAAGAGCGTACGCATGCGCGGGCTGCGGCCGATCATGGACGTGAGCCCGAAACGCTGATCGAGCTGCTGCCGCAGATACGCGTTTTCATTCTTGAGCCGCCGCTGCTCGAGCGCCGTGCGCAGGACGTGAATCAGCTCGTCGAATTGAAACGGCTTGGTAACGAAATCCGCGGCGCCGCATTTAATCGCCTCGACCGCATCTTTGACCGTGCCGTATCCCGTGACCACGATCGCGATGATGCCGGGATAGAGCCGCAGAGCGGCATCGACGACTTTGCGGCCGTCGATCCCGGGCAGCCGCAGATCCGAGACGACGACATCGAACGCGAACTGGCCAAGAAGTTCGATGGCTTTTTCGCCCGACTCCGCCTCCGACACCTGAAATCCGTGCTCGATCAGGCGCTCCGCCGTCACCGTTCGAAGCGGCGCCTCATCGTCCACGAGAAGCAGATGTACAGGCTGGTCAGGCATTTAAGGGTGCGCCATAGTTTTGACGCTGGGTCGGCGATGGTCAAGCGTTAACTGTCGCGACGACGTGCGGTCGATGCCCTCCAACCGGGGCGCGAGGGCAGCGTCCAAGAGAATACGCGCCGTTGCATCGATTGGCCTAATCCGTCTGGCGTTGGGGCCGATAGTCTGGCTGGAGGAAGCAGGTAGATGGAACGCCAGACGGTCAGCATCATGAAGGCTTGCGAGATGGTTGGCGTGAGCCGCCGAACGATCTACAACTGGATTGCCGCGGGGAAGGTCGAGTACATCCGTACCGCCGGCGGCAGCATCAGAATTTTCACCGACACGCTATGGCGACAGCCTGACGGGTACCGGGCGGACGTTGAGTCCCTCGCCGGCACTGTAGCTTCGACCAATCTCCGAACCTTCCTCGCAATCAAGGGCGACACTCGTCGCCCTTTTCTTCCCCCCTCGCCGCACGACCAAAGATCGTATCGACCGTCGAGAACCGTGATCGTCCCGCCAAACCATTGACAGTGGAGCGTGGTTAGGTCGTCAAGTTTTTGGCGATCCTGACTCAAGACGGGCTCGCGCAGTTGTCTCGTTTCAGCACGAAAACCCCAGCAAATCCCAGTGAATACTGACACTTTCGTCAGCTTTTCGACAAACGTGCGCGTTGCACCACGCTACTGCACAGCCTTGGCACCCAGGTTGCGAAGGGGTGCGTGTGAATCAACACGGCACAGTGTGGGGACAATGAAAATGGTCGTCGAACGTAGCCCAGCGACAAACCGCCGCGTCGAGGCCGGGCTTCCTTTCGTGGAGGCACTCGCGCGTCGCATGGCGTCGACCATGCCGCATTCGGTCGATCTGAGCGATCTCGTCCAGGATGGCGTCATCGGCCTGATCGACGCCGCCCAACGTTTTGACGAAGGGCGCGGAATCAAGTTCGAAACCTTTGCGGAGCGCCGCATTCGCGGCGCCATGATCGACGCGTTGCGCAAGGATGCCTGGCCACGTGGTGTTCGCCGCGTCCGGCGCGAGCTCGAGGCGGCCCGCGAGAAGCTGCGAAACTCGCTCGGGCACGAGCCATCGCTCGCCGATCTCGCAGCCGAAATCGGTTCGGACGAAAAACGGCTCGAGAAGACGATTGTCCGCATCAACACCATCGAATCGACGTCGCCGCTCTCCTGTGCGGAAAATATCGACGAATCGCAACTGCCGGCCGTGCTCGTGCCGGCCGAGCCGGAGCGTCCGGATCGCGCCTACGAGCGGAACGAAGTGAAAGATCGCGTGCGTTCAGCGATCCAGATGCTGCCGGTGCGCGAGCGCCGGGTCATCGGCCTCTATTACTACGGCGAAGTCACGATGAAGGAGATTGGCGCCGAGCTCGGCGTCAACGAATCGCGCGTGTCACAGTTGCATGCGCGCGCTATCCGCCGCTTGCGCGATGTGCTGGGGCCCGATGTCACGCCAGCCGCCGCGGTCCTTTGCATCCGCGCAGCCGTCCTCGCCTTCGCCGTCAAGCCGCGCATGGCCAAGGCCGCGCTGCCCACGTCCGACACGCGGGTCGCCGTCTCAGCCGAGCGCCGCGCCATCACCGGCGGCGTTGTGGTGCCCTACGACAGCGCCTCCCGCGCGGCACGCAGCAAGTCGCCGAGCCTAAATGGCTTGGCAAGCCAGGCGCAGCCGGTTTCTTCGAGGAACCGCTCGGCGTCCGGGCCGGCCACCGCCCCCGTGACGAAAATCACGCGGCGGGCCAGCGACGGCGTCGCGGCCGCCATCGCCCGATAAAACTGCATCCCGTCGATCTTCGGCATTTTCAGATCGCAGACCACGAGATCGTAGGTGCTGTGCGTGACGGCGGAGAGTGCTTCTTCGCCGTCACCGGCGCGCGCGACGATAAAGCCCGCGTCATTCAGCGCTTCGGCCACTGCCGCGCCGAGTGCGGCCTCGTCATCCACGACTAACACCCGCCGGCCCTTGAAGGCCTCGAGCGACACCGCGTCGCGTTCGGCCGACCGCTGCTGCAGGCTCTCGCCGCGAACGGGTAACTCGACGAAGAACGACGCGCCCGAGCCCGATTGCGAGCTCACCCAGATGCGACCGCCGTGTTCCTGCACGATCCCGTACGCCACACTGAGGCCGAGACCTGTGCCTTTGCCGACTTCCTTCGTCGTATAAAACGGATCGAAGATTTTCCCCTGCCGGTCTTCGGCGATGCCCGGACCATTGTCTCGGACCTCGAACACCACGGACTCGTGATCGCTGTCGTGCCATGTGCGGACCACAAGGCGCCCGCCGGAATGGCTGGCGATCATCGCCTGCTCGGCGTTAATCAGGAGATTCAGCATGACCTGTTTGATCTGATGGCTGTCGGCGAACACGGGAGGCACACTGGCGGCGAGTGCCTGCGTCACGTCGATGTGGGCAATCTTCTGCTCGTAGGCGCGAAGCGCGAGAGTTTCGCGCATCACCTCATTGAGGTCCACCATCATCCGTGTTGATTGGCGTTTACGCGCGAACGTGAGCAGGTTGCGGACGATGCGCGCGGCTCGCTCGGATTCGCTCCTGATCACATCGAGACCGCGCCGCGATTTCTCGTCTCCAGGGCGCTCGGCGAGCCGCTCGGCCCACGAGAGAATCGTCGCGAGCGGATTATTGAGCTCGTGCGCGACGCCGGAAATGGTTTGGCCGAGAGCCGCCATTTTTTCGGCCTGCAGCAATTGGTGATAGAGGTCGCGGGATTGATCGTCGACGCGTTTTCGCTCTGACACATCGCGCACAAGCGCCACAAACATCCCGGCGTTTGCCGGATCGGTCGCCGCGGTGATCTCGATCCAGGCCGACAGAGCCGTCGCACCGCGTGACCTGCAACAGATGATCGGTGACCTGGCCGTGTTGTTCGAGTGCGGTGAGGAAGACGCTGCGTTCAAGCGGATCCAGAAAGCGATCGTCGGCGAAGGGACGAACGTCGCAATCCGGTACGTCGGAAGCGTACCCGAAGATGCCCTTGAGGAACGGGTTGACCGCGGTAGTGGCGCAGTCGATCGTGCCGATGTATGCGCCTTCGCCAAC
Organism: uncultured Acidobacteriota bacterium; assembly: GCA_963762925.1. Classification (GTDB taxonomy): domain Bacteria; phylum Acidobacteriota; class Vicinamibacteria; order Vicinamibacterales; family UBA2999; genus DASPWV01. Next base: position 33,909 of record CAVXMP010000009.1, on the reverse strand, counting down.
TCTGTCGAAGAGTCGTTCGAAGGCGCCGGCACGGTCGGCCATCAGGGCTTCTTCGGAGGTGCTGGTGGCGGCATCGGCGTGGGGGTCTTGGTTTGATGCGAAGGCGTCCACTTCTTTTCGACCGCGTTGCGAATCCCCCTCACGTCAGCGCCGGAATTGTGCATCAGCATCGCCTCACGGGCGACATCTATGCAGATCGCTCAACCATAACCGTGCGTGTCCCATTCGACGACGTTGCCCTTGGCATCGCGCCGTTTGACGAAGCAGGATTCGTTGTGCGGGTGTCCGGATGTTTCACAGCCGCAGTAGCAGGGCACGTACTTGAGCACCTCGGGGTGCTCGGCCGCGAATTTGTAAACCGCGCGCGTCACATCCACGGGCCGTCCGGGCGAAAACCCTGGATTGGGAATCGGCGGCATGGTCACTGCCGTCGCGGCTCGCGAAGGCGCGGGTGGCTGGACTTTCTGCCCCGCCGGCGGCGGCGGGTTTTTGGTTGGGGCTTGGGCGGCCGCAGCGGACAGACTCACGACCAGGCCGAGAATGGCGAAAGACACCGAGCGCATGATGTGTATTGTAACCAACCCGGCGTGTCCTGAAGCTCGTGCAATTTTTCGCGCGACAGGTCCGATTGCGTGCGGCACCGTCGCCTGAGCTTGATACTCTGAGGGAAGCAGAAACAGGTAAACACAAGGAAGAATGTCGCTTTTCAGCCGGCTTGAGGCCTTGAATAAGGCATACAAGCGGCTCCGCCACCGCCATATTCCCCCCCACGGCGCCGCCGCGGAAGCGGCGCAGAAGGCGGCGACAAAGCGTGCCGTCGAGCTCGAGCAGCTCGTGGCGTTTGGACAGGCGCTTGCCCGCGCGGTGGATCACGACGCAATTCGAGTGGCGATTCGCCACCACCTCCCAGCGGTGGCGGGTACCCGGCCTTGTGGGTGCTGTTGCGGCATGGCGGCACGTGGGAAGCGCTCGTCGGCGACACGCGGCGACAGGAGGAGATCGCGGAGCGCGAGGACTTCTGTCAGCGGTTGCTCGCCGGCGGTCCGATCATGTCCGCTTCGGCACGCATGGTGGGCTTCCCGTTGATCGTTGGCGGCAGCGGCGTCGGAGTCCTCGGCGTGCAGCTGGAGAACAGCCCGCTCACCCCGAATCGCCAACGCATGATTGCTGCGGCGTCGGCACTCCTTGCCGTGTCGCTCAAACACGCGCAGCTCTGTCGCGACGTGCGTGATCTGGGGTTGCGCGACTTGCTGACCGGCTGCGCGACCCGCGGACATGCAACCGAGATGATCGATGCCGAGCTCCGGCGTGCGCGGCGCAGCCAGATGCCCGTCTCGCTCATCATGTTCGATCTCGATCACTTCAAAGAGGTGAACCTGCGTTACGGCGCCGCGTGCGGCGATGCCGTCCTGGCCGCTGTCGGACAACGGATGAAAGACGTGCTGCGCGGCTCGGATCTTGAAGTGCCGCTACGGCGGCGAAGAGTTCCTCGTCCTTCTGCCGAGACCCCCTGCATGGCGCCCGCCGGGTGGCCGAAACGCTGCGCCGCGAGATCGCGGAGCGTCCGATCGCGTGGGCCGACGACGTCTTTACGGTGACGGCGAGCTTCGGCATCACCCAGGCGATGCCAGGCGAGATCAACATCCAGGCGCTCGTCGCGCGCGCCGATGCCGCCCTCTCCCGCGCGAAGGACGAAGGCCGCAACTGCATCCGCATCGCCGCCGATGTCGCGGCGCTCATGCGCCAGCCGAAGCCGTACGCTGCTGGGTAAGGGTCAGGTCTCAGGGGTCAGGGGTCAGGCGGTCAGGTAGGCCACGCAACCGGCCATGATTCGGCCTCATACCATCTACGCCGAAGTTTCATGTGGTGACTCGCCATGTATCGCCATATAATTCTGCGTTACAGGCCATGGCGAGAATAATCGACGAGCTGGACACCAAGATTCTGGAGCTGCTGCAGGACAATGCCCGCATCACTCAATCCGACATCGCCAAGGCCGTCGGGATGGCGCCGTCGGCGGTTTTGGAGCGGATGCGCAAGCTCGAGGCGCGCGGCGCCATTCGGGAGTACGTCGCGTCGATCGACCCGCATGTCGCCGAACTGCCGCTTCTTGCCTTTGTCTCCGTCCGCACCAGCGAGTTACGGACCCGACCAGCCATCGGCCCACGCCCTCGCGCAGATTCCGGAAGTGCTCGAAGTGCATCACGTCGCGGGAAACGACTGCTATTTGCTGAAAGTCCGCGCTCGAGACGCGGAGCACCTTGGACAGTTGCTGCGGCAGCAGATTGCCTCGGTACCGCACGTCACGTCGACGCGCACCACCGTCGTGCTCGGGACAACGAAAGAAACGAGTCGGATTCCGCTCGGCGCGCGCAAGCAGCCGATACCACGCGCGTCGTAGGGGATGGCCATGTCGACGCGTGAGAAACGGCTCGCTTACATCGCCTGGATCACGATCTGCATCGTGTGGGGCACCACCTTCCTCGCCATTCGGATCGCACTGGAAACGCTTCCCGTGGCACTGCTCGCGGGCTTTCGCTGGATGGCGGCTGGTTTAGTCCTCACACTCCTGCTCCCGCTCTTTGGCGAGAAGCTTCCCGGCCGTCGCAGTTGGCGATCGATCGCGCTGGTCGGATTCCTGATGAACGTGCTCGGGAACGGGCTCGTCGTGTGGGCGCAGCAGTACGTCGCGAGCGGACTCACCGCTGTCGTGGTCGGCATGGTGCCATTCTGGTCTGTTGTCGTCGAAGCGTCGATCCCGGGCGGTGAGCGCCTCACAGGCCGCACACTCGCCGGCCTCGCAGCGGGATTCGCCGGGATCGTCGTGCTCGTCTGGCCCGAGCTCACGCTCGGAGGTCAGGCCGGCCGCATGTTTGTCGCCGGCGTTGTGGCGCTTCAGATCGCCAGCCTTGGCTGGGCAATCGGTACGTCGTACACGAAGCGGCACAGTCTGGGCGCGACGCCGCTGGCGTCCTCGGCACTCCAGATGGTGTTCAGTGGAACCATGCTGATCGCGGTCGGAACAATCGCCGGCGAGTGGAGCGCCGTCGCGTTCACCGCGCGCACGTTTGCAGCGATGGCTTACCTGAGCCTCGTCGGATCGGTCGTTGGCTACACCGCCTACGTGTACACGCTGAAGTACCTGCCGATATCCACGGTGTCGTTGTATGCCTACGTGAACCCGATCATCGCGATGGTGCTCGGAACACTGCTCTTGTCGGAGCCCTTCAGCCTGCGTATCGTCCTGGCCGCCGCGTGTGTCTTTGTTGGCATCGCCATCGTCCGCACCGCACCGGCGCCGGCAGCGATAACACCGGTCGCCCAAAAAGCAGTAGCCTGAGCACGTTGAATCGACTGCCGCGGCTGGCAAACCTCTCGGGTGACGTCGAGGGCTGGGGCTTCTTCTTGTGCACGTATAAGGAGCTCCGGCCGATTCGAAATGGCGAGCTGCTGTTGTTTACGCTGCAGGACTCGACCGGTCAGATCTCGGCCAAGCTCTTCGATGACATCGAACGCTTCAAAGAGGAGTTCGAGGCTGGCGAGTTCGTGCGCATCGAGGCGCGGACCACGACATTCCAGGGGCAGCAGCAGCTGGCCGTCACCCATGTTCGCCGCGTCAACCCCGCTCAGGACCGCCTCCAGGGTTTCCGCGAAGAAGACAGCGTGCTGTCGGCGCCCCGGGCCATCGACGAGATGTGGAGCGAACTGACGACGCAGCTCGAATCGGTACGGGACCCGCATCTCCGCGTCCTTCTCAACCGCATCGTCGCCGACCATGAAGACCAACTACGCGAGTGGCCGGCCGCACAGAACATCCATCATGCGTATCGGGGAGGTCTGCTCGAGCACATCCTGAAAATGGCCGATGTGGGTCGTTACCTTGCGGCGGCGTACGATGCGAATGAGGACCTGGTGCTCACCGGGGCGATCCTGCACGACATCGGGAAGCTTCAGGAGCTCTCCTACGAGCCGGGAGGCGCAACCTACAGCCGCGACGGCAACCTCATTGGCCACATCGGGCTGGGATTGATTCTCGTGCGCGAGACCGCCAATGGCATTTCAGGGTTCCCCGACGATCTTCGCGCGCACGTCGAGCACCTGGTGATGTCGCACCACGGCTCCCGGGAGCACGGCTCGCCCGTCGAGCCAAAAACCATCGAGGCGTTCATTCTCTCGTCGATCGACGAACTGGATTCAAAGCTGAATCAAGTCAGGCGCGCCATTCGTGAGGATGTGGAAGGCGACGAATTCACCGCCTGGCACCGGCGGCTTGGACGCGTGCTGTTTAAAGGGAAGGTCTAGTACCGAGCGCGAAGGTCATCTCGCCGTGCGCCACCACGCGGCCATCAACGCGCGCATGTCCGGTCAAGACGCCCATTCGACTGCGGAGCCGTTTGACTCTGACTTCGATCACCACCACATCGCCAGGGAACACAGGGCGGCGAAAACGTACACGTTCAATGCCGGTGAAGAGTGGCAGCCGGTCGCGGTTTTCTGCCTTGGAGAGAATCAGGATGGCGCCAACCTGCGCGATCGCTTCGGTGAGAATTGTCGGCGGTAACGCGACGCGCTCGCCGTGCCGCTCGGGCGAGAGATACCGCTCGCTGAACGAGACGTTCTTGATACCGACGATTCGCTTGTCCGGTTCGAGTTCAGTGATGCGATCGACGAACAGAAACGGATAGCGGTGCGGCAGAATCCGCTGGATTGCCGCGTAATCGAGCGGCAAGTTCAATGGGGTGTCCACGAGCGTTCAGTATAATTCGTTGTCCATGTCCGCCTTTGTGCACCTGGTTGGTGCACCCTGTTCCGGAGGTTCTATGGTGAGGCGCGCCGCACTCTCGCTGCTTCTACTCGGCGTCGTGCAGGTTCCCGCGTTCGCACAAACGCGAGCCGTGACGATCGACGACGTGATGAACATGAAGTCTGTCGGCTCGCCGATGGTTTCACCTGATGGTGGCCAGGTGCTCTACACGGTGCGGCAATGGGAATCCGACAAGGACCGCCTCGACTCGCGAACCCGGATCTGGAAGGTGCCGGCAGCCGGTGGTGCGGCACGGCAGCTCACATTTGGCGAACGCGGCGACTCGCAGCCGCAGTGGTCTCCCGACGGGCGCTATATCAGCTTCCTCTCGGCCCGCGGCGCGGCTGGAGCAGACGAGGCACCGAAGGCGCAGATCTACCTGATGCGGGCAGATGGCGGCGAATCGTGGAAGTTGACCGACACGAAGGAAGCCGTGAGCGGCTACTCATGGTCGCCCGATACCCGCACCATTGCTTATGTCACGCTCGAACCGCGCTCGGCGGCGGCCGAGGCCGAGATTCGCAAGCGAGATGACGAACGCGTATTTGAGAATGACTTCCGCCACACGCACATTTGGACGATCGACATCGAGTCGAAGCAGGCCACGCGTGTGACCGAGGGGACCGCGTGGAGCGTCCGCGGCACGCCGTCATGGGCGTCCGACAGCAAACGCCTCACCTTCGCCGCGGGCGTCACCACGATGCTCCGCGATTACCGAGCCGACGTGTACATTGCGGATCTCACGACGAAACGTATCGAGAAGATCAGCACGAACCCGGCAGCCGACTCGCAGCCCGAATGGTCGCCCGATGGCGCCACGATCGCATTTCTCTCAGAGCCGGCGATGGGCACGCCGATCGGCGATGGGACACTGCCATCGAGTGTCACGATCAGTCGCCTGATGATCTACGACGTGGCGAGCAAAACGCTCACCGACGCGAGCAGGCGCGACTTCGACCTCGATGTCGGCGCGCCACGATGGACCGCCGACAGCAAAGCCGTGATGTTCACCGCCGGCCAGCGCGCATATGCCGAACTGTTTCGCTACGACCTCGCGTCTCGCAAGTACAGCCAGCTCACGCAGCAGAAGACAGTGCAGCTTGGATCACGCAGCAAGGATGGCCAGGTCGTCGCATTGACGATGGATTCGCCCACGAGGCCGAGCGAGGTGTACGTCGCGAATGGCGCGCTCACACTCTTCAAGCAACTGACGGTCACCAATCCGCAGGCCGACGAATTTCAACTTGGTGAGTCCGAAGTCGTGACGTGGAAGAGCAGCGATGGTTTGGAGGTCGAAGGCGTGCTGCTCAAGCCGGTGGGATTCGAGGCCGGCCGGAAGTACCCGCTCCTCGTGGTCGCGCATGGTGGGCCTTCCGGTGCGCACTACAACAACTATCGTGTCGGCGGCCTCGAGGGCGGACAGCTCTGGGCCGGTCAGGGATGGGCCGTTCTCTACCCGAATCCTCGCGGTTCAACGAACTACGGTGAGAAATTCCTTCAGGCCAACATCAATGATTGGGGCGGCGGGGATTACCGCGACATCATGACCGGAGTCGATGCGCTGATCGCGCGCGGGGTTGCGGACCCGAATCGGCTGGCCCACATCGGCTGGAGCTACGGTGGCTACATGACCGCCTGGGCGATCACGCAGACCAATCGGTTCAAGGCGGCGATGGTCGGTGCCGGACTGACAAACATGGTGAGCATGTATGGCACCAACGACATTCCGAACGTTCTCACCACCTACTTCGGCGGCATTCCAGGGAAAGACACGCTTGCGCTCTACAATGCCCGTTCGGCGATGACGCACATCGACACCGTGACAACGCCGACGCTCATTTTGCACGGCGGCAACGACGAGCGTGTGCCCACTGGCCAGGCGTATGAGCTCTTTCGCGGGCTGAAGGATCGCGGCAAGACCGTGGAACTGGTGTTCTATCCGCGCGAGGGCCACGGGTTCACCGAGTATTACCATCAGAAGGATCGCCTGACCCGCATTCAGGAGTGGGTGACGCGGTACACCTTGGGCGAAAACCGCAAGACGACCACGTTGATCGACAAGCCATGACTGATTCGGTGCCGACCGCTGTCGTCACCAGCCCGGTCTCCGACACCGAGCTGCTGGCGACGCTCTTCCAGCTTGGCCGCGAGGTCACCTCCGTCCTCGATGTCGACGAGCTCCTCGAAAAGATCCCGCAGCTCATCGCGCGGCTCACCAGCTTCAGCATGTTCGCGGTGTATCTGCTCGACGAACGGCGCGGAGATCTGCGCATCGCGTACGCGGTCGGATACCCGACCGAGATCGTGGAAAACTTCAGCCTCAAGGTCGGCCAGGGGCTCGATCGGGACGGCCGTCGCCGAGCAGCGGCCGATCATGGTGAACGACGTGGGCGGCGATCCGCGTTACATCGGGGTGGTGCCCGGCATCGAATCCGATTTGGTCGTCCCGCTGAGGCACAAAGGCAAGGTTCTCGGCGCGCTCAATCTGCTCTCGGAGCACAAGAACGCCTACACGGATCGCGACGAGGCGATACTTCGCCAGTTCGCGGCGCATGTGGCACAGGCGATCGTCAACGCGCGGCTCTTTGCATCGGAGCGTGATACTCCGAAACGCTCGAGACACTCGCCGAGATCGGGCGCGAGATGAGCGCGATCCTCGACCTGGACGAGCTCCTCACACGTGTGGCGCACCTGGTCAAGCGTCTCATCGACTATCGGACGTTCGGCATCGCGCTCCTCAACGACGAGACGCAAATGCTCGAGATGAAGATCGCGATCAGCTATGGAAACGCGCAGGCGATTGCGCCGGTCAAGCTCGGTGAAGGGCTGGTCGGGTATGCCGCGCTCCACAAGGAGCCCGTGCTGGTCCCCGACGTGGCCACCGACTCGCGCTACATCAATGCGGTGACTGACGTGCGATCCGAGTTGGCGATTCCGCTGCTGCTCAAGGATCGCTGCATCGGCGTGTTCGATCTGGAAAGCCCCGAGCTCGACGCCTTCAGCAAAAAGCACGTCGAGCTGCTCACACTCCTTGCTTCGCAGGCGGCGGTAGCCATCGAGAACGCGCGGCTCTATGAAGCGATCCGGGATAACGAGCTGCGGCTCGAGAAAGAGGTGCGCGTGGCGCAACGCGTGCAGATGGCGCTTCTGCCGAGCGAGCTGCCGAAGAAGCTGCGCGGAGTCGACGTCGCGTGGCAGTTCGACCCCGCACGCGAGCTGGGCGGCGACCTCTACGAATTCCTCTCACCTGATCCCAACATGCTCGTCGTCACCCTCGGCGATGTGTCGGGCAAGGGCGTACCTGCGGCACTCTACGGCACGTTCGTTGGCGAATTGGTGCGAAGCCGCACGTACAGGCGTCGATTCAAGCCGGAAGAGGGGAGCCCTGCCGCTGTGCTGACGGCGATCAACCGCATCATGCATGAGCGCCAACTCGAGGAGGTACTACTGCACCCTCTGCTATGCGCTGTTCGATTTCAAGAAACGCATCGTCACCTTCAGCAACTCCGGTCTGCCCTATCCCGTTCGCGCGACCGGCGACACGATTGAGCAGATCAATCTTCCTGGCGTTCCGCTCGGCTCCTTCGGCGGCTCGACCTACGACGAGGTGACTTTCGATCTCCAGATCGGCGATCTCTTCGTCTTCTGCTCGGACGGCATCTTCGAGACGTGGAACGCGGCGGGCGAGGAATTTGGCGCCGGGGGGATCATCAAGGCGATTGCGGAAAATCGCGAGAAAACGGCCAAGGAAATCGTGGGTGCGGTGTTTGGCGCGATGCAGGCGTTTCGCGGCGGGGCGGAGCAAACCGACGATCAAACGGTGGTCGGGGTGCGAATTACGCAGTAGGTGCGCGCGCGAACCTACACGGAACTGCCGACCTACCTAGTGATGCTCCTCGACCGCGACGGCAGCGCTCAGATAAATCGCCGTCAACATCATGAAGATAAACGCCTGCAGCGGTCCGACGATCAGCCCCAGCGCCTGGAAGGGCAGCGGCACGATGAAGGGCACAATGCTGGCGATGACGAGCACCACGAGGTGCTCGGCGAACATATTCCCGAAGAGTCGGATGGTGAGTGAGAGGACGCGCGACAGGTGGCTGATCGGCTCGATAATCATCATCATCGGGAACATCCACCACGGAATGCCGGGTGGGAAGGCGAAATGCGCGAGGTATTTCCCAAGACCCTGAGCGCGGATACCGTTCCAGTGATAGTAGAGCCACACCGTGAGCGCGCAGCCGGCCGGCACGTTGACGTTGGTGGTCGGCGATCCGAGACCCGGAATCTGTCCCATCAAGTTGGCGATGAGAATGAACACGAAGATGCCGCCGCAAAGCGGCATGAACCGACGCCCTTTGCCGGGTCCGATTGCGGCATCGAGCTGGTCGACGATGAACGTGGTGATGTCTTCGAGAACGATCTGGAACCTGCCGGGATTATCCACGCTCAACTTGGTGCGAATGAGCAGGCCGACGCCGAGAACGATCAGCGGGACGAGGGCGCAGAAGACGAGGTAATTCGGCGCGTGGATGCCGAACGGGGCGAGCAGCGCGTTGACGGCATCGACAAGTGGGGAGGCGTGTTCGAGGTTCTCCACAAACCGGAGATTGTACCAGATTTCACAAGCACGAAGGCACGAAGGATCTCGAAGGGCGCGAAGGAGCCACGAAGGCACGAAGGATCCGAAGGGCGCGAAGGCAGCCGGCTTCGCTTTCCTTCGCGTCCTTCGTGGCTTCTTCGTGTTCTTCGTGCTTCAAAAGAAAGAGCCGCGAGGTTAGTCGCGGCTCAGGTAGGCCTCGGCGCGATACGCGCCCAAGGCCCCGCAGAGAAGTCAGACGCCGTGGGCATCAGCGTCTGTCGTAGTCGAGGTTCCCTTCTTTGAGGTGCAGACCAATGGAACGGCCCCCGAACATCGCCACTTCTCCGACTTTGCCAGTGACCCGCACGCGTGAGCCCTTCGCCGGGACACGTTCGTGCTGTGACAGCACCAGGATTTCGCCCGTGCCATCGCTCACCTGATACATCTTGAAGGGGACCAGCGGGAGCCCCCACGAAGAGGTCACTGTGCCGTGCACCGTCACGTTTTTGTCGACGTAGCGGCCTGGATTGGTTTTGACCTGCGAGATTGACGCGCCGCTCGCGCAACCTGCCATGATGGCCGCACAGGCGAGCGCAGCGATCAGGCGACGAGACATACGAGGCACCATGGGCAATCTCCTTAAACTGATGGACGCGACAGGACTCGTGAACCTTGCGGCCGGGATGCGGCGATGCCAGCGCCTGCCTGAAGTTTGCGCACCCCGGTGAGCCCGTCGCGGCCAACCACTCACACTTCAACAGGCGTGCCATCGCGAGATGGAGGCAAAAGTCAGTGAATCACGCCACAATCGCGAAGCTCTGTCCGGATGGCGTCCTGGCTGGGGGACGAACGCTGCTCTGCGAAGGGGACCGCGGCGTCTCGTGAGTGGTGTAGGTGGACAGGTGCGCCGCTCGCTGCGCTCCCGCTGCGGGTTCGCCACTCGCTGCGCTCGTGGCTGCAGGGACGGCCGCGGGCTGAATCGGACGCGGCCGTTTCAGTATAAAGACTTGAATGTAGCAACGGCGGCGTGTGGTGCTGCCCGCCGCCGTGCCTGCAGCGGCGAGCGCCGGCGAGCCGCGAACGTGCAGCGTGCGCGGATGGTTCGGGCGCGCACGCGAACCCGCAGCGCGGGCGCGTGGTTCCGGCGCACGCGCGCACCTGCACGCCTGTTAGTACACGCGCAGATACCTATCCATCTCCCACGGCGACACGTGTCGGATGTACTCGTCCCACTCTTCCCGCTTTGCCTCGAGGAAGTGCTGGAAGATGTGCTCACCCAGCGTCTCCCGAATCACATCGTCTTTTTCGAGGTGGTCGAGTGCCTCGCTGAGGTTGGCCGGCAGGTCGTCGATCCGCAAATGACGCCGCTCCCGATGGCTCATCTTGTAGATGTTCTTGTTCACCGGTGGGCCTGGATCGACCTTGCGATCGATCCCGTCGAGACCGGCGCGCAGCATCACCGCGAGCGCGAGATAGGGATTACAAGACGGATCGGGCATGCGCAGTTCGACGCGCGTCGCCCGTTCCGCGCGTTGCGGGCACGCGGACGAGCGGACTGCGATTCTTTTCAGACCAGGCGATCGCCGTCGGCGCCTCGTATCCCGGCACCAGGCGCTTGAATGAGTTCACCAGCGGATTGGTGATCGCGCAGAACCCTTTCGCATGCTCGAGAAGCCCGCCGATGTAATGCAGACAGGTGTCACTCAGCTGCCACTGACCGTCTTCCTCGAAAAACGCATTGCTCTGGCCGCGGAAGAGCGACTGATGCGTGTGCATACCCGAACCGTTCAATCCGAAGATCGGCTTGGGCATGAATGTCGCGTGCAGATCGTTACGCAATGCGACGTTCTTGACCACGAAGCGAAACGTGCTCACGTTGTCCGCGGTGGCGAGGACGTCGTCATACCGGAAGTCGATCTCGTGTTGACCCGGCGCGACTTCATGATGCGCCGCCTCGACGTGAAATCCCATCTGCTCGAGCGCAAGCACGATCTCCCGGCGGACATCCTCGCCGAGGTCGACGGGCGCCAGATCGAATTACCCGGCGGCGTCGTGGGTCTCGGTCGTCGGCTTGCCGTCGCGGCGCTGAAACAGGAAAAACTCCGCTTCAGGTCCCGCCTTCATGCGAAAGCCGCGATCAGCAGCCATTTGGATCACGCGCTTGAGCGTTGTCCGTGGACAGCCGACAAACGGGGTCTCATCAGGGTTGGCGATGTCGCAGATGATGCGGCCGACACGGGCGCCAATCGGATCGATCCAGGGGAAGACCTCGAAGGTCGCGAGGTCGGGCTTGAGGAACATGTCCGACTCTTCAATTCGCACGAACCCTTCGATAGACGAACCGTCGAACATGATCCGCCCGTCGAGCGCCTCGCTGAATTGGCGGTCTGGAACCTCGACGTTCTTGATGACACCGAGAATGTCGGTGAATTGGAGACGGAGGAACTTCACGCGCTCGTTTTCGGCGCGTTCGAGGATGTCGCCCTTCAGGTCTGGCACTCGACGATTCTACCGGCGTGGCCAACCGTACGACGGTCTTCGTCGTCTGAGACAGGTGGACGGAGGAAATTGTTCGATGAAAAGAGCGAGATTGGCCATTTTCGCGCTGATTCTGGCAGCAGCGGTCGTTGCGGTGGTGGGATCGCTGGCCGCCCAGGGTGCAGCGCCCCCGGTAGACAAACGTCAGAGCGAGCGGCCGTCGCGGGTCATGACCTTCGAGGGCGGTGGCAGCCGCATCGGCGTGATGGTGGACGACCTGACGGCCGACGACCTCAAGGCACTCAGCGCCGTCACCAGCGGTGTGCGCGTTGACACTGTCGACGAGAACAGCCCTGCGGCGAAAGCCGGCGTTCGCGACGGTGACGTGGTAGTGGAATTCGACGGCGAGAAGATTCGCAGCGCACGGCAGTTTTCGCGGCTGGTCGAGGAAACCGTCGCCGGCCGCACGGTGAAACTCGGCATTGTGCGCGGTGGGAACCGCGTAACCCTGGACGTCACACCCGAGAGTCGTGCCCTCGGTTGGGGTATCGACGGTGAGCGCATCGGACGCGATATCGCGCGCAGCATGCGCGAGTGGGAACCGCGCGTCCGCGAGATGGAACCGCGCCTTCGAGAACTCGAGCCGCGCCTGCGCGAGATCGAACCACGGCTTCGCGAACTCGAGCCGCGCCTGCGTGAGTTCCGCTTCGATGCACCCGACTTCGACTTCGACTTTGACTTCGAACACCTCATCCCCGGGAACATGCGCGGTCGCCTCGGCGTGCAAATCGAATCGCTGTCGCCGCAGCTCGCTGAATATTTCGGAGTCAAAGACGGCGGTGTGCTGGTTTCGAGCGTGACCACGGATTCCCCGGCGGCGAAGGCGGGGCTCAAGGCAGGCGACGTGATCACGTCTGTGAACGGTGACCGCGTGCGCGATTACGACGACCTGATGAACGAGCTGCGCGACACGTCGGGGGACGTAAACGTCGGTATCGTGCGCGATAAGAAGGAATCGACGGTCACGATCTCGATCGCCGAATCGCCGTCACGGACGAGACGACCGCCGCGGCCCGCGGTCTAAAGCCGATTCGGACTTTGTTGCTGCAGTTCGGCACTTCGCAGCGCGGCAGCGTCAGTGGACATGGCGCCCAGGACCGTGCCGAGCTGCGCCGCGATTAAACGTCCGCTCGCAAGTTTGACGTCGTCGATGTCAACACCTGGGGATAATTCCGCCGCGAACACGCCGGCAGGGCCCGTCGGCGCGGGCAACGGAATCGCGAATGCCGCGGCACTCGTCCGCACCGCGGCGCTTGTCCGTACCGAATTTTCGCGAAACGCATCGGCGGTGAGGTTCCCGGTATCGCGGTGGATCGGTCCGAGTCGCGCCACCATGCGCGGCTCGTACCCTGCTGACGCCGCGGCGTGTAGCTCCGTGCGATCCGGGGTGCAAATCCAGACGATCACACCACGTGCGTTCAGCAACTGGCGCGCGCGTTCGAGCAATCCTTCAATCTGACTGCTGTCTGCGACGGCGGCAATATCAGTACACAACGAAGTGATCTCCGACGCGTCGAAGGCCGGGACTGCTGGCTTGGCCTCGACAGCCGGTGTGACACTCCGCACCTGCGCCGCGTTGCTGACCGGCGTCGTCACCGCTGGCTCGGCAGCTGGCCGGCGTCCTGTCGGCACGAGCAACAGCATCATCACCGCAAGAATGCCCGTCGCGCCGCCGGTCATCAATAGTTGCTCGCGTCGAAGCGCCATCTGGCGCGTGCTCGCCGTGGCGCCGATCTCATCGCGGCCGCGGAGGATCTGGATGCGCAGGCCGTCGAGCAAATCGCGTGCGTCATTGAAGATCACGTCACCAGCGAGGAGTGGCTGGCTCTTCAGCACGGAATCACGCGCCCGCTGTTCGGCGGCCGCGAGACGGTCCGACATGTCGAGCGCTTCGCCAAGCGAGCTGCCATTCGCGCTCGCGGCGGCATCGAGCTCGAGGAGCGAGCTCCGGAGCCTGTCGAGAAGCTGTCCGCCGCGCGCCGACCAGAACGCAATGCCCTGCCCTGGCGCGACATAGGCATGCAGCGCAGCCCTGAGCTCCTCGACCGTCATCAGCGCGCGTTCGCCCGAGAGCGCCGCCGCGCGGCTCAGGGCGATGTCTTTGGAAAGGCGCTCCTCGTCCTGAAGGATTCGAACCGCCGCCGCAGTCGCAGCGGCAATGGCGAAGACCGCGAGAAGAAATCGGAACCAGCGGTTGCTCAAACCGCGAACAGAATAGCAGAGAGCGAAGTACCGAAGGTGCCGAAAGTGCCGTGCGCTACGGATCGGAACGGGAGATCTCTCCGTTGACGAGCCGCAGCGGAATCACCGAGGCCGCCGGGGCGCCTTCCATCTGCACGTTATGTCCCTTCACGGGTGGCAGATCCTGGAACATGACGTTCCACTTCCAGCGCTCCATCGGGTTGCTCGCCTCGAGCCAGTGCTGCAGAGGCAGCGGGCGATTAAAAATATGCCCGGAGAGCCCGGCGTACGCGGGTGCATGCGACATCGAGGCGGCCAGATCCGCACGGACCTCCTGTGAGCTCGCATAGGTGAAGGGGAGACCGAGCGCAGCGGCCAGGCTGGTAAGAATCTGCCAGTCTTCGACCGCTTCGCCCGGCGGGTTGAGCACTTTCGACGCGGCCTGCACGAGACCCTTTTCATTCGTGTAGGTTGCGTCTTTTTCGACCCACGCGGCGCCTGGAAGGACAACGTCGGCGACCAGTGACAACTGGGTCGGCAGCACACCCTGATAGATGAGTGCCTCAATCGTGCCGTTCCGCTTCGCCTCGATCAGCCACGCCACGTCACCGAGCGAACCATCCGGCCCGGGATCGAAGACGAAGACGACCCGTGCGCCGCCGTGTTCGACAGCGGTGCGCAGCGTGGATAGATCAGGATCGCCGTCATTGCCACGTCCCACTTGCAGGCCGAGATCCTTCGCGCCGCTGACGTTCGGCGCATCGGTGGCTGGCACGCGGAATTTCGTATCCGCGGGCTGCCGTTTTTCAGAGCGGCGCCAACTGACGTGGACGTCCTCGATACCGGCATCGCCCTTGAGCGCGGCCGCAAGCTTCTTCAGCAGAAAGAACTCTTCGTGCGAGGCGTGCGCCGATGCGAGGAAGCGCACTGAGGTCGCAGCGCGGCGGCCGGCGGCCTCCATCAGATCGCGCGCCTTGGTCAACGCGTCTTTCCACGACACAGCCTGCTGCGCGCCGTCCTTACCAACGATCAGCGGCTTACGAAGACGCTCCTCGCTCTCGACCCAGGTGTACTGGAAGCGGCCGATGTCGCACATCCAGAAATCGTTGACCGCTTCGTTGTACCGCGGTGTGACGCGAATCAGGCGCGACCCTTTTGCCCACTCAGGTTTGGCTTTGATCCACCCGGTGGTGTTACAGCCTTTGGCGCACAGCGTGCAAATCGTATCGACTGCGGTGGGGTTGTCCCACGGACGCGAACGGAAGCGGTACTGCCGTGTCGTGATCGCGCCAACGGGACAGACGTCCATCAAGTTGCCCGACAGAATCGAGTGCACGCCCTGTTCGTTGAAGGTTGCGATCTCGCTGCCGTTACCGCGGTCGACAACCCCGATCTGAGCGTCGCCGTCGATTTCGCGCATGAAGCGAATGCACCGCGTGCAGAGAATGCAGCGGTTGCGGTTGAGCATGAGCGTCGGACCGAAATCCACGTCGGCGCGAACACCTTCGCCGTCGAACACGCGCCGGGGAAAGTCCATGCGGCTTTCCGAATTGCCGAATCGGTAGGAAAAATCCTGCAGCGGGCATTCACCGCCTTTATCGCAGACCGGGCAATCGAGCGGATGGTTGATCAGCAGGAACTCGAACACACCCGCGCGACCCTCGATCGATTCCGCGTCCCGCGTGTGGACCACCATACCCTCGCCCACCGGCGTCGAGCACGACGTCTGCAGTTTCGGCATCTTCTCGATCTTGACGAGGCAGACACGGCACGACGCGTCGATGCCAAGACCGGGGTGATAGCAGTAATACGGGACCTGGATGCCGGATTCGATGGCGGCCTGGAGCACGGTGGTGCCCTTCGGGACCGAAATCAGTCGGCCATCGATGGTCAGCGTGACGGTTTCCATGGGTAATCTCGATCATATCAAGCTTCCTCCTGCCGGCTTTGCACCACGGTTGTGCTTTGGTCGGCGGTGGGCGGAGGCGTAGACTGACTGCGTGGATGCACGTCGCTCCGGCATCAGATCGTTGTTCGAGTGGGCGGCAGCGGCGGTCTGTGTGCTCGCGCTGATCTGGCTGGTCTCGGTCCCGGCGCAGCGACTGCTCGGGCGAAACGTGCAGGCGGCGAATGCCGAGGCCGACGCGCCCAACGCCACACCGCGCGGCATCCCTGCGGGCGCGACCATCGTGCCTGTAATGCTGCTCCTCGATGGGCGCGAGATCCGGCAGGGCGATCTCCATACCAAGCTTGACCAGATGCTGCCGGCCAACTACGCCGACGGTCCCGCCGAGAGGAGCCAGACCCCATTCGGCGAGCGACACACCCGCCGCTATCTGGTCAACGGCGTCAAGTTCTATGTGGTGTGCGAGCGGTCCGAACCGAACGGGCAGATGAAAGTGTCGGGAATCTACTTGCCGTGATGCCGACCGTTCAACCCTACCGGTCCACGTCAGCGTTTCTCTAACACCGCCAGAGCGGCGCCGTCGGCGTTGATCTCCACATTCCTGAGCGTCCCGGACAACGGATATCGCCGCTCCACTGACGCCTCGGTCACGGGCACCACGTCCTCGACATTCTTCTCGCCGTAGTTCATCGACACCGTGACGGGCACATCATAGACCTGGTCGTCGCTGCTCGCGCCGACCTGCTCGAATCGGACGACCAGGTGCTGGCCCTCGATCGCAGTCGAGTAGCGCACCCGCGGAATGCCTGATTCGAAGATCCAGCGCTGAAAAAACCGTTCGAGCGATTGCCCCGACGCTTTCTCCATGGCGTGGCGCAGATCGAGAGTCCCGGCCTTCTTGAAGCGGCTGTCTGTGTAAAAGCGGCGCAGCCCTGCGAAGAACGCCTCGTCTCCGAGAAGCCGCCGCAGCATGTGCATGACCGCCGCGCCCTTGTTGTAGACGACGGCGCGGAAGACGCGGCTGTCGTTCTTGAGATGACCGAGCCGATAGCCGAGATAAATCGGACCTTGATCCGACTCCTCGATCCCCCATCGGCGGAATTGGCGCAGCACGTCACGAAACGCGGCTTCGCCGCGCCGTTCCCTGGCATAGAGTGCCGCAAAATATTGCGCCATCCCTTCACTGAGCCACTGCTCGTGATAGTTCTGCCACCCGACGCCCTGTCCCCACCACTGATGCGCGATCTCGTGCGCGAGGTAGAACTCGGGAAAGTTGTTGAACGACGCCGGATCGTTGCGCCACGTCGTGGGGACCATCGGCGAGGGATTGTTCATCATCGCCATGTAGGCGGGGCTATGCCCTCCCGGCAAACTGCTTTCGACCATGGCCAGCGTCATCGCGTCGTACGGCACGTCGCCGACGAGCGAGGCATAGAAGCGGAGAATCTCAGAGGCCGTGCCAAGCGCGTCGCGTGCCTTCTGCGCCTGCCGGCGGTTTGCGGTGACGCCGAGCAGGATTGTGTTGCGTGTGCCGACCGGCGGTATCGGCTTGACCGCGGGCCGCACGCTGGCGAGCCGTCCGCCGCCCGCATATGGGAGGGTCGTACTCGGTGCAGCCTCCACTGCCGACGGCGGGATGATGTCGAGAGCGAGGTGCGCGGAGTCGATTGCGGTCATCTTGCTGACGACAAGCCCGATGTAGCGGGCCGGCTGATCCGCGACGAACACGAAGGCCCGTCCGCCCCCGGCGGCGCTGGGCGCGACTGTGGGAGAGCCGTTCGCGGGCACGCCGGTCGCCACTGCCGCGTACGCGGCAGGGAGCGTGATCCGCAGCCGGGACGTCGCGTAGTCGCTCACCTGGCCTTGTGGATACCAGTAGCTGCGGTTGCTGAACAGCCAGTTCGGCTCCGTCGCGATCAACGGGAAATCCTCCTGCCCGCGCTCCTGCGCCGTAATGGACTCCTGATCGATGCCTTGACTCTGCATCGGGCCCTGGTAACGTGACGTCGAGCGTCAGCTCAAGATCACGTGTCACGGTGGTTGGAAGGTTGACGACGATCGTGTTCTGGTTTCTCACACGAAGGAAGAGCAGTCGTCCGAGCTCGTCGCAGTGGATGGCTTTGACGGTCAGCTGCTCATTGAGCTTCAACGTGAGCGCGGCGAGCGCGAACGCCTTGACGCGAAGCCGCAGCCGCGTGTGCCCCTCCAGCCATTCGCGGTCCGGTGTGTAGGCGGCATCGATATCGTAGCTGAGGACGTCGTACTCGACGAGGTCGTCTTCGTTGTAGAACCTGCCGCGGCTGCTCAACTTGGCTGGCGAGGCGTATGCGGCGATGTTCTTTTTGCGCCCGCGGTGAAAGACTGTGACGTCTTCCGCCTCGCCGGTCGACCGTGCGTAGGTCAGGGAATCGAAGCGACGTGTGCGCACTTCAGCGAGGAAGTCGCCCGCCTGTGGCAGGAGCGACCATGTCTCGCGACTGAGATCGCTCAGATCGAGACTGAACGACTTGTTGACCTCCTCGTCAAAGACCACTTGCGCGCGGCGCAACGTGCGCGGGTCGACGGTGGTGGGCGTCACCGCCTGGCGCTGTAATAGCTGTTCGAACTCATACGGGTTCAACCGCACGTATGCCGTCGTAAAGGGCGTCTCGAGCACCTCAGCGCCGCTGAAGATCTTGAGTTGGCCACGCTCCTCGAGCGGTCCTGGCGTAAACACCATCGTCCCGTCGCCGATCAGCACAAGCGTCGTCACGCCTTCGGCCGTCTCCGCGACAAACACATCGCCGCTGGCCAGGCGCAGTTGCAAGTCGACGGATTGCACGACCAGGTCGCGCGCCGCGTACTGCTTGGTGGGATGGAGCGAAAGACGGTGCAACCCCTCGACAGATGAGAGGCGTTCTTGTGTGACGACGCGCCACGGCTGACGCTCTTCGGAATCGCGCGGCCGGCGCATATCGATGCGCCATGTGAGTATCCGGCCACTCGAACCGGTTTCGATAAAGACTTCCGTGATCAGCCGATAGCCGTACCCAGGCAGGGTACCCATCAGATCGGTTCGGTCGCGCTCGCGGACGACAACGCGCGTCACGCCTTCCGGCACCATCGAATCGAAGAACTCGACGGCGGCGTCTCGGTCGGCGTTTGGAGAGAGGAGATCGAGCCACGCAGCGCGGTTCGTGGTCGAAATAGCGGTCTCCACCTGTTGGAGAAACGCGAGGATGCTCAGGTCTTCGTCTGAAGGCAAAGCGGTAGCGGGTTGTCGGGCCGCGGCCGGAGCGGCGAAAGACAGAACAAACAAAACTGCGCACAGCCGCATAGAAACGTGCGGGCTCCCTCGAGGAAGCCCGGAAGGACCCGTGTGTGAGAACCGCCAGCGAGAACGGGATCAGACGCTCGGCGACAGCACTGGTGCGACGATCGCGCGATCCAGATTAGACGCCAACCGACGCTGTTCAGATTATCTGATTTGTGAGGCGGCTCAACACCAGCACCGACAGGTCGTCGGCAAGACGCGAGTCGCGGCGGTGTTGCTCGACGGCATCGAAAATGGCCTGCCCGATGCTGGCAGCTGGTGCGTTGGGAAACGTGCCGGGATATAACGCCAGCGTGCGTTCCAAGCCACTTTCGTCGAACGGTTCGCCCGCCGGGTTTTCGGCGTCGGTAATCCCGTCGCTATACATCACCAGCGCGTCCCCGACCTCGAGGCGCACGTGGCCGGCGTCGTAGTGGGATCCCTCGAACATCCCGAGCGCGATGCCGCCGGTCGACAGGCGCTCGACGGTACCATTTTGCCGGCGCAGGAGCGGAGGTGTCTGTCCGGCGTTGACGAATTGCATATTTCCGGTACGAGGGTCGTACGACGCCACAAAAAGCGTGATGAACCGCGAGCGCGGTGCCTGGCGAATGACCTGAAGGTTGAGACGGGCGACCAATTGCGCGATCGGCAGTCCTTCGTCGACGAGCGTGCGCATCATCGCCAGGAGCAGCGCCATGAGGAGCGCGGCCGGACTCGCCTTCCCCGCCACGTCGCCGAGCGCGACAATAACCCTGCCGTCGGGGCGAGGAAGAATGTCATAGAAATCGCCGCCAACAGTGTTGGCCGGCTTGGTCAAGCCAAAGGCTTCGACGCCGGGGCCCGACCAGGTGCCTTCGGGGAGCATGGCCTGCTGGATTTCACGCGCCACCTCGAGATCGCGCTTGAGCGAGAGGCGGTCGGCGACTTCGAGGAGCACCAGCAGGTTCATCAGGAGAAAACCGGCCAGGAGCGCGGTCGTGCCCTGTTGAAACATCAAGGCGGGCATGCCCACCCGGACGAAGGTGAGGGGAAAGGGCAGTCGGAATGGGATGACGCCGACGTGCGAGAAGAGTTGCAGTAAGCCAATCACCGAGAATGTGAGGGCGATCCCGTAGATGATGCGGCGGGCCGGCGAGAGCCGCATCGTGAAGGCCAGGAAAAAGCCCTGCACATACTTGACGGCTCGCCGGTGCCACGGCAACCCTTCGAGTTCGGCGGTGTTGATGCCGCGCGCGAAGAACTGGTACGCCTCCGGTGTTTCCCGCGTGAAGAGTTTGCCAAACTCCTCAGTGGAAAAGTCCCTCGTGTAGGTTTCGAAGAACTGACGGGGAGCGGATTTCATGAATTTTCAGCTGAACTGACAACTACACTGTGACGTATTTACACCACGCCCAGTTCCTTCCCCACCTTTGCGAACATATCCAAGGCATATTGAAGGTCTTCGCGTGTGTGGGTGGCTTCGACGATGGTCCTGAGGCGCGCCTTGTCGCGGGCCACGGTCGGAAAGCCGATGCCCTGCGCAAAGACGCCTTGGTCGAATAGCTTGTCCGACATCGCCATCGCCTTGTGCGTGTCGCCCACGATCACGGGCGTGATCGGACTCTCGCTCGCACCGGTATTGAATCCGAGCGATTTCAGCCCATTTTTGAAGAAGCGCGTGTTGTCCCAGAGCCGTTCCATCCATTGCGGCTCGGTTTCGAGGACGTCAAGCGCCGCTAAGCACGCCGCCGCAACCGCTGGTGGATGCGAAGTAGAGAAGAGGAAAGGCCGCGCCCGGTGATACAGAAATTCGACGAAATCCTTGGTGCCGGCGACATACCCGCCGAGCGCGCCCATCGCCTTCGACAGGGTGCCGACCTGAACATCGACGCGGCCATGACAGCCGAAGTGATCGACGGTGCCCCGCCCTTGTTTGCCGAAGACCCCGCTCGCGTGCGCGTCGTCAACCATCATGATCGCCCCGAACTCTTCGGCGACGGTGCAGAGATCAGGAAGCGGACCGAGATCGCCATCCATGGAGAAGACGCCGTCGGTGATCACGAGCTTGCGCTGCGTCGCGGGAAGGTCCTTCAGGATCTTCCGTGCGGCGCCGGCATCCTTGTGCGGAAACACCTTGATCGTCGCGCGGCTGAGACGGGCGCCGTCGATGATGCTCGCGTGATTCAACTCGTCCGAGATAATCGCGTCTTCTTTGGTCAGAATGGCGGAAACGGTGCCAGCGTTGGCCGCGAATCCACTTTGGAACACGACGACCGCCTCCACCTTCTTGAAGGCGGCGAGGCGACGTTCGAGCTCCATGTGGAGCTCCATCGTTCCCGCAATCGTGCGCACCGACCCTGAGCCGGCGCCGTAGCGCTTGACCGCATCGAGAGCGGCCGCGCGCAACTTGGGGTGCGTCGTGAGCCCCAGATAGTTGTTGGACGATAAATTCACGACTGACTTCTGATCGAACGTGGCATGCGCCTGCTGTTCGCCTTCGAGCACCCGCAGCTTGCGGTAGAAGCCCTGCTGCCGGAGGGCGTCGAGCTCGTCGGAGAGAAACTTCAGAGGGTCAGCGCGCATGGGGCAAATCGTACAGCACATCGCTGCCAAAGCGTGCGGCCTCGGACGCACCCCGCGCCCGCAACCATGCATGCAGGCCGTCGACCTCCGCCGCCGGCAGGGCGGCTTCGTGGACGATGACGTGCGTTGTTCCCGCGTCCACCAGCGCCTTCCACGCCTCGTCCGGAAATTGAGTCACGCGCTGCAGGAGCGCGACCCGCGCTTTGTAGCGCTGCGGAAAGCCCCCGCTATAGCCGTTGACGAGGCGCTTCCAGTGGACCGTAGAGTAATAAACGTAGCGAAGTTCCCACGCGGGGTCACCGAATGGGAACTCCGCGAGGACGACATCGCTAGCCGACAGTCGAAGCTGCTGATATACAGCAGGTGCACTGAACGCCGGTTCCACGCGCGCCGGAGGAATCAACCCACCCTCGCCCCACGTCTGATTGACGAGTAGAGGCGCAAACGTGGCCTCGATGAGAAATCCCACGGCCAATACCACCGCGAGCGCTCGCGCGACGCTTGCACGGCGCGTCGCACGGAGCAGCCACGCCGCCCCAATCCCACCAAGCAGCGACAGGTAGACTGCCGCGATCATCGCGTAGCGGGCCGGAACCCGGAGCGAACCGAAGCCTGGTACGTGATCGAGGAGAACGCCGTAGAGACCAAAGCCTGCGAGCGCACGGCCGCGCACGTGCGGAACAGGCCCGAGCGATAGCCAGAGCGCGAGCACAAGCGAAACGCCGGCGATGCCTGTCGGAGAAGCGATGACGCGGACGGCGGTGTTGCGAACCTGAGGCGACAGCAGGATGAGCACGGCCGCAACAAGTGCGAACTGACTCACAAGTCGGGTCACATTCGTCGCGCGAAGCGGGACGCCAGCGATCGACGTCACGAAGCCGCCTGTGGCGATGGCGATCACGACTGCGGCGCCCAGAACGAGTGCGATCGCGCCCAAGATCACCACGGCAACCCGGCGCAGCGACAGTCGACGCGGAGGCGTGACGATCGCCGAGGACGCGACATGGGTCGTAATTGCCCGACGCTCGCACACGGTAGCGTAGACGGCGACGGCGGCAAGGAACATTGGGACGAAGCCGAGAAAGAGCTCGCCTTCGGGTTTTGGCCATGCGCGCAGGGTTGCGCCCAGCAGCTTGAGCGCCTCGGGCGCCGTCAGGTAACTGAATACATCGGCAGAGAAGCCCACGATCTCGGCGAGCGGCCGCTCAAAACCGTGAACTCGCTGCGCTTCGAGGTACAGCGAGAGAAACGGCCACGTCCCGACAGCGACAGCAACGGCTGCGGCGAAAAACATCATCCACGCGCGCAAGTCACGGGCGCGTCCGGCGGCAAGAAGTTGGTGCACAACGAAGAGCACGACGAGCGGCGTGAAAAAGATCAGGTAGTAGCCGCACGACCAGTTCTGCATCAACAGCGCCGCGGTCCCGCCTGCCAGCGCGCGAGGTCTCGATGTGATGATGTAGCGGCGAAACCCGTAGAGCGCCAGCGGCATCCACTGCGAGCTGAGTGACTGGATGTGCGCGACTTGCGCCACTCGATAAGGAACGAACGCAAAGAGGAGGCCGGCGATCAATGCCGCGTAGTGATTCCCGGTGAACTCCTTCACCAGCAGGTACATCCCGATGCCCGACAGAACGAACGTGCTGAGGAACAAGAGGTTGTAGCAGAGGATCAGATTTCCGGTGAGAGAGTAGACCGGCAGAATCTGCAGGACTTGACCGAACAGGTGCTCCGAGAAGGAGAGGGCGAGCGGTTCGGGATGGAAGATGTTCGCGTTCCAGGCGTCGGCCAGCGACATGCTGCCGGTGAGGACGCGCGGCAGGCTCTCAGCGCCCCACCCGAGAATCCACATGTTGAGCAACGAGTCCCCAAGATCACCGGGCACGTCGCGCGCGAGTCCCGCGGCGAGCGGCCACGTCATCGCAATCGTGATCGCGACGTAGAACAGCGCGGCAGCGATGACATCGGGAATCTTGTCCCGTCGCACGATCATGGAAAAATTTCGGGCGGTGTCAGTCGCGCGGCACCAGCTCCTCAACCAGCACTTGGATGATCGCCGCGGTGGGAACCGAGAGAATCGCTCCGACCACGCCGAGGAGCTCGCCGCCGATCGCGAGCGAAAGGATGACGGCGACGGGACTGAGACCGACCTGACGTCCCATGATCTTCGGCACCAGCACCGTGTTTTCGAGTTGCTGCTGCAGAACAAAGAACACCAGCACGCCAATCGCGAGCCCGGGAGAAACCGAAACCGCGACGAGGATCGCCGGGATGGCGGATAGAATCGGTCCGATCATCGGAATCATCTCGCCGACGGCGGAGATGAGCGCCAGCACATAGAAGTACGGCACCCCCATCAAGCCCAGGCCGACGGCCGATGTCGTTCCAATAATGAACGCGAGCAGAAGCTGACCACCGAGCCAGGCGCTGACCTTTGCCGTCACGGTCGCGCTGATCGAGGCCACCTGCGCGCGGTGGTGTCGGGGAAACAGACGGACGAAAAACGAAAAAATCTCGCGTGAGTCGACCAGCATGTAAAAAGTCAACAGCACGACCGTCACCAGCGCGAAAACACCGCCGAGCACGTTTCTCACGGCGCCAAACACCGTGCTGACGGCCGCCGTCGCACCGCCGCCGGTCGGCGTCTGCTGGACGGCTTCGCCGAGCGTGATGGGCTGCCGCAGGATGCCCATGCGCACCAGCCAGGCTTGCGCCTGATCGAATTTTTGCGGCAGCGTGCGCCACAACTCCTCGGCTTGCTCAATGAGCGGCGGGATGACGAGCCCGAGAATGGCGACGATGGCCCCAAGCACGACGCCGTAGATGATGAGGATGGCGAGCCACCGCGGCAGCCGCGCGCCGAGCGGAAGCAGCCGCCGCCGTTCGATCAGCTGGACGAGCGGCGAGATGCCCATCGCGAAGAGCGCGCTCACGTAGGCGACCAGCAGCACGCTGCGGACTTGGTACAGCACTGCCACGACCAATAGGGCGGCGATGCTCACGAGCACGCCGAACACGATGAGTCGGCGAGGGTTGTTGATGTCGTCCATTCGTCAGCTTGCCCTGAACTCCTGGGCGAAATCCGCGATGTCGTCGTAGATCTCCGCCAATTCGGCGGGCGAGGCGAGAAACACGATTCGGAAGCTGCCCTCATCCGGCGGCGCGCCGAACCCGGAGCCGTAAACAACCAGCACACCTTTCGCGCGAAGCAGGCCAAGCACGAAATCCTGATCGCTGCGGCCAGCCGGCAGCGTCAACTGCGGCATCGCATAAAAGGCCCCGCGTGGCGCGACGCAGCGCATCCCCTCAATGGCGTTCATGCGAGTCGTGGTGAGGTCGGCGCGCTCGCGTAGCGCTTGCCGAAATGAGACGAGGTGTGACCGATCGCCCGTGAGCGCAGCGGCGACGGCGTATGCATCGGCCCGGGGCTGCACAACCTGCCGTCGGCGAGTTTCTTGATCGCCGCAAGCGCGGCGTCGAGGCGCGGCGTCGACGCGACGGCCATCCATCCGGCACGCCAGCCCGGTGCGAGGTAGGCCTTCGAGAGGCTCGAAAACGAAATAATCGGCGCGTCGAGATCGAGCGACGCCATCGGTGTGACCGGACCGTCGTAGGCGAGATCCGCGTATACCTCGTCGGCGAGAATCACGAGGCCGTGCTGGTCTGCGAGCGCGATCAGGTCACGCCGCAGCGCATCTGGATAGATCGCTCCCGTCGGATTGTTGGGATTGATGACCACGAGGGCGCGTGTACGCGGCGTGATCAGCTGGCGCATGTGGTCCAAATCCGGCAACCAGCCGTGAGCCGGATCGGTGCGGTAGTACGACGGGTCGGCGCCAATTTTTGCAAGCACCGCCGTGTACAACGGATAGGTCGGCGACGGCACCAGAACGGATTCACCCTCGTCCACGATGGCCGTGAGCGCCAGTTCGATGCCTTCGGAGGTGCCCGACGTGATCAGCACCCGATCGGGCGACGTCGGCACTCCACGCTGGTCAAAATCCGCTGCTACGGCTTCGCGCGCCGCGGGAATTCCAGGCGACGCCGTGTAGCCGTTGTGCCCGTCGCGCATCGCCCGGTCGACGGCCTCGACCAGATGAGGAGGGGTGAGAAACCCGAATTGGTTGGGATCGCCGATATTCAGATACCGCACAGGCCGGCCGGCCGCCTCAACCTTCTTCGCCTCCGCAACGATGTTCCGGATGGCGTAGGTGAACCGGTCGACGCGTTGCGCGGTACGGATGGGAGTGGCAGTGGCAGCGCGCGACATGATGCGAGATCTTATCCGACGATGGACACGTCCCGCGTTTTTGTCGGCTGAAATTGGTGTAATTGTTACACCTTTTACCATAATTACAGAGGCGTATGGCTCGGCTCGTTCTTGTAACCTGTGCATTATCAACAGGTTAGGAAGCTGGCAAGAAGCTTGATATGCATTAGGGTGATGACACGAAGGCTCCTCCTCCTTCTTGCCCTGGCCGCGGCGCTTCCGCAACTCGCGGCGGCGCAGGAAACGGCGGCACCGCAAACCCCCCGCTTCAAAGCCGGTGTGGAGGTCGTGACGGTAACCGCGACCGTGCGCGACCGTAAAGGGCGTTTGGTGAAGGGGCTGACATCGCAGGATTTCGAGGTGTTCGACGCCGGGGAACGGCGGGCGATCATGGACTTCCGGTCCGAGCCCACCGCAGTAAGTGTCGCAATCCTCTTCGACATCAGTGGCAGCATGCGCGTGGCGAATGCCGCGCTCGCTGCAAAATTTGCGGCCCATCACGTGCTCTCGTGGTTAGAGCCGGGTCGCGACGAAGCCGCGCTGTTCACGTTCGACAGCCGGTTAGAAGAGGTGGCGTCGTTCACGGTCGATACGCGTGCCCTGCAAGGTGCGCTGGGGGAGGTCGATCCATTCGGCGCCACCTCTCTGCATGATGCGGTAGCGGAGGCAGCCCAGCGGGTCGACGCCCGTAAGGGGCGCCGCGCCATCGTAGTCATCACCGACGGTCTTGATACCCAAAGCCGCTTGACTCCTGCACAGGTGTCCGGCATTGCCAGCGCGATCGACGTCCCGGTTTACGTTATCGCGACGGTAATGCCCATCGATCACCCCGGCCGCAACGGGGCGCCGGTGGAGCAGGCTTTGCCAACCACGGCTGGCACCGTGGAAGACCTCGCGAACTGGACGGGCGGTGCTTTTTTCTATACGAGCGCACCCTCGGATACGAGCAAAGCAGCGCGGCAGGTGATTGAGGAGTTACGACAGCAATACATCATCGCGTTCGAACCCGCAAAGGCCAGCGGCTGGCGATCGCTGGAGGTGAAAATGCGGGACAAGGCCTTGAGTGTTCGTACACGCAGCGGCTATCTCGCCGGTGACGCCGTGCTCAACAACGGTCACTAGGAGGATCGGATCATGCGTAAGTCAACGTTTGTTGTCAGTTTGTTTGCGCTCACCCTGGCCGTCGCGCCGGCGTGTGCGACCAAGAAGTTCGTGCGCACGGAAGTCGGCCAGGTCAACGAAAAGGTCGGCACCATGGGCAAGTCGCTGGAGGAGACGCAGGAACGCGTCCGCCAGAACGAAGGCAAAATCGCCGAGGTCGATACCAGGGCGGGCGCCGCACAGAACACCGCCACCCAGGCCCAGCAGGCCGCGAGTGCCGCGGATCAGCGCGCCGTCACCGTGGGTCAGCAGGCCACCGCGCGTGCCGAGGCCATCGAAGCGTCTTCGCGCAAGCTCCTGTTTGAGGTGGTGCTGAGCGAGGATCAGGGCAAGTTCAAGTTCGGAACAACTGAGCTGCCCGCCGAAGCCGCCGCCGCGATCGACCAGATGGTGTCCGGCCTGCAGTCGCAGAAGAGCGCTATCTGGATCGAGGTCGAGGGGCACACCGATAACGTCGGCAATCCCCGCTTCAACGAATCACTGGGCATGAAGCGCGCCGAAGCGGTCAAGAAGTATCTCTACGAGAAGCATCAGGTGCCGCTGCACAAGATCAACGTGATCAGCTACGGCGAAGACAAGCCGGTTGCGCCGAACAAGACGCGCGACGGCCGCGCGCAGAACCGTCGCGTCGTCATCAAGGTGCTTGCGTAAAGCACAAACGCGGAGGGACCTTTCGGGGGGAAGGGGCCCCTCCGCGTCGGACGTCGCCAACGGGGAACGAGGAAGAAGCTGCGCGGAGGGAGAGTCGCGCGGCAGTTCCGCAAACTGGGCCTCACGGGGGTTTACGCCACCGTGGGGCCTTTTGCCGTTTGGGTCCGTTGGGTCGGGAGACGCTCGGCCGCTACGGGATTGCGCGCATGTGGGGGCCACGTTCTATTTTCTGAAGGTGGGCCTGGGCGCGCGCGGTGGGTCGGATCCGTCAGGTCGGCAGGTGGCCGTCACGGCCGGTGCGCAAGCACCAGCAACGACAAGCCGAAGCTCGGAGCTGATTTCTCCTCGAGACGTAACAACGGCATCAGCCACTTGAACGCGCGGAGCTGACCCTTCGGCATCAGGCGCCGTTTCAGCAGCCGCGAGCTGAGCCACCAGCCGAACACCGCTGGTCGATTGAGAAAGCGCACCGTTTCGATCTGGAATCCTGCGGCTTCGACTGATGCGCGGAGCTCGTCGCGGCTGTAGCGGCGAAAGTGATGCAGGTTCTTGTCGAGCGTGCCGTAAAGGCCTTTGAGCGCCGGCACGAGCAGCACGAGATGGCCTCCCGGTTGGAGCACGTCCGCAAAATCCCGCAACGCCGCGTGGTCGTCCTCGATGTGCTCGAGGACATTGAGACACACGATCGTGTCCACGCGATCGGCTCGAAGCTCTTCGCGATCCGGCGTGTTCAACGGAAATTGATAGGCCGCGATCTTCACGTTCGGCCGATCGGCGAATCGGCCGGTGAGCTCCCGCAAATAATACGATTCGATATCGGACGCGACAACGCGTTCGCGCTCGTCTACGAAGTAACGCGTCTGGTTGCCGACCCCGGAGCCAACCTCGAGGATGCGCGAACCGAGGTAATGTGCGAAGCGTTCGTGCAGCCAGCGATTGTATGGCGCGAGCGCGGCCATGCGCCGCAGGGTGATGGCGCCGACGTCGTCGGCGGGTGCTTCCCATCGACAGTAGCGAAACAGCACCCATACCGCCTTGAATGCGTCGCGTAACCCGATCTTCTTGCCTTCTTCGTAGGTTCGCCCGTTGTAGGAGATGGGCACCTCGTAGACGCGGGCGCGCATGCGTGCGACCTTGCAGGTGATCTCCGGCTCGATGCCGAAATCTCGCGACTGCAAATCGAGTCGATTCGCGACGTCGCGCACGAACATCTTGTAGCAGGTCTCCATGTCCGTGAGATTGAGATCGGTAAACGCGTTTGACAGCAGTGTCAGGAGCCGGTTGCCGATGGCGTGCCAGAAGTAGAGCACGCGGTGACCGCGGGGAGAGCCGAGAAAGCGGGAGCCGTAGACGACATCTGCTCTGCCTTCGAGAATCGGCTGCAGCAGGAGCGGGTATTCGCGCGGATCGTATTCGAGATCCGCGTCCTGGATGATCACGATGTCGCCGGTTGATTCCACAAGGCCGCGTCTCACGGCCGCGCCTTTGCCGCGATTGGTTTCCTGCAGGAGCACGCGCACGCCGCTCCATCCACTCATCTCGGCGAGGATGGCGCGGGTCCCGTCGGTCGAGCCGTCGTCCACGATGACGAGCTCCTTCTCGACGGGAAGGTCGACGGCGAGGACGCGGGAGACAATCTCTCGAATGGTGGCCCGCTCGTTGTAGCAGGGCATGACGACCGACAGCTTCACGAAGCAGAATGGTATCAGGCCCTTCGACTTCGCCGCGTCTCAGGGGCGCTCAGGGCAAGCTGCGAAAAAAACGCGGCCCGGCGCCGCGGGGACGTGCGACGCCGGGCCTCCCGGAGTGACGTGCGCCTACGCCACGCCGAACTCGATCACGGGGTTCTCAGGCAGGGTTGCTGCACGAGAGCCCACGAGGTGGTCTACGGAACGCGAATCACCTGGCCGCGGATTTCGCCGCCGCCAAACACCTGCGTGTGAATGTTGATGTAGGTTTGACCGCCGACGAGCGACTGGAGAAAGTCGTCCCAGGAACGAATGCCCTGGTCGGGCCGCAGCCCCGCCGTGGCAGTTGTGGCCGACCCGGTGAGATTGAAGTCGTTCGATGCCGTCGCCGGAAATGGAATGTTCACCACGGTTGGTCCAGCAACACCAGGGGCGCCGACGTGGATGTGCGCGTTGTTGATGCCCGATGGCAGATTCCAGATGTCGATGTTCCAGCTCACCGTCTGCGTCGCGGTGTCCAGGGTCACTGTAGCGCTCCCGAATGAGCCGGTCAGGACAGCCGGGGTCTCGTTGCCACCCGACAGCGCGGCCGTAAAACGGATGATTTCGGCGTTGGCGCTGGATGCCATTGCCATCACGAACACGGCCACCGCTGCCGTCAAAACAACACGTCGCATTGCACTGCTCCTTCTCGCCGGGAAGAATGCTGAGGTTCGGCGCGGGACAAAGATAGCAGGAACTGAGCCAAGGGTCGACAGGTGGCAACCCGTCGTCTGTGCGGCCTTTTTCGACGATGTGGTGCGCTGAAACCACCGGGTCGGCTTACGCGCGGTGAAAACATTTACGCGCCCTGAAAGAAGGATGCCCATGAAGTCTCCGTACAGCGTTCACCCGTCGGTCTCTTACATCCAGAACATTCTCGCCAATTTCAAGACAAAGACCGGTCGCACCATTGACGAGTGGGTGGCCCTGGTCAAGAAGGAAGGCCCGGCGACGACGCCGGCACGGCGCGCGTGGCTGAAAGACACGCACGCACTCGGAACGAACTACGCCTGGTGGATCGCGGAGCGCTGCGACGGCAAGGGGATGGAGGATGGCGATCCGGCGGCGTATCTTGCGATGGCGCCGCGATACGTCGAAGAGATGTTCGCGGGGAAGAAGGCCGTGTTGAAGCCGATTTACGAGGAGCTGCTCGCGCGTGGTTTGCAGACGGGCAACGACGCCAAGGCGTGCCCCTGCAAAACGATCGTGCCACTGTATCGGGAACACGTGTTCGCCGAGATCAAACCCGCGACCAACACGCGCATTGATCTTGGCTTGGCGTTAGGCAAAACTGCGCGCAAAATTCCGGCGAGACTCGAGGCAATCGCCACAGCTAAAGGCAATCGGATCACTCACCGTATCGCCATTCGTTCACTCGACGACGTCGACGCCTTCGTGACGCGATGGTTGAAGGCTGCCTACGACGCGAGGTGATCAGCCGCGTTTCCCTGACACGCACCGCGGATAGACCACCATCCCTTTCATGGTGACCGCCGGCGTCGGCTTGCCCGCGCGGCACGCGAAGCGCGCAGTGTTATCGGCGTAATCCGCATGCGTCCACGCCGCGACGCTGCCAAGCAGCGCGAAGGCAAGCAGAACGCTGAGCAGATATTCCGAGTACTTCATGGATTCACCTCTTCAAACATCTCAAATCCCCAAATCCCCAAATCTCCAGATGTCGAGTGCTACTCCGCCGAGAACTCGCGTACCGGGTCGAGCCGCAGGGCCTTGCGGGCCGGCAAATACGCGGCGATGGCGCTCACCGCCAGCATGGCGATGCCTGCACCGGCCAACGTGCTGACATCGTGCGGTGCGACACCAAACAACGTCGCGTCGAGTGCGCGTCCGGCCAGAAGCGCCAGCACGATGCCTCCCGCCACACCCATCGCCGCCTGGACCATCGTCGCGCGCATGACCAGCCGCACGAGACCAGCAGGCTGAGCGCCGAGGGCGATCCGCATACCCAATTCCTTGCGTCGCGCCTCCATCCACGACGCGGTCATTGCGAACACGCCGATCGCCGAAAGAAAGAGGCCGAGGGCGGCGCACAAGCCGAGAAGAACGAGCAGGAACCGGCGATCGCCCCGACCCGTGGCGGCCAGATTCTCCAATGTGACGATGTCAAACAGCGGAAGGTTTGCATCCACCCGCCGAACGGCGTCGCGGACCGAGGCGATGACTTGTGCCGGATCGCCGGCTGCGCGCACCATCAACGTCATGTAGGGATGACTGAATTGCAGCGCCGGCTGGTAGACATCCGGACCCGGCGGCTCGTCGACCGGCCAATAGACGACGTTACCGACGACCCCGATGATCTCTGCGGTTTCCGCCTCCCCCGAGATTACCTCCGGCAGGCGGATTCGCTGGCCGATCGGATCCCGATCGGGAAAGAAGCGGTCGGCGGCCGAGGCGTTGATGACGACGACAGGGGCGCGACCGCGACGGTCGGCCGGGGTGAAGCCGCGTCCCTTCAGTACGGGAATCCGAAGGGCGGCAAAATGATCGGGTCCGACGCGGTGCCAGCCGACAATCGGTGGCGTCCCGACTGGTGGCCGCCCCTCGATCTCGAACGCGAGGCGCGCGCCGCGCGCGCTGAACGGCGTGCTCTGCCCCACAGTCGCCGCAGTCACGCCACGAGCCGTGCGAATGGTGTCGAGCAGCTGCTCAGCGAGCGCGGGTCCGGATGCCTCGCGCTGTACCGCCAGATCCTCCGCGACCGACAACGCGATGACACCACGTGGATCGAAGCCCGCGTCAACCTGGCCGAGATTCCAGATGCTGCGAAAGACAAGCCCTGCGGACGCCAGCAGTGCGATCGACGCAGCGATTTGCACCGCGAGCAATGCGCGCATCGACACACCAGGCAACCGGGCCAGTCCGGCCCCGGCGCGCTTGAGCAACTCACCCAGGTCGTCATTGACGACACGGCGGCAGGCGGGTAGCGCGATGAGGGCGGTGAGGACGCACGCGACGACTGCGACACTCGCGATGACCACGGGGTCGATGCGCACGTCGGTAAAGCTCGCGAGCTGGCCGTAATCGTTGCCGGGTGCGGCGAGCGCTTGTGGCAGCACTGTGGCGATCGCATCGCGCGCCCACATGGCAACGATGATTGCGGCGCCGAATCCCGCGAGCATCACCAACCCGAGTTCGACAGCGACCGCTCGGAACACGCGGCCGCGGCCCGCGCCCACGGCGAGCCGAATGGCATATTCGCGCTGGCGCGTCGCCACGCGCGCCGCCACAAGCGTCGCGATGTTGACCGCGGCAATCAGCAGGACGAGAACCGACCCGACGGTCGCGAGCGTGCGCGCGCGTACGGTCGACGCGCTGGTCCGGGCCTCGTCCACACCGAGGATATCGACTCCGCGGTTGGTTGCTCGCTCGGATCGAGGAGGAACGGCCTCGGCGATACGCGGTGCCAGGACGGCAACTTCGCTGCGTGCCTGATCGATCGTGACGCCCGGGCGCAATTGCGCAATGACCGTGTGGAAGTACTCGGTGGAGGTGAGATAGCCGCGGAAACTGAGTGCCGGTGCAAGCCTGTGCGGCAGCCAGGCATCGGCCCGTGCGCTGAGGCCGCGGAATCCGGCGGGCATGACGCCGACAATCGTGAGCGGTGCACGCGTCACGCGCAGCTCGCGTCCGACGATGCCAGGGGACGCGCCGAAGAAGCGTCGCCATGCCCCGTCGCTGATCACGAGTTCCGGCGCCGGCTCACCGTCTGGAGTGAGGCGCGCAGGGAGACGTCCCAGCGCAGGCGCGACGCCCACGATGTCGAAGTAATCGTCCGAAACGAATTCCGCATCGAGCCTCGTGGTTTCGCTTCCCGTGTCGGCGTTGAGGCGGGCCTGCGTATAGGTGGCCAGCCGGGCAAAGCTCCCGCTGCCGGTGCGAAGTACCTCGACCGCGGGATAAGGCCAGCGCATGCGGAACTGCCGGCCCTCCGAGCGCTCTGTGAGGTACACGACGACACGCTCGCGCTCACCGGTTCCGTCCGAGATAGCTCCAACGAGGAGTCCCAGAGCTGTCGTCAGCAGTCCCAGCGCGACAGCGAGTGTGAGGACGGTGCCGAAGGCGAACGCCGGCGACCGCCTGAGCGCGCGCACCGCCGCTTTGAGGTCGAGCATCGCGAGCGTCAATGAGCAAGTGGCGTTCCTGCCTCCGGTCGCCGTAAGTGCTTGACAGGATGCCCGTTGTCTGCCCGTCGTCCCCCCGCCCTGTCCGGA